>NZ_DAHUXJ010000077.1 GCF_027307225.1 Bradyrhizobium sp. | reverse complement strand
TCGGCAACTTCCGGCGCATGACCCAGCAATCCCTGGCCGATGCCATGGACGAGATGCGGGAAAGCGTCGGACGGGCGCATCGACTATTTGTCAGCGAACTGGAGAAGCTTGCGACGAACGCCAGTCTGCCGTTCGAGGAATCCTCCAGGGTCTCCGGCGCGACACTGGCAAGCCTGAACAAGAGAACGGTCGAAGTCCTCGACGTGTCGAGGCACCTCGTTCAGGAAGGAGAAGAACTCGCCACGAACACCGCCAGTATCGTGGAATCGATCGACGCGCTGTTCGCCCGTCTCACCACGCACCGGACCTCCGAAGAGGCCATCGCAACGCAACTGGTGCCGATGATCGAGCGCCTGACCGAATCGGTCGATGCACTGAATGACAACGCGCAGAACCAGGCCCGGAGTGCCGAGATCAACCTGCGGCATGCGCAAGGCGTCGTGACTGCGATGAGGGAGTTACTGATCGAAATACAGGCCACGCGACGCGGGATCATCCCCCGTGCGCTCGGCTTCATGGCGCCACGATCGAACGAAAGCCCACGGAGATAGAGCTAAAGCAAGATGGAAGGGCAGATACTCCAGGAGCGATCATCGTACCGGCGCGGGCTCGTGCTCGGGCTCACCATGGCCGAAATCATGGTGCTTCTGGTGTTTTGTCTGTTGATCGCGATGGCAACTTTCCTGAAACGCGAGGAAAGCAGGCGCATCGCCGCCGAGCAGGCACTTAAAGAGGAGAAGGCGCAAAACGAGCAGATCCGCGACGTGGTCAATTCGCTGAGCAAGAGCGCGGCGGTGGCCGAGAAGGTCGAAAGCCTCTCGGGCCTGAGCGATCCCCAGGCAATCGACCAGTACTGGCGCGAATTGGTGGATAGCCGCAGCGTCGTCAAGGACATCGAGAAGACCATCTCCGTCAAGGACCTTCGCGAAAGCCTTGCCAATATCGCGGCCCTGCGCGCCAGCAACATCGACGTCGACAAGGCCCTTCACGACGCCGAAATCGTCGGTGCCATCAATCGGGCGATGATCAAGCCCGGCGACCCGCCGGTTTCCGCGCAGGCCGTGCTCGATACGCTGACGCGGGGCATGACCCAGGGCCCCGGCGGCCATCAATGGCCTCCGATCATCCGGATGAGCGAGGCCGACGGCTATTTCTTCAAATCGGGAAGCGCGGAGTTGTCGCCGGGCTTTCAGGAAACGCTGCTCACCAGGACCCCGGGCGAAATCCTCGACTACATCCGCAAATACGACGTCGATATCATCGAGGTCGTCGGTCACACCGATGAACGCCCGATCGGAGTGCGCCAGTTTTCCAACCTCGACCGCGAGCTCTTGCCGGTCCTGAAGAGCGAGGCCGGGGTCGTCAGCCTGGTGCCTGCGGACAATGCGGGGCTTGGGCTTGCACGTGCCGTCGCTGTGGTAAGCGTGCTGCGCCAAAGCCCGCTGCTCGCCGGTTACAAACTGATTCCGCTATCCGGCGCGCAGCTCGTGAACACCGACGAGACGCTTGCGATCTCGGGCTCGTCCGGCGACATTCAGCAGCGCCGGCGCATTGAAATTCGGCTGCGCAAATCCTCAAGCAGCGATACGACCGCCACTCTTCCGACTGCTGCGCCTGTCGTGCCGCGCTAGCGGCGCTCGACCGGCGGATATTGCTGCGGCGCTTCGGCTCGCTCGTACATGGTATAGTCGCGCGTGATCTCGAAAATCTTGCTGTCTGCTGCTGCGCCCTGCGCGTTGGGCGCCCGCTCGGAAAGCACGAGAAACTTCGCTTCCCGATAAACGCTCTTGAACAGTTCGCCGTCGACAGGTCCCGCCGGTTCGGCGTCGTAATAAGAGACCCAGAGGGCACGGGCCGCGGAAGCGCCCCGCGTGGAATCCACGGCAGGGCCGATCCGAATTCGATAGTCCCTGAAATGCTGCTCGCGCCCGGCGCGCTGGATCGAGCGGTGCTGGGTGTGCTGGCGCCAGCGGACGAGCGCCTCCTCATCGGCCCACCACTGATGCGAGAGGATGACCTCAGGCCTGTCGGCGCTGGTGTAGCGATCGACGAACAACACGCCGCCGCTCAGCTCCAGTTCGGGCTTCAGGGCGGCTGCCAATTCGAAGTAGCTCGTGGTGTGCCCCTCGCGCGGCATCACTTCAAAAAACATTCCAATCATCAACGCGGCCTCTTGTGGGCCAAGTTGGATTGGTTTCCCTGGAACCGCAAGCCGTACGAAGGTCGACCACTCACCGCGTGTTTCTAGTCATGAGGCCAGCGGCGCCGCCATCAATCAGGGAGCTTGCGGCCGGAGCATGCGTCGACGGTTGATCGCTAGTGCGGTGAATTTGAAGTTCCTATCAGTTTCGCGGTAATCTCGTCATAGGAACTTCAAATTCTAAACCGCACTAGAATCACATAATTGGCTAGTGCTCCTTTGATTCCGAAGTTCGCGCTCCATCGCAGCGCCCGCCTTCACGAACTTCGGAAAGTCATGGGCTACTCACAAACTTATTGATTCTAGTACCGCTTTATCGATCTGAAGTCCCTGATCGAATTCGACGCTTGTGGTGCAGGGACTTCAGATCGGCGGTACTGGCGATCTTCACCCACACAGGCTTGCGCCCACGCCGCCGACCCCAGATGGAAACTGGCTACTTGCAGATCTTGCCGTCGCAATGCTGGGAGCACCAGGCGTGGCTATCGGCGTCGGGGTAGTGGAGATGACGACCATTCTTGCGGCACTGTTCGTAGGTGTGTGCGATCGGAATACGAACCATCTTGCCGCTCACATCCGGGAACATCACGGTTTCCTCGGCGCGAGCGAATGGACCGCTTACCGACAAAATTGCCGCAACGGCAACGCTGCCCAAGATCTTCATCATCCCTCCCGGACTATTTTTCCGCCCGGTGAAATTCACCGGTGCAGGTACAATCCTAGCGAGAATGATGGATGACGCAACGCCGATCGGAAACGGAAAACGCCTGCGGGCACCGTCGTTGGTTCAGTGCTGGTAGACGAGCCTTGCGCTGATCGTACCGTCGAGGCCGCGGATTTCTTGCAGCAGTTCGCCGCAGTCGTGGCCAACCAGATCCAGGTCGAGCACGACATAGCCAATCTCGCTGTCGGTCTCGAGATATTGTGCCGCGATGTTGATGTCGCGCTGGAGAAACACCTCGTTCAGGCGCCTCAGCATTCCCGGCACATTGTGATGAACGTGGCTGAAGCGCACACCATGCGCACGCTCATGAAGCTGCACTTGCGGAAAATTGACCGCGCCCATGGTGGATCCATTGATGATATAGTCGACCAGCTTGCGTGCGACTTCCCTGCCGATTCGATCCTGCGCCTCTTCGGTTGAGCCGCCGATGTGCGGCGTCAGGATCACGTTCTTGAGGCCCTGAATCGGGCTCTGGAAGCGCTCCGAATTTGACGAAGGCTCGACGGGAAAGACATCGACCGCCGCGCCCGCGAGGTGTCCGTCGGCAAGCGCGGCCGCGAGCGCGTCCAGATCGACCACCGTGCCGCGGCTGTTGTTGATCAGCAAGGCGCCGGGCTTCATCGCTCGCAGTTCTTGCGCGCCAATCATGTTGTGCGTTTCCGGGGTCTCCGGAACATGCAGGCTGACCACGTCGCTTTGCGCCAGCAGCATCTCGAGCCGATCCACCGGCTCCGTATTGCCGTGACGGAGCTTGTCGGTGCGATCAAAGTAGATGACACGCATTCCCATCGCTTCAGCAAGCGTCGATAGCTGGGAGCCGATGTTGCCGTAGCCGATGATGCCGAGCGTCCGGCCGCGCACCTCACGGCTGCCGGCTGCAGATTTTTCCCAGCCGCCATCATGCGCCGAGACCGACCGCGGAAAGATCTGCCGAAGCAGCATGACGATTTCGCCGATAACAAGTTCGGCGACGCTGCGTGTATTTGAAAACGGCGCGTTGAAGACGGGAATGCCGCATTTTCGGGCCGCCTCGAGATCGACCTGGTTCGTTCCCACGCTGAAACAGCCCACCGCGATCAGGCGATCGGCCGCCGTCAACACTTCCTGCGTCAACGACGTCCTGGACCGGATCCCCAGCACCGAAACGCCCTTGACGGCAGCACGAAGGGCATCTCCATCCAGCGCCTTCGACAGCCGCTCGATATCCGGAAAGCCGGAACTGCGGAGCAGTTCGACCGCGCTGTCGTTGACGTTTTCCAGGAGCAGGAGTTTTGCTGTTTCGGCGTTCGCGGTCGGCATGGCGCTTCCGATGATTGGCAGCCCGGGGACGGGTTGACGGGCCGTTCTTAGTGAGAAGGGTTGATTCGTTCCAGTGTAGCGGCGCTTCCTTTCAGCTTTCGGCGACTAAGCCGAAACGCGCCAGCCGCGCTGCGGTATCCAGTATACCTCGGATAACTACGTCGACGGCCTTTCGCTCCGGCAAGGCGGACAGAAATCAACAGCAACGAATGCTGGAAGCTCGAACGAATTCAATCTCGCTGCCTCGTATCGCTTCGGCTGGACCGGCCGGCTGACCGGCGCAGCCGCCGAAAGCGGGCTTCAGTCCGCGGGCATGCTGCGGTCGTGGCCAGTTCAACTGCATCCCGCTTCTTCCTGAAAAACGCCGCCAGAATTCTGCGCCTCGGCGTCCGGGCGCCGGCGGACGTATAGAGTTCGTTAACACGGCAGCCCTAGTTCTTGGACACATGGGCAAGATCCCGAAATGATGCCGGATCATCGATGAGAGATGAAGCAGGCCATGCGCTTACGTCTCAGTCGGACGCGGTTCGCCTGCGCCTCTATGATCAGGCCCTGAATATCGCTCGCATCGGCGCCTGGGAATGTGAACTCGAGACCGAGCGCCTGACCTGGACTCCGGGCGTCTACGACATCTTCGGCTATCCGATGGGCAACCCGCTGCGGCGCGCGAGCATCGTCGACCTCTATGTCGACGAATCGCGGCGCAACATGGAACTCGCTCGTGCCGAGGTGATCCGGAGCGGTCGCGCGGTAACGCTCGATGCCGAGATCAGAACCTGGCGCGGTGAAAGGCGCTGGATGCGCCTTTCGATCGACATGGTAAGAGAAGCCGGACGGCCGGTGCGGATCTTCGGCTCCAAACAGGACATCACCTCCGACCGGCAAGCCATCGAGAGCCTGCGACAGCAAGCGGAAACCGATCCGCTCACCGGGCTCGCCAATCGATTCGTTTTCCAGGCCCGTTATAGCGAGGTGGTCGGCGACAGCCTGAATCACGGCTTCGCGTCAGCCCTCGTCCTGATCGACCTCGATCATTTCAAGGAACTCAACGATACGTTCGGCCATTCGGCCGGAGACGCATGTCTGTGCGAGGTCGCGGGACGCCTGCAGCGGGCATTCCACAATGCCGGCCTGATCGGCCGGCTCGGCGGCGACGAATTCGCGATCATCTTGCGTGCTCCGACAAATCCTGCCCGGATCGCGCGCGTGCTGCAGCAGACCGTCGTGATGTTGAGCCAGCCGCTTTTCTGGAACGGTCTTCGCATCGAGGTCGGCGCCTCGATTGGAGCCGCTCTCGTCGGCCGCCCGCATCGCCGGCGGATCACCGAATTGTTCGCCGAAGCCGACATCGCGCTCTACGATGCGAAGACCGCCGGCCGCAACAAGGTCCATCTGTTCGGCGACGAGGGGCATAGCCGGGCGGCTTAGCGGGTTGCGGAGAAAGCCGCAGGAGCGTCGTTGTGTAGGCTTCCTTGTTCTTCAGTATTCGGTCCGATGGGCGGAGCGGACGAATGCCGAGGCTGATCTCACAGTTCCTTACGCGAGACGCGCACGTGCAAACTGCCGCCGTCCTTTGCCAAGAATTCGCGGTTGTATATTTCGCCGCTTTATTCTGCGACTGCTGCGGGAAAAGCGAATGTGTGTCATATAGTTAAATTATACACATAGAACGGAGCGCCGCCAATGCGCACCAATATCGAGATCGACGATACGCTGATGGCAGAAGCTCAGAAGGCTTCCGGGCAGGCAACCAAGAAGCAGACGGGAGAACAGGCGCTTCGTTTGATGATCAGGCTGCGACTGCAGCGGGATGTCGGTGCGGCCTTCGGCAAATACCGCTGGCGCGGCAACCTCGCCCGCAACCGCAAAGGGCGAGGGACCGCGTGATCGTCGTTGATGGTAACGTATGGATCGACTTCCTCAACGGCCGCAATGCGCCCCACGTTCGACGCCTGCGCGCGGTCCTCGGAACCAACGAGATCATCATTGGGGATTTGATGCTTTTGCGAAGTGCTGCAAGGCCTGGAAAAGCGAGCGGGCGGCCGGGGAAGTCGAGGCTCCGCTGGGGCGCTTCGAAATTGTGTCAATGGCGGGTAACGGGATCGCGGTCTCTGCGGCCCATAATTTCCGCTCTTTGCGCAAGCGCGGCGTCACTGTCCGCAAGACCATCGACTTGCTGATCGGCACCTGGTGTATCGAGAACCGCAGGCCGCTGCTCCACAACGACAGCGATTTCTATCCGATGACGCGACAGTCGAGGACGCGCCGCCACAGGACGATGTGCGACGTCCTGCGATATTGCGCTACGCGCAATCGACGACAAATTTTCTGTTCGTCGTGGGCCATCCAGCGACGATCTCCATGGCGGCTGATGGATCAATTCCGTGATCCGACATGAAGACTTGCCAACCGCGGCCGAGCCAAATCGTCAGGCCCGAACCGGCTGCCCGATTCCCAACAAGTTTCCTTCACTGTCGTGGAACCACGCGCCCCGCTCACCGGTACCCTTGCTGGGATAGTTCCCTGCAATTTCTGCAATTCCATCGACTGTCCTGAGGCCGGGCAGGTCATACTCCTCGAACTTGACTCCCCGCGCGCGAAGCTCGCGCACGGTTGCCTCGATGTCGTCGACTTCCCAGCCCATTTGCGTGTGCATGCCGGATTGCACTCCGCCCGAGACGAAGATTGCAAACTCTCCGGCCGCGCAGACATAACGGAGCCCGCCCGCGCGCTGTTCGACCGGATCGAGCCCAAGTTTCTCCGAGTAGAATGCCCGCGCGCGATTCAGATCTTTGGCTGGAAGGCGGGTTGCCACTTTCGCGTCCCTTAGCATACCGTTCTCCTTTCGTGGTCTTCATGCGCTCATCTGCTGCGTCAGCTGGACGCTCGCTGAATGTGACGATGAAATGACGTCGAAAGGAGGCCGCTCACAGAAAATGGAGGACGGCAAGAGCGCCCAGGAGTGGCGCAGCGTGCTCTGGCGAAATGGCGCGCCACGGCCGATGAAGATGGGCACTACTGCTTCGCGATTGCCCTATGATGCGGTAGCCCGGCGTTCGCGCCAACCTGTAGCTCTACGATGGCGTGCGATCTCGTGCTACGCCCGATCGGAGTGACGCTGGCGCCCTCACATTCGCCCAGCGCTTCCGAGCGCCGCGATCGTCCGCAGTGCGATATCGCGCATCAATCCGATCTCGGTCATATCCCGTCCGTCGGCGAGCGCTTTCGCAACGAGCACAAGCTCGCGCCAGCACAGATCGGCCTCCAGAGGAGCCTCGCGCATCCATAGGGCCGTACGCAGAACGATCTCGCCCCATCTGTCACGGCTCCGCGCCATGAGGCTCTGCAAGAGATAGCTGGCAAGCTTTTCGCGATTACCACCGCGTCCGCGCTTCACTGCTTGCGCGACCTGCGGATCGTCCTCGAACCAGGATTCTTCAATGACCTCGATGTCGGCGAGTTGGTCGCTCATGCGCAGCACCGAGGCGAGCGTCGCAGGCTCGCACATCGCCTTCGGGACCTCGGCGATCAGCCCGGCGAGAGCCTCGTTGAAGACCATCCGCGCCGGTTGCCAGTCGGCACCGCCGATTGTCTCGGCCACCTGGAGCAGGCCCAACGGCGGCGCGTCCCCTTTTTCGGTGCTGAGCGCCAGATGGTGCGCCACACTGCGGTCGAGATACGGGCGCGACACTGTGAGCGTGGGGGCGCTCATCGTTGCGCTGGCCAGCGTCGCCTCGATCCGGCGGCGCGACTCCGGCTCGACGCTCCAGGCATCTGCAATCCCACCTTTGGTCAGGACCGACGAGATTCGCTTCTTCCGTCCGGCCGGCGACACAAGCAGGAAGCCCTGCGTTGCGGCACCGTCGATGGCCGTGGCGACAACTGCTTCGATGCTGCCCGCCTCCCATTGCGCGCAATCGATCCCCGCCGCCCGCGCCTTGCGGATGACAGCATCGACCTCGGCTCGCTCGGCCTCCGGTCGCCAATTGCGCATCGCAATCAGCCGCCGAACATCCGTCGGCGTCAGCGAGGCGGCAACCTGGTCAAGCGCTCCGGCAACCGCGCGGCGAATGGCTGATTCCGGATCGAGCAGGAACAGAACCGCGGCGGCGCGGGCTTCAGGGATCCCGGCGAGCGCCATGGCTCCTGCCAGGGAGCGGCGGGTTTCCACCGGCATGGCATGGCTGTTTTCTATCAGCGAGCCGACAACCACAAATGGATCGCCGCCGCAGGCCTCGATGATGCCGCCGAGCGCGGCGCGGACGTCAGCCGGAAGCGGCCGGCTCTCGTCCACATCGATGGCGTGTCTGGCTGACGCCGCGGCAAGCTCTGGCGATGCTGGAATCTTCGATTGGTGCAGCGCTCCTCCCACGAAGGCGAGCATGCGTGCATCGATCTGTCCTGCCTCAACCCGTCCGAGGACGTCGGCCTGAAAATCCGCGATCAGCTTGGCCGCGTCCGCATAGCCGCGATCGGTTCGATAACGCAGATGCTCGAGGAGCCGTTGCAGCAGAAACAGATAACCGATAGCGAGCACCTCGTCCTTGCCGGCCGGGGGCATGTGGCGGGCCGCGCCCGCAAAAGCCGCGAAGATTTCGCGCGGGGAGCTTACGCAGTATTCATCGAGGTCGGCGCTGAACGGGGGCGGCCGGCCCTTGGATAGTGCGCGCGCGATCTGTCTCGCGTGGTCATCCGTCGGTGAAGACTTTGGTTGGGCTCTGGTCATCAATGCCACCTCCACGAATCATCCGATGTTAGCGGGGGGATCATGTCTCAGTCTTGTCAGAGTCGCGGCAGTCCACTGCGCAGACGCGTGTCCTAGTATGGGCAAGCTCTCGCGGCTGCGAATAACACCCACCCGGCCCGTCGGGGAACTTTGCGCGCATCCCGTGCGCTTGCTCGTCACGATGCGCTATTCGTGAACGCTCGCGATGCGCGAGACGATTCGGCGGTGTCGTAGGGCTGACCGCGGTGAAATCGTCCTGCACCGTGCAAAATCGTACAATGGCGCGCCACTCAGAATAAAACTTCGAACTCTTATGTAATTGAAATTATTATATAATTATAATAACCCCCGCAATCCGATGAAGGGGGGCTTGGTCAATAGCCTCACCCATATTAGGTTACATGTAACCGATCCCGGAGAATTGCCATGGCGTCTGCACCAAAGCTGAAGCCCTCACGTGTGAAAGTTCGCGAGCATCGCGAAAGGCTGCGCCGGCAAGGACTGCGTCCCATCCAGATTTGGGTCCCGGATGTGCGCGCGCCTGCGTTCCGCTCGGAGGCGCGTCGTCAGTCGCTGGCCGTGGCCGCAAGCTCCCGTGCACACGAGGATCAGGCGTTCATCGACGCAGTATCCACATCCATTGACGAAGCGGATGGGCATGAATGAGACGCGGCGACATCTGGACCGTCGCGGGCGGCAAGGACTATGCGGGCAAGGCACGGCCCGTCGTCATCCTTCAGGATGACAGTTTCGACGGGACTGAATCCATCACGATCTGCGCGTTCACGACCGACGACACGGACGCACCTCTGTTCCGGCTTCCTGTCGAGCCGAATGAGCGCAATGGATTACGCATCCCATGCCAACTCATGGTGGACAAGGTAACTACCGTCCCGAAATCCAAGGTCGGTGCGCATATCGGGCGTCTGGACGACGAGGATATCCTACGCCTCAATCGGGCCGTGCTCGTATTCCTTGGACTGGCAACGTCTTCGGGAATCAAGAAGGCATGAGCTGTAACGAGACGTACATATCGCCAAAGTTATTACTATTTGATCGCTTGATTATTGCGTAGCACTACTTCTTTAATTCCCCGTAGAGCTGCACCAGACGTCGGGGCAACACCTCGATGCGCGACACCCGCAGCGCGCGCCGTTCGCCGAATATCCGATCGAGTTGAGAAAGCGGGCCGCCGCCTATTCCGAACGCGAAGGTATCGATACCGCCGCGGCGCAGTTGCTGAACAGCGCGCCGCGCGTCCTCAGCGAGATAGTGCGGGTCGCTCACGTCAACATCCGACGGCTCTCCGTCTGTCAGCACCAGCAGCGCCTTGCGGAACGCACGCTGCATCGCGAGATAGCTGCCGGCGTGCCGAAGCGCCGATCCGAGCCGGGTAGAATGACTGCTGGCAAGGCTCGCAAGGCGCGAGCGCGCGACGGCATCCATTCGCTCCTCAAAGCTCTTGATGTGCAGATAGCGAACGTGCTCGCGTCCGTCGGAACTGAATCCATGGACGGCGATTGCATCGCCGGCGGCCTCCACCGCCGCCGTCATGATCGCCGCCGCCTTGCGTTCGACGTCAAGAACCGACCGGCCCTGACGGTCCCGGTCCGCGGTCGATTGCGACAGATCCAACAGCAGCAGGATGGCAAGGTCGCGGGGCCCCGGCGCGTCACGCAAATAGACCCGCGGCTCGGCGGCGCGCCCGACCCGGCGCTCTATCGTCAGTGCAATCGCCGCGTCGATGTCCAGCGAGTCGCCGTCGCGCTGGCCCTTGTAGCGGACCCGGCGGCCGATCGAGGCATCGCGCGTCACCGTGGTCGCGCGCCGCGCCGCGTCATCGTCAAGCGACATCATGTCGGGCGCTGCCGAGGCAGCCGCGTCGGCCTCGAGAATTGTGGTCCAGTCCGGCCGCTCGATCCTCGCCGCGTAGTCCCACTCCGGATACGTCGCGACCGGAAAGCCGTCGAGCAAGTTGACGCTGCGTGCGCGCGCACGCATCGTTTGGTCAGGCCGCGCCGTATCATCCAAGGCAGCCCCGGTCTCCTCGCGCCGCTCAAGGCGCACCGAGTCCACCGGAAGCTCGATCTCCTCGGTCGGCTCGTCCGGCTGGTCGCCGAAATCCCACAATGCCAGATTGTCATCACGATACACCGGTTCGACGACGTAGCTTTTGGCGTTGAACTGAAGCCGCATCTGCCCGATGTCGTTACCCAGCAGTCCGCCGATCTCGCGGCTAATCGCGGGATCGCTGCATCGATCGGCCGCCGCCGCGAACGACACGCGACCTTTCGCCACCCACGCATCCGGATCCTCATAGCCGGGATCGATCAACGCGCGCGACAGCCGCATCATCAGTGCCGCCACCGTGGCCTGAGACGACGGCGCCGCCGTGTGAAACGGCAGCCAGAGCCGGCGCAAGCCGGGCATGTCGCGAAGTGCCAGCGTCTCGACCCGGGCGTCCTCAATCAGCGAGACCAATGCGAGCTGTAGCGGCTTCAGCCGCCCAACCGGAAAGCGAACGCTCGAATGAACCAGGTGCGCGCCCGCATGCGCCGATGCAGCCAGATAGAGCTTGTCCGAACGATCGCCTTCGAAACCGGGAAACCCCCCAGGCATCCCAATGAATCCCGCTGCGAGCGAGGTCCGTCGCGGCACCGGGGGCAGCTGTGCGAACGCAAGCTTGCGGAAGCGCACCCTCCTGTTCCACAGCGCGAGCGTGGTCGCAGCGAGCCGCTTTTCCAATCGCGAGAAATCGTCCCCCGCGCCACTGCGCCCGAACAGCAGGCGCACTGAGAGCGCGTCGTCGAGCGCGAAATAGGCCCGGCGGCGCGCGGCACGGCCGCCGGCGGCCCGCAGGCCGGCCGAGATCCACGCCGAAATATCGGCGGCATCACCATGGCGCAGGAGCTGTTCCAGCCGGCCGACGACAAGGCCAGTCGATTCCGGCGCCGCCTCAACCAATTGCCGGAACGCGGCAAACAGGGTCATCAATGCGTCGGCGGTCGCGAGCCTTGAGAGAATCCGCGGCATTACCGCCAGCAGCGCATGCGCGACGCGGCTGCCGGCACCGCATCCGATTTCCCTGACGGTAAGGCAAACGGCGAGGAGATCGTCGGCGGCCCGCTGTGCCGGCCATTGCTCCGATAGCCGCAGGAAGTTCAGGACGACAGCGTCTCCGAGATTGGCTTCGAACAGGTCATGCACCGCGTCGTCCCAGGCGGCGAGCCGGTGGATCCATTCGGGCCGCCGCTGCAACGATGCCTGCGCCGCCTGCGCGGCCTTGAATACGTGTTCATGTCCGCGCAACCGTGCCGCAAGCCGGCGTCCGGACCGGATGCCTTGGAGCGAAGAGATTCGTGCGACGGTCACCCGCGTCATCCCGTTAGGCACAGGCTGAGATCACGTCGCGCAACGTGTTCCTGGTATCCGGATCGTCAGTCAAGGGCACGACAATTGTGGTCTCGCACGCCCCCTTCAGATCGATGCCGCATCCGATCAGCCGGCCGGCGTTGACGAGCATCCGGGTCGATGCGCCCTCGTCAAGGCCCTGGCCTTTCAGCTGGCGGCTGTGCGACGCCACCTTGACGAGGAGGTCAGCGATCCTGGGGTCGATGCCGGCCTCGCGCGCCACCACCTCTACTTCCGCGGAGTGGTCCGGGTAGCCGAAATCGAGCGCCGCGAACCGTTGCTTGGTGGATTCCTTGAGATCCTTGATCGCGCTCTGATAGCCGGGGTTGTAGGAGATCACCAACTGGAAATCCGAATGCGCATGGATCAACTCGCCGCGTTTCTCGAGCGGCAGCACCCGACGGTCGTCGGTCAGTGGATGGATCACGACCGTGGTGTCCTGACGGGCCTCGACGATCTCGTCGAGATAGCAGATCGCACCGTGACGGACCGCGGTGGAAAGCGGTCCGTCACTCCACACGGTGCCTTCGGGATCGAGCAGCCAGCGACCGACCAGGTCCGCCGCTGTCATGTCCTCGTGGCACGCCACCGTGATCAGCGATCGGCCAAGCCGCCAGGCCATGTACTCGATAAAGCGGGTCTTGCCGCAACCGGTCGGCCCCTTCAGCATCACCGGCATCCGGCTGGCATAGGCGGCGCTGAACAGTTCGACTTCGTCCTTCAGGGGCCGATAGTATGGCTCGTCGGGGATCAGGTATTGGTCAAGCAGCAACGGAGGACTGGACAATCTCGCGGTCTTTCTGCAGGTGACGGGGGCGCGCGATGGCTGGCCATCACGAGGCCAGCAATTCCTTCAGCCTGGTGTCGATGAAGGCGACGTCGACGGGGTTGGTGCCGGGACCGCCGGCGAAATGACCCCACACAGACGGCACCGGCACGAACTTCGCGTTCGGCATATGCGCGACCTCGAACTCGCTATCTTCCGGCGGGAAGTAGAGATCGGTCTGGCCTGGCATGACGAACGACCTCGCCTTGATCGCGCCGAGCGCCGCCTTGAAATCCTTCTTGTAGATTTCGTTGTCGCTGATGTCGCCGTTCTGCCATGTCCACAGCATGGCTAGCAGGTTGTTCGGGTCCTTCGGCAGGAAGAAGCCTTCCCAGAAGGCCACCAGGAAATCCTCCAGCGACGAGTAACCGAGGGTCTTGATGTCGAGCTGCTGGCGGTAGAACGCCTGCGAGAAACCCCATCCGGCATAAACGCGCGCCGCCGCGCGAAGCCCGCGCGCCGGCTTCTCGGTGTACCAACCCTCCTTCCAGGCAGCATCGGCGGTAAGCGCGGCCTTGACACCCTCCAGGAACACGAAATTGTGGCGCGAGCACTTGGCCGAGCCGCAGAACGGCGCCAGCAGGTCCATCATGTCCGGATACAACGCTCCCCAGTGGAAGGTCTGCAACGCGCCCATCGACCAGCCGACGACGAGGCGGATATGCTTGATACCGAATTTTTCGGTGATGAGCCGATGCTGCGCGCGCACATTGTCGTAGGCCGTGACCTGGGGAAAGCGCGGCCCGTTATACGGCTCCGGCGTGTTGCTGGGCGACGATGACAGGCCGTTGCCCAGCATATTCGGAATGATGATGAAGTATTTCGCGGGATCGAGCGCCTTGCCCGGCCCGACCAGCCATTCGTTGTCGTAGTGCTGGCCGGAGTACCAGGTGGGGTAGACGATGACATTGTCCCTGGCCGCATTGAGCTGGCCGAAGGTCTTGTAGGCGAGCTTGCAGCCACGCAAGGTCGCGCCCCTCTGCAGCTTGACGTCCCCGAGATCGTAGATTTCGTAATCTAGGCTCATGGTTTGGCAGTCCTTTTGCTTGAGGAAAAGCCCGGCCTGTGCTGTCCCAGCAGGCCGAGCCGGTCATCTCGTCTAGTGGAGTGGATTTCACATTCGCTACCCACCCGGCCGCAATTTCAAATAGCGAATGTCAAATCCTAAACTTCACTAGAATCCTAAATTTGCTGGTGATCCCTGGATTCTAACATTCGCAAAAGTGGATGCAGGGAAGGGGCGCGAATGTTGGAATCGGACCACTAGAGCTCCGATTCTGAAGTTCGCAAGCTATTGCGGCCCCTCCGATGCGAACTTCGGAATCAAAGGAGCTCTAGCAACTTATTGTTTTGAGTAGCGGCTTTGAATTTGAAGTTCCCATAACGAACTCGCGGCGAAACTGATCGGAACTTCAAATTCGCCGCGCTAGTCATGCGGCCCTCGGCGCCTTCTCGTCCGCGCCGGCGGCGATGCCGAGGCCGTAATAAACGACGCCACCAACGACCGCGGCCGAGATGGCAGTCGAAAGGCCCGGAAGCCAGAACTCGACGAGAAACGCGCAAAGCGATCCGATCGCCCAGGCAATGAATGGCTGCGGCCTCCAGTCGGCGCTGATGCTGGCGTTTCGCCGAAGGACGTACTGATCGATCAGGATGATCGCCCCGATCGGCGGCACGAGAATGCCGAGTAGGGAAAGCCACTGGATGAAGAATGCCCACACGTTGCCGGCGGCTACGACGATGCCGCACGCACCCAGCACAATCGCCATGATCCTCATGTGAGTGCCCAGGATCCGCGACCAGCCGGTCGCGGCATTATAGAGGCAGTGAGAGCACACCGAGCCTAGATTGGCGTAGAGGAAAATGAACGCCAGGACGCTCAGCCATGCGATATGCTTGCCGTTCATGTAGCCGAACATGTTGTCGGCGCCGAACGGATTGGCATTGGGAACGGCCAGCGCCGCCGTCATCACGCCGCCGACCAGCATCGCAATCAGATTGGCGAACGGGAAGGCGCTGAAGGTCGATACGAGCGAGGCGGTCGGTGTCGCCGCCCACCGATTGAAATCGGACGTCACTGTGCCGGCGTCGATGAACAGCGCGATCACCACCGTCAAGCCGACCCCCATCGACGTCGTCGCCGTGCCGTTATTACCCGCGTAGTTGAAGATTGCGGAAGCCGTCGTCGTGGTTGCTGCATCATAGGCGGCCCAGATTCCCAGAATGACAAAGAGCGGCACCGAAGCCATCCCGATCCAGTGCAGCCCCCTGACGCCGACGAAGGTGATCGCGATGTAAAGCAGCCCGGCGACGACTGTCATCGCTATGTAGTTGAGCCCGAACGTCGAGCTGATCAGAGCCCCTGTAATGCCGGTCTGCACCGCGTACCAGCCCAGAAGCAGCGTCGACAGCAGGCCGGAGGCCAGCACATAGCCGTTCTTGCCAAACACGATGCTGGCGATCAACGCAAAGTTCATGCCGCGCCGGGTGCCGATCAAACCGAGCGAACCGACATAGGCGAACATGATGAGATTGCCGATGATCATTGCGACCAGGGCGTTCTTGAACCCCATGCCCAGCACCAGTATCGAACCCGTCATGGCGCCGGTAATGATCATCGGAAAGCCGATCCAGACCATCGTCACCGAAAACAGGCTACGCCGCGCAGCCGCTGGAACAGGCTCGTGTTCGTATTCGTGTCCGAAAATTTCGTCGATCTTCTCCTCGTTGTGCCGCACAGCGACACCCGCATTCGTCTCGCTATTCACGTCAGCCTCCCATATTTTGCCAGAGCTTTGTCGAGCATTCGTTCGAAACCTCTCCGGTACGCAGGCAAAGCCTGCGTACCGGAACTGCCGTTATGCCGATCAGCGATGCGCGGCCTTCTGGTTCGGAATCCCCTCGATGGGACATTCCTCGGTCCCGACCACCGGACGCGTCATGGCTTCGACCATTTCGCGCGTGCCCTCCGGGTCCGAGATCCAGTTCTTGTAGAAGGTGTAGGGACAGACGGCGTGGCCGCGGTCGCCGTCGCCGGAATTGATGAGGCCGGTATAGCCGCGATGCATCAGCTTGAAGAG
The DNA here is from genome assembly GCF_027307225.1 of Bradyrhizobium sp. Taxonomy (GTDB): domain Bacteria; phylum Pseudomonadota; class Alphaproteobacteria; order Rhizobiales; family Xanthobacteraceae; genus Bradyrhizobium. The sequence continues at coordinate 42,157 of NZ_DAHUXJ010000077.1, read as the reverse complement.
ATGGTTCTGCGACTGCATGTTGCGGCGCGCATCGCGGATCAACGACACCGACAACTGGGCGTACTGGATGCCGTTCTCCTCGGTGCCGCACTCGCCGAGCGTCCGTCCATCGAATCCGATCAGTGCCGAATGCCCGAAGTAGGAATAGACGCCGTCGAATCCCGAAGCGTTCGCGACTGCTACGTAGCAGTTGTTCGCCCACGCCATCGATTTCGAGATCTGGATCTGCTGCTCCTTCGCCGGGTACATGTAGCCCTGGCAGCGGATGATCAGTTCGGCGCCCCGCATCGCGCAATCGCGCCAGATCTCCGGATAGTTGCCGTCGTCGCAGATGATCAGGCTGATCTTCAGTCCCTTCGGCCCGTCCGAGACATAGGTGCAGTCGCCAGGATACCAGCCCTCGATCGGGACCCATGGCATGATCTTGCGATACTTCTGAACGATCTCGCCCTTGTCGTTCATGAGTATCAGCGTGTTGTAGGGCGCCTTGTTCGGATGCTCCTCATGGCGCTCACCAGTCAGCGAGAAGACGCCCCAGACCCTTGCCTTGCGGCAGGCGTCGGCGAATATCCTGGTTTCCTCACCCGGCACCGAGGATGCCGTCTCGTACATCTCCTTGGAGTCGTACATGATGCCGTGGGTCGAATATTCAGGAAAGACGACAAGATCCATTCCCGGCAGGCCGAGCTTCATGCCCTCGACCATCTTGGCGATGTTGCGGGCATTATCCAGCACCTCGGCCTTGGTGTGCAGCCGCGGCATCTTGTAGTTGACCACGGCGACGCCGACCGTGTCCTTGCTGCTCGATATGTCTCCGTGCAACATTTGTTCGACTCCCTTTCAATTGAACGTTGTTAGTTCCCGCTAGACAGCCATGTGCCGCTGGACGAGTTCGTCCGTGAGTTCCGCGATCGCACCCCTGGCGACCACCCGTCCCTTCTCAAGCAATGCAAATCGATGGGAGGCGCGCCGTGCGAACGCGACGTTCTGCTCGACCAGGATCACCGTGATGCCGCGCTCGCGATTGAGCCGGGTGATCACATCCTCGATCTGCTCCACGATGTTGGGTTGAATGCCTTCGGTGGGCTCGTCGAGCAGCATGACCTTCGGCTGCGCCAGCAGCGCCCGCGCGATCGCAAGCTGCTGCTGCTGTCCGCCGGAGAGGTTGCCCCCGTGCCGATTAAGGAAGTCCCTCAGCATGGGAAAGAGCTCGATCACCCACTCCTCGATGCCGTTGGGGGACTTGGCCGCGAAGGTGCCAAGCGTCAGGTTCTCGCGGACCGTGAAGCGCGGCAGGACGCCTCGCCCCTGCGGCACATAGGCGATGCCGGCTTTGGCCCGCTGATGGGTGCGCAAGGCCGAGATGTCGGTCCCATCAAGAACAAGCCGGCCGGTGATGCGATCCATCAGGCCGAGAATGCTGCGCATCAGCGTCGTCTTGCCGACGCCGTTGCGACCAAGCACCGAGAGAAATTCGCCGGACGCGACCGTGAGGTTGATGCCCTGAAGCGTGCGGCTGTTGCCGTAGAACGCGTCAAGATCGGCCAACTCAAGCATTGGTGATGCCTCCCGATCCGAGATAGGCGCGGCGCACATCGGGATGCGCTTCCACTTCCGCTGCGGTGCCTTCCGCCAGCAACTGACCAAGATGCATCACCGAGATAACGTCGCCGATCGCCTTGACGAAGCCCATGTCATGCTCGACCACCACCAGCGTGTGCCGGCCTTTGAGCCGGACAAACAACTCGGCGGTCTTGCGTGTCTCGTGCGCGGTCATCCCGGCGGTCGGTTCGTCCATCAGAATCAGCTCGGCGTCCTGGGCGACCAGCATTCCGATCTCGAGCCATTGGGTCTGCCCGTGCGACAGATGGGCCGCCGACTGCTCCAGCTGTTCGGCAAGGCCGACGAGTTGGGCGAGGCGCTCGATGTCCTCGCGTCCGGCGCGGCGAGCGTCCCAGCGGAGATTGGCCCACACGCCGGGACGCCGCGCTCGCGCGACCTCGAGGTTCTCAGCCACCGTGAGATCGCGGAACACACTCGGCACCTGGAACTTGCGGCCGACGCCGACGCGGGCGATCTGGTGCTCTTCCATGTCCTCAAGCGTCACGCCGTCGAAGCTGACCGAGCCGGCGCTCGGCTTGACCTTGCCGCAGATGATGTCGAGCGCCGTGGTCTTGCCGGCGCCATTGGGGCCGATCAGGCAGCGCAACTCGCCCTTGCCTACGCTCATGTTGAGGCCGTCGAGCGCCTTGAAACCGTTGAAGGAGACGGAGATGTCGCGCAGGTGGAGGTGTCTGGTCATGCGCTGCCCTCCCTGGTCTGGCCGACGGTTCCGGCTACCTCTTGTGTGGCCTGTCGGCGCTGCGCGATCGCGCGCCAAACACCTTGCGCAAGGCCGGCAAGTCCCTTCGGCAGGAACAAGACAACCAGGACGAACAGCGCGCCCATCACCAGTGTCCAGGTTTCAAGGAAGGCCGCGGATTCAGAGAGCGCGCCCTGCATGCCGGCCACCAGTACTGCGCCGAGAAACGCGCCAACGAGGCTTTGGCGACCGCCAACCGCACACCACACCACCACCGACAGCGAGATTTGCACGCCAAGGAAGGTCGGCGACGCGAACTCCATCACGATCGTGTAGAGCATCCCGGCAAGGCCCGCGATCGCGGCGGACAGCGCGAACACGAATATCTGATAGGCAGCGACGTCGTAGCCGAAGTAGCGCACGCGGCTTTCATGGTCGCGGATCGCCTGCACCACGAGCCCGGCCTTGGTGTGAGTGAAGGCGAAGGCAACCAGCAGGCTCAGCATCACGCAGCCGGCCACGAGATAGTAGGTGGCACGGCCATAGGCATCGAAGGCGACACCGAACAACTCGAGCTGGGCGAGATCAGTGATGCCGTTGAAGCCGCCGGTGTAGCTCTGCTGATCGATGATCACGAGATTCAGCACCACCATGGTGGCGAGCGTGATGATCGACACGTAGACGCCGGTGACGCGGCTGCGGAAGACGAACCAGCCGAGCGCGGCGGCCACGAGCGCCGGCGCCAGCACGCCGGCCACGAGCGCAAAACCGAGCGACTTGAACGGCATCCAGAACCACGGCAGCTGCGCCACGTTGTTCCACACCATGAAATCGGGCAGTCCACCCGAACCGGTGTGAACCGGTATCGTCTTCAGCTTCAGCGCCATCGCCATGGCATAGGAGCCGATGCCGAAGCTCATGGCCTGGCCCAGATTCAGGATGCCGCCATAACCCCACGACAGCGCCAGCGACACAGTGAGAATCCCGAGCACCAGGTAGCGCGCGATCTTGTTGAGCAGGAAGTCGTTGTTGAGGATCAACGGAAGCGCGAACACCAGTGCGCAAACCAGCAGCAGCGGCGCGATCTGCGCGCTAAGCTGGGGGATTCCGTTGTGAGGCGAGGTCTTCGATGTCATCGTCGATCTGATTTCAGGTGCGTACGCGTGTGGCGAAGAGACCTTCGGGGCGGAAACGGATGAGCACGACGATGGCCAGAAGCACAATCGCCTTCGCGACGGTGTCGTTCTGCAAGAAGGCGATGGCCCCGGAGAGTTCGCCGAGGAAGAAGGCGCTGGCGACCGTGCCGGCGAGGCTCTGTACGCCGCCGAGCACCACCACCATGAAGGCGTCCACCACGTAGCCGGTACCCATGTCGGGTGAGACGCTTTTGAGCGGGGACACCAGCGCGCCGGCCAGTCCCGCAAGGCCCGCGCCGTAGGCGAAGGTCAGGGCATAGACCCGCTTTGCATTGATACCGAACGAAGCCGCAACCGAACGATCCTGCATGATTGCGCGCAGCTTCATGCCGACTGTGGTTCGGTTCATCAGCAGCCATGTGACCGCAAACAGCGCGATGGCCACGAAGAAAAGGAACACTCGATAGGATGACACCGAGAATCCCAGTACGTCCGTACTGTCCGACAGCGATGGCGGCATTTGAACATAGCGCAGCTCGCTGCCCACCATCAGGCGAACGCTCTGCTGCAGCATGATGCCCACACCCCAGGTGGCGAGAATGGTATCGAGCGGCCGGTTGTTGAGCAGGCTCAGCACATAGCGCTCAATGATCCACCCGACCGCCGCGACGACGATGAAGATCGGAACCAGGCTCGCAAGCAATCCGAGACCGAAATGGCTCTGGAGCAGCCACGCGGTGTAGGCGCCAAGCATGACGAACTCGCCATGGGCGAGATTGATGATGCCCATCGAACCGTAGATGATCGACAGACCCATTGCGACGAGCAGCAGGATTGATCCAATACTTAGCCCGGTGATGATTTGTTCGATGAATTGGTCCACGCGCGAATCTCCGTGAGAGCGGCCGCCCGCAAAACGCTTGCCGGCGGCCCTCATTCGCTCCCGTCGTCAGCTCTTCTCGACGAGCCCCTTTTCGGTGCAGACCTGCCCGGGATAGGCTGCATAGGGCAGCGGCTTCAGCCACTCCTTGGCCTCGACCAGAATCTCGAACTGGCCGTTCGACTTGGCCTGCGCGATCTTCGGCCACAACCAGGTGTGCAGGTTCTCGGGCTCGATACGCACCCTGCCTTGCGGGGCAACGGTCTCTTGTCCCTTCACGGCGTCGCGGATGTTCGGCGGGGTGATGTCGCTCGCTGCAAGTTTCTCCACCGCCTGCTTGAACAGATAGGTCTGGAAATAGCAGGCTTCGGAAACGAAATGCGTGACCTTGTCCGCGCCCCAGCGCTTGCGATAGGCGGCGACGAACTTCTCGTTCTCGGGTGATTTGTGAACCTGGAAATACGGTGCGGAGGTGAAGTGGCCGGCGGCGGCCTCGCCGCCCATCGCCGCCACCTCGTTCTCCGAGGTGGTGAGGCTCGCCATCGGCATCTTCTCAGGATCGAGTCCGGCGGCGCGATATTGCCGGTGCAGCGCCACCACGGAATCGCCGACCACCGTCGAAAAGATCACGTTCGGCTGGGTCGATCGAATCTTGTTGATGACCGAGGAGAATTCGGAGTGGCCAAGCGGGACATACTCTTCCGCGACGACCTCGCCGCCATATTTCGCCAGCAGCTTCTTGCAGTAGTTGTTTTCTTCCTTCGGATAGATGTAGTTCGAGCCGATCAGGTAAAATTTCTTGCCGAACTTCTTGATCAGCCAGGGAACGAACTCATCCTGCTGCTGATTCGGGACGGCGCCGGTATAGACCACGTTCTTCGAGCACTCGCGGCCCTCGTACAGGGTCGGATACCAGTAGAGATTGTTCTGGCGTTCGAACACCGGCAGCACCGCCTTGCGGCTTGCGGAGGTGTAGGAGCCAAACACGCTGACGCACTTGTCGCCAACCACGAGCTTGCGCGCCTTCTCGGAGAAGGTCGCGGGATCGGAGGCCGGATCTTCCACGATCGGCACGATCTTGCTGCCCTTGATGCCGCCGGCGGCGTTGATCTCCTCGATCGCGAGGATCGTCGCCTTGTTGAGCGATTCCTCGATGATCGCGGTCGTGCCTGTCAGTGAAAACAGGACGCCAACCTTGATCTCGCCCGCGGCTGCGCGTGCGAGATCCGCGTTCTTGATCCAGATGTGCGGAAAGCCGGTTCCGGCAAACGCACCAAGCGCCGCCGCATTTCTCATCAATGTCCGCCGCGAAATACTCATTTCTCATGCTCCTGGAATGAAAAACAAAAAAAGCCCTCCCGATGCGCGCTGACGCGAGCATTGGGAGGGCTTTGTTGCCGGTTGTGTCGTTGGCGGCGCTCTCGCCGCCGGTCCCCGCTATTGGGGATCAGTGTTGAGGATCGTAGCCAAGCAATTCGAAGGAGTCAACAATTGCTGCGGCGACGGCGCTTGCAGACACACGACGATCCATCGCTTGTCGACGAATAAAGCCGTACGCTTCGGTCTCCGGCATCTGTCGCGTCGCCATCAAGATCGCTTTCGCGCGCTCGACGGTACGCATCGAGCGCAGGTTCTCGTCGAGTCTCTCGATCTTGCTGCGCAGTCGCCGCTCATATCCGAACTGGCTTCGCGCCAGCACCAGACTCGACAGCACGGCGTTTGGTGTAAAGGGACGAGACAACACGGCGTTTGGCGTCGCATGGGACAACGCATCTGCCTGAATCGGCTCCGTCGCCGGCACGATCACAACAAGCGCCGATCGCGCATCGCCGGGAATCCAGGGCAAGCGCCGGGCGAGGTCCGGACAATATTCGCAATAAACGACGTCGGCATCGCCCGGCACTGTTGTCGGCATCGGCCAAACCTGCCGCGCACGCATCCGGTAGCGTTGCAATTCCCGTAGCAGAAGGCTCGCCTGATCATCCAGCGGCGCGAGGATCACGGCGGTCAGATCGGCAAATTCCTGCACCATGGTCTTGCGACCTGAGGTTTCCCGGCTGCTCGCAGGCTTGCGCATGACGTCGTTCATAGGGCGTTTCCTGCCTGGGCGGTCGCGCGTCCGTATCCAATGAGAAACGGATCCGCGTGCACCGCTTCCCTCGATTGATGGATGACATCGAATTGGCCGCTCCGGTTGGCGCGACCAATGCGCGTCCAGAGATCGGCATGTCCGGTCATTGGATTGACGGTGACCGCGCCCTGCGGCGCGTCAAACGTCGTGCCCAGCACCATCGCTCTGAGAACCTCGGTATCGAGCGTATTGGCCTGCTCAAGCGCCTTCGCAAAGAGATGGAGCTGAAAGTAGGACGCCTCGACGCACATGTTGGTCGAGACATCGCCGCCAAACCGCTTCTTGAAGCGGTTGACGAAGCAGTTGTTGGTCTCGCCCGCGATACCCTGGAAATAGGACGCCGCCGTGATGTGACCCTCACCAACGTCGAAGCCCATGGCGGCGATCTCTGCTTCCGTGGTTGTCAGGCTCGCGATCGGCATCTTTCGCGGGTCGAGCCCCACATTCGCATACGCCCGGTAGAGAAAGACCGTGGCTTCTCCGACCACGGTGGAGAAGATCACGTCGGGCCTCAGTCTTCCGATGTCCTGGACGATCGGCAGGAAATCCTGCCAACGCGCGTGAACATTGACATAGCGCTCGCCCACGACCGATCCGCCATTGGCCTTGAGGACTTCACGCATAACCCGATTGGATTCGCGCGGATAGATATAATCCGACCCGACGAAGTAGAAACGACTACCATATGTATCCATCAGGTAGCGACACAACGCGAGACTATTCTGGTTGGGCGAGGCACCGGTGTAGATGACATTTGGCGAAGTCTCGAAGCCCTCATAAAGCGTCGGATACCACAGCAGGCCATTCAGCCGCTCCACCACCGGCAACACGGCCTTGCGGCTCGACGACGTGTAGCAGCCAAAGATGGTATTGACCTCATCTTCGATCATCAGCCGCTTGGCATAATGCCCGTAGGCAGCCGAGTCGGAACCAGGATCATAGGACACGGGGACCAGTTCCCGGCCGCAGACGCCGCCGGCAGCGTTGATCTCTTCGATCGCAAGCAAGGTTCCCTGATATTGGGTTTCCTCAATCACTGACATGAAGCCGGTCCGCGAGAACAGCACTCCGATGCGCCAGGGGGCGGTCGTACGCTGCATAAGGTTCGACATGATGGAGCCTCGAAGTCGTGGAAAGGACAGGAGGGTTTAGCTATGTCACTCTTGATCGGGCTTCCGGCTGAAAACAAGAATTGCACGTCGTCTGCACCTCGACAAGGACGAATCCCGGAACCGTCGGTGAAGCGCGCGCGTGTTCGCTGCCGCCGCAAACATTTGGATGGGAATGATGTGGCAACAACTCAGGCACCGCGGCCTTCCAATCCGAGCCGCCTCTCCGCTTCGGCGAAGCTCAAAGCGGGTCGTGTAACGTCAAACTGCAGCGCCTCGAGTCCGGCGCGACCGGCGCCGTCGACGTTTCGCGACTGGTCGTCGATGAACAGAACCTGATCGGGCGAGAGGCCGAGCGCCTCGCAGCCCAATTTATAGGCGCGAGGGTCCGGCTTCAAAATATGCGTGTGGGTTGCATCAACGATGGAATCGATCTCTTTCAGTATTTCGAGTTGCTCGACGGTGTCGCGGCCATAGAACAGCTCGAGCTCGTTGGAGAGAATGCCGACTCGCCGGCCGGCTGCCTTGGCGCGCCGGATCGTTCGCTCTGCCTCGGCACGAATGTGACGGTTTGCGTCCGGCCCGCGGGTGCGGCGGATCAACGTTTGCATGTCCCAGTCCTCGCCGAAGAGCCTGCCGACCTCGGCCGCGCGACACGCCCAGTATTCGCGCTCGGCGATCTTGTCGTCGATCATGTCGGCCCAGAGCTGGTCGCCCGCGGGATCGAACGGCCCGCGCCACGTCAGCGCGCCGACGGGAAGGCCGAGCGCTTGTTCCGAGACAATGTGGCGCTCGAACAACGTGACCGAGATCACGCCGCCGAAATCGAGCAGCAATCCCGTGCAAGGTCCGTTCATTGCGCTGGACTCATGCTAGTACTCTCGATCGCCACGCCGACGGCCTCGACGATCTGTTTGGCCTCCTCGCGAGAAAGGATGAGCGGCGGCGAGAGAATGATGACATTGCCGGAGGTCCGGATCATCGCCCCTGCGTCGTAGCTGCGTGCAGCGATCGCTGTCATGTAATTCTTTCCGGCCGGCGTCTTGCTGGCGCGATCGGCGACGAGCTCGAGGCCGATCATCAGGCCCTTGCCGCGAACGTCCCCCAGCACATCGTGCTTGCGCGCGAGACCACGGAACGCCTCAAGCAGATAATCGCCCTGCGTTCTTGCATTGCCGGGAAGATCGCGCGCGAAGGTTTCGTCCAGGCAGGCGAGCGCCGCGGCGCATCCGACCGGATGCCCCGAATAGGTGTAGCCGTGGTAAATCGCGCCCAGCGCGTCCTTGTTCGCCTTGAACGCGCTTTCGATCTTCTCGCCGACCACGCAAGCGCCGAACGGGAAATAGCCCGAGGTGATCGCCTTGGCGATGCACATGACATCGGGCTTGACGCCGTCGAGCCGCACGCCGAACCACTCGCCAGCACGCCCGAAGGCAGTGACGACCTCATCTGCGATCAGCGGAATGTCGTAGCGGTCGAGCAATGCCTTCAACGACGCAAAGTAACCGTTCGGAAACACGATGACGCCGCCCGCACCCTGCACCGGCTCGGCAATGAAGGCCGCAATGGTGTCGGCGCCCTGGAACTTGATTTCGTCCTCGATCGCGGCAAGGCAGAGCTCGGCAAGCCGCGCCGGGTTCTCCTCATTGAACGGATTTCGATATGAAAACGGTGTCGGCAGGTGATGGACGCCCGGCAGCAGCGGCTCATACGCGCGGCGGAAATTGGAATTGCCGTTGACCGAAGCAGCGCCGAAATGCGTGCCATGGTAGCCTTTCTTCAGCGCAAGGAATTTGACGCGGTCCGCCTGCCCGCGCACCTTCCAGTACTGACGGACGATGCGCAGCGCGGACTCCACGGAATCCGATCCGCCCGAAGTAAAGAATGCGCGACGTGCGCCTTCCGGCTTGAGGATTTCGATCAACCTGTGGCCGAGCTCGATCAGGCGCGGATGCGTCGTGCCGCGGAAGGCCGAGTAATAGGGAAGCTCGGCCAGCTGCTCGGCGATCGCCTGCTTGATGGCTTCATTGGAGTAGCCCAGATTGACATTCCAGAGCCCGCCGACGGCATCGACGGCGCGGCGGCCGTCGATGTCGGTGACGTAGACCCCCTCGCCGGAGACGATGATGCGCGGTGGCGTTCCCTCCATCTCATTGGGATGCGCCATTGGATGCCACACCTGGCGCGCGTTGTTCTCGCGCAGGAAGTTGGATGTCGCTCTCTTGCTCATTGGACAAGCTCGTTTCGAAGTCGATCAGGTTTGCGAAGCGGAGGAGTCGCCAAGATAAAGTCTGTGCAGCAGGTCGTGCGACTGTGCAAGCGCCGCGCAAGGACCGTCGTAAACCAGGCGCCCCCGGCGCAGCACGTAGGCGCGGTCGCCAATCGACAGCGCGAGCGCGGCGAACTGCTCGACGAGCAGGACCGCCTGTCCCTGCTCGGCAAGCCTGCGCACCGCGCTCATCAAGCGGCCGACGATGACAGGCGCAAGACCAGCCGACATTTCGTCGATCATGATGGTTTTGGGTCGGGTCAGCAACGCGCGGGCGATGACGAGCATCTGCTGCTCCCCGCCGGAGAGTAGGCCGGCGCGCACGTCCTTGCGTCTCTCGAGTTCAGGAAACAGCGCATAGGCCGCGGCGAGATCGGCCTCGCGCGACGCGGCGCGCAAATTTTCATCGGTGGTTAGCGTGCGGAAGACGGTGCGGCCCTGTTCGACATGAGCCAACCCCTTGCGCGCACGCAGGCCTGGGCGCAATCCATGAATGGCTTCGCAGTGAAGCTCGATGGCCCCGCCGGCGATCGGCGTGATGCCGGAAAGCCCTTCCAGCAGCGTAGTCTTGCCGGAGCCGTTGGTGCCGAGCAGCACGCTCACGCTGCCGGGCTCGACGACGAGACTGACGCCGCGTATCACCGGCAGGCCCGCGCGGTTGATATGGACGTCGGCGACCCTGAGTGCGCTCATGCGGCCACCGTTTCGTCGACGCCGAGATAAGCGGTCTTCACGGCCGGAAGCTCGAGCACCTTCGCGGTCGGGCCGGAAGCGATTACTCTACCGAAGTCGAGCACGGTGACGGACGCGCAGGCCGCGCGTACCAGGTCCATGTCGTGGTCGACCAGCAGCACCGCGGAGCCGAACACTGCCGGTATTTCTGCAATGCGCGCGGCGAGCCGTAGCGCCTCGTCGTACGACTGGCCGGCCGCCGGCTCGTCAAGCAGCGCGAGCGCGGGGCGCGCAGCAACGACTCCTGCGACGTCAAGGATGCGCCGCGTGGCCGCATCGATCTTGGCGACCTTCTGGTCGGGATCGAGGCGACCGATCCACGCCAGCGCGGCGCGCAACTGCGCGGTGGTGAGGCCGCCTGATGCAAGCATCAGATAGGCGCCGACCGACAAGTCCGGCGCGATGCGGTTCGTCTGCCAGGTACGGCGCACGCCGAGCTGGGCCCGCTTGTGCGCAAGCAGGCCCTCGAGCGCCTTCCCCTGCAACTCGATGGAGCCCTCATAGGATGGCAGGAAGCCGGTCACCGCGTCGATCAGGGTCGACTTGCCCGCTCCGTTGGGCCCGATCAGGCCGACGACCGAGCCAGCCGGCACGTCGAAATCCACATCATCGAGTGCGACCACAGCGCCGTAGCACACGGAGAGATCGCGCACGGTGAGCGCCGGCGCGGCGCCATGGTCGCGGCGCCGCGGCAGATCGGCTCGGTTGAGCACGACCGTCTCCGTTGCGCGGCGCCGCAGCAGGCGTCCCCGCACGCGCCGCAGGCTCTCGCTGATCGTCTCGCCGGTCGAGAGCGCCTGCACGGCGCCGACCGCAAACAGCACGTTGCCCAGATCCTGCGGCAGATTGAGGCGGCGCAGCAATTCGGGGAACAGCGTCACGAGCGCGCCGCCAATGATTGCACCTTCGGCATATTGCGCACCGGCCATGGTGGCGACAGCGAACAGCGAAAGCGAGCCGAACATCGTGAAATTGTCCGCCACAAGTGTGCCGAGATAGCCGGCAAGCAATCCGCCCGCGACACCTGCGATAAACGCGCTGATCGCGAAGGCGCGCAGCTTGGCCGAGGGAATGCCGACGCCATGCGCCGCCGCGGCGCGCTCGGAATGCCGGATCGCGAGCCAGGACGAGCCGAGGCGTGCGCCGGCAAGCAACTCGAGCGCCGCTGCGATCAGCACAAAGACGATCAGTACGAACAGGAAATAGCCCTCGTCGCTGTCGAAGCCATACGGGCGCGGCACTTGCAGGAACTGAGTCTGGCCGGGGAAAGTATTGGCAGCAAGGATCGCGTCGAATGCGCTCGCGAAGCCGAGCGTGACGATCGCCAGATTGATGCCGCGCAGCCGCAACGCCGGCAGCCCGATCGCAATGCCGAACGGCATGGCGGCAAGACCGCCGATCAGGATCCAAAGCGGCAAGCCGCCGGGCGCGCCGGCTACGTTGAGGTAGCCGACCGTCCAGGCGCCAACACCGGCGAACGAGAGCTGGCACAGCGAGATCATGCCCGTGCGACCCTCGACGATGCCGATGCTGAGCAGGTTCACCGCGGTGATCAGCACCGCGGTCGCGAGGTAGATCCAATAGCCCGGCAGCACGCCGGCGGCGACGCCACCGACTACGAGCGTGGCAATGGCCACCGTGGCGGCCGAGCGGAGGCTAGCGCGCATCATCCCAACGGGCCCCCCTCTGCGACCAGAGCAGCACCGCGAGAATGACAAGGAAGGGCAGTGCAGTCCGATATTCCCCGAGACCTGGGATGACGCTGGCCAGGCCCTCGATCATACCCATCGCGACGCCACCGACCAGCGTCACCCAGAAATTGCGGAAGAACCCGATCAGGGCCGCAGCGAGCGCGGGTACGACCAGCAGGCTCAAGGCGAGGAAGTTTGGCGCGCGTTGCGGCGCGATAATGATCAGCGCGAGCGCCGTCGCAGCGCCCCCGACACCCCAGACCCAGAGCGAAAGTACATGGACCGGGATGCCGATCAATTCCGCCGCGACGGGGCGCTCGGAGAGCGCGCGCAATTGCAGGCCGGTATGCGAGCGATCGAGAAACAGATTGGCCGCCAGCGTGAACAGCACAGCAAGGGCAAGGGTCGCAACCGAGGCGTTGGTCACTTCGACACCTGCGAGGCGAAACGCCGAGCCGCGGATCAGTTCCGGAAAGTCATGCGGGTGCTGGCCGCCGGTGATGCGAAGACCGATCGCCGCGAGGCCGACCAAAAGCGCGACCGCGACCGCGGCCTTGGTGGATGCCGGTGACTCCGCGAACCATTTCGTAACGATCGCGCCGACGCCGATACCGACAGCAGCGCCAACGATGACGCCTGCCAGCGCGCCGACGCCGATGGGCAGCCCTTGCTCGACCAGCATCGCGAACGCGAACGCGCCCGCCGCGCCGATCGCCGCACCGACGAAGTTGACGACCGAAACGAGTCGATAGGTAAAGACCGCACAGACGCCGAGCAGCGCATAAGCGCCTCCTGCGGCAAGTCCGGCCACGGCTGCGGTGAGATAAAGGTTCATCATCAATCCGGAAATCGCCGGGCGGGCTTGACCGCCCGGCATGCCTTGAGACTGCTTACTTTGCCGGAACGACGAGCCAGTCCTTGGTCTCGACCGTCCAGGCGCCCTTCTCGAGCTTGACCACCTTGGTCGATTGCATCGGGGCATGCCTGTCGGCGGTCCCGAACACATAGGGTGAGCCTGCCAGCGGATAGGACTTGGGCTTCATCGAGGCGAGTGCCTTGTTTATGCTGTCGCGCGTGACCGGTCCGTCGATACTCTTGATGACGTCGAGCATCACTTCAGCAGAGAGGTAACCGCCTTGCGAAAACGCCGTGAGCGGACGCTTGCCCGCGTTCATCGCCGCAATCCAGTCCTTGTTGGCAGGCGAATTCCGATCGGTATAGGGCTCCCATTCGGTGCCGGCATAGATCGGTTGCTTGCTGTCGGCGAGCGTCTTGGCGACTTCGACGGTGTAACCCGGCGCCAGGAACAGCCAGTTGATGCCGCCGATCTTCTGCGCATCCGCGGTCTTGACCCAGGCGACGACGCCCGGCTCGATCGCATTGCTGATGACCGCGTCACAGCCTGCATCGCGCGCCTTGATGACGAAGGGCGTATAGTCGCCGGAGATCGGAACGGTCAGGTCGACGAGCTTGGCCTTCTGGCCGGTGAGCTGCTCCCATCGCGCGATGGCGGCCTTGTACGCCTCCTGCGTGCCGCCGATGATAATGAACATCGCGCACAGATTCTTCACCTTCAGCTTGTTGGTGGCGAACAACCCCATGGCCGTCGTCAGCGTGTAAGGACCGACGTTGACCGGAGCGATATTCGGTGAATTGAAGCAGACGGGATCGACACCGAGTCCGTGCACGGACATCACATTGGCGCGCTTGTAAGTCGGGGCGTTGACGGCGCATTCCAACAGGCTGGCGCCCCCTGTCATCGCGACCACCTTCTTGTTGTCGATGAAGTCGCGTGCAGCTTGGGCTGCCACCTGCGGGTCGGCCTTGTCGTCGGCAATTTCGTAGTCGATCTTGCAGCCATTGACGCCACCGGCGCGGTTGACCGCGTCATACATCGTCTTCGCGGCTTTCGGCACTTCGCTGAAGTCAGCCGGGCCGGTGATGGTCGATATCGCGCCGAGCTTGATCGAACCGTCCGGGCAAGTGGGCCCCGCGGCAAACGCCGCTCCGGACCATGTGGCGGCCGCGAGACCGCTCGCGAGCAGGACTGCAGTTGGTTTCAGTGACATCTTGGGTTCCCTCCGTTTAATTTTTTTGGAACGAGCGTCAGGCGGCTGGCCTGCGCATCCGCGCGAGATCAATCGCGGCGAATTTCGAAAGCGTATCCTCGATGGTGGCGCGCCGAATGCCGCGCGTGATGAAGACGAGGCGCGTGCGCCGGTCCGCGCTCGGCCAGGCGGCGAGTTCGCACGGCGGATGAAACACATGCTGAACGCCATGCACGACGATCGGAGTGTCGGGCCGCTCCGCGACGTGAACCAGGCCCTTGAAGCGGAGCAGGTCTTCGCCCTTCAGGAGCGCGAGGTATTCGAGCCACTGCTTGAATGCGCCCCAGGCGACCGGACGATCGATAATAATCGAGAAGGTAGAGATGTCCTTGTCATGTTGCAGGCCGTGTCGGGGATCGGCGCAATCGGGATTGCGGCAGCTTTCAATATGCGCTTCCGCCCGGAAGTGCGGTTGTTCGGCCGCACGCGCGGCACGCTCGAACCAGCCGACGATCTCTCCAGGCCCGGCATGCGCTGCATCGAGCTCCAGCCCGGTCAAGGCGGACGCCGGCGCATCGCCTTCCCGCGAATGAATGACGAGCGCGGTGGGATTGAGCGTCGCGAGACGGGAGAGCAGCGGCGTTTGCGCCCCCTCGCCTGCGATGTCGGTCTTCGTCAGCAAGAGGCGGTCGGCAACCGCGACCTGCTTGACCGCTTCGCGGTGCGCGTTGAGCGTCGCCAGGCCGTTGACCGCGTCGACCGTTGCAAGCACGCCGTCGATCCGGTAACATCTCGCCAGCCGCTCCTCCGCCATCAGCGCGTGCAGGATCGGCGCAGGATCCGCAAGGCCAGTCGTCTCGACCACCACACGGCGAAAATCGGGAAGCTCGCCGGCGTCCGCTCGCGCAATCAGCCGGAGCAATGTCTCCACGAGATCATCACGCACCGTGCAGCAAACGCAGCCGTTGTCGAGCAGCGCGAAGCGTTCTTCGCTGGTTTCGATCAACAGGTGATCGAGCCCGATCTCGCCGAATTCATTGATGATCGCGACCGTGCCGGCGAATTCGGATGTCTTCAGGAGACGAGCAAGCGTCGTCGTCTTGCCGCTGCCGAGGAACCCGGTCAGCACTGTCACCGGCCGCAACCGACCTGCATCAGGCACGTTCATAGACGGCTTGTCCCTCGAAATAGGTCGTCATTACCTTCGTGTCGGCAATTTCGTTCGCCGCGATTTCAAACAGGTTGCGGTCGAGCACGATCAGATCGGCGGACTTTCCGATTTCGACCGAGCCTGTCACGCCGCCGAGTTGCAGCGTCCGCGCGCCGTTGATGGTGTAGATTTCCAGCGTCGTCGCGAGATCCAGCGCCTGCTCGGGCCATAGCGTGCTGTCGCCGAATTCGCCCGACGGATTGCGCCGGGTCACCATGCCCTCGATCCCGTTCCAGGGATCAGGATTGGGAATGACCGGCCAGTCCGAGCCGCCGCTCATCAGCGCACCGGCCTCGAGCAGATCGCGGTTCGGCCAGAACCGTTCGGCGCGCTCCTTGCCCATTGCGACCTTGTGGCCTTCAAGAAAGAAGGTGGGATACCAGATGATCGGCGAGAGATCGGCGACGACGCCCAGCTCTCCGAAGCGCCTCACGTCGGCCGGCGTGATGTAGCTCGCATGGGCGATCTGATGCGTCAGATGGGTCGGGCCATTGAAGCTGCGCACCACGTCGATGGCGTCGAGCGCCTGCGTCACCGCGGCGTCGCCTGCGCAATGGATCTTCACGCTGAGGCCAAGCTTCTCGCATTTGCCGAGCCAGCGAATGAGATCGGGCACGGTCATCAGGGTCGAGCCACGAAAGCAGCAGCCGCGGATCGGGTCGGCCGCGTAAGGCTCGTGAAAAGCGGCGGTCTTAAAGCCCGGCACACCATCGAGAAAAAATTTCACGAAGTCCGGCTTCACGTGCCGGCTGCGGAACTGCTCTCGGATGCCGATGAGTTCGTCGCCCGAGACCCCGAACATGAAGGCCGGCTCGACCGCCGGCATGGAGCAGCCGGCCCACGCACTCAGCGCGCCGCGGTCGTCAAGCCCTTTGAGCGCCGCCATGATCGGCTTCATCGACGCGGCCTCTAAAAACGAGGTGACGCCGAAGGAATTGAGCGTGTCGATCGACCGCGCCATCGCCGCCTGATCCATTTCCGCCGTATAATGGCCGGACTCGCCCATGATCCGCTCGACGATCCCCGATGCGGCTTCGATCATCATGCCGGTCAGGGCCCCGGTCGCGGGATCACGACCGATTTCCCCGTTGGCTGGGTTCGGTGTGTCCGATGTCACGCCGCAGCGGCGCAGGGCTTCCGAACTGCACCAGCGATTGTGATGGCTGTCGTCGCGCAGCAACACCGGATGGCCGAGCGAAGCCTCGTCGAGCTTGGCAAGCGCAGCCGCGGTATTGAGCGCCGGCAATTTGTCCGTGCCCCATTGCGCTCCGACGATCCAGGCGCCGGGCGCGGCTTTTTCCGCCCAGGCGCGGACCGCCGCGCAAATCTGGTCGACGCCGAGGGATGAACGGAAGTTGAGATCGAACAGCTCGGCCTGCCCGCCCATCAGCATATGCGTATGGATGTCCGTGATGCCGGGCATCGCCATGCGCCCCCGCAAATCGACGACGTGCGTGGACGGCCCCTTGTGTGGTTCGATAGCGGCATCGTCCCCGACCGCGACGTAGCGGCCATTGCGGACAGCAACGGCGCTTGCCCATGAGCGGTTGCGATCCACCGTGTAGATGCGGCCGTTGCGCAGGACGAGGTCGGCGAAAGAGGCTTTCATCGCGGGATATCCGGTGAGTGCTCGAAGGAAGCGGGTGGGAAGGTCATCACGTCACGCCGCCTTTCCCGCCACAGGCGAGCGGCCGCCGCCATCGGCGATCAGCACCGCTCCTGTGACGAAGGAGGCGTCCTCGGAGGCGAGGAACAAACAGCAGGCGGCGATCTCGGCGGCCGCAGCAATGCGGCCGAGCGCGATGCGCGCGGCGAGCGCAGCGAACTCGGCTTCCGCCGTCGAGCCGCTGGCATCGGCGGCGAGGCGCATCTCCATCTCGCTCATCGGCGTGCGCACCCAGCCGGGCGCGACGCAGTTGGCGCGCACGCCGTCTGCCCCATGCGCATGAGCGATCGATCGGGTGTAGGAGACAAGCGCCGACTTACTGGCGGCGTAGCTCGCCGTGTTCGGCGATGCGTTGAAGGCGGCGACGGAAGCAACGTTGACGATGCAGCCTCGCGCTGCGATCAGCGATGGTAACGCCGCGCGGCAGACCGCCATCGGCCCGTCGACGTTGACCGAGAAGACACGTCGCCACGTCTCGTCGGCCATGCGCGCGGGAGCATCCAATGCGATGACGCCCGCGGCGTTGACGACGATGTCGAGAGTGCCGCCGCAGGCTGCAATCGCCCTCGCGATATCGGCCGTGCGCGTCACGTCTCCCTCAACGGCAAGGCCGCCGCAGGCCCGCGACACAGCCTCGAGCGCCTCGCCGTCGAGGCCGAACAACACGACTTTCGCACCTTCGACCGCGAAGCGCTCGGCGACCGCACGGCCGATCCCGGTTGCGGCTCCGGTCACCAATGCCGTTTTTCCCACGAGCCGTCCCGTCATGGCACGGCCCTCGCGCGATCCATCGCCCAGCCCGTCTCGGGCAGCAGTGCGCCGCCGTCGACAATGATCGTTTGCCCAGTCACATATTTGGCTTCGCGCGAGGCGAGATAAAGCATCGCGAAGGCAACGTCGTCGGCCTCGCCCATGCGGCCGAGCGGTAGGTCGTCGGCGATTCGCGCCATCGCGTCGTCGCTGCCCAGGGCACCGCGCCCGGGCTTGGCGATGAAGCCGGGTTCGACGCCGTTGACCGTAATCGCGTCACGCGCCAGTTCGAGCGCCGCGCTGCGGATGAAGCCGTTCACCCCCGCCTTGGCTGCCGCATAATGCGAAGCGCCGACCATGGCCGCGCGCGGACCCGTGACTGACGAGGTGATAAGAATGCGCCCGCCGCGGCGCCGGCGCATGTGCGGGATCACGGCCTGCGTCAGCCAGAAACAGGTATTGAGGTTGAGTGATAGCGTGGCATCGAGCGTGGCCTCATCGAGCGCCTCGAGCGAGCACCATGGGCATCCTCCGGCATTGTGGACGAGAATGTCGAGCCCGCCCCCGGCGGCGACACGATCCACCAGCGACGCAAGACCGCGGCGGGAAAGATCGTCGAACTTTTCGGGGCGGACCTTGAGCCCGCGCGCGCCGAGCTCGGCCGCGAGCGCCTCTACATGCGAAACCGTGCGGTTAGCTGCAACGATCTCGGCGCCGGCTTCCGCCAGCCGCGTCACGATCGCCGCCCCGATACCGCGACCGGCGCCCGTCACGAGCGCGCGCTGGCCGGAGAGATCAAAGTGCGAGCGGCCAGTCATGGCCTCACCGCACCTTCCGCCATCGCCGTCTCGACAAAGCGGCCGAACACGTCGTCGTGTCGTTCGACATCCGCATCCGTGGTCGCCGGGCACATCAGAAACATGGTGTGGAACGGCGTCACCAGCACGCCTTCATTCAGATAGAAAACATGGAGCCAGGTCTCGAGACCGCCCTGGCGCATCGCCGCGGCGTCCGCGCCATCGCGCGGCGGCACAGCTCCGAACATGATCTCGCAGCGTGCTCCGATCTCTGTGACGTGCCAGGACAATCCGAGTTTTTCGATCGCCCGCCGCGCGCCCGTCGCGAGCTTCCGCGCCCGCGCAATCATGCCGGCATAAGCCGATGGCGTGAGCACCTCGGCGAGCACCGCGCGCATCGCCGCGACCGTGAGCGCATTGCCGGCAAGGGTTCCGCCCATGCCGAGGTGGGCACTCTGCCGAGCCTTCGGATTCAGCATCGGCACGACCTTCCACATGCGCTCGGCCACCTCGGCGGAAACACCGAGCGCACCGCACGGCACACCGCCCGCGATCGCCTTGCCGAGCGTGATCATATCGGGCTCCAGCCCGTGCTCGCGCGTATAGCCCCCGATGCCGCAGGAGATCGTATGGGTCTCGTCGATAATGAGCAGCGCGCCGGCTTTCCTGGTCGCGGCCCGCAGCGCCGCGTGAAAGCCCGGCTGCGGCGGGATCATGCCGAAATTGGTCATCGCGGGCTCGGTAAGCACGCAGGCGACGTCGCAGTGCGCCAGTGCCGCTTCCAGCGCCGCGGGGTCGTTGAATTCCACGACGCGCGAAACCCGCGTGTGATCGACGCCGTTCGGATGGATCATGTTGCGCAATTGCGCTTTGCCGTTGACGAGTTGCACATGGGCTTCTTCCACGCCGCCGTGATAGCAACCGGAAAACACGAGCACCTTGTTGCGGCCGGTAATCATGCGCGCGATACGGATCGCGGCGCGGTTGGCGTCAGTCGCCGAAGTCGTCAGCGTCCAATACGGCAGCGCAAAGCGTCGCGCGAGCTCCTCGCCGACCCAGAGGCTGTCCTCCGTCGGCAACATGGTGGAGGCGCCGTTGGCAAGCTGCCGCGCAACCGCCGTCGTGACGGCTTCTGGACCGTGGCCACACATGCCGCCGGTATCGCCGAGACAGAAATCGACATAGGTCCGCCCATCGAGATCGGTCAGACGCGCACCCTTCGCGCTCGCGACATAGACCGGAAAGCCGCCGGCCCAGCGGCGCATCCAATGCGAAGGCCCGCCATAGAGAAAGTGTTCACGGCCGCGCGCCCAAGCCTCGGCCGATCGCGGATGCATCTCGCGGAAGCGAGCCTGTTCGCGATCGATCATACGATCGACCGCGCTCTCGTCGATGCGGCTCAACGTGCGATCCATGCCACCGCCTTGTTGCATCTCCCAGATAGGTTCATTATATGAACCTATATTTCAACTATAGACTTGCAAAGCCGCCACGATCGAGTCAAGTCTTTTGTCGCCGCGGTTCCCGCGGGCTACGCAGGGTGGGAGGCATTCCGCGTCCATGAGCACGGTCGTCAAAGCGCTATCGCTGCTGGATCATTTCGAAACCGCGGCGCCCGAAATCGGCCTCGTCGACATGGCTCGCCTGTCCGGCCATGACAAAGCAACGACGCGACGGCTGCTGGTCGCGCTCGCCGCGAAAGGCTTCATCGAGCAGGATCCGGAGAGCCGACGCTACCGCCTGGGTGCGGCGCTGGTTCGCCTTGCGCGCATTCGCGAGGCCGCGCTTCCGCTGCTCGATATCGCGCGCCCGCTGGTCGAGGCGCTTTCACAACAGTGCGAAGAGACTGTCCACGTGTCACAGATCGCGGGCGACGTTCTATCGAGCGTACTCGTCCGTGAGAGTCCGCACGCCAACCGGGTCAGCGTGGCCGTCGGGCAGAGGCTGCCGTTCCATTGCACTGCGTCGGGTATTGCCTTCCTTTCCGCAGCAACCCAGCACTTTCTTACCGCCGTCCTGCGAGGTCCGCTGCCTCGCATGACCTCGAAATCGCTGACGACGGCCAGCCAGCTGCGGAAGTCGATCGAGGCTGCATTGAAACTTGGCTATGCGTTCAGCGACCAGGGCTTCGAGGACGGCGTCGTCAGCGTCGCGGCCCCGATCATCGGCCCGGGCGGCAGCGCCGTCGGTGCAATTTCCATCGCGAGCCCCGCAGTGCGGGCGGACGAGGCTGCCATCGCGCGCCACGGCGCCGAGGCTCGCAGCGCGGCACAGCGAATCTCCGCGGCGCTTGGCGGGCGGCTCGCCGCCGCGTGAAATCCCAACCGGAAGCGGATATGCGATGACGACGACAAGACCCCGAATCCTGCTGATTGGAACGGCCGATACCAAATCGCCAGAACTTGCATTCCTCAGAGATTGTATCCTGCAGGCCGGCGCCGAAGCCGTATTCATGGATATCGGCATCCTCGCGCGCGGGACTCTGAAGGCGGAAATCCCCAACGACGCGGTTGCCGCCGCCGCGAATTCCACCCTCCCCGAGATCGCGGAACTCGGCGACGAAAACCTCGCAATGGCCAGGATGGCGGAAGGCGCGGCCCGGCTCGCGAGCCGATACCGCGTGGAAGGGCGGATCGACGGCATGCTCGCGCTCGGTGGCACGATGGGCACCGATCTTGCGCTTGATGTGGCCTCGGCGCTGCCGCTCGGCTTCCCGAAATTCATCGTCTCCACGATCGCCTACTCGCATCTGATTCCGCCGGAGCGCGTGTCGCCCGACCTGATGATGATCCTGTGGGCCGGCGGCCTCTATGGCCTCAACGACATCTGCCGCTCGTCGCTCGCTCAGGCGGCGGGCGCCGTCGTTGGCGCCTGCCGGGTGGCGCGCAGGCCTGCCGGCAATCGCCCGCTGATCGGCATGACATCGCTCGGCAAGAGTTGCTTGCGCTACATGGAATACCTGCTGCCCGCGCTCGAGGCGCGGGGCTACGACATCGCGGTGTTCCACACCACCGGCATGGGCGGGCGCGCATTCGAGACGTTGGCAGCCAGCGGCGCCTTCGCCGCAGTCATGGATTTCAGTCTGCAGGAACTTGCCAACCACTGCGCCGGCTCGATCGTCACCGCCGGCGCGGACCGGCTCCAGGGCGCCGGACGTCGCGGCACGCCGCAGATCGTAGCGCCCGGCGCCATCGACATGATCGACTTTCCGACCTGGCGCGAGAACCGGTGGGGTGACGAGGGGCGAAATTACCACGCCCACAATCGCCTGCTAGCATCCGTCAGTGCGACCGGCGACGAACGCCGCCGTGTCGCGCGCCACATTGCCGAGAAGCTGTCGCTTGGCACAGGCCCAACCGTCTACATCGTTCCTCGACAGGGCATCGAGGGATGGGACCGCGAGGGCGAACCCATGCACGCACCGCAGGCGCTTGCCGCGTTCCTGGACGAGACGCGGCGTGTGCCAATCGCAAATGTCCGGCTGATCGAGCTCGACGCGCATATCAATGACGTAGCCTTCGCCGAGACCGCACTCGAAGTCCTCGACGATTGGGTCACGAGCGGCCTCGTGCGGAGGGGACGCGTGTAGGGGCAGGAAATATTCGTGCAAGAGGCCGTCGCCCCGATATCCAACCCGCCGAAGCTGTAGTGCTGAAGCTCGAAACGCGCACAGAACTGTAACATAAGTCCCCGTGTTCTCGTCACGATCTCGGCCAAATACTTGAAAGCCTTTGGCCCCACCACTCAGTGAGCGGCCCTTCGGACGCCACGTCTCAACTCGCAAATTCCTAATTGCTTGATGTCGCCGTCGCCTTTCGGCGGCCACCGGCCCCCAATTCGCGAGAACCACGCGAAAGAAAGTAGAACCCCTGTGATGGCGTCCCGGGAACCGCCCCGGCAGCTAAACCGGGACGGAGATTGAACTATGACGAAAGTGGTTGCGGGGATAGGATTTGAGTCTGTGACCGTCCAGGTTATGAGCCTGCCGGGGGCACTCGCACTATGATCTCGGTTGGCCCCTGAGGTCGACTAAAGTTATGAAAGTTGGATCCCTGCGACAAAACCGTTTGAGAAACCGTTTTGGTTTGCGCGGCTCAAACGGTGAACTTCCGTAAGCGCTTGATCTGACTGGCGCGCCACGGCCGATGAAGATGGGCACTACTCGTTCGCCGTGGCGCTATGATGCCTCAGCCCGCGATGCGCTCCAATTGGCGAGGCTGCGATGCTTTGCGATCCAGCACTACGCCTTTTTGAAACTCCTCTACCGCGAGTGGGTGGTCCGGTTCCCGCGGCGGCCTTATCGCTTGAGCTGGCAAGACATATCGATGGGATTACTATTCCCGCAGTCCCATTGCGGGCCAAAGCCCCAGTTAAATCGCCCCTTTGGGGTGGGGAGCAGTGCGACAAGAAGCAGAAAAAGCCCACTGATCACGAGCACCGCAATAGCAAGCGCGTCGCCGCTCTTTTTTGGTCTCTGAAATCTCATTGGCCGATCTCCGAAAGCAACCGTACCTTCGGCCCGCTTAACAAATTAAGACAGCCCCAACTTTAAGCTAAAAGCGATCCAAATGTCTGCAATGGTCACAAGCGCCGTTTTGAACGCCGGTCGATGTCTTCCGCTCTACCCCAATAAGCAGATCATTTCGGAGCCCGACGTCGCTTGAGGGCTAAATCCGGACCTCGAACGAGACACTTGTCTTTGTCTTAGAGGATTCTTTTGCCTCGGACGAACCGCCTCCCAAGCCAGACGGCGCACCAAATTACTACGGCGAGGCCCACAACCGAAACGCTCGCGTATCCAAAAGCTTCAGCCGAAATATTTCGCTGCCGCGTGTCACCGGGCTTCCATAACCGTAAATATCACCCAAAGTAAGAACCAGATCACGCCCGTTAAAAACGCTAAGAGCCACCGGTTGACTTGCGAAGGAATATGCCGAGTTGAAGCATCGTTTTGCGTGGATGGAGAGCGCTCATCAGAGGGAAAGGATTGAGGATCGCCAGACGGCGACGACGGGAAGAATCCTACGATCATATAAACAAGGCCGACCAAAGCAAGAAAGATGAGCCCAAGGGCGAGCAATACGATCAGTGCGACACCTGGGGAAATGGCCATTACCGTATCAGCTCCTTCGCCGAGAGCATCCTAAGCGCCAGAAGCGGTAGATTTGCGGAGTGGCGCGCCACGGCCGATGAAGACGGGCACTACTCTTTCGCCGTAGCGCTATGATCTGGCGCTCGCGGCTGCGCGAGGGCTTCCGAACCCACGATGACGCCGCCGATTGCCATTCACCGTCGGCCTCGGATACGCCTCTGCAGGTCGGTTGTCGGTCAGGCTGCAGGTTTAGCTTCGCGCGCCGGCGCGATCTTGCGCAGCGTAGTGCCCAGTTCGTCCTCTGCCCGTTCAAGATCATACTGCGTCTGGATGCCCATCCAGAACGCGGCGGAGGTGCCGAAGAATCTGCCGAGCCGCAGGGCGGTATCGGCAGTTACCGGGGTTTGCTCATTGGCCAGCCGCTCGATTCGCGTGCGCGGCACGCCGACAGCACGAGCCACCGCGTAAGGAGAGAGGCTCAAGGGGCGCAGGAATTCCTCGCGCAGGACCTCGCCGGGATGAACGGGGGGGAGTTTCTTGGCCACGGTAGCGCACCTTTCAATGATAATCGATGATCTCGACTTCTTCCGGCCCCTGATCTCTCCACCGGAATACGATCCGCCACTGATCATTTATTCGGATCGAATGCTTGCCAGCAAAGTCCCCTCGCAAAGCTTCCAGGCGGTTGCCCGGCGGCGCCACAAGATCACCAAGCCTTGTGGCGTTGTTCAACTGCACCAGTTTTCGGCGGGCGACCTTGGCGACGTCGGTCGGAAACCCCTTCGGAACGCGTCGCAGCGCGAAGATCAACTCTGCGAACGGTCCCCGGAAGCTTCTGATCATTACGCGCTGTGTATCATATCATGATACCAAATGCAACTGTCTTCCTGCCGCTCAGTCGGCCGTCCTCAGTTCTCGCGGCGCCGAAAAAAACCTGCGGCGCGCTTTGCCAAGAGTGGCGCACGAATGGACGGTCCGGCGGGGTGCGGCACATCGTAGCGTGCCCTGGCGTAGAATGGCGCGCCCGGAACGATTCGAACGTCCGACCCTCAGATTCGTAGTCTGATGCTCTATCCAGCTGAGCTACGGGCGCGTTTTTTCGCAAAAATCATCGGACCCCGCGGAGGTCCGCCAATGGCCGCTGCAAACCTGTTTGCGAGGCTCGCGAAAGAGCGCACTTGCTACCCGCTCCGCACCGAATTGGCAAGGTCCTGGCCGGGCCGAAACACGTGGTGAACGAACCCTTACGCCCGGGCGCGCTCGTTGCGGATGCTCAAAAGCTCGACCGGCCGGTCCGGGATGGTAATCCGGAACGTCGCGCCGATGGTTCCCTCGACGAGGTGAATTTCGCCGCCATGGGCACCCACGAGTTCGGCGGCAATCGCCAGCCCCAGCCCGCTGCCGCCGGGCCTGCCCGAGGTCTGGAACGCCTTGAACAAGCTCTCGCGAGTCGCGGGCGGAATGCCGGGACCGGTATCGGAAACCTCGATGATGGCGACCGCGCCTTCGCGCCGGCCGGTAATGCGGATCTGCGTCGCCGGCCGCCCCTCCAGCGCCTGCTCGGCATTACGCACCAGGTTCAGCAGAATGCGAAACAGCTGGTCGGGATCGGCGTCGGCCACCAGGCCTCGCTCGATCGCACTGATCCAGGTGATCGAAGTGTCCGCGGCGAGGCCTGCGGATTCGCGCACCTCGACCACGACCGGCTCGATCATGATCATCCGCCGGTCCGGCGCGGCCTCCTGCGCGCGTCCATAGGACAGCGTCGACTGGCAGAACGCGATGGCGCGCTCGAGCGAGCGCATCAGCTTCGGCGCGAAACGCTGGACCCGTGGATCGGGCACGCTTGCCAGCTGGTCCGACAGCAATTGCGATGACGCCAGCAGGTTGCGCAAATCGTGGTTGATCTTCGACACCGCAAGACCGAGCGCGGCAAGCCGGCTCTTTTGATGCAGCATCGAGACGAGGTCGCGCTGCATGTCCGACAGTTCGCGCTCTGCCACGCCGATCTCGTCGCTACGATTCGATGGCACGATGATCCGGGCCGAGCTTTCCGGATTCTCATGGAAACTGACGAGGCTTTCGGTGAGGCGCCGCATCGGCCGCACGAACAGGAAATGCAACGCCAGATAGACCAGCGCCGCGGTCAGTATCGCAATCGCCAGCGAGACGAAAAGCAGATTGCGGGAAAACCGGTACATCGACTTGCGTAGCGGCTGCTCGTCGACCACCACCTCGATGAACTGCCCGCCGCCGGGCGGCGGCCCAACGATGCGGATCGCCTGGTTGCCGGTCTCGAACATCATCTCGAAGGAGGTGACGATGGAGGTCCAGGGCGTCAACGTCCGCATGTCGATGTCGTGGTCGATTGCCCGCGTCAACCCAGTGCTGGCGAGTAGCCGCCGCTGCTGGCCGAGCTTGATGGCGACGGCCCGCGCCCCGATGCTGTCGAGGATTTGCCGCGCCAGCGTGTCCGGCACCATTCCCGACGGCGCCGCATCTAGAACCAGCGCGGCTGTATTGGCCGATGCCAGGCGGGCATTGAGCCGGTTCGTCCAGTAGTTCGCCATCGAAGGCACATAGATCAGCACTTCCGCGATCATCACCAGCGGAATGGTCAACAGCAGCAGCTTGCCGGACAGGCCGAGCCTGCGCGGCAGCCTGACCCGCAAAGGGGCCCCATCCGGACCTGACTGGTCGTCGCTCGCTGGCGCCATAACTACCTTCGGAATCTCGACTTTTTTCTATTTGGACCCTGCGCGCGAGGCCGTCAAATCAAGGTTTAATAACAGTGTTTCCGCAGGAATAGCCGCGAAATCGGTCGCATCAGCCAAGACACGGTTCGGAGGCAGGAAGCCATCAGCTTCGGCCGGACCGAAGTCCGGTTGACGGCCCAGCCCAGGACCCGCGCTTCTCCTGAGTTAATACACCGCAGCCATTGAATTATTCGGGCCGAATCCGCTCCTTCAAAGAACCCCTCTTCGGCTGCCGCGCCGCATTGACGAAAAGGGGGGCCTCCCTTATAAGCCGCGCCAATTGTGCGCGATGGTCCGGCCCTAGCCGGTCGGCCTGTTTCGGCCGGAAATGGTCCGCGTTCCCGGACCGGCCCGCATCGGCGGACATACCTCATTAATCAGGCAAATTGTCGGCCTAGCAGGCAAATTGTCAGCGGAGAACGAGCCGTGAAGCGGACTTATCAACCCTCTAAACTGGTGCGCAAGCGCCGCCATGGCTTCCGCGCACGCCTGGCCACGGCCGGCGGCCGCAAAGTCCTCGCCGCACGCCGCGCGCGCGGCCGCAAGCGCCTGAGCGCCTAGTGTCCCGGTTCCGACATTCGTATTTATGTCGCGGCGCCCTCGCTTACGAATGTCAGAACCAAAGGGACACTAGCAAATATCGGATTCTAGTGTGGTTTTGGATTTGACATTCGATTTGAGGACTCGCCGTAGGACTGAATCGAATGTCAAATCCACCACACTGAGCCGCTCACTCAAAGAGATCTCACCATGGATCGGCTAAGGCAGCGGGCGGACTTCCTCGCCGTTGCCAATGGCGCGCGGGTGAGCGCTACCGCTTTCGTCGTGCAGCGGCGCCGCCGCGATGACGATGGCCCGATCCGCGTTGGCTTCACCGTCACCAAGAAGAATGGAACCGCGACCGAACGCAATCGGATCCGGCGCCGGCTTCGCGAATTGGTGAGACGGCTGCCCGCGGTTTCGCTGCACCCGCACAGTGACTATGTGCTAATCGGGCGGCGGGCCGCCCTGACTTCCGATTTCGCCAACATGCTCGGGGATCTGCGCCAGGCGCTGCAGCGCCTTGACCGGCACATCTCCAAACCGCTCCAAACCGCGCGCGGCAACTGACAAAGAATGACGAGACCTGACCGATGACCGACAATCGCAATACCATCCTCGCCGTCATTCTTTCCGGCCTCGTGCTGCTCGGCTGGCAATACTTCTTCAACCTCCCGCAGATGGAAAAGCAGCGCGCCGCTCAGCAAGCGCAGCAAAGCCAGACGACGAAGCCGGAGGCCGGCAGTTCGACCGCCCCGCAAACGAGTACGCCGTCGCCGTCGGCCAATGTACCTTCAGCCAATGCGCCGGCTTCGGCTCAATCGAGCTCGGCCGCGCCGGTCAGCCGCGAAGCGGCGATTGCCGCCACGCCCCGCGTGCAGATCGAGAGCCCCCGCCTTTCCGGCAGCATCTCGCTGAAGGGCGCGCGCATCGACGACCTGTCGCTGGTGCAGTTCCGCGAAACCGTCGATCCGAAGTCGCCGGCGATCGTGCTCTATTCGCCGTCGGGCTCGGAAGAGCCTTACTACGCGGAATTCGGCTGGGTCGCGGGAAACGGTTCTTCTGCCAGGGTGCCCGACCAGAACACGGTCTGGCAGCAGGACGGCGCCGGCAGCCTGACGCCGAGCCATCCGGTCACGCTGAAATATGATAATGGCGACGGCCTCGCGTTCCGCCGCACGATTTCAATGGACGACCGCTATGTCTTCACGATCAAGGACGACGTGGCCAATGTCGGCGGCGCGCCGGTCACGCTCTATCCATTCGCGCTGATCTCGCGCCACGGCGCGCCAAAGGTCTCCGGCTATTACATCCTGCACGAAGGCCTGATCGGCTATCTCGGCGAGCATGGCCTGCAGGAATACACCTACAAGAAAATCGACGACGCCAAGTCGGTGAGCTTCAAGGCGACCGACGGCTGGCTCGGCATCACCGACAAATACTGGGCGTCTGCGCTATTGCCGGACACCGGCGCGCATTTGCAGGCGCGCTATTCGTCCAACGTCGTCAACGGCGTCCGAACCTACCAGACCGACTATCTTGAAGACCCGCAGACGATTGCCATCGGCGGCACCGGCAGCGCCAACACGCGGCTGTTTGCCGGCGCCAAGGAAGCCAGCGTCGTCGGTCTCAATTTCCCGATCGGCGGCTTCGGTGGCTACAACCGGGAGCTTGGACTCAACCACTTCGATCTCATGATCGATTGGGGGTATTTTTATTTCATCACCAAGCCGATGTTCCTGGCGCTGGACTTCTTCTTTCACCTGTTCGGCAATTTCGGCATCGCGATCCTGCTGGTGACGGTGCTGGTCAAGCTCGCCTTCTTCCCGCTCGCCAACAAGTCCTACGCCTCGATGGCCAAGATGAAATCGGTGCAGCCGCAGCTGGCCGCGCTGAAGGAGCGCTATCCCGACGACAAGGTGAAGCAGCAGCAGGAGATGATGGAGATCTACAAGAAGGAGAAGATCAACCCGATCGCCGGTTGTCTTCCCGTCGCCTTGCAGATTCCGGTGTTCTTCTCGCTCTACAAGGTGCTGTTCGTCACCATCGAAATGCGGCACGCCCCGTTCTACGGCTGGATCAAGGATTTGTCGGCGCCGGATCCGACCAACATTTTCACGTTGTTCGGCCTCCTGCACTACGATCCGACCCAGCTGCCCGTATTCGGGCACTACCTCGCGCTCGGGATATGGCCGCTGATCATGGGCTGCACGATGTGGTTCCAGTTCAAGCTGAACCCGACACCGCCCGATCCGACCCAGGCGATGATCTTCGGCTGGATGCCGGTGATCTTCACGTTCATGCTGGCGGGCTTCCCGGCGGGCCTCGTGATCTACTGGGCCTGGAACAACACGCTTTCTGTCCTGCAGCAAAGCCTGATCATGCGCCGCAATGGCGTGAAGGTGGAATTGTTCGACAATCTGAAGTCGATCTTCGCCTCGAAGAAGGCCGAATCGAAAACGTGACGCTGGGTGGATTGCGTGAGCAATCCGCCTGCGTCATTCCGGGATGGTGCGCTAGTGGTCCGATTCTAACATTCGCATCCCATCTCAGGAGGCACTTTTGCGAATGTTAGAATCAAAGGACCACTAGCAAATTCAAGATTCTAGTGGAGTTTTGGATTTGACATTCGCTTAACGAACTTGCGGCTAGGCGGGGAGCGAATGTCAAATCCACTCCACTAGCACCAGACCCGGAATCTCGAGATTCTCTGGTGTGCAACTGCACACCATAGTTCGATGCTATGCATCGCCCCGGAATGACTTTAGAGACAGTTGGACGCTTCGCATGACCGCCGAACCCGATGCGAAGCTGATTGAACAGGGCCGCAAATTATTCGCCGGCGACTTCCGGTTCATCTGGGCATCGCCCACGATCGAGACCCTGCCGCCGATGGCCGGTGTGGAAATCGCTTTCGCCGGCCGCTCCAATGTCGGCAAATCGAGCTTGATCAACGCACTCACCGGCCGCAACGCGCTCGCGCGCACCTCGAGCACGCCGGGCCGCACCCAGGAATTGATCTTTTTCGACGGCCCCGAAGACGCCGGCCTGCGGCTCGTCGATATGCCCGGCTACGGCTACGCCTCGGCACCCAAGGCCAAGGTCGCCGCCTGGACGGCGCTGATTCACAAATACCTCCAGGGTCGGAGCAATCTCGCGCGGGTCTACGTGCTGATCGACGCCCGGCATGGCCTCAAGGAGGTCGATCTCGACCTGTTCAAGACGCTCGACCGATCCGCCGTCAGCTATCAGGTGGTCCTGACCAAGGCCGATCAGGTTAAACCCGCCGAACTCGAAAGCCGTATCAACGAGATCAAGGCAGCGCTCGCCAAACACCCGGCCGCATTCCCGGAGGTGATCGCGACATCGTCGGAAACGGCGAGCGGAATTGCCGAACTGCGCGCCGCGATGGCGCGCCTTCTTCGGGAGCGCCAGTGAATGAGGGATTTTCGTCTGTTTCGTATCCTCGTCATCCTCGCCGGCATCATGGGCGCCGACGGCGTGATCCTGGCAGCGGTGGCCGCCCATCAAAGCGATGCGGCGCGGCTCGTGCCGGCTTCCTCGATGCTGCTCTTCCACGCAGCCGCCGTGCTCGCCGTCACCGCCCTGACCGAGCGCAGCGTCGTTGACGCCAAAGGCGGACTTGCCGCCGCGTTCGGCTTTGTGGTCGCCTCCGCGCTGTTCGCCGGTGATCTCACCTCGCGGCACTTTGCCGGGCACAGCCTGTTTCCGATGGCCGCACCAACCGGGGGCACGCTCCTGATCGTGAGCTGGCTGGTGCTGGCGGTCGCGGCCGCCTGGCCGCGCCGGCATTGAACATCTCGTGTCCCGGACGCGGTGCGGCGTTGGTCGGGACCCCGGATCAGCAGCGCACCGCCATCGCGTGCCGAAGACGCGCGTGAACGCGCTTATGGCGTTGCGCTGCGTCCGGGGCACGAGAACATTCCACCGGAGCCACTTTGCGCCCCGCGCTGCAATCGGATAGAACCCGGCCCGATATCCGCATCCGCGAGACCCGCTTCATGACCGACGCGTCCTCCATCACCCCGCTCGATCAGGCCCGCATCCTGTCGGAAGCGTTGCCGCACATGCAGGAATATGACGATGAAACCATCGTCATCAAATATGGCGGCCACGCCATGGGCGCCGAGGACGTCGCCAAGGCCTTCGCCCGCGACATCGTGCTCTTGGAGCAGACGGCCATCAATCCGGTGGTGGTGCATGGCGGCGGACCGCAGATCGCGACCATGCTGAAGCGGCTCGGCATCCAGTCGGAATTCGCCGCCGGCCTGCGCATCACCGATGCCGCGACCATCGAGATCGTCGAGATGGTGCTGGCGGGTTCGATCAACAAGCAGCTGGTCGGCTACATCAACGAAGCCGGCGGCAAGGCCGTCGGCCTCTGCGGCAAGGACGGCAACATGGTGACGGCGTCGAAGGCGACGCGCACCATGGTCGACCCGGATTCGCATATCGAAAAGGTCGTCGATCTCGGCTTTGTCGGCGAACCGGAAAAGGTCGATCTGACGCTGTTGAACCAGATCATCGGCTATGAGCTGATCCCGGTGCTGGCGCCGCTTGCGACGTCGAAGACCGGGCAGACCTTCAACGTCAATGCCGATACCTTTGCGGGCGCAGTCGCCGGCGCGCTGAAAGCCAAGCGGCTATTGCTGTTGACCGACGTGCCCGGCGTGCTCGACAAATCGAAAAAGCTGATCCCCGAGCTTTCGGTCACGGATGCGCGCAAGCTGATCGCCGACGGCACGATCTCGGGCGGCATGATTCCGAAGGTGGAGACCTGCATCTATGCGCTCGAGCAGGGCGTGCAGGGCGTGGTCATCATCGACGGCAAGCAGCCGCACGCAGTGTTGCTCGAGCTGTTCACCAATCAGGGCACGGGCACGCTGATCCACAAGTGATGACGCAAGCGGCGACGCGAGAGAAGGCCGTCATGCGCGGGCGTGACCAAAAGGGTTCGAGGCTGCTTCGGTCCTCGCGCTTGAATCCAATTCTCGCGACGCTTGTTGCCGCCGCACTGCTCCTTTTGGCCTCGCGGCGTCCCGCGTCAGCCGACCTGAAACTCTGCAACCGCATGAGCTATGTGATCGAGGCGGCGATCGGCATCGACGATAAATCCGCAACCGCGACGCGTGGATGGTTTCGCATTGATCCGGCGATGTGCCGCGTGGTCTTGCAGGGAACGCTGACCGCCGATCGGATCCTGCTCAACGCCCACGCGCTTCCCGTTTATGGCGCCTCGCCACTGCCGCAGAACGGCAGCGATACGCTCTGCGTCGCCCCGAACAATTTCGTCGTCGCCGCTGCCCGCCAGTGCCGGCCTGGACAGACGCCGGCGCCCTTCACCCAGATCAACCCGACCAAGGCCGATGACGGCAATCTGGTGGCCTATCTCGCCGAGGACAGCGAGTATGACGACGACCAGGCGCGGCTCGCCGGGATTCAACGGCTGCTCGGCATTGGCGGGTACGACGCATCGCCCATCGATGGCGTCGACGGTCCGAAAACGCAGGCAGCCCTCGCCGCATTCCTGAAGAGCCGCGGACTGTCGGCGGATGTCGCACAGTCACCGAATTTTTTCACCACCATGGTCGAGGCGGTGCAGGCCCCCTCCCCCACGGGATTGACCTGGTGCAATGACACGCCGCACAGGGTGATGGCCGCATTTGGCACCGACGACGGCAAGACGGTGATGAGCCGCGGCTGGTATCGGATTGAGCCCGGCAAGTGCCTGCATCCCGATGTGACCGGCCAGCCCAAGCGAATCTTCAGCTTCGCGGAAGCAGTCGACGCCGATAACCGCACCATCCGTTTCAAGGACAAGCCGGTGAACTGGGGCGGCGATAGCCAACTCTGCACGCGCGACAGCAAATTCGAAACCGGCGAACAGGGCGAATGCGGCAACCGGGGTTTCGCCACGACCGGGTTTGCCGCCGTCGATCTGTCAAGCGGCGGCAAGACGCTGCGCTTTGCGCTGCCATGACGATGACCGCAAAGCGCGCCTTTACCCATATCGAAACCTGGGTTTTCGATCTCGACAACACGCTCTACCCGCACCACGTCAATCTGTGGCAGCAGGTGGACCAGCGCATCGGCGAATTCATCGGCGCTTATCTAGAAGTTTCGCCGGAAGAGGCGCGCGTCATCCAGAAGGACTATTACCGCCGCTACGGCACCAGCATGCGCGGGATGATGACCGAACATGGCGTGCACGCCGACGACTATCTTGCCTATGTACATCAGATCGATCACTCGCCGCTGGAGCCTAACCCGGCGATGGGCGCCGCGATCGCCAGGCTGCCCGGCCGCAAGCTGATCCTCACCAACGGTTCGACCGACCATGCCGAGGCCGTCCTGAACCGGCTCGGCATTGGCGAACACTTCGAAGCGGTGTTCGATATCATCGCCGCCGACCTCGAACCGAAACCAGCGCCGCAGACCTACGACAAGTTCCTTGCGCGTCACGACGTCGATCCGGCCAAAGCCGCGATGTTCGAGGATCTGGCGCGCAACCTCGTCGTCCCGCACGAACTCGGCATGACCACCATATTGGTCGTGCCCGATGGGTCAAAAGAGGTCGTGCGCGAGGACTGGGAGCTTGAAGGGCGCGACGATCCCTATGTCGATCACGTCACCGACAATCTGACGGGATTTTTGCAGCAGTTGGCGAAAGATTTGCTCGTCGCCCCTGCGAAAGCAGGGGCCCATAAACACCGACCTGAGTCGTGAGACGTATCCCCGCCCGTCCGTGCGAATCGAGAGATTCCGCGGTAGGGGTTCCTGCTTTCGCAGGGACGACGAGGGTTGACTCTCATCCCCCAAATTCCGAAAAAGCCGCTTCCAACCGCCTTTCCCAAGGAAACACGATGTCCGCTGCCGCTCTTGAAACCACCATCAACGCCGCGTTCGATGCCCGCGAAGGTATTTCCAGCGCGACCAAAGGCGAGGTCCGCGATGCCGTCGATCACGCGCTCGAATTGCTCGACAAGGGCGAGGCGCGCGTGGCCGAGCGCGAGGGAAACGGCAAATGGAAAGTGCATCAGTGGCTGAAAAAGGCGGTGCTGCTGTCGTTCCGCCTGAACGACATGGCCGCGATCGCCGGTGGGCCCGGCAAGGCGTCCTGGTGGGACAAGGTGCCGTCGAAATTCGACGGCTGGGGCGAGAACCGTTTTCGCGACGCCGGCTTCCGCGCCGTGCCGGGCGCGATCGTGCGCCGTTCGGCCTTCATTGCGAAGAACGTGGTTCTGATGCCGTCCTTCGTCAATCTCGGCGCCTATGTCGATGAAGCGACCATGATCGACACCTGGTCGACGGTCGGCTCCTGCGCCCAGATCGGCAAGCGCGTGCATATCTCCGGCGGCGTCGGCATCGGCGGCGTGCTGGAGCCGTTGCAGGCGGAGCCCGTGATTGTCGAGGACGATTGCTTCATCGGCGCGCGCTCGGAAGTTGCTGAAGGCGTGATCGTGCGCAAAGGCGCGGTGCTGGCGATGGGTGTCTTCCTCGGCGCCTCGACCAAGATCGTCGACCGCGAAACCGGCGAGACGTTTGTCGGTGAAGTGCCGGAATATGCCGTCGTGGTGCCCGGCACCCTGCCGCCCAAACCGCTCAGGAACGGCCAGCCGGGCCCGGCGACCGCCTGTGCCGTCATCGTCAAGCGCGTCGACGAGCGCACCCGCGCCAAGACCAGCATCAACGAATTGCTGCGGGATTGACGTGGCAGACGCCCTCTCGATCGCCCGCGATCTCGTCCGCTGCCCCTCGATCACGCCAGCCGATGCCGGCGCGCTCGGCGTGCTGGAGAACCTGCTGAAAGCGGCCGGTTTCGAAACCCACCGGATCACCTTCGGTGAAGCCGGCACCGCCGATATCGACAATCTTTATGCGCGCATCGGCCACGAAGGGCCGCATATCGCCTTTGCCGGCCATACCGACGTGGTGCCGCCCGGCGATGAGAAGGCCTGGACGGTCGGCGCCTTTTCCGGCGAAGTGAAAGACGGCTTTCTCTACGGCCGCGGCACCGTCGACATGAAAGGCGGCATTGCCTGCAGCGTCGCCGCGGCGCTGCAATACCTCGCCGACCACGGCGGGAAGCCGCGACAAGACGGCAAAGGATCGATCTCGTTTCTGATCACCGGCGACGAGGAAGACGTTGCCGTCAATGGCACGATCAAGCTGTTGCAATGGGCCGCCGCGCGCGGCGAAAAATTCGATCATTGCGTGCTCGGCGAGCCCTCGAATGTCGAGACGCTTGGCGATTGCATCAAGATCGGCCGCCGCGGCTCGCAGTCGGGCACGCTCCATGTCGAAGGCATTCAGGGCCACGTCGCCTATCCGCACCGCGCCTCCAACCCGGTGCCGGATATTTCGCGCCTGATCGTGGCGTTGAGCGACGAACCGCTCGACCACGGCAGCGCCCAGTTTCAGCCTTCGAATCTCGAATTCACTTCGGTCGATGTCGGCAATCTCGCCAGCAACGTGATCCCCGGCCAGGCCCGAGCCAGGTTCAATATCCGCTTCAACGATCTGCACACACAAGCAAGCTTGCGCGAACTGGTCGAGGCACGGCTTGCGAAGGCAAACGGCAACCGCATCAAGGCGCGCATTGTCTGGGAACCGTCGAACTCGAACGTGTTCGTGACCAAACCCGGAGCGTTCACCGACCTTGCCATGGCGGCGATCGAGGAAATCACCGACCGCAAACCGGAATTGAGCACGAGCGGCGGCACCTCCGACGCGCGCTTCATCTCGCAGTACTGCCCGGTGATCGAGTTCGGCCTCGTCGGCCAGACCATGCATCAGATCGACGAGCGAACGCCGGTAACCGATCTGGAGAAGTTGACCAAAATCTATCGCGGGATACTGGATCGGTATTTTGGAGTGATTCTTTGCTCCCTCTCCCCGCAAGCGGGGCGAGGTGGCGGCGACGTTCAGTAGTCCACCCTTACCAGATAGAGCCCGTCCGGCGGAGCAACGGGCCCGCACGCGGTGCGGTTGCAAGCACCAAGCGCCGCGGCGAGGTCATCGGCGCTCCAGCGCCCCTCGCCGACCCACACCAGCGAACCCACCATCGAGCGCACCTGGCTATGCAGGAACGAGCGCGCCGAGGTCAGGATGTCGACCTCATCGCCACGCCTCACGACGTCGAGCTGATCGAGCGTTCGCACCGGCGACTTCGCCTGACATTCGGTATCGCGAAAGGTCGTGAAATCGTGCTTGCCGACCAGGCGTTGCGCCGCCGCGTGCATGGCGTCGGCATCCAGCGGCCTCGGCAGGCGCCAGACGCGGCCGATGTCGAGCGCAAGATTGGCGCGGGTATTCCTGATCCGGTAACGGTAGTGGCGCTTCTTCGCCGAAAATCTGGCCTCGAAATCGTCAGGCACGATGTCCGCCGACAGCACGCCGATCGGATGGGGTCTCAGGTGCGCGTTGAGCCCGTCGCGAAACCGACCGGGCACGAAATGCCTGGCGATGTCGCAATGCGCCACTTGAGCAAGAGCATGCACGCCGGCATCGGTGCGGCCGGCGCCGTGCACGCGCACCTGTTCACCGCAAATCGCCTTGACCGCGGCCTCAAGCGCACCCTGCACGGACGGGCCATTCTCCTGAATCTGCCAGCCGCTAAAGGGCGCGCCGTCATATTCGATTGTCAGCTTGTAGCGGGGCATCAGCTTAGCCGCACTGGCAGCTTCAGCTGCGTGCCGCGCAAGAATTCTTCCGCCTTCATCGGCTGCTTGCCGGCCCGCTGCAATTCGAGCACACGGATAGCACCTTGTTGGCAGGCGATTGTCAGACGGTCATCGAGCACGGCACCCGGCGCGCCGGAGCCTTCGGCGATCTCGCAAAGCAAGATCTTGACTCGTTGGGTTGAGCCATCGAGCGACATCTCACACCATGCACCGGGAAATGGCGAGAACGCGTGAATCTGGCGCAGGATTTCGCCGGCCGGCTTGTTCCAGACAACGCGCGCCTCAGCCTTGTTGATCTTGGCGGCGTAGGTGACACCTTCGCTTGGCTGCGGCGTAAATTGCAGCGTACCGCGTTCCAGGGCACGCATCGCGTCCCTCATGAGCCTTGCACCGGCGCCCGCCAGATAGCTGCGCAGCCTTACTTCAGTCGTTTCGTCTGTGATCTCGACTGATTCAGCCGAAGCGATGTCGCCAGTGTCGAGGCCAACGTTCATCTTCATCACCGTCACGCCAGTCTCGGCGTCGCCCGACATGATGGCACGCTCAATCGGCGCAGCGCCACGCCAACGCGGCAATAATGAAGCGTGAAGATTGAAGCATCCCAATTTAGTAGCATCCAAAATGGGCTTCGGCAGTATCATCCCATAGGCAACAACAACCGCCGCATCCGCATGAAATGCGCGAAACTCATCGAGCGCCTCTGGCGTCCTTAGGGTGCTCGGGGTCTTCAACGGGATGCCAAAGTGACGCGCTTCCAGCTCGACATGCGTAGGCTGTAATTCCAAGCCACGGCGGCCGCCTGGCTTCGGCGCGCGCGTGTAGATCGCCACAATTTCGTGCTCGTCATGAAGCACGCGCAGCGTCGGCACCGCGAATTGCGGCGTCCCCATGAAGACTAAACGAAGCGACATGACACACGCTCGGCACGTTCCCTCCCCCCTTGTGGGGGAGGGCCAGGGAGGGGGGTGAAACCCGATCGCAGTGCTCGCCGTACCCCCCTCTCCACCTCTCCCCCACAAGGGGGGAGAGAGCAGATCGAGCAAGACGTGCAGATCATGATCACTACTCCTCGGTGCGCTTGGCGGCCTTGGTAAATTTCTTCAGCACGCGGTCGCGCTTGAGCTTCGACAGATAATCCACGAACAGGACTCCGTTGAGATGGTCGATCTCGTGCTGGATGCAGGTGGCGTAAATTCCTTCGGCATTCTCTTCGTGCAGCTTGCCGTCGAGATCGATAAAGCGAATACGTACCTTCGCCGGGCGCTCGACCTCCTCGTAATATTCCGGGATCGACAGGCATCCCTCTTCATAGACCGAGGTCTCTTCCGAGGACGAAATGATCTCGGGATTGATGAAGACGCGCGGCTTCGAGTCGACCTCGCCTTCATCGTTTTTCTTCGCAAGATCCATCGTGATCAGCCGCAGCGGCTGCGCGACCTGGATCGCAGCCAAGCCGATGCCCGGCGCGTCATACATGGTCTCGAACATGTCGTCGGCCAGTTTGCGGATCTCGGGCGTGACCTTCTCGATCGGTTTCGAGACCAGGCGCAGCTGCTTGTCGGGAAGGATGATGATCTCTCGAATTGCCATGGCGGGCGATTTAGGCGGTTCATTTATGGGGGTCAATGCGGGCAGGCCGGCGTTTACCCGCTCTTAACCATGATTGTTATGAAAGCATTAACCATAAAAATTTACCGGGGATTAACCATAAATGTTCCCCCTTCGTTCGAATTCAGGACCGAATCGGCTACAACAGCGGCATGAACGAGATCCTTTTCATGATCGGCACTGTGCCGGTCCACAGCGGCGAGGCGCTGATCGGGTTTGGCGCGCTTGCCCTCCTGATGCTGCTCGCCATCGCCGTCGTGATCGCGCGATCCGGCCGGCGCGGGCTGGAACTGGCACAGGCCCAGGCCCAGCGCGCCGATGAACTGGAAGAGCGCTTTGGCGAAATGTTGCGCGCGCAGAGCGAGGCGTCGGGCCGCGTTGACGCCATGGGGCAGGCCCTGGCGGGGCGGCAGGCCGACATGGCCCGCGCTGTCACCGAGCGGCTCGATTCGGTGACGCATCGCGTCGGTCAATCCATGGAGCAGACCACGCGCAACACCATGGATTCGCTCCGCGTGCTGCATGAACGGCTTGGCATCATCGACAACGCGCACAAGAATCTCACCGACCTGACGTCGCAGGTAACGACGCTGCGCGACGTGCTCGCCAACAAGCAATCGCGCGGGGCCTTCGGACAGGCGCGCATGGAAGCGATCGTCCAGGACGGCATGCCGAAGGGGGCCTACGAATTCCAGCACACGCTTTCGACCGGCAAGCGGCCGGACTGTGTCGTGTTTTTACCCGACCAACGGCCGCTTTGCATCGACGCGAAATTCCCGCTGGAAGCGATCACCGCGCTGCATGACGCGCGCACGGACGACGAAAAGAAGATTGCCACCCAGCGCCTGCGCAATGACGTGATGAAGCATGTCAGCGACATCGCGGAAAAATACCTGATCACCGGCGAGACCCAGGATACGGCGCTGATGTTCGTGCCGTCGGAATCGGTCTATGCCGAAATCCATGACCGCTTCGACGATGTGATCCAGAAAGCCTATCGCGCCCGCGTCGTGCTGGTGTCGCCGTCGCTGTTGATGCTCGCGATCCAGGTGATGCAGCAGATCCTCAAAGACGCGCGGATGCGCGATGCCGCCGACCAGATCCGCACCGAGGTGCTCAATCTTGGCGACGATCTCACCCGGCTGCGCGATCGCGTGCTGAAGCTGCAAAAGCACTTTACCGACGTCAACGAAGACGTCCGGCAGATCCTGATTTCCGCCGACAAGATTGAAAAGCGCGCCGGCCGCATCGAGGAACTCGACTTCAGCAAGGAGGCGCCGGCCGAACCGCCGCGCCTTGTCAAAACCGGCACTCCAGAACTGTTCCCGCTTCCGCGCAAGCTTCAGGCCGGGGAGTAGTTATTACTTCTCCACAAATGGCCCGGTCATCGCCCGGCTTGACCGGGCGACGACAGCCCTCCATCGACCTGCTGGCAAGGTCCAATGACCTCAGACGTATCGGGAACAAGATCATCCTCCGCACCTCCCTCCTGGCGAGATGGCCTTGCCGTCTACCTGCAGCCTCGCGTTCTGATCGTGATGCTGCTCGGCTTTTCGTCTGGCCTGCCGCTGGCGCTGTCGGGATCGACGCTTTTGATCTGGATGCGCGAAGCCGGCGTCGATCTCGGCACCATCGGGCTGTTTGCGCTGGTCGGCACACCCTATACGCTGAAGTTCTTGTGGGCGCCTCTGGTCGATGCACTGCATCTGCCGTTTCTCACGCGGGCGTTCGGCCGACGCCGCGGCTGGCTCCTGTGTTCGCAATTTCTTCTGATCGCTTCGATCCTGCTGCTGGCGCTCGCCGATCCCGCGCGCTCGCCCGCCTTTGTCGCATTCGCGGCGCTGCTGGTGGCGGCGATGTCCTCGACCCAGGACATCGTGGTCGACGCCTTTCGCGTCGAAAGCCTCTCCGAAAGCGAACAGGCCGCCGGCATGGCCGGCTATGTCGCGGCCTACCGGATCGGCATGCTGGTCTCGACTGCCGGTGCACTGTTTCTCGTCAGCGCCTATGAGGGCGGTGGGATCGCTCGCTCATCGGCCTGGACATGGGGCTATGTGACCATGGCGGCGCTGGTGCTGATCGGCGCGGTGACTGCGCTTGCCGCCACCGAACCGGCGCCATCCGTTCGCGCGGAAGCTGCGACCAGCGCTGAGACAGGCTTCGCACGCGTCGTCCATGCCGCCTCAGGCGCGCTCTCCGAATTTATCCTGCGCAGGGACGCGCTCGCCGCATTGGCGTTTGTGGTGCTGTTCAAATTCACCGACGCCTTTTCCGGCTCCATGACCGCGCCGTTCGTGATCGACCTCGGCTTTTCCCGCAACGACTATGCCGCGATCGTCAAGGGTGTCGGGCTCGCCGCCACGCTGATCGGTGGTTTTGCCGGCGGCTACGTGGCGCGGCGCTATTCGTTGGCGGCGAGCCTGTGGATTGGCGGCCTGCTCCAGGCGATCGCCAATCTCTCCTTCTCCTGGCTTGCGCTGGTCGGCGTCAACCACTGGGCGCTGGTGCTGGCCATTACCGCAGAGAATTTCACCAGCGCGATCGGCACCGTGATCTTTGTCGCCTACCTCTCGGCGCTGTGCCGCAATCCGCTGCACACCGCGACCCAATATGCGCTGCTCACCGCGCTCGCGGCGGTTGGCCGCACCTATCTTTCCGCGAGCGCGGGCTACATCGCGAAGGCGACCGGATGGCCGCTGTTTTTTGCGATTTGTGTTTTTGTCGCGCTGCCGAGCCTGATCCTGCTGGTTTACCTGCAGCGGCGCGAGCATTTCAAGGCGCTCGGACCGATCAAGGTTTAGTCCAACTACCGCTTCGTCACCACGCTCCACTTGCTTACAATTGCCTCGCTCATCTGGCCGGCATCCTGGGCGCAGACGACATCGTCGACCTTCAGCGAGATTTCCTTGCCGACAAATGCTTTCAGCCTCGCGGCATCGGCGTCGCTGCTGGTAACGATCTGGAACGTCTCGGGTCCGGTTTCGAGGTTGCAAAGTCCATTCGGCGGCGGCAGCCGGTGAGGCTCGCTGGTGAGCTGATAGATCGCCGTGCGCTTGCCCTTCTTGGCGCCATGCGCACGCAG
The DNA here is from genome assembly GCF_027307225.1 of Bradyrhizobium sp. Lineage (GTDB taxonomy): Bacteria > Pseudomonadota > Alphaproteobacteria > Rhizobiales > Xanthobacteraceae > Bradyrhizobium. The sequence goes on along the minus strand of NZ_DAHUXJ010000077.1, from coordinate 654 downwards.
GGCGTTCAGCTGACCCGACAGGATATCGCCGGCTTTGATGAGCGTGCCAACTTTGTTGGTACTTTCGGCCGCGGGCTGATCCTGCTGAGCCTGCCCCGCCTGGATCGGCAATGTTGCCATCATCATCACGGCCAAAGTCAGCTGTTTGCCGAATCCTCGTTTCGTCATTCGATCGTGTCCCGTGTGTCTGGCTAAAACAGCGTTCGCTGCCGCATCGCCGCGGACAACGTGCCCTCATCGAGATAATCGAGCTCGCCGCCAACCGGCACGCCGTGGGCTAGCCGCGTGACCCTGACATTGGCTTCCTGCAGGAGGTCGGTAATGTAGTGCGCGGTGGTCTGGCCGTCGACCGTCGCATTCAGCGCCAGGATGATCTCGCTGACTTGTGGATCATGGGCGCGCTTGATCAGCACATCGATGGTGAGGTCTTGCGGACCGACGCCGTCGAGCGGCGACAGCGTCGCGCCGAGCACGTGATAGAGGCCGCTCGTGGCGTTGGCGCGCTCGAGCGCCCAGAGATCGGCGACGTCGGCCACCACCACGATGATCGAGTGATCGCGCCGCGGGTCGGTGCACACCGTGCAGGGGTTCTGGGTGTCGATATTGCCGCAAGTCTTGCAGACCTGGATCTTGTCGATCGCGACCTGCAATGCG
>NZ_DAHUXJ010000057.1 GCF_027307225.1 Bradyrhizobium sp. | reverse complement strand
GACTAGTGCGGTGAATTTGAAGTTCCTATCAGTTTCGCGGCAACCTCGTCATAGGAACTTCAAATTCTAAACCGCACTAGAATCATATAATTGGCTAGTGCTCCTTTGATTCCGAAGTTCGTAAACGTGGAGCCGCAATATGATACGAACTTCGGAATCGGAGCACTAGTTGGTGGCCTTGATATCGCTTACCAATGTGGGCTTGGCGGAATAGTTCTCGGCGAAAATCTTCTTCAGGTTTTCGACCTTCGGAATGTCGTTATAGGCAATATAGGGTTGGGTGGGGTGCAGCGTCAGGTAGTCCTGGTGATAGGCTTCTGCCGCGAAAAACCCTTGCAGCGGACCGACCTTCGTCACGATCGGCTTCTTGTAGACGCCGGCGGCATTGAGTTGGGCGATATAGGCGTCCGCAACATTCTTCTGCTCGTCCGAAGTGGTGAAGATTGCGGAGCGATATTGCGTGCCGGTATCCGGCCCCTGACGGTTCAGTTGCGTCGGGTCGTGCGCTACCGAAAAGAAGATCTGCAAGACCTTGCCGTAGCTGATCTTCTTCGGATCGAACTTGACCTCGACGGATTCCGCATGTCCGGTCGTGCCGGTAGAAACCATGCGGTAGTCGGCGGTCGTCTTTTTGCCGCCGGAATAGCCGGACACCGCGCTGACGATACCCTTGGTGTGCTGGAACACGCCCTGCACGCCCCAGAAGCAGCCGCCGGCCAGAACCGCGGTCTGGATGCCGCTTGCGTTCTGAACGTCGACCGCCGGTGGCGGAATGACCACCGCATCTTCGGCGGCAAGCGATGGCGTGACCGCGATGGCGGAAATCGCCAGCAGGCCGATGGCGGCGACGTACATTGGAAAACGGCTGAGGCGGCGGGTCATGGGAGCTGGCTCCTGGATTTCCAATCGGGTGTGGCGGGACGGGATCAATTTAAGGCAGCACAAGCTGATCGCAATCGGTCCGCGCCCGAGTTTGCTCAAGATACGGGCCAAACGGCGATCCGTTACCGGGAAGATCACACGAGTCCGTGAAAAATGCGGGATTTTGGTCCGCTTGGCCGCCATGCCGGCCGGGCTCAAACCACGATGGAAAGCCGCTTGGCCGCCCGGGTTACACCGGTATAGAGCCAGCGGGCGCGGCTGTCCTGAAAGGCAAAGCTCTCGTCGAACAGCACCACGTCATCCCATTGTGAGCCCTGCGACTTGTGCACCGTGAGCACGTAGCCGAAATCGAATTCGTCGTACGGTTTGCGCTGTTCCCACGGTATCGCCTCGATGCCGCCCTCGAAGCAGTCGCATCGGACCGACACTTTCGTCACCTTGTGGCTGAACTCCTCGTCTGGCGCGAGCCGCAAGGAGACGATGCGCGACTTGGACCGTGAGGCGTTGCGAGACTTGACGCGCCACAGGCCGCCATTGAACAACCCCTTCTTGCGGTTGTTGCGAAGGCAGACGAGCTTGTCGCCGGCAACCGGTAGCGGATCCTCGATATTCTGCTTCTGCCTCATCCGCATATTGTAGGCGCGGCGGGTGTTGTTGCGTCCCACCAGCACCTGGTCGGCCTGCATCACCCGCTCCGGATCGAGGTCGGCGCGCGCCACGATTTCGCTTTCGCCGTAGCGCCCGGGCTCAAGCTCTCTTCCTTCGCGGATATCCATCGACATCCGCACGATCGGATCGTCCTGCGCCTGGCGGTGCACCTCGGTCAGCATCGCATCGGGCTCGCTGCCGGTAAAAAAGCCACCGCCCTGGATCGGAGGCAACTGCGCCGGGTCGCCAAGCACGAGCAGGGGACAGTCGAACGACATCAGGTCGCGGCCCATCTCGGCATCCACCATCGAGCATTCGTCGATGATGATCAGCTTTGCCTTGGAGGCCGGTGCATCGTCCCACAATTCGAAGCTTGGCTGCTCGACGCCGGATTCGCGGGCGCGATAAATCAGCGAATGGATGGTGGAGGCGTTGTCGCAGCCCTTGTTGCGCATCACCAGCGCAGCCTTGCCGGTGAAGGCGGCGAATTTGACCTGGCCATCGACTCCTTCCGCCACATGGCGGGCCAGCGTGGTCTTGCCGGTGCCGGCATAGCCGAACAGGCGGAATACCTGCGGCGTGCCGGTGCGGCCCGGCTTGGCCTTCAGCCACTTGGCCACGGCATTGAGCGCGGCATCCTGATGCGGGGTGAAGTTGGTCATTGGATCTCGGATGGGAGGCCGTGTGAGATTCGAGCGGCCAAACCCAACCTAACCATTCATGCAGGCAGCGCAAGCAGCTTCCGCTTCACGGAATAAGCCCTCGGCTGGACTAAGGTTTTCCGCGAATTACACTGTGTCAAACGACAGGACCGGCCGCGGGAGAAGCGTCATGAAGTTCGGCATCTTCTATGAGTTGCAACTGCCGCGCCCATGGCGGGAAGGCGACGAACTCAAGCTCTATCAGGACGCGCTGACGCAGCTCGAGACCGCTGACCGGCTCGGCTACGACCACGCCTGGGTCGTGGAGCATCATTTCCTCGAGGAATATTCGCACTCGCCCGCGCCGGAAGCGTTTCTGGCAGCCGCCAGCCAGCGCACCCAAAACATCCGGCTGGGGCACGGCATTTTCCAGCTCACCACCAATCACCCGGCACGGGTGGCCGAGCGTGTTGCCGTGCTCGATCTCCTCAGCCGCGGCCGCTGCGAATTCGGGATGGGCGAAAGCGCCTCCATCACCGAGCTCGAGCCTTTCGACCGCGACATGGAGACCAAGAAGGAGGTGTTCGAGGAAGCTGTCGCGGCGATCTTCCCGATGTTTCGCGACGGCGGCTGCGAGCACCATGGCAAGTATTTCGACATTCCCCTGCGCAACGTGGTGCCGAAGCCGGTTCAGAAGCCGCATCCGCCGCTATGGATGGCCTGCTCGCAATTGCCGACCATCGAACGCGCCGGCCAAAACGGCTTTGGCGCGCTCGGCTTTCAGTTCGTCAGTGCGGACGCCGCACATGCCTGGGTGCATGCTTACTACAATGCGATCACCAAGCGCTTGAAGAAGCTCGCCGACTACGAGATCAATCCGAATATGGCGCTGGTGTCGTTCTTCATGTGCGCGAAGACGGATGAAGAGGCGCGGCTACGCGCCGACGGCGCCACGTTTTTTCAGTTCGCGTTGCGCTTTTACGGCGCCTCGCAGAACCGTCAGCGTCCGGCGCCCGGCGCGGTCAACATGTGGGACGAATACAACAAATGGAAGCGCGAGAATCCGGAAGCGCAGGAGGCAGCGCTCCGCAGCGGCTTGATCGGGTCGCCGGAAACGATCCGCAAGAAGTTGCGGCGCTTCCGCTCCTCCCATATCGATCAGGTCATCCTGCTCAACCAGGCCGGCAAGAACAGTCACGAGCACATCTGCGAATCTCTCGAACTGTTCGGCCGCGAAGTGATGCCGGAATTCCAGCACGACGTCGAACACGACGCCTGGAAGACAGGTGTCATGACCGGCGCGATCCAGCTCGAGGAGATCGATACGGCTGAATTCACCGACCGCTACGGGAAGCTTGCGCTCCATGTTGGGCCGGCGAAAAGCGCATCGGCGGCAGCGCGGTAAACGACTTTTTTGAGGCCGGTCTGTCCCTGAAACGCTGGTCACCCGATTGGCGTGCGGGGGAAAAACGATCTTCGACTTTAGTATTCGGTGGAAGAAAGGCGGCGTTTGGCCTCGATCCGGCAGGCCGAACATCGCTTTTTTTCTCAGATCCTCGACAGGGCAGCGCGACCCCATCATCCTCAAAGCGGGAATATGTCGCGTTTTTCGGGGCTGCGTCCCGATCATTTTGGGGATTCGAAATGTCGGACATCCCGATCAAGGCTTCGGAGCCACTGACGCTGCGGGCGCAGTTGACCGAGGACTGGCTGGCCGTCGTCATCGGCCTGCTGGTGTACGCGGCGGCGCTGGTCAGCCTCAGCGGCACCGACATTCTGGGCTGGGCCGTCAACACGACGGTTTATGTCGACCTCGCGAAAGCCCTCAGCCCCTTTGCCAAGACCTACGCCTGGCTCGGCGGCGGCGGCGCGCTGATCGCGACCTATGTCGCGCTGCTTGTGGTGCTGACCGCGGGCGTCGCAACCCTTGGCGCGGATGTCCGGAAATTTGCGCTCGCCTTCACCGCGGTCTTTGCGATTGCCTATGGGTGCTGGATCGTCGGCAGCTATGCCCATGTAGCGGCAGTGACTCCTTCCGAACAACAGAAATTCGGCATCGCCTGGTCGCTCAGGCTCACCAACGAGGGCGGCTACATCGTTGCGTTGGTTGTGGGGCTCGTCATTGCCAATTTCTTGCCGCGGTTTGCCGAATGGCTGAGAGAGGCGATCCGACCCGAGCTCTATATCAAGATCGCGATCGTCATTCTCGGCGCCACGGTTGCCGTGACCGCGGCGGGCAGGTTGAACCTTGCCTCCTCGCTATTGCTGCGTGGCGCTGCAGCGATCGTCGAGGCCTATCTGATCTACTGGGCCGTGGTCTATTACGTCGCGCGCAAATGGTTCGGCTTCAGCCGCGAATGGTCGGTGCCGCTTGCGTCCGGCATTTCGATTTGCGGTGTCGCCGCCTCGATCGCAACCGGCGGCGCCATCCGGGCGCGGCCGGCGGTGCCGATCCTGGTGTCGTCGCTGGTCGTCGTTTTTGCCGTCGTCGAAGTTCTGATCCTGCCGTTCCTGGCGCAGCATTTCCTGTGGCAGGAGCCGCTGGTGGCCGGTGCCTGGATGGGATTGGCGGTCAAGACCGACGGCGCGGCGGTCGCCGGAGGCGGCATCACCGAATCCCTGATCCTGGCGAAGGCGGCCGCGGAAGGAATCAAGTATCAGCCGGGCTGGATTCTCGCGACCACGACCACGGTGAAGATCTTCATCGATATCTTCATCGGCGTCTGGGCCTTCATTCTGGGCTACATCTGGACCAATCATATTGACAAGGGACCGGATAGGGCCAAGCCGCGCGAGATCTGGCAGCGGTTCCCGAAATTCATTCTGGGCTTCGCGCTGGTGTTTGCGGTGTCGCTGTGGCTTGCGATCGGTTCGACGCCGGCCGTTGCGAAGGCGTTGCCGGCGGCCGCGGGCGAAGCGAACGTGTTCCGCGTGATCTTCTTCGTGCTCACCTTCTTCTCGATCGGCGTGTTGTCGGATTTCCGAAAACTCTGGCAGCAGGGCTTCGGCAAGCTCGCCGCGGTCTATTTCGTCAGCCTGTTCGGCTTCGTGATCTGGGTCGGGCTTCTGATCTCCTGGCTGTTCTTCAACGGCTTCAAGCCGCCCCTGGCCAGCTAACATCAAAGGTTACCTCATGCCGACATCCAATCTCAGGGACAAGATCAATGCCAAGGAAGTCGAGCCGCTTCTGCCGATCGAAAAGAAGCTGATCGGCTTCAGCCTCGGGCTCGGTATCGTGCTTTTGGTGATCCTGATCGCCGTCAATCATTTCGTGCCGATCAAGCTCTGACCTTTCAGTCAGGGCCTTACACCAACATCATCGTGGTGCGCAGTGCCGACAAGGACAAGCCATGGGTCAAGACGTTGGTGGAAAGCTATCATACGCCGGAAGTGCGCCAATTCGCTTTGACGAAATTCAAGGGCGCGGTGCTGCCGTCCCGGTAGGGCGCCGGCTCCTGCACCGCCGATAGCCGACCGATGAAGCGCGCCGCCACCTGGCTGTTCTTCGCCGTCGGCGCGCTGGCGATCGCCTAGCTCGCGCTTTACGCCTATGTGATGTTTACCGGACGCACGTTCGAACCCGGCGATCCCATTCATATCTTCCGCAAGCCGGAGGCGCCCAACTACTCGTGAGGCGCTTGTACAACTAGGCAGGATTTTGGCAGGCCTGCCGCGATGCTCTTCTTCCGCTCGATCGCTATCCGATCGCCGGCATCCGGGGGAATTCGCCGGTCGTGTTGGGCGGGGTGATCGGCAAGCCGCCATCGGCGTATTCGTTGAGCTTGTTGCGCAGCGTCCGGATGGAGATGCCGAGGATATTGGCTGCGTGCGTACGGTTGCCGAGGCAATGCTTCAGCGTCTCCAGGATCAGGTCGCGCTCGACGTCCGCCACGGTGCGTCCGACAAGCGCGCGGGTCACCTGTTCGGCGGCGAAGGTCGCATGCGCCACCGCCGGAACGGTCTTGGGTGAATCCAGCCGGTCGCCGTCCGGCGTGATGATCGCGTCGACGCCGATCTCGTCGCCTTGCGCCATCAGCACCGAGCGATGGATGGTGTTTTCAAGTTCGCGGACGTTGCCCTGCCAGCGGTTCGTCGTCAGCACACGGCGGGCCTCGGCGGAAAGCGGCCGCAGCGGAACGCCGTTGGCGTCGGCATATTTCTTGGCGAAATGCTGCGCCAGTTCGAGGATATCAGCCGGGCGCTCGCGCAGCGGCGGAATCTTCAGGTTGACGACGTTGAGGCGGAACAACAGGTCCTCGCGAAAGGTGCCTTCGCGCACGGCGTCGGCGAGATTGCGGTTGGAGGTCGCGAGGATGCGGATGTCGACCGGAACCGGCCGCGTGCCGCCGACGCGATCGATCACGCGCTCCTGGATTGCGCGGAGCAGTTTGGATTGCAGCCGCACATCCATCTCCGAGATTTCATCGAGCAGGAGCGTGCCGCCAGTGGCTTCCTCGAACTTTCCGATGCGCCGGGCTACGGCGCCGGTGAACGCGCCCTTTTCGTGTCCGAACAGCTCGGACTCCAGGAGGTGTTCGGGGATCGCTGCGCAATTGATCGAGATGAACGGTCTTTTGGCGCGGTTGGAGCGGGTGTGGACATAGCGCGCCAGCACTTCCTTGCCGGTGCCGGACTCGCCCGTGATCATGACGGAAGCGTCCGAGCCCGCAATCTGCTGGGCGAGCTTGATGACCTTGGCCATGGCGTCGTCGCGATAGACCAGATCGCGCGAGTCGTTGGCGACGGCGGCGAGGACTGCGGCGATCAGCTCCGGATCCGGAGGCAGCGGGATATATTCCTTGGCCCCCGCATGGATCGAGGCGACCGCGGCGCGGGCGTCGTTGGAGATGCCGCAGGCGACGATCGGCACATGAATGTGCTCGGCCTCAAGCCGCGTGACGAGATCGCGAATGTCGAGCGACACGTCGACCAGCAGCAGGTCGGCGCCCTTGCCGCCGCGCAACACCCGCATTGCCTGTTCGTTGTCTTCCGCATGGGTGACGGATGCGCCATTGTCCATCGCGATCTTGGTGGCCGTTGTGAGCTGCCCCTTCAGGGTGCCAACGATGAGAAGCCGCATGGTAATCTCCTGTTCGTCTGTTCGCGCCGTTCAGGCGCGCCTTAATTGATAAAACCTAGTTGCGTTCAGCCTTGATGATTTCCGTCATCGTCACGCCGAGCTTGTCCTCGACCAGAACCACCTCGCCGCGCGCGACCAGGCGGTTGTTGACGTAAATATCGATCGCCTCGCCGACCCGGCGGTCGAGTTCGAGAACCGTCCCGGGGCCGAGCTTGAGCAAATCGCCGACGTCCATCTTGGAGCGGCCGAGAACCGCCGAAACCTGGACCGGCACGTCGAACACGGCCTCGAGATCGGCCGCGATGCGGGCGGCATTCTCGTCCTCGTTGTAGGCGACATCGGCCATCGCCGGCGTGTCGGCCGAATTCAGATCCGGGAGGGGAACCTGTCCGTCGGTGTCACTCATGGTTCATTCCTCTCAAGGCCCGTTCAGGCCTGGTCGCGGGACGCGATATAGCGCCCGACAAGTTCGCTGATCTTGGCCTCGATGGCCGCACGTTCGAGAACGACGCCGCCGTCCGCCCATTCGATCCGGCAATCGCCGGTCGCAATACTCGGCTCGGCCAGGATGATCAGGCGTCCGGCAAAACCGCTCTGCTTCGCTAGCGCCTCGATGCGGACGTGGGCCGCCTCGTAAAGGGTGTCGTTGATCCTGACCACGATATGCGGCGTTGAAACCAGTTGCGCAAAGCAGTCGGCGACCAGCGCCGTGACCTCGCCGAGCGGCTCGCGCACGATCAGCTCGTTGGCGAGTTTGCGCGCGACCGCAACCGCGACATCGACGGCCTCGGTTTCCATCCGGCTTTCGATGCCGGAGAAGCGGGCAGCAATGCCCTTGATCGCGGCGCCGATCTCCTGCAGCGCGGCGGCCGAACGGCGATCGCTATCCACCCTGGCTTCGCGCAACGCGGCATCGTAGCCATTGCGATAGGCGCGGGCCTCGGCATCGGCGACCCTCTGGGCGACCTCTGCCGGCGTGGCCGGACGCTCGCGCACGGGAGCGGCAAAGTCGGTGTCGAACAGGAATTTTGCAGGCGAAGCCATCAGTACACCAGCTCGTCGTCGGCGCGGTTCTTGGTGAGCGTGATTTCGCCCTTCGCCGCGAGGTCCTTGGCCAGATTGACCAGGAGCGCCTGCGCCTCGTCGACATCTCTAAGCCGTACCGGCCCCATCGCCGCCATGTCGTCGAGCAGCATCTTTCCTGCGCGCGAAGACATATTGCCGAGGAAGAAGCCGCGGACCTCTTCGTTGGCGCTCTTCAGTGCGATGGCCAGCTTGTCCTTGTCGACGTTACGCATCAGCGTTTGCGCCGATCCGGAGTCGAGCTTGATCAGGTCGTCGAAGGTGAACATCAGCGCCTTGATGCGCTCGGCCGATTCACGGTTTTCCTCTTCCAGCGAGGTGATGAACCGCGTTTCGGTCTGGCGGTCGAAATTGTTGAAGATTTCGGCCATCACCTCATGGGCATCCCGCCGCCTGGTCTGCGACAGGTTCGACATGAATTCGACCCGCAGCGTCTGCTCGACGCGCTCGATGACTTCCTTCTGAACCGCTTCCATTCTCAGCATGCGGTTGATGACGTCGAGCGCCATATCTTCAGGCAGGATCGCGAGCACGCGCGCCGAGTGCTCCGGCTTGAGCTTCGAGAGCACGACGGCAATCGTCTGCGGGTATTCGTTCTTGAGGTAGTTCGCGAGCACCTCTTCCTGGACGTTGGAGAGCTTCTCCCACATGTTGCGGCCGGCCGGTCCGCGGATCTCGTCCATGATGCCGACCACGCGCTCGGGCGGCAGGTACTGCTGCAGCAATCGTTCGGTGGCGTCGAAATTGCCCATCAGGGCGCCGGATGCCGACATTCGCGACACGAATTCGAGCAGCATGTCTTCGACGACGTCGGCCTCCACCGTGCCGAGCGTCGACATGTGCACCGACAGTTCCCGCACCTCGTCATCGTCGAGCAACGACCAGACCTTGTCGCCATATTGTTCGCCAAGCGCCAGCATCAGAATGGCGGCGCGCTTCGGCCCCGGAAGCAGAGGGGCCTTGGCTTTGCCGTTCTGGCGCGCCGCCAGCGAGGAGATCACGTTGGCAATGTCGTTGGCGTTATTGGTTTGCGGTACGGCCATTTCGAATCACGCGGCGGGTTCGGAGAGCCACTGACGGATAATGGCTGCGGTTTCGTTGGGGTTGCGTTCGGCGAGCTCGCCGACACGATGAACGGATTGGGCGTGGACCTGTCCCTGAACCTGGGCAACGTCGATCAGGGTCGCCGTGTTGTTGACGCCAGGGACGAGGTTCGGGCCGCCGCTGCCGGGCACGGCGCTCTGCGCGCCGCCACCGTCGACGATGGCCGGCAGCCTTCCTTCGGCGAGGGGCGCGACGGGCTCGTCGGCAATGATGCGTTTGACCAGCGGGCGGACCACCATGAACAGCACCACGATGCCAAGCAGCATCATCACGCCGAGCTCGATGACGTACATGACGTCATCCTTGGTGAATTGCAGCATTCCGAGCAGGCCTGCCGGCGGCTCGAGCGGCGCGACAGCGGGCGCTTCGGCAAATCGCAGATTGACGACCTCGACCTGGTCGCCGCGCTTCTGGTCGAAGCCGATGGCCGAGCGCACCAGCGCGGAAATCCGGTCGAGCTGTTCCTTGCTGCGCTCCTGGTAGACCATCTCGCCTTTGTCGTTCTTGGTATAACTGCCGTCGACCAGCACCGCGACCGAGATGCGATTGACCCGTCCGGCCTCCGTCACCTCGGTTTTGGTGGTGTGCGAAATCTCGTAATTGCTGGTTTCTTCGCTCTTCTTGCTCTGGTCGCGCGCGACCGGCGTGTTGTTGGGGTTTTGGGCGCCCGGCAGTTCGTTGCCGACCGAGACCTGGCCATTGTTCTCGGCGGTGGCGCTGGATTCTTCACGGGTCTGGCTTGACCGCAGCACCCGACCTTCGGGATCGAATTTGTCGGAGGTCTCGGTGATCTTGTTGTAGTCGAAGTCGGCCGAGAGCTGGACGCGGGCGCGGCCTGTGCCGACCACCGACGAAACGATCGTCTCAACCTCGCTGCGTAGCCGTTTCTCGAACGCCACCCGCCGATCGTCGCCGGCTGCGTTGTCGTTCGGCCCGGCTGCGCCGTCGGCCAGCAGCTGGCCAGCTTCGTCGACGATCGACACCCGCTGCGGCTTCAACCCGTTGACCGCGGAAGCAACCAGATGGCGGATTGCCCGGATCTGCTGTGGCTCGAGGTTGCCGCGCACCCGCACGACGATCGAGGCCGACGGTTCGGGGGTCTCCCGCGCAAACAACGGCCGTTCCGGCAGGACGAGGTGGACGCGGGCGGCCTGGATGCGATCGATGGCGCGAATGGTTCGCGCCAGTTCGCCTTCCAGCGCGCGCAAATGGTTGATGTTCTGGACGAAACTGGTGGTGCCGAGTGCGTCGGACTTGTCGAAAATCTCGTAGCCGACGCCGCCGCCCTTGGGCAGAGCGCTTTCGGCGAGCTTCATGCGCAGCCGCGTGACTTTGTCCTTGGGCACCATGATGATGGCGCCGTCGTTGCGGAGTTCGTACGGAATGGCCTGGCGATCCAGCTCCTTGATGATCGCGGAAGAGTCGTCGAGGCTTAGGTCGGTGAAGAGGGTGGTCATCTGCGGCGTGGTGACGCGCATGATGACGAACGCGAAGAAGCCGATCAGTGCGGCCGTCACCGCCACCATCGCCATCAATCGCGAAGCGCCCAAGCCTCTCAGAAAGCTTACGAGATTCTGCAAACCAACCGCCCCTCAGATTCGGTCCCAACAGGGATCGGACCACTGGGCAATTATTGCCTACGGTATGGTTTCGATATGGTTAACGAAGGTTAAGGGCGGACGCGAAAGTGCCAAAACGGAAAAAACCGGCTTCGCACAGCGAAGCCGATTTTCGTCAAATGGTCGCTCAAGGCGACGATTACTGGCGGTATTGCTGGATTCGGGTGGTTCGAAGCCCGGCAAGGCCGTGCTGATCGATGGAAAACTGCCAGGAGAGGAATTCGTCGACGGTCAGCGTGTAGCGGCTACAAGCTTCCTCGAGGGACAGCAGGCCGCCGCGAACTGCGGCAACGACTTCCGCCTTGCGACGGATGACCCATCGCTTGGTGCCGGGTGCGGGCAGATCCGCGATTGTCAACGGACTGCCGTCGGGCCCGATGACGTATTTTACCCTCGGGCGGTGGGGCTCTGTCATGGCGTACTCACAAACTCTCAACCACTGAACTCACGCCATCAAGCTACGCCGGGCGGCTTAAAATTTGCCTAAACCCAAGGGTCTAATACGAATCTCCTTGAAAATGACCGCGCAAAGGCGTTTCGGCGCCGCAATCCGGCGCGCATTTTTAACTGAACCTTAAGTCCCCGCCGCTGTGGCGGGGCTAATCGATGATGCTCTCGACCTGGTTGACCGTGAAAGTCTGGCCGCCGATCGACAAAAGCGGCGGCGACTGGGTGAGATCCACCGAACTGACGACGCCTGCGACCGAGGTCGAAACCGCAACGTTGTTGCCGTTGGAATCCTTGGCGGTCGCAGAAAGGGTGTAATTGCCGTCGGGGAATTGGGTGCCATCGGTGCCGAGGCCGTTCCAGTTGAACATCTGGTTGTTGCCGGCATTGGCGGCAAAACTTGAGCTGTAGACAGTCTGGCCGGAGCTGTTGGCGATCGAGACATTGACCGCGGAGGCGGTGGGAATGTTGAGCTTCCAGACCGCCTTGCTGCTCGACATTTCCGCCGTGCTGCCCTTGACGACGGCCGTCTTGCCGACGAACTGCAAAGCCTGACTCGATTGCGCGGTCTGCTGGAGCGAGACGAGGTTGGCCAGCGAATCGTTGGTGTTGATCTGCTGCTGGACGCCGGCGAACTCGACGAGTTGCTGGGTGAACTGGTTGGTGTCGAGTGGGCTCAGCGGGTTCTGGTTCTGCAATTGCGTGGTGAGGAGTTGCAGGAAGCTCTGGAAGTTGCCTGCGATCTGCGTGTTCGCGAGCGCGTTGGCGGCTGCGGCCGAACTGCTGCTCGATGAGGACGAGACAGTCGTGGTGCCCGAAACGACGGGTTGGGTGGTAGCTGCTGCTGTCGTCATGTCCTTCTCCCCTGACTCTTTACACTCGGATATCCACACCGCCGTTCGATGACAGCGAACGGCCATAGCTGCGGCCAGCGACCACGGCGGGGACGGCGTCGTCCTCGCTGATGATCAGCCGCCGCGCATTGGGGTTGCCGCCGTTCCCGCTATTCTGTCCGGAGGACGATTGGTCGCGCAGGCTGAATTGCAGCCCGCCGCTGTCGGTCTTCAAGCCGGCGTCGTTGAGCGCCTGCTGCAGTTGCGGCGCGTCCTGCTGCAGCATCGACAGCGTCTCTGGCTTCTCGACCGTCAGGTGCGAGGTGACCTGGCCGTTCCGGTCGATCTGGACGCGAACGTCGATGCGCCCGAGATCCGCAGGATCGAGCCTGATTTCAAAGCTGCTCTTGCCGCTCTTTACATTGGCGACGATTTCCACCGCGAGCCCGCTCAACGGCACCGCGCCGTTGGTCGCGGCCGTTGCTGTCAGGTTGCTCGTCGAGGTGAGGTTTGATGTCGAATTGAGCTGCGGTTGCGCCGGCCCGAATGCTTGCGCAGACGGATCGGCCGCGTCGGCGGCAACATGGGCGGCTGTAGCTGCTGCCACAGCATGGTCATGGCTTGACGCCGCTGGCGTCGCCCCGGCTGCATCTGTCGTGGCGCCCTGGACGGCCAGGTTCGCCGTTTCGAGCTTGCCCGTCGTCGACGTCTGCGCCATCGCCGCGCTCTGAGCCGGGTCCGTCGCTCCATCGGTTGACGTCGTATCTGTCGATGTCGATGTAGTCGAGGCGCCTCCGCTCGTCGTAGCGGCGGCTTGCGTTTTCCCTTGGGGCTTTGTGACGGGCGTGGTGGTGGCGGCGACAGCTGACGCCAGAGCGGAAGCGTCTGCGGGCGCTGGCGCGCCGGTGTTCGCGGTCACGACAGGTGTAGGGACGCCCGTCTTTGCTGCTGTTTGCGGGCTGCCGGACGGGGTCGTGGATGCCGCGGCGCCATCAGTCTTGCCCTGGACGGGTAGACTGGTTGGCGAGAGCGGTTGTGAACTCGCTGCAATTGCGGCTGCGGCAAGGGCCAGCGGCGCGGTCGGCGCGCCCGAGGAAGGCGCGGTCGTGGGCACAGTGGTCGCAGGCGTGGACGTGGGAATCGCAATGGCAACCGGCGTCGGTGTCGTCGAAATACTTCCGACTTGCTGGACGAGGATCGTCGCGTCCACCGCGGTCGCATCGCCGCCGGCATCCTTGCCTTTGGATTTATCGCCGTCCGATTTCGATGTGCCCGACTTCGCTGTCGTCGTCGTCCCCGTTGTGGACCGGCTGTTCCCGTTAGCCGCTGCGCCGTTGCTGCTGGCGTTGGCAGTGGCCGATGGGTCGGAGTTGGAATTGGATGACGAGCCGTCATTATTGCAGCCGGCGTTTGTCGGAGGCGGAGGCGTATTGTTGTTGGCGCTCGCGCCGCTATTTGGACGGCTTGCGCCATTATTGGCGTCGTTCGCGGGCGGGGCATTGTTGTCGGCGGCCGGCGGCGGCGAGGCATCCGCATTGTGCTGCGCCGATGGAGGGGGAGGCGGCGCTGACGCCGACTCGTTCGGCTGATTCTGGTTGACCAGGTTCCCGAAAAGATCGTTCGCCGGCGAACTGTTACGCATCATCCAGGAGGGCGCGGCCTGGAGCGCAGCATTGGCGGTAGCATCTTGGGTAACGCTGAGCACAGGACGGACTCCGGCGAGGGAACTCGCGAAACAATCAGCAAGGACCGGGCCATTCCGCCGAGATAGGAAATATATAAGTATTTCAATATCTTATTAGTTTGATCGAGTCCCGCTCGCGCCGCCTTTAACCCCATCGTTTCTGCCCGGCGGCAAGATTTGCCGTCGCAAGGCTGCGTGGCGGCGGCTGTGATTGCTTCGCGCGGTTACGGCCTATATTAAAGTGCAGCTTTCCGGCCTCCCCATAGAGGTGAGCCCCAAAGAAACGCCCGGACGCCTCCAACCCCCGCAAGATGACCTTGTGGCCGCGAAGCGCTCGGCGCTCTGGTGACCCGAACCATGCGTAACAGTCTCGATCTCGAAGGCCGTCCCCCGGACACCCGCGTGGTGGTTGCCATGTCGGGCGGCGTCGATTCCTCGGTGACGGCGGCGCTGTTGAAGTCGCAAGGTTACGACGTCGTCGGTATCACCTTGCAGCTTTACGACCACGGTGCGGCGACCCATCGTAAGGGTGCCTGCTGCGCGGGCCAGGACATTCACGACGCGCGCAATGTCGCCGAGCGGATCGGCATTCCGCATTACGTACTGGATTACGAGAGCCGCTTTCGCCAGTCGGTGATCGACAATTTCGCCGAGAGCTATGCCTCCGGCGAAACGCCGGTGCCTTGCATCGAATGCAACCGTTCGATCAAGTTTCGCGATTTGATGGAAACGGCGCGGGAACTCGGCGCATCCGTGCTGGCGACCGGGCACTATGTCGCCTCGCGTCCGATGGCGGACGGTTCGCGCGAGCTGGTCTGCGCGGCGGATCCCGATCGCGACCAGAGTTACTTCTTGTTCGCAACGACGCGCGAGCAACTGCAATATCTGCGCTTTCCGCTCGGCGACATGACCAAGCCCGAGACGCGCGAACTGGCGCGGCGTTTCGGCCTTGAAGTCGCCGACAAGCACGATAGTCAGGACATCTGCTTTGTGCCGACCGGCCGCTATACGGACGTGATCGGCCGGCTGCGGCCGAATGCGATCGAACCGGGCGACATTGTCGATCTCGATGGCCGCGTCATCGGTACCCATCAGGGCGTCGTTCACTTCACCGTCGGCCAGCGCCGCGGATTGGGCATTGCCTCCGGTGCGCCGCTCTACGTGGTGAGGCTGGACGCCGCACACCGTCGCGTGGTGGTGGGTCCGCGCGAGGCGCTGCGGATGGATCATGTCGAACTGCGCGACGTGAACTGGATCGGCGATGGCCCGCTCGATCGCGCGGTCGGCGCAGGGCTTGAGATTTTCGTACGCGTTCGCTCGACGCGCGCCCCGCAGCCGGCATGGCTGCGTGCGACCGGCGACGGCTATGCGGTCGATCTCGTCGCCGGTGAAGAGGGCGTTTCGCCCGGCCAGGCCTGCGTGTTCTACGATGCGCCCTCTGGCCGTGCGCGGGTGCTCGGAGGCGGCTTTATCCAGAGTGCAAGTGCAAAGGGAATGGCCGGCAAGGCGGCGAGGGGAGCTGTCACGCCGCCGCTTGCCGAGGCGGTGCGCGGATAAAGGTTTCAAGGCGGGGGCATGGCGTCAGATATCGACCGCGAGGGGGTCGCGAAGGCTTATGGGCGCTGGGCGCCGATCTATGACCTCGTCTTCGGCAAAGTCTTCGATCACGGGCGCCAGTCCACAATTGCGGAGGCCGACCGGATCGGCGGACGGATTCTCGACGTCGGCGTCGGCACCGGATTGTCGCTGTCGGATTATGCCGCGACCACCAAGGTGTGCGGCGTCGACATCTCCGAGCCGATGCTGCGCAAGGCGCAACAGAGAGTGCGGGCGCTGGGGCTGAAAAATGTCGAGACGCTGGCAGTCATGGACGCCAGGAATCTCGCATTCGCGGATTCCTCCTTCGATGCCGTGGTCGCACAATATGTGATCACCGCAGTTCCGAATCCCGAGGCCACGCTCGACGATTTTGTTCGTGTGTTGAAACCCGGCGGCGAACTCATCCTGGTCAATCATATCGGCGCTGAGGGCGGCCCGCGGCGCGCTTTCGAGCTTGCGTTTGCGCCGCTTGCCCGCAGGCTTGGCTGGCGGCCGGAGTTTCCTTGGGCGCGGCTGGTGAACTGGGCGGCGCGACATGGCGGTGTGAGCCTGACCGAACGCCGTCCGATGCCGCCGATGGGGCATTTCTCGCTGATCCGTTATCGGAAGGCCTGAAATCTTTACCGTGGGAGCACGGAACCAGCGCTGGCGACCTCCGTTTTCTCAGGATGACAAAACATGCGCTTCTCCTTGTGTTGGGACTGATCCTGCCGGTGGCGGGCGCGGCCGCGCAGGCGCCGCCCACGCTGACGACGCCGCCAGCGCCGACCGCCACCGCCATGGCCGACAACTGCACGCCGATGGCGAAATCCGCGCAGCCGCGCCTCAACAACGAGCCGGGCACCACGACCGGACAGGCCGGTGAGCCGCTCGCCGACAAACTGGCCAAATCAAACGGCGTATTATGTCCGCCGTCAGGGATGGACCCGGAGATCCGCGCGCCAATTCCGCCGAATTCCGGCAATACGCCAGTGATTCCGCCGCCCGGCAGCCCCGGCGGCAACCCCAACGTCCAGCCGAAATAGCCTTGCGATTCCAGGACTTCGGCAAGGCTGCTGGCTTTGCTTGACAGCGCCAAGGCCTGCTTCTTATATGCCGCGCGTTCGCGACCGCGGCACTTAGCTAGAGCCGCGTTTGCCTGCACCGTGGCGGGGTAGCTCAGCTGGTTAGAGCACGGGAATCATAATCCTGGGGTCGGGGGTTCGAGTCCCTCTCCCGCTACCACGCGTGACCTGGTCCGTTCCGTGTCCGGCCCGGAGACATGGGTAACAGAGCGTACCTAAGACATGGGTGACAACCTCGTGCCGAACGGGTTGTCGAGGGGTTGCAAGGTTTTCTGCTCCAGGTCGAAGTATCCAAGATCATATTGCATGAAGCTGACCAGCCAAATGCGGTCGTCGGTTTGCCTGATGTCTTCGGTCTGGCCGACAAAGACCTGACTGAGATTGATTTTCTGTCGATTGAAGCAGATGTGCTCGACGAGATCGCAGCCCACTTCATCGCGCTCGGCGAACGCGATGACGTCAACGTGATCGTCTTCACCGGTGGGGAAAAGTATTTGCCAGGCGCGCTCCATCTAATCCGAATTGACGACCCGTCTAATTCCAGTAGCGGCATTGGCGACGATTCCATCATGCGCGCGCCGCGCTGCTTTACCCGCCCTTAAACAAGTCCGCGTACGTTGTCCTGTAACGCACTCGCATATCAAGGTGCGCCGTGACTGCGGAAGGCGGCAAGAACTGGGCCGTCCGGCATCGAGCCGATTAGCTAGTGCAACCAAGCAAAGACGCCTATGTCTGCCCGTCAACCAGCCGCTCTATCTCGCGGCGCCGACAAGATCGCATTCCGCGATAGCCTTGCTTTCAGGATGATCTTGCCGATCCCGGTGGTGGTGATCGCCGGAATCGTGGCAGTCTGGTTCATCATCCCGCGCATGATCAGCGCCAACGCGAACGATGAAGCGCTTGCGGCAAGCAAGCAGATTGCCAACCAATTCAAGATCATCCGCGGGTACTACACGGAAGACGTTGTGAGCAAGGTTGTGAAGAGCGGGGCCCTGAAGGCGTCATTCGACCACAAGACCGACGACAAGGCAATTCCGCTGCCGGCGACGATGATCCATGATCTGAGTGGGCTGTTGTCGAAACAGGACACCACGCTGACGCTCTTTAGTGAGTACCCGTTCCCGAACCGCAAGGACCGCGTACTCGATGACTTCCAGCGCGGCGCGTGGGATTACCTGACGAAGAACCCGCAAGATTCGTTCTCGCGAACCGGCGTTCGCGATGGTAGGACGATGCTGCGCGTCGCGGTCGCCGACACCATGACAGCCCAGGCGTGCGTGAATTGCCACAACACCGCCGCTAGTTCGCCGAAGACGGACTGGAAGCTTGGAGACGTTCGAGGTGTCCTCGAAGTCGATACGGTTATCGACAGGCAGCTTGCCAACGGCGCGACCCTCAGCAGAAGCATCATCCTTGGCGTCGCCCTGATCGGAGTCCTGTTGATCGCCGTCACAATACTGGTGACCCGCAGCATCATTAACCCGATATCCGGGCTTGTGAGTGTGATGAGGCGCCTTGCCAGCGGCGACATGCATATGACGGTCCCCGGAGGCAATCGACGCGACGAGATCGGCGCCATGGCCGGCACCGTTGCCGTGTTCAAGGACAACATGATCGAAACCGACCGGCTGCGCGGCGAACAAGTGGAAGCGGAGCAGCGCGGTTCCCGCCAGCGCAAGGCCGACATGGAGCGCATCGCCGGCGAGTTTGAACGCGCGGTCGGCAGTATCGTCAATACGGTCTCCTCGGCATCGACTGAACTCGAAGCCGCAGCCGCGACGCTGACGCAAACGGCGGAAACTGCACAGTCTCTTTCAACGCAGGTCGCGACAAGATCGGAACAGGCTTCGGCGAATGTCAATTCGGTGGCAGCCTGCGTCGAGCAGCTCTCTTCCTCAGTCCGCGAGATTGGCCGGCAAGTGCAGGAATCGAGCCAGATCGCAGCGGTCGCTGTGCAGCAGGCCGAGGCGACCGACGCACGGATCGCAGAAATGTCTCAGCTCGCCACGCGGATAGGTGACGTCGTCAAGCTGATCACCAACGTCGCCGAACAGACCAACCTGTTGGCTCTCAACGCGACGATCGAGGCTGCGCGCGCCGGCGATGCCGGCAGGGGCTTCGCCGTCGTGGCGCAGGAAGTCAAGGCACTGGCGTCGCAGACGGCCAAGGCGACTGACGAAATCTCCACCCAAATCTCGGCGATGCAACTCGCCACCAGCGGCTCCGTCGCCGCCATTGAGGAGATCGGCGGCACGATCAGTAGGATCTCCGAAATCGCATCGACGATTGCTGCGGCCGTCGAGGAACAGGGCGCCGCGACGAGCGAGATTTCGCGCAGCGTCCAGCAAGTTGCGACGGGCACAACGCAAATGACCGCTAATATCTCGGACGTCAGTCGCGGTGCGAGCGAAACCGGGTCTGCGTCGTTGCAGGTTCTGTCGTCGGCCCGCTCGCTGGCGGGCGAAAGCGATCGCCTTAAACTCGAAGTTGGCCACTTCCTTCGCACCATCCGAGCTGCCTGACACCCGGCCTCCAAAGCGACCGAACCGGAACGAATTCATCGAGCGCAGGAGTAAGCGCAACCGTGCTCAAGACCTTCACCTCGGCGACGCGCGTGCGGATCGTCACGGGTGGGCGGCAGTGGCACGCCCGCCGAGGAAGGTTTCCGAGACCACGGGATCGTCGATCATCTCTTTTGCCGGGCCCGACGTGATCACGCGGCCGGTTTCCACCAGGTATGCGCGATCGGCGATCTTCAGCGTCTGGCGCGCCTTCTGCTCGACCAGCAGGACGGTCAGGCCTTCGCGGCGCAAATCCTGGATCATCGTGAAGACGGCGTCCGTCATTTTCGGCGCGAGCCCCAGCGACGGCTCATCGAGCAGCAGCAGTTTCGGCTTCGACAGCAGCGCGCGGGCGATCGCGAGCATCTGCTGCTCGCCACCGCTCATCAGGCTTGCGAGCAGATGGCGGCGTTCGGCCAAAATCGAAAAGCGTTCCAGCAACGCCGCGAGGTCTTTCATCGCCTGCGCCTTGTCGCGCCTGACATACAGACCCATCAAAAGATTGTCCTGCACGGTCATGGTGCCGAGGATGCCGCGTCCTTCGGGGACCAGCGAAATGCCGTGATGCAAATTGCGCTCGGCATTGTTGGGCTTCAAGACTTCGCCCTCGAAGGCGATCTCGCCGCGATAGGGCAACAGCCCGGCAATCGCCCGCGCCACCGTCGTCTTGCCCGCGCCATTGGCGCCGATCAGCGCGACGATCTCGCCCTGGGCGATATCGAGGCCGATGCCGCGTACCGCCTGGATGGCGCCATAGCGGACCACGAGATCGCGTACCCTCAACATCACGCCGCCCGCCCGAGATAGGCGTCGAGCACCGCCGGATTGAGCCTGATCTCCTCCGGGCGTCCTTGCGCAATCAGTACGCCGAAGTCGAGGACATAGAGGTGATCGCAAAGGTTCATGACGAACGCCATGTCATGTTCGATCAGGAGGATGCTGAGACCGTCCTGGCGCAACCTCAGCATGAGGGAGCGGATGGTCTCGGCCTCGTCGTGGTTCATGCCGGCGACGGGTTCATCGAGAAGCAACAGTTTTGGCCGCGCCGTGACCGCACGCGCCATCTCGACCTTGCGCTGCAGGCCATAGGGAAGCGAGCGTGCCAGGCGGTTGCGAACGTCGCCAAGGGCGAAGAACTCCAGCACTTCTTCCGCGCGCTCGATCGCTTTCGGATTGGAAAAGCGTGTCGGCAGCAGACGTCGCGCGAAGGAACCCGCATGGGGTTGCGCCACCAAAAGATGCTCCCAGACGCTCATGTCAGAAAAAAGCCGGATGTTCTGGAACGTGCGCATGATACCGGCGCGCGCGATCCGGTGTGACGGCTCGGCAGTGACGTCATGGCCATCGAGCAGCACGCTGCCGGACGTGGCGCGATAGGCTCCGGTGATGACGTTGAACGTCGTCGTCTTGCCCGCACCATTCGGGCCGATCACGCCGACGATCTGGCCAGGCGCGACTTGCAGTGACAGATCCGTCAGCGCATGGACGCCGCCGAATGTCTTGGTGACATGATCGAGTTTGAGGCGAGCGGGCGCTGTGCTGTTCATGCCCGCGACCTCGGCCAGGCAAATCGAAGAAGCGCCCGATCAAGCAGGCCCTGGCGGCGCACCAGCAGCATGCCGATCAACAGCGCACCGAAGGCGGCAAAGCGCCAGTCGGCCAGGAAGCGAAGATATTCGGGCAAGACCACCAGTATCACCGCGCCGGCGAGCGCGCCTGGCGCCACCGTCGAGCCGCCGAGGATGACGGCGAGCACGAAGTCGATCGAGCGCTCGAAAGAAAAATTGCCGGGTTCGATATAGACATGATGGTGCGCAAAGAGACCGCCGGCAATCGCCGCAACCGCAGCACCGCAGCCGAAGGCACCGACCTTGATTTCGGTGGGGTTGAGCCCGACGAGGCCGGCTGCGGTCTCGTCGTCGCGCACCGCGCGGATCTCGAGCCAGATCGGCGAGGCTTCGATCAGCATGATCAATACGAGCACGATGGCAGCCCATGTCCAGATATAGCCGGTCGAGACATGGTGCATGCCGTGAAAGCCCTCGGAGCCGCCCATCGCGGAAAAATTCTGGAAGAAAGAGCGCACCATCTCGCCAAAGCCCAGCGTTGCCATCGCGAGATAAATGCCCTTCAGCCGCAACGCCGGAAAGCCGACGGCGACGCCGATTGCGCCCGACACCAGCGCGGCGACGATCAGTGCTGCCGTGATCGGCAGGCCGGCGACGACCGTCAGCCAGGAGGTGAGATAGGCGCCGATCCCCATGAAGCCGGCATTGCCGAGCGAGAGCTGCCCGGTAGCGAGGATGATGTAGACGCTGAGCGCGCCGAGCAGGAGGATGCCGATGTCGGAAAGAAGGCCCGCATCATACACCGACATGGTCAGACCCTCTGACCCTGGTCGCTGCGACCGCCGCCAAGCAGCCCCTGCGGGCGAAGCAGCAGAATCAGGATCATGAAGCCATAGACCACGAAGTCGCGGATCTGCGAGCCGCCGTAAGCTACCGTCATCACCTCTACCACGCCCATGAGCGGACCCGCGATCAGCGCGCCCCAGATCCGCGTGGTGCCGCCGACCACCATCACCGCAATCGCCTTGAGGCCTATTTCGACACCGATATAGGGCGTGATCGCGGCGTAATGCACGCCGATCAGAACGCCCGCCGCACCCGCGAGCGCGCCCGACAGCATGAAGGCGATCAGCGTGATGCGGCCCGCAGGCACGCCGAGCAGCCGAGCAACGTCGCGATTTTCAGCGACCGCACGTAGCGCCCGGCCGATCGAGGTGCGTTGCACCAGAAACGCCAGCAGCGCCACCAGCAGCACCGTGACGCCCAGCACCGTGAGCTGGATCGCGCTGACACTGACGGGGCCAATGTTGAAGCGACCGCTCAGCACCTCGTCGGTGAGTTGCAGCGGATCGGAGCCCCAGACGTTGGTTGCGACATTTTGCAGGATGATGGAGAAGCCAAGCGTCGACAGCATGGGCGTCACGACGGGTGCCGCGCGAAACGGCTGGTAGCCGATGCGCTCGACGATCGCCGCCACCAGCGCCGCGCCCGCCATGCCGGCAATGAGCGCGAGCGGCAACGGCAGTTGCGCCATCAGGACGGCAAATCCGAAATAACCGCCGAGCATGAAGAGTTCGGCGATGGCGAGGTTGAGGACGCCGAGGATGCCCATCACCAGCGAGAAGGAAAGCGCGATCAGCGTGTAGACTGCGCCGAGCGTCAGACCGTTCACGAGTTGCTGGATCAGCACCTAAGTGTCCCTAACGGAGATAAGGATTGCGTCGTTGGTTTTTTGTTGTCATCGCCCGGCTTGACTGGGCGATGAAGTAGTGAGCAGCTTCGATGGTGAAGTCGGTGTATGCGGCGTACAGTCGCGAACGTCCTTCAGCACCGTCGGTTACTGGGTCGCCCGGTCAACCCGGGCGACGACAGTTGTGTTCCCTCAGCAGCCCTGCTTGCCATCCGGCGCGCTGCAGCCGCGCACCTTCGATTGCCACGCGCCGTTCTGGCCCTGCACGATGTAGAAGGCCTTGATGGCGTCGCCGTCCGCATTGAAGGAGATCGGGCCGCCGAGCCCGGCGAAGCCCGAAAGCTTGGTCATGTAATCGCGGATCTTGGTGCGGTCGGCCTCAAGATCTTCCGGCTTGCCGGTGACGCCGGCTTTCTTGACCGCGTCGACGTAGATGCTGGCGATCTCGTAGATGTTGGCATCGTACATCGAGGGCTCGATCTCGGCGGGCAGGCCCGAAATCTTGCGCAGGATCGGCGTCAGCTCCTTGACGAACGCCTGCGGCTTGTCGCCTTGCATGCTGGCATAGAAGCTCGCCGGCGCCACGATCGGAATTTCCGGCGCGGCTTTGAGGATCGCCGACGAAATCAGCTGCGTCGAGCCGACCACCGGCTTGATGACGCCCTGGCGTTTCATCTCGCGGATCACGGTGACGGCCTGGCTGTAGTCGGCGCTGACGACGACGCCATCCGGATTAAGCGCCTTGATCTTGGTTACCTGGGCGCTGACGTCGAGATCACCGGTGTTGAAGGAAAGGGGACCGTTGGCGTTGAGAACCTCGATGCCGTTCTCCTTCATCAGGCCCGGCATGATCTTGCTGCCGACGGTGGCGGCGGTTGCGTCCTTGGCGTCGAAGATGATCGCGACGGTTTTGATGTTGAAAGGCCTTCTTGTAATACGGCACCGTGGTGCGGCCGAGCACACCTTCGTCGATGGTGTTGCGGAACGCCCAGGGGCGGTTGAGCTTGGCGACGCCGGGTTTCGACGAGGCCTGCGAAGTCGAAACCACCTTCATTTCATTGGCGACCGGGAAGGTGACTTCCGCGGCGCTCGACGTCAGGGGGCCGGCGACCGCGAGCACATGGTCGTCGCCGGCGAGCTTGCGCAGGTCGTTGGTCGCCTGCGCCGGCTTGGTGGCGTCGTCGAGGATGACGATGCGGAGTTTCGCGCCGTTGATGCCGCCGGCATCGTTGACTTGCTTCTCCAGCATTTGCAGCGTCGCCGTGTTGGTGCGGCCCCATTCGGCGAACGGACCGCTCGACGGCACGATCGCGCCGAGCACGATCTCGGGACCGGCCGCGTGAACCGGGTTGCCTGCGATCATTCCCGATAGTGCCGCCGTGAGTCCCGCGGCACCGAGCACTCTGATCAATCTGGACGTCATGCGGAATCTCCCGTTTAGTCGCGTTGTTCGCGATCCCTGCGATTACCGAGAGGAGGTCCGCCCAAGCAGCTTCCCCTCAGGCCTTACTTGCGGGAAGCTAGCACCAGAAAGCGAGCTTGAAAAGCTTCGTTAGTTATGTAATTATGGAAGGTAGATTAGCACTTGGGAGGATGCGCGATGGCCGAAAAGGACGTCGACACCATAAGAATCAAGCGCGTGCTGACTTTCCTGGATGAGACGCGCGTGGCCGACGGACGCGACATTCTGCCGCCACTGCGCAAGGCCGCCGCGGCCGCCATCATCGACAATCCCTTTGCCGGACGCTTTGTGCAGGACCTCGCGCCGCTGACCCGGGCGAGCGAAGCGATTGGCCGCGAGATCTGCGCCATCGCCGTGCGCCTGCTGGCGCCGGATCAGGCGGTCAGCTACGGCAAGGCCGCCCTGGTCGGCAGCAACGGCGAGCAGGAGCACGGCAACGCCATGCTCACGACGGTGTTTGGCAACGTGATGCGCGAGGCGGTCGGCGGCGGCAAGGCCTGGATTTCCTCGATGACCAAGCGCGCCGCGCCCGGCGCCATGATCGACATTCCGCTGGCGCACAAGGATGCGCTTTACGTGCGCTCGCATTACGACGGCATGACGCTGACGCTGCACGATGCGCCGCAGCCGAACGAAATCGCAATCATCGCGGTGTATGCGACGCGCGGACGGCCGAACCAGCGCGTTGGCGGCCTGTCGGCAGCGGAGATCAACGGGCAGGACGGGCTGACCTAGCTGCTCGCCGGTGGGCCGGCGATTGCGGTCTTATCAAGAAACAAAAGCCATCAGGTGGAGCGGAACATGACGGTTGCAAAGACAGGTGCCGAGCACATCGCCTCCTTGCGCGACGGGCGCACGGTCTACATCGACGGCGCGCTCGTGAAGGACGTCACCACGCATCCTGCGTTCCGTAATGCGGTACAGTCCTCGGCCGCGCTCTACGACTACCAGGCCAGACCTGAAAACGTCGAGCTGATGACGTTCATGCCCGAAGGCTCGAACCGCCGTGTCAACCGCGCCTGGCAGATGCCCAGAAGCTACGAGGAGATGGTGACGCGCCGCAAGGCACTGCAAGCCTGGGCCGGCGTGCATTATGGCTTCATGGGCCGTTCCCCCGATCACGTGGCCTCCGCCCTGATCGGCCAGCGCATGGGCATCGAGATCTTCCGCAAGCACGGACCGCAACGCGCCAAGGCGCTGGAAGACTACGTCGACTACGCTACCAAGAACGATATCTTCCTCACTTACGTGATCATCAACCCGCAGGCCGAGCGCGCCAAGAACTGGGGTGATCAGTCATCGGACCTCGTCGCGCGCATCGTCGACGAAGATTCGACCGGCATCACGATCCGCGGCGCCAAGATGCTCGGTACGTCCTCGATCATGGCCAACGAGGTCCTGGTCGCGAATCTGCAGCCGCTGAAGCCGGGCGAGGAGGATCTCGCCTTCTCCTGTGCGTTGCCGATGAACGTCAAGGGCATCCGCGTGCTGTCGCGCAAGTCCTACGAAGCGTCGGCGGTATCGATGTTCGACAATCCGCTCTCGTCGCGTTTCGACGAAAACGACGCGCTGATCTATTTCGATGACGTCAAGGTGCCGTGGGATCGGCTGTTCGTCTATCGCGACACCGATGTGTGCCGCCAGCAATTCCACGATACCTGGGGCCACTCGTATCAGAACTACCAGGCGCAGATCCGCCTCTCGGTGAAGATCCGCTTCCTCGCCGGTCTCGCCCGCAAGCTGACCGAAGCGATCGGCACCACCAACATTCCGTCCGTGAGCGAAAAGCTGGGCTACATGGCAGCCCAGGCCGGCATGGTCGAAGCGATGCTGTCTGGCATGGAGGCAAGCGGCTCCAAGGCCGGCGAATACTGGGTGCCCAACAAGCACTTCATGTATTCGGCGCAGGTGCTGACACAGGACCTTTATCCGCAATTCGTCAATGCGATCCGCGAGCTCTCGGGCGGCGCGATGATCATGCTGCCGTCGTCGATCAGGGATTTCGGCGATCCCATGCTCAACAAGATCATCCAGACCACCCAGCGCGCGGCGAAGCTCGAGCCGGAAGACAAGGTCAAGTTCCTCAAGGCCTGCTGGGATGCGGTTGGCTCGGAATTCGGCTCACGGCACCAGCAATATGAGATGTTCTATGCGGGGGCGCGCTTCGTCACGGCAGGTCATTGCTTCCGCACCTACGACTGGAGCGGCGCGAGCGCGATGGTCGAAAACCTGATGGGATCGTACTCACTGGAAAGCGAGTTGGGCGGAGTGAAGCATTAGGCGGGGAGGATGGCATGAAAGTCGCGATCACCAATCTCGGGACAATCGTCTCCGGCGACTGGCGCTTTCCGTTCGTTCAGGGCGACACCGTCATTGCCCATGACGGCAAGGTCGTCGGTGTCGGCACGGCCAATGCGCCTGCGGTCGAGGCTTGCGACGTCGTGATCGACGCCGGCGGCATGACCGCGATTCCAGGCCTGATCGACTCCCACGTGCACATCACGTTTGGCGATTATACGCCGCGCCAGCGCACCGTCGGCTATCTCGAAAGCTATCTGCATGGCGGCGTGACCACGTCGATCTCGGCTTCCGAGGTGCACGTGCCGGGCCGACCGCGCGACGCCGAAGGCGTCAAGGCGCTCGCGGTTGCCGCGCAGCGCTGCTTTGCCGACTACCGTCCCGGCGGCATGCGCGTGATCGCAGGATCGGTCATCCTTGAGCCCGGCCTGAAGGATGAAGACTTTGTCGAACTCGCCGCGAAAGGGGTTGGCCTCGCCAAGGCCGGGTTCGGCGCGGTAAAGACAGCATATGACTACGTGCCGCTGGTCGCCGGCGCCAAGGCGGCGGGCCTGATCACCACGTGCCACACCGGCGGATCATCGATCCCGGGTTCGGGTGCGATCACCGGCGATCATCTTCTGAAAATGCATCCGCACGTCTCGTTCCATATCAACGGGGGCCCGACGGCGATGCCGGACCGCGATTTCGAGCGTGTGATCCGCGAGAGCGAGATCGCGCTTCAGGTCTGCACCGCGGGTAACCTGCGGACGACGCTGCTGTGCGGCAAGCTGGCGCTGGAGCTCAATGCGTTCGATCGCTTCATCATCGCAACCGATACGCCAACCGGCAGCGGCATCATGCCGCTCGGCATTCTCTACACCATGGCGCACCTAGCGAGCCTGACCAGTATGACGCCTGAACAGGCGATCTGCGCGGCCAGCGGCAACAATGCGCGGGTCTATCGGCTCGACAGCGGCTTGTTGAAGGCGGGCCATGCCGCCGACATCGTGCTGCTCGATGCGCCGGATGGCGGCACGCAAGATAGTGCGCTCGATGCCATCAAGCATGGCGACATCGCTGCGATCGGCGCGGTCGTCACCGCAGGCGTGCCGCGCTTCGTCGGCCGCAGCCGCAACACGCCTGCGACCACGCGCAAGGCGCGCGTCGCGAAGTCATCGGTCATGCAGGATTTTGCTGCCGCGGCGCACTGAGGCGATCGCAGAAAGCTTCACAGACCAACAGCATTGCGCAATTTGCGGGGACCCAAGCTGGCCTCCGGAACGGCGATGGGTTATATACTCCATAACTTAGCTAGTTTTAAAAGTGTTTTGCGGAGACTTGGAAGGCATGCTCGAATTTCAGATCGCGCCGAAAAATGGCGCCGGTGAGCGGATCGGCTTCGACGTCGCTACCCTGATCGTTGCCGGCTGGACCGGCCGCGACGAGGCGGCGCTACGCCATCATATCGAGGAGCTTGCCGCCATCGGAGTGCCGCGGCCGTCGTCCGTTCCGGTATTCTACCGCAACAGCGCGCTCAACGTAACACAGAGCGTGCGCGTCGAGGCGCTCGGGCCGGATACATCGGGCGAGGCCGAGCCCGTGGTGGTTGCGCATGGCGGGCGGCTGTGGCTGACGGTTGGCTCCGATCACACCGACCGCAAGGCCGAAACAATGGGGATCGCGCTCTCCAAGCAGCTCTGCCCGAAACCGGTCGGCCGCGAGCTCTGGCTGCTCGACGATGTCGCCGGTCACTGGGACCAGTTGCGGCTGCGGGCGTTCGTCACCATCGACGGCCACCGCGTCACCTACCAGGATGGCACGCTCGCCGGCATGCGCGCGCCGGCCGACCTGATTGCGCGGTATGGCGCGGCGCTTCCGCCGGGCGCTATCATGTTCTGCGGTACGCTGGCTGCGATCGGCGGCATCCGTCCGGCGAGCCGGTTCGAGATCGAGCTGGAGGATCCCGTCCACAGTCGTACGCTGCGTCATGCCTACGATATCGACGTCCTGCCGGTGGTCACTTGATCCATCCCTTTAAAATTTTCTAAGTGTTTGCTCAAGCCTACTCTCGCCAATCAATCGAATGCCATTCGGAGAACGCAGGTGTCGCGCCAAAAAGCCAAAACAGAGCGAGGGCAAACGCCGCGCCGCGCTGAGCCGACCAGTTTGCGCGGCGGGTTGCCGCTGACCGTTACCCGGCCAGAGCTTCTGAGCGACGGCACCGATCGCGATTTTCGCAAACTCGTGCATAACCTTTTCGCTTTCATGGCCCGGCATGAGTCGATCCGGGACGGCCATGCCAGGCAGATCGGCCTCGCAGGCGTGGAATACACAATCCTGATCTCGATCGGTCACCTCGGCCTCGACGGCGACGTCAACGTCAAGACGATCGCGGATCATCTGCATATGAGCGGCGCCTTCGTCACCACGGTAACCAGCAAGCTGCAGACGCTCGGCCTTGTCGAAAAGAACCAGGACAACGTCGACCGGCGGCGGATTTCGCTCGTCATCACCGAGAAGGGCAAGGCGCTCCTGCGCAAGCTCGCGCCCTATCAGCGCGAGATCAACGATGTCGAATTCGGGCCGCTTAGCCGCGAGGATTTTCAGGCAATTTCCCGTATCCTGGAGACGCTGATCGATTCCAGCGACAAGGCCTTCGCGTTGCAACGATACAAGTCATCGATCAAGGAAGCGACGAAGGTGGCTTGAGCGCCACGTTGTGTGCCGGCGACAGCGCAACGTCCAGAACGCCCGCATGCGGTAGCCAGGCACGTTGGCGGACGGACTCGTGTCATGAGCCGGATGGACCGCAGAAGGAAAGACCAGTGGACAGTATAGTCACGGCGCGTAGATCCTTTTCTCTGCTGTGGATCTGCGGCGTCAGTCTTCGGCTGACGGTTTTGTCGATCCCGCCGGTGATTTCGCTGATCCAGCGCGATCTCAACCTGTCCGGCACCGAAATAGGTTTGCTGTCCGGCATACCCGTTGTCGTGTTTGCGATCTTCGCCGCGCCGGGCTCGATCCTTGTCGGCCGGATGGGCGTGCGTGGCGCGCTCGTGAGCGGTCTTCTGATTGCGGCGTGCGGGACGCTACTTCGAAGCGGCGCGGGCAACGCGTGGCAATTGTACGTGACGACCGTGCTCATGAGCATCGGGATTGCGGTCATGCAACCATCGATGGCGGCGGCGGTGCGCGAATGGGCGCCGGAGCGATCAACGTTCGGAACGGCCATCTACACCAACGGCCTGATCATGGGCGAGATCATCCCCGTTGCCACGATGCTTCCGCTGTTGGTGCCCTATTTCGGCGAAAGCTGGCGTCTGGCGTTGAGTGCGTGGGTTCTTCCCCTGATCGCCACGGCTGTAACGGTTACGATGCTGGCTCCAAGGCCAGCGGCAAATGTTGCGCCAAAGCATTCAGCAAGCTGGCTGCCGCAGTTAAACAGCGGTCTCAATTGGCAAATCGGACTGACTTTCGGCAGCGTTACGAGCACCTATTTCTGTCTTAATGGATTTTTGCCCGCGCATCTGAGCGCAAGCAGCCACCAGGAACTCGTCAGCGCGACATTGACAGCCGTCAACTCGGGACAGATCCCTGCCTCGCTTCTCCTGCTGGTGACAGCCGACAAGTTGCAGGGCAAGCGATGGCCATACATGGTGTTGGGCGTGGTGTCGTCCGCTTGCGTCGTGGGAATCATGACGACCGCGAGCACCTGGACAATCTTCTGGGCGGGTCTGGCCGGATTTTCGCTCGGCGCGGCGCTGGTCCTGGGATTGGCTCTCGCCCCGATGCTTTGCGACAACCCCAACGATGTCGCGCGGACATCGGCGGCCGCCTTTGCCATCGCCTACGGCTTCGCGATGCTGGTTTCGTTTCTGTCCGGAGTTGTGTGGGATCTGGCGGGCAGTATCAACGCTTCGCTCATCCCGATTTTGCTCGGGAGCTTTCCGATCCTGGTCGCGGTGCCGAGGTTCACGCGGCCGAAGGAGCGATGACGCGCCATCCTGAAATATGGTCGGCGGCCGCGCAAGGGCGGCCGCCGATTGTTTTTGAGATCAGTAGCGCCGCAGCAGCGGAATCATTGCAAGAGATCCAATGATGGTTGCGCCGACCAGCACCATCAGGCCTGCATGGAACGAGCCGGTATGTGCGATCAGCGCTCCGATCACCACTGGCGACAACGCGCCGACGATGTTGCCGACGCCGTTGAACACACCGACCCCCGAAGCGACAGCGCGCGGCGGCAGGATTTGCAGCGATAATGCGAACAAGGGCGGCAGCGCCGAGCCCCAGAAGAAGGCGCTCACCGCAATCAGGATTGCCGCGGTCTGCGCATCAGGCACGATGGAGACGACGTACATCGCGGCGCCGGCGCCGAACAGGCCGACGAGGCAAACGATGGCCCTCCGGCCGATCTTGTCCGACACCGTTGCCGCGAGGACCTCACCGAGGAACATCAGAAAGAACGGCAGGAAAGAATACAGGCTCGTGTGCCGCGGATCGAAGCCGCGTACCTTGATGAGATAGGTCGGTAGCCAGCTGTTGAGGCCCCACAGATAGATGAGCGCCGCGGAGTTGAAGATCACAATCATCCAGAAACGCCAGTCGCGGCAGTAGAGACCGACCTGCGACAGGTACGACGACTGCGCCGCCGGCGTCGTTGGTGCCGCCACCCCCGGCGGATTGTCGCGCAGGAAGAACAGGATCAGGGGCAGGATCACCACGATATTGAGCAGTGCGAGGAACAGGAACGCGGCGCGCCAGCCGTAGTTCGTCTCGAGGAAGATCATCAGCGGGAATCCGATCGCCGATCCGAGCGGGCTGCCGATCATCCAGATAGAGTTGGCGCGTGCCTGCTCGCGCCGCGGAAACCAGCGCTTGATCAGCGAATTGGTGATCGAAAACTGCGGGCCTTCGGCGACGCCGAGCAGAATGCGCATCGACAACATCGAGGTGAACGATCCGGCGCCCGCCATCAGCGTCATGAAGACGCCCCAGAACGCGGTGCCGACCGCCAGCGAGCGCCGGAGCCCAAACAGGTCACCGATGAAGGACAGAAACACCCCCGAGCAGCCATAGGCGAACACGAAAGCCGTCATCAGGAGACCGAGAAGCGTCGGGTTGAAGCCCGTGCCCAAGGCGTCCTGGAATTCCTTGTTGGTGAACAACACGGCGACGCTGATGCGATCGAAGAACGCCGATATCACCGCGAGGAACAGGATGAGCGCGATGATCCAGCGCAGCGGTGACGCTGTTCCCTCTGCCGGCGCCGAAGTGCCGGCTTTTGAGGCGGCGACGCCGCCCATTTCCACGTCCGTTGTCATATGTTTCCCCCTTCTCCTTGTGACGGCCGCGTTATCGCTGCGGCGTGCGTTTGCGCATTTGGTGGACGAGGCGGCGCACGATCCCGGCGCCGCCTCGCTCTGGGCGTCAGGAGACGACCGGCGGCAGGTTCAGTGCCGCGTCGACGAGGCCGCCCGCTCGCTTGAAGTCGTAGGCGCGGTACATGTTGGTCTTCACGAGGTACGACGCACCGCCATAGAACTTCTCGTATTGCTGATGGCGGTTGCCGAACTCGGTGCCGATGAAGTCCCAGGCGAGCCGCATCAAACGGACGCGCTCGCGGGCGCCCATCTTGCCCGACACGAAATAGCGTTCGATGTCCGCGGCCGATTCCGGGTTCTCGAAGTCGCGCATCGAGGAGGGCAGGGTGATCATCCCGGCTCCGGTCAGTTCTCGCACAATGTCGATCATGTGCGGGTTGATCTGGCCTTGCAACGCCATCACGGCATAGAGCGCCGTCTTTGACGGCCACAGGATGCCGTCCTCGTCGATCGGTGCCACCGTCTCGTGCGAGTGCAGCATGTTCTCGACGATTGACGCATAGGCGGCGAGTTCGCCCATTTCGACCTGCACGGGCGGTGCGGCATCGTTGCCGGTCGCCTCGTTCATGCGCTTGGCAAGACCGAGCAGGAAGCGAAGCTTGGTTGCGTAGCGGGCTTGCGCCTGATGATTGCCGTAGGAGTGCGACGGCGTCTGCCACCACTGCTGGAAACACAGCTCCGTATTGCGGTAGATGAACACACGCTCCCAGGGCACCAGCACATTATCGAGAACCACAAAGCAGTCGGTCTCGTCGAAGCGGCTGGTCAACGGATAGTCTTCCGCGCTGGTCGCCTGCATGGCGAAGGCGCGTCGCGAGTAGAGCTTGACGCCCGGCGCGTCTAGCGGGATTGCGACGCTGATCGCATAGTTCTCGTCACCCGGACGCAGCGGATGGATACAGCTCACTTGCACATAGTCGGCGAAGACCGCGCCGGTCGCGAGCTGCTGGCCGCCGTGGACGACGATCCCGGCGTCGGTTTCCTTGACGACGCCTGCGTAAAGCGTCGGATCGCTCTGCTGGTGTCCGGGTTTGCTGCGGTCGATCTGCGGAGGAACGATCGCATAGACGACGTATTTGTGATTGTCGCGAATGTGCTTGTAGAAATTTACGACGTTCTCGGCATAGCCGGCGCCGCCGCGCGCAAAAAATTCGGGCTTCGCGGCATAGCCGGCGAAGAAGTTCGCCACGTGGTCCGGCGTACGGCCCATCAGCCCGAAGGTCTGCTCGGCCCATCCCTCGGCGGCGAGACGCTTGGCACGCAGGTCGGCATGCGTGCGCGGAATCTGGAAGCAGCGCCATACCGGCCCGCCGGTGTCAGGCGAAGTGTAGGTCATGCGCTCCCTGTTTTCGGGGGCGGCGGCATAGTCGAACAGCCTCGCGAAGGTCCGCGCTCCGTTCGCAAAGGCGCGATGCCTGGTCGGGTCGCGCACCAACTCGCCGTCGACGAACACCGTTCGCCCGCCGGTGCGCAGGTCATCGAGAAATGACGCGCCAGTTCGCAGCGGCGTCGTCGCGTTGACTTCGACCGGTTTGGATGCCGTCACGGTCATTTCGATTTCCCCTCCCTATGATGTGACAGTCGCGCCGGCCGAAGGGCCGGTTGTCGCGCTGTCGTTTATGCTACATCAAACAGATACGAACTGTAGCTATATGTCGGACATTGTCAATGCTGATGGGGGCGTGATATTTCAACGCGAGCGTTACAGATTTCTGGCGATTCTCAGGATGCCAAATGCCTAAACCCGACGTCTACAGGGCTCCCGTGACCGTCTCCCGGAAAGAATTCCTGGTTCAGGGGTCGGATGCGGACTTTCGCCGCAGTATCTATGCGATGGTGCAGTGCGTCGGGCGTCTGCTCGCTTGCCGGGACGCCTTCGGCAAGGAGCTGAACCTGACGCCTAGTCAATTCGTCGTACTGATGGGGGTGGCCCAGTCGCAGGGCTCTGGTGGGGTCACGATCCGCGGTCTGGCCGATCACGTCGCGCTCGCCTCGACCCACGTGACGACCGAGGTCCGGCGGCTCGAGGAAGCCGGCCTTCTGGTGAAGCGGCCGAGCCCGGTCGACAAACGCAGCGTGCGCGTTTTTCTTCGGCCGCGCGGCGAGCAGGAGGTTGCCCGCATCGCGCCGTTCATCCGTCTCATCAACGACGTGCTGTTTGAGGATATCGATCCTGAGGCGCTCAAGACCACACAGCGCGTTGCACGGCAGCTCATCCTGAATTCGGAGAGCGCACTTGCCGAGATCCGAAAGCGTCAGCTCCAGCGCAAGGAGCAGCCGCCCGCAGCGGACGGGTCTGCTGTCACCAGCCGTGGAGCCAAACGTCAATATTCGGCGGAGTCTCGATCGCCTCATCGGAATGAAGGCGCCGATAGCGTCCGCCGTGAAAAAGCAAAGGCGTCGAGATCGTCCGGCTGAATTCGAGGACCTCGCCCAGCATAATCTCGTGGTCGCCGCCTTCATAGGTCGCGTAGGTCTTGCATTCGAAAGTCACCAGGCCGCCGCGGAGCAGGGGCACCCCGCTCTTGCCGCGGAACGGTGCCAGCCCGGCCCACTTGTCGGCGCCGCCGCGCGCGAATCGGTTGGAGAGGTCGGTTTGGCTTTCGGACAGCACGGTGACGCCGAAGTGCGTTGCCTTGAGCCATAGGTCGAGAGTCTGGGCCGCCCGCGCCAGGCTGAACAGGATGAGCGGGGGCGCCAGCGAGACCGAGTTGAACGAACTTACCGTCGAGCCGAGCAGAATGCCGTCGACCTCCGCCGTGATCACGCAGACGCCGGTCGCGAACTGGCCCAGTGCGTCGCGGAATTCCCGATCTGTAAAGGTCATGGCGGCTCTCCCTGCAATGCGATCGGTCGTGGTTCCTGGTTACGCCGGATCGAAGTAGTGGATCTCCATCAAGAGGCATCCGCCGTTCGAAAGGAAGGGACCATGATAGGCGCCCGGCGGACGGCACGCATAGGTGAACGGCCTGAAGCCTTCGCCGCCTTTTCCCTTGGCGTCATTGCCGACGGTGAGGTCGCCCTGAACCAGGAAGACTTCCTCCCAGTATTCGTGAACGAAAGGCGCTGTGGTGTAAACGCCGGGATCGAAGCGCAGCAGCCGTGTCCGGCTTCCGCGCTTGTTCTTCTCATCGAGTGCGCCGGAAAGGATCTTCTGCTGAATCCCGGAGGGATAGCCCGCGGGCACTTCCCATCCGGAGTTCATGTCGAGGGTGTGGAACTCGTCGTGCAGCTTGTTGATGGCCATCAAGGCTCTCCTAATGATTTCGCGTGTTTCATGGTTTCCAGAGATCGGCGAACTGGGTGGCGACGACCTGCCCGTAGCTCGGGTGGCCGGACAGGATACCGGCGTCGCGCGCGAAGCCGTTCATCCCTTCGACGAAAGCCGGCGAGATGCTGGCGTCGTAGTAGGGCAGATCGCGGCGGATCAGATCGGTGATCAGCGACGCCTCGTTGGGGGGAAAGAATTTTGCACCGACTTTGGCGGCCAGTTCGGGCTCGGCCTTTAGCGCCGCCTGAGTGGCGACGATCGCGCGCACGGCGTTCGCCGCGACGTCGGGACGATCGTTGATGAGGAGGTCGCTCGCCGCGACCGACGCCATCGTATAATTGAAGCAAGCTTTCGGACCGTCGCCGCGGCGCACGTCGATAACGACCTTCCCGACGCCGCGGCGCACCGCGACTTCGGTGCCCATGCCGTTCGCCCAGAAGCCATCGATCTTGCCTTCTTCAAGAGCCTTGGCGGCCGTCAAGCCGAAATTCACGCTCGACCCGGTCGCGCCGGGAACCGGTGCAATGGTCACGTTTTCCCGTGCTAGGTCGATGCCCGCTTCGACCAGCAGACGTCGCAAGCCCATGTCGACCCACGGCGCCGCGCCGACGCGGCGGCCCTTGACGATAGAGAGATCGCCGCGCTTCGGATCGAGATCGGCGCGCATGACCAGAAACCAGTACATGCCCTGGCCCTGCGCGCAGAGCAACTTGCAACCATCCCATTCCGGAAACGCGGCCAATGCCGAATGCGCCGAGCCAGCCACGAAATCGATCTCGCCGGCGCGCAGCGCATGATAGGATTTGTCGACCGGAAAGATCAGTTCGAGCGAGACGTCGAGACCGAACTGCTTGAAAAATCCCAGCTCGACCGCGGCAGCGGCTGGAAAATACGAATTCGAGATCAGGTCCGGAACTGCGATCTTCATTGGAGTGTCCTGCACCTAGATGCTGCTGAGAAGGTTGCGTCGAAAATCTTCGATGTGGTCGCGCATCGCCTGTTCGGCGGCAAGCGGATCGTGCGCATGGATGGCATCGAGAATCGCGCGATGCTGTGCGTGGACGCGCGCGTGATGGCCCGGCGTATTCAATGACAGAATCCAGAAGCGCAACGATTTGTCGTGCAGCCGTCCGAGGACGTCGGCAAGCACGGCGTTGCGCGAGACTTGCGCGATTGCGCCATGAAATTCACGATCGAGCCGCATCAGCCGCTCGGAATTACGCCGCGGCAGCACCTTCTCCGCCCGCGCAAGAATATCGTCCAGGATGCGGATCTCCTTCTCGCTCGCACGTTCGGCGGCGAGCCGCGCGCAATGGCACTCGTTGAGCAGCCGCACTTCGATCGTTTGCACCACGACGTCGAGGCTGACCGGAGTTACGAGGATACCCTTGCGCGGCATCACCTGCACCAGCCCCTCCATCATCAGCCGGTCGATTGCCTGATGCACCGGCGTACGCCCAATCCCGAGCCGCTCGGAAAGCTCGGCCTCGTTGAGGTGGTCGCCGGGACGAAACTCGCAGGCCGTGATCTGCCGCTTGATTTTTTCATATGCAGTTTCCAATAGCGAGGATGTGCCCGGCTGTTCGGGAGCCAACCGCTTGCGCGTCGGGTTTCGGATCGTCATTCGAGCACCGGCGGTTCGTGCGTTTCAGCCTCGCGGATGTCCTTCACCCGCGGTGAAATTACGCAGATATGATTGTGATATTTCACCGCGCCAAACGAGTCAAGTCACCCCGGCAGGCCTTTTCCTTGGGCCTTTCAGGGTGGTCTCGTCTGCTGCCGGCGGTTGATCGTTTCCAGTTCCGCGAATTGGGACCCGTGATCCCACCTGCGCCGCTGACACCCTTAGATGCGGCTATCCGAGTTCTGTAAGATCGTCGACGACCGCCAGTGCACCTGAGAAATCGTCATCGCGAAAATATTCGCTGCGGCTGATCAACACGGGAATTCCAGCGGACGAGGCCGCCTTCAGGCCATTGGCAGAATCTTCGATCGCGAGACACTCGCTCGCGCCGTAACCGAGCCTTGCCAAGACCTCGAGATAGACATCTGGCGCCGGCTTCTTGCGTGCCACATCGTCCCCGGCAACGACGGTGGCGAACAGGTCGCACCAGTTTGCCTCCAGCGCTACTGACAACAGCTCGTCGATATTGCTGTATGTCGTCGTGGTCGCGATCGCGAGCGTCTGGCCACGAGCCCGGGAATTGCGGATCAAGGCCGCGACGCCGGGCCGCAGCCGGCAGGTGTGCTGGGCGATCAGCCGGCCGTAGTGCCGTGTCTTTGTCCGATGCAGCTTGGCGACTTCAGAATCGGACAGGCATATCCCGGGATAGCGCGTCCGGCCGAAGGCCTGAATGCGTTCCTTGCCGCCGGTTGTGCGCAGGAGCTTCTTGTAGGTCCGCTGGTCCCAATACCAGTCGAAACCAGCTTCGATGAATGCCGCGTTGAAGGCGCGGCGATGAATGCCCTCGGTCTCGGCAAGCGTGCCGTCGACATCGAGGATCAACACGGCAGCATCGGCGATCCGGTCCTTCAGGCTGCGCGGGCGTAGCAGTACCGACAGTGTCTCGACATTCACGGCTCGGTCCTCTCCTTGTCGAATCCGCCGGAGAAAACCCGGCTGGCGAGTACGTCATTCGCCTCGATCGCCATCAGCTCATCTGAAGTGAGAACGCGGTCGAGGTGAGCGACAATCCGGTTGGCCTGTCTGAGGCGAATCCGGTCCAGTGCGTTACGGATCGAGCGTGCGTTGGAGAACAGCGGCTGCGTCTTGCGCAGCGCGATGTAGCGGGTGAAGGCGTCCCGCGCCTCGGGTGAGAACCGGTAGTTCTGTTCGACCAGCATCAACTCGGCGATTGCGAGCAATTCCGCCTCGGAATAGTCCGGAAAATCGATGTGGTGGGCGATGCGCGAACGAAAGCCGGGATTGCTCTGGAAGAATCGTTCCATGCGGTCGCGGTATCCGGCGAGCACCACGACAAGATCTTCGCGCTGCGCTTCCATGACCTGGAGCAGGATCTCGATCGCCTCCTGACCGTAATCGCGTTCGTTCTCCGGCCGGTAGAGATAATAGGCCTCGTCGATGAACAGGACGCCGCCCATCGCCTTCTTCAGGATCTCCTTGGTCTTTGGCGCGGTGTGACCGATGTACTGGCCGACCAAATCATCGCGCGTGACGCTGATGACATGGCCGCGGCGGACAAAGCCGAGCCGGTGCAGGATGCCGGCCATCCGCATCGCGACCGTCGTCTTGCCGGTGCCGGGATTTCCGGTGAACGACATGTGCAGCGTCGGATAGGTATTGGCGAGCGACATCTTCCGGCGAATCCGCTCGACCAGCAGCAACGAGGCGATCTCCCGGATGCGGCTTTTCACCGGCAAAAGCCCGATCAATTCCCGGTCGAGTTGCGCCAGGATCGGTGCGATCTCGACGGCGTCGAATTCCTGCCGCAGGTCGATGGAGGAGGGGACAGATTCGCCGCTGCCTTCGCGCCCGACAGCCTGGAGATTTGGATGAGCCATGATTGCCGACCCTTATGACTGGTAGCGCTCGCCTTCGGGACGATCGGCAGCGTAAGCCCGCGTCGTGTAGCGGATGTTGCGGCCAACCGCTTCTTGCCGATCGAGCCGGAATCCCGGCTCCTCTTTCGGCCGGTTGACGATGAACGAGATCCGCACCGACTCCCAGCCATGGCTCGAATCGAAGCCGGAGATGCGAATGTAGCGATCGCCATAGACGCGCCGGCAATCGCCGAGTTCTTTCATGATGCCGGCGGCATCGCGCAGGTCGAACATCGGCAGTCCCCACATTTCCCAGTAGGTGTTGCGGGGGTGCGGGTCATCGGTGAACTCGATGTTCACGGCCCAGCCATTGTCGAGGCAGTATTGAACCTGGCTCTTGATCTGCTCGTCGGTCAGATCGGGAAGGAACGAAAAGCATCCCTGGGTGATACGCATTGTAAGGTTCCT
Organism: Bradyrhizobium sp.; assembly: GCF_027307225.1. Taxonomy (GTDB): domain Bacteria; phylum Pseudomonadota; class Alphaproteobacteria; order Rhizobiales; family Xanthobacteraceae; genus Bradyrhizobium. The sequence continues at coordinate 53,110 of NZ_DAHUXJ010000057.1, read as the reverse complement.
TTCACATCGCGAGACTGGGGGTCGGAACGAAGTCGGGCGAGTCGGTCGATTCGTAATTGAAGGTGACGTCCTTCCAGACCTCGAGCGCTTCGCGTAGCGGCGTGCAGGAGAGCGCCGCCTTCGCCAGGATCTCCGGACCCTCGTGCACGTAGTCGCGGCCTTCGTTGCGCGCGAGGATCATGGCTTCCAGCGCAACGCGGTTGGCGATTGCGCCGGCCTGGATGCCACGCGGATGACCGATCGTGCCGCCGCCGAATTGCAGCACCACATCCTCGCCGAGCAGATCGAGCAGTTGGTGCATTTGGCCGGCGTGAATGCCGCCGGAAGCGACGGGCATCAGCTTGTTCAGGCTGGCCCAGCGCTGGTCGAAGAAGATGCCGTGCTCGAGCCTGGTTGGATTGAAGTCCTCGCGGCACACGTCGTAATAGCCGCGCGTGGTGTTGGGATCGCCTTCGAGCTTGCCGACCACCGTGCCGGCATGGATGTGATCGACGCCGGCGAGCCGCATCCACTTGGCGATGACGCGGAAGGATACGCCATGGCTGCGCTGCCGCGTGTAGGTGGAGTGGCCGGCGCGGTGCAGATGCAGGATCATGTCGTTCCTGCGCGCCCATTTCGCCATCGACTGGATCGCGGTGTAGCCGATCACGAGGTCGATCATGATGATGCTGGAACCGATCTCGCGGGCAAAAGCGGCACGCTCGTACATGTCTTCCATCGTCGCGGCGGTGACGTTGAGATAGGTGCCCTTGATCTCGCCGGTTGCGGCCTGCGCGCGATTGACCGCCTCCATGCAGTAGAGGAAGCGTTCGCGCCAGTGCATGAAAGGCTGCGAGTTGATGTTCTCGTCGTCCTTGGTGAAGTCGAGACCGCCTTTCAGCGCCTCATAGACAACGCGACCGTAATTGCGGCCCGATAACCCGAGCTTCGGCTTCACGGTCGCGCCCAGTAGCGGACGGCCGAACTTGTCGAGCCGCTCGCGCTCGACCACGATCCCGGTCGCCGGCCCCTGGAACGTCTTCACATACGCAACGGGAAACCGCATGTCCTCGAGCCGAAGCGCCTTCAGCGGCTTGAAGCCGAACACGTTGCCGATGATCGACGCGGATAGGTTGGCGATCGAGCCCGGCTCGAACAGGTCGAGATCGTAGGCGATATAGGCGAAGTAGCTCCCCGGCGAATTCGGCACCGGATCGACGCGATAGCACTTGGCGCGGTATTTCTCTGCCGCGGTCAAGCGATCGGTCCACACCACGGTCCAGGTCGCAGTGGAGGATTCGCCGGCGACTGCCGCACAGGCCTCGGTCGGGTCGACGCCATCCTGCGGCGTCACGCGGAATAGCGCGATGACGTCGGTGTCCTTGGGCTCATAATTCGGCTCATAGTAGCCCATGCGCTTGTATTCCATCACGCCGGATTTGTAGCGATCCTTGCCACGCACCGTGATCGACTCATGCTTCATCTGACACTCCTTCTGTTTTCACCACGGGCCCCCTCAGGCCGCTTCCGTCATGCGTTCGCTGTTGAGCGCGCCCGAGCGGTAGCGGCGCGCCATTTCGGCAAGCGGGATCGACCGGATACGGCTTGCGTTGCCGGCCGTTCCGAACTGCTCGAAGCGCTCGCGACAGAGACCGCCCAGCGCGTCCATCGCCGGCTTTAAGAATTTTCGCGGGTCGAATTCGGTTTTCGATTGCTGCGCCACTTTGCGGAAGGCGGCTGTCATCGCGAGGCGGCAATCGGTGTCGATATTGACCTTGCGCACGCCGTGCTTGATGCCGAGCACGATCTCCTCAATCGGGACGCCCCAGGTCTGAGGCATTTCGCCGCCGAAGGCGTTGAACATGTCCTGGAGCGGCTGTGGCACCGACGACGAGCCATGCATCACCAGATGCGTGTTCGGGAGCCGGCGATGGATCTCTTCGACCACGCGCATGGCGAGAATTTCGCCGTCGGGTTTGCGCGTGAACTTGTAGGCGCCGTGCGAGGTGCCCATCGCGATGGCAAGCGCATCGACGTTCGTCGCGCCGACAAACTCAACAGCCTGGTCGGGATCGGTCAGCAACTGGTCGTGGCTCAGCGCCCCTTCGGCGCCGTGGCCGTCCTCCTTTTCGCTTCCCCCATGTTCGAGCGAGCCGAGCACGCCGAGTTCGCCCTCGACCGAGGCGCCGATCCAGTGCGCCAACTGCACCACGCGACGCGTGATGTCGACGTTGTAGGCGTAGCCGGCCACGGTCTTGCCGTCGGCCCTGAGCGAGCCATCCATCATGACCGAGGTGAAGCCATGCTGGATCGCGGTGGCGCAGGTGGCTTCGCTGTCGCCGTGATCCTGATGCAGGCAAAGCGGGATGTGTGGAAACATTTCGACCAATGCGTCGATCATCCGCGACAGCATAATGTCGCCGGCGTAGGACCGGGCGCCGCGCGAAGCTTGAATGATCACCGGCGCGTCGACGGCGTCGGCGGCCTCCATGATCGCGAGCCCCTGTTCCATGTTGTTGATGTTGAACGCCGGAACGCCATAGCCGCGCTCGGCGGCGTCATCGAGCAATTGCCGCAAGGTGATTTTCGCCATCGTTTCACTCCAGACGTTTCGTTTGTTCTGTTAGGCGGGTATCGGGATTGCGGACCTCGCTTCCGTGACCGCTCGCTCGGCGGCTGCGGCGACCGCTTCGGCCGTGATGCCGAAGTGTGCATAGAGCTCGCTTGCGGGCGCCGAAGCTCCGAAGCCTTTCATGCCGACGAACTCACCGGTTTCGCCGATCCATTTTCGCCAAAGGCCCTCGACCGCCGCTTCGACGCCGACCCGCGGCGCATGGCCGAGCACGGCGGCGCGGTAGCTGGAAGGCTGCTGTTCGAACAGTTCGAAACAGGGGGCCGACACCACGGCCGCACGCAGGCCGCGCGCGCCGAGCAGCATGGCCGCGTCGGTCGCGATCGCGACTTCCGATCCTGTCGCGATCAACGTCACGTCTCGCCGATGCTCGGGCTCTGTGAGCACGTAAGCCCCCCGGGCGACCGGATTTTCCGGGGCAAACGCTCGATCGAGCACAGGCAGCGCCTGCCGGGATAAGCACAGCACCGAAGGCTGGCGCGCCGCGCGCAAGGCACAGTCCCAGGCCTGGGCCGTCTCGACGGCATCCGCCGGACGAAACACCAGGAGATTCGGGATGGCGCGCAAGGATGCGAGATGCTCGACCGGCTGGTGCGTCGGTCCATCTTCGCCGAGCCCGATCGAATCATGGGTCATCACGTGGATGACGCGCACGCCCATCAGCGCGGCGAGACGGATCGCCGGCCGGCTATAGTCTGAAAACGCCAGGAACGTGCCGCCATAGGGAATGAATCCACCATGCAATGCGATGCCGTTCATCGCGGCCGCCATCGCGTGCTCGCGAATGCCATAATGGATGTAGTTGCCGTCATAGGCTCCGGGCCGCACCGGTTGCTGCACGCGCGTCAGCGTCAGATTCGAGTGGGTCAGGTCCGCGGAGCCGCCGAGCAAATTCGGCGAGGCTTTCGTGATCGCCTCCAGCACTTGCTGCGACGCCTGGCGGGTTGCAATCTTCGGCCGTTCGTCCGCAAAGCGGCATTCGATCTCGCGCAGGGCAAACCCGACGTCGCTGCCGGCTTCGCCCTTGAGGGCATCGTCAAAATCATCACGAGCGAATTCGTCGCGCTGCTCAAGCCGTTCCATCCAGCGATGCCGGGCAATGCGGCCACGGGCGCCGACCGCGCGCCAGCGTGCCAGCAATTCGCCCGGAACTTCGAACGGTGTATGCGGCCACTGCAAGGCCTCGCGCGCCTTGTCGAGTTCTTCGCCGCCGAGTGGCGCGCCGTGGACCTTTTCCGTACCCTGGCGGGTCGGCGCCCCGTAACCGATCACGGTGCGGCAGGCAATCAGCGAGGGACGATTGGTCTCGCGTTCTTCGCCGATCGCTTGCGCGATCGCCTTTTGGTCGTGGCCGTCGACGCGTCGGACCGACCAGCCGGAAGCAAGGAAGCGGATCAACTGATCGTCGGAGCAGGACAACGAGGTCGCGCCGTCGATGGTGATGTGGTTGTCGTCGAACAGCACGATCAGGCGCGACAGCTTCAGATGGCCGGCAAGCGAGATGGCTTCCTGGCTCAACCCTTCCATCAGGCAGCCGTCGCCGGCGATCACGTAGGTAAAATGATCGACCAGGTCGTCGCCGAAGCGCGCGTTCAGCATCCGCTCGGCCAGCGCCATGCCGACCGCGGTCGCAAGCCCCTGTCCGAGCGGTCCGGTCGTGGTCTCGACGCCTTCGGTGTGACCGAATTCAGGATGGCCGGGCGTCTTCGCACCCCACTGGCGGAAGCGCTTGAGTTCATCGAGCGTCATCGCCTCATAGCCGGTCAGATGCAGTAGCGCATACAGCAGCATCGAGCCGTGGCCAGCCGACAGCACGAAGCGGTCGCGATCCGGCCAGTGCGGATCGGCTGCATCGAATTTGAGAAAGCGGGAGAACAGCACGGTCGCCACGTCGGCCATTCCCATGGGCATACCGGGATGGCCCGACTTGGCCCTTTCGACCGCGTCGGCGGCAAGGAAACGCACCGCGTTGGCCATCGCAACCTGCGACGGAAGGGCGTGGACGCTGTTCAGTGCGGCGGCGGAGTGGACCGTCATAGTGAGCGTCTCTTGCGTTCGATGAGTTGCAGGATCAGCGGAGTAAGAATCAGCTGCATCGCGAGATCGAGCTTCGAGCCGGGAATCACGATCGAATTGGCGCGCGACATGAAGCTGTGCGGGACCATCGACAGCAGATAAGGAAAGTCGATGCCGCGCGGATTCTTCAAGCGGATCACCACCATCGATTCGTCGGGCGTCGGGATCCAGCGGGCGATGAACGGGTTCGAGGTGTCGACCGTCGGAATGCGCTGGAAGTTGATGTCGGTCTCGGTGAACTGCGGACAGATGTAGTTCACGTAGTCCGGCATGCGGCGAAGGATGGTGTCGGTCACCGCTTCGGTCGAATAGCCGCGATGTGACCGATCACGATGCAGCTTCTGGATCCATTCCAGGTTGATGACGGGTACGACGCCGATCTTGAGGTCGGCATGCTGCGCGATATTGACCTTTCCGGTCACTACGGCGCCGTGCAGGCCTTCGTAGAACAGCAATTCGGAATCGGCGGGCAGGGACGCCCAGGGTGTGAACGTGCCCGGCTCGCCGCCATAGAGCGCCCCCTCTTCGGCATCATGGACGTAGTGGCGCGTCAATCCGGTGCCGGATTCGCCATACTCGCGAAACGTCTTCTCGAGCGCCTCGAACAGATTGGTTTCGGGGCTGAAGTGGCTGAAGTGCCGGTTGCCGCGTTCGGCTTCTTCCGACATCCTGCTGCGCATTTCGGAGCGGTCGTATCGATGGAATGCATCGCCCTCGATATAGGCCGCGGTCACGTTCTCGCGGCGGAAGATCTGCTCGAAGGTCCGCTTTACCGACGTGGTGCCAGCGCCGGAAGAGCCCGTGACGGAAATGATGGGGTGCCGGCGCGACATGCTTGGCCTCTTTCAGAGAAACAGCCCGCGCCGCGCAAACAAAGGCGCGTCGCTACTTTCAAACAGTGGCTGAGTCCGCAAGTGCATCAGGTCGAGATCGCGCACCGCGCCGGCCGAACCCATGATCAGCGGAGTGCGCTGATGCGGCATGCGCGCCGAGAGGTCGAGAATGCGGTCGCGTCCCGTCGAGGCGGCGCCGCCGGCCCACTCCACGATCAGCGCGATGGGATGCGCTTCGTACAGCAGGCGCAGTCGCCCCTCCCGATAACCGCGGCGCGCGTCGGCGGGATAGAGAAATACGCCGCCGCGCACCAGGATACGGAACGTCTCGGCGACGAGCGATCCGATCCAGCGCATGTTGAAGTCTTCGCCGTGCTCTCCGGTTGCGCCGAGCAGGCATTGCTCGATGAAGGCCTGCACCGCGCCGTTCCAGTGCCGGCGATTAGACATGTTGATGGCGAATTCCGTGCTGCGCGCGGGGATGCGAACATTGCGCCGGATCAGAACGAATTCGCCCCTCGCGCGATCGAGCAGGAAAATCTCGACGCTGCGGTCGAGCGCAAGCACGAGCGTCGTCTGGGGGCCATAGATGAAGCACCCGGCGGCAAGCTGCGTCGTGCCCGGCTCGAAGAATGACGACAACGCGTCGCGCAATCGTGGCCGGATCGAAAAAATCGTTCCGGTCGAGATGTTGTTGGCGAGATTGGCCGACCCATCGAGTGGATCGATTGCCACGCAAAACGCGGCTTCGGAATCGAGGATCTCCGGCAACTCGGTTTCCTCGGAGACGATCGCGGCGACCGGCGTGTTGTGGAGCGTGCTGCACATCAGCGCATTGGCCGCGATGTCGAGGTCGATTTGCGCGTCACCCCCCGAATTGGTGCCCCTCGACCGGCCATCGATGCCGACGAGAGGACCGGCTGCGATCAGGCTGGCCAGTTCGACAGCCGCTCTGGCAAGGCGGGAGATCACCTTCGCCAGAGCATCTCCCTGGGGGATAGAGGGGGCGGCGCCGTCGAGATACGCGTCCAACGTCGGGGGCTGGTGGTCCATTGGTCGTTCCCTGCGGTGGCGCCCTTTTCAGGGAGGGCTTTGCCTGATCACCCGCGCAGCCGGAGATCGTTGTGCGGGTCGCCGCTATGAAACGCCGCCATTGAGCAATAAGTAAAATTTCAATATCTTGGGTCCGGCCAAAGTCCTTCTTATAAAGGTCAGCATGGCAGTCCATTTTCGACGCGATCTGACGATCCGGCAGTTGCGCGCCCTCGGCGCGGTGCATGCCATGGGCTCGGTCACGGCGGCCGCGCGGTCGCTCAATCTCACCCAGCCTGCGGTGACGTTGCAGCTTCGCAATCTCGAAGCCCTGGCGGGTCTTCCCTTGATTCAGCGAACCGGCGAGGGAATGCGGCTGACCGATGCCGGACGCGAGGTCATGGCGCTGACCGAACGCATTGAAGCGTCGCTGGTCGATTGCGAGCAGACGCTCGACATGATCGCCGGCCGCAGCGGCGGCCGCGTTTCGATCGGCGCCGTCTCGACGGCGAAATGCTTTGTGCCGTTCGCGATCGCCGCATTCTCGAAACAGCATCCGAAGATCGACATCGTGCTCAAGGTCGGCAATCGCGAGGATATTCGTCAGGCACTGCGCGGTTACGATCTTGACATTGCGATCATGGGCCAGCCTCCGCCGGACGTGCCGGTGGAAAAGAGGCTACTGGGCGAGCATCCGCATGTGATCATTGCCGCTGCCGATCACTGGCTTGCCAGGGACTTGGGCCTTGCGGTCGTTGACTTGACCTATGAGACCTTCATCACGCGCGAGCGCGGCTCCGGCACGCGCATGCTGATGGAGCAATTTTTTCAGGCCAGCGATCTGCAGCCGAAGATCGGCATGGAGATGGACAGCAACGAAACCATCAAGCAGGCGGTGATTGCGGGATTAGGCATTGCCTTCATCTCGCTGCACACCGTGGCGAGCGAGCTCGCCGATCGGCGGCTCGTGGTTCTTGATGTCGCCGGCCTGCCGATCATGCGGCAATGGCATGCGGTGCGCCGGGCGGACAAGACATTGCTTCCGCCGGCGCAGGCGATGTTGGAATTCCTCGCCGAGGACGGCAGTCGCTACCTGCCGTCCGCTCAGCTCCTGCGGCCGGAACGGAGCGTCAGCTTTACCGGCCTGTGAGGACCCGGGCCGTGGGCACCGCCTATCCTGGATTGATGCAGCTGAGCGGAAGCGATCCAATATGACAGAGCGTCCCGTGGTCGAATATTACTTCAGCTTCATCTCTCTTTGGTCCTACGTCGGCAGCCTGGTGTTTTGTGATATCGCCAAACGTCACGACGTGCGGGTTGAGTTCAAACCGATCGATTTGATGGCGGTGTTTGCCGCGGGCGGCGGCAAGCCGGTCCGCCAGCGGCCGCCGCAGCGTCAGTCCTATCGGCTGGTCGAGATGGAACGTTGGAAACGAATCCGCGGCATTCCGCTTGTGACGTGGCCGAAATTCTATCCGGCCGATCCGTCGCTCGGTCACCGCATGGTGCTGGCGGCGATCAGGGACGGAAACGATGTGACTGCGTTTGTCCATGCAGGCCTCAAGGCGGTCTGGGCTGACGAACTGAACGTCGAGGACGCCGACACGCTCGTCAATCTGGCTGATACCGGCGGGCTGAACGGCGAAGAACTGCTGGCCCGCGCGTCGGAGCCCGAACTTGTTGCGCGCGAAGAGGGACTGACGCGGGAAGCGATCGAACGGCAATTGTTCGGGGCGCCGTTTTACTTCCATCGCGGCGAACCGTTCTGGGGCCAGGACCGGCTCGACCAGTTGGAATCGGCGATTGTCTCCGGAAATTCACCGATCCTGTCAACGCGCATCCCGTAATGGGCTGAAGCGGCCCCGGCGCGATCTTGCAGGCAATCGTGGAACGCCGGTCCCGATAACCTGCTTTGATCGTCGGTGATCGATAAGACTGATCATCGGATACCCGTCAGGCGGTGTGGACTGAAATACGCTTATCGAGAGGCGTTGTCGCTACAGCAAAGACCGTTTATGGATTCGGATTGAAACAACAGACGGCGTTCAAGCGCCGACAAGAAAACGCCGGAGGAACGTCAATGACAGCGGCCCAACTCGAACAGATCGAAACGGCTGAGATCGAGGACACCAGCCTGCTCGCGTTCTATCGCGACATGAACACCGCCGAGCGTCGGACGTTCTGGGCTTGCGGCGCCGGCTGGGCGCTGGATGGCATGGATTTCATGATCTACCCGCTGGTGATCGGCTCGATCATCGCGCTGTGGAAGGTTGGCGCCGGCGAGGCCGGTCTTGCCGGAACAGTGACGCTCCTTTCCTCAGCCATCGGAGGATGGCTTGGTGGTTACGTTGCCGATCGCATCGGACGAGTCAGAACCCTGCAATTCACCATTCTCTGGTTTTCGTTCTTCTCGCTGGTGTGCGCCGTCGCGCAAAGCTTCGATCAGTTGCTGATCGCGCGCGCCCTTCTTGGCCTGGGGTTCGGCGGTGAATGGGCGGCTGGTGCGGTGCTGATGGGCGAGGCCATCCGGCCGCAATACCGCGGCCGAGCGGTTGGCTCGGTGCAATCCGGCTGGGCCGTGGGATGGGGCCTCGCCGTTCTGTCACAGGCGATTCTGTTTTCCCTGCTGCCGGGAGGCGTCGCGTGGCGCTGGATGTTCGCCGTTGGTGCGCTGCCGGCGCTGCTCGTCTTTTATCTGCGCCGCTATGTGACCGAGCCCGAGATTGCAGCAGACACGCGCCGCAAATTGATGGAAAGCGGTGAACATCCGCCGCTGTGGGAGATCTTTTCGGCTCCCATTCTCAAGACGACCATCCTGGCGTCCCTGATGGCCACGGGAATGCAGGGCGGCTATTACGCCGTGACCTTTTGGGTGCCGCGTTTTCTGACGACCGAGCGCCATCTGTCGATTGTCTCTTCCACCGGCTATCTCTCGGCGTTGATCATCGGATCCTTCATTGGCTATCTGGTAGGCGCGTGGCTTGCTGATCGCATTGGCCGCCGCAACCTGTTCCTGATCTTCTCGCTTGGCGCCATCGCGGTCGTGCTCCTCTACACGCAACTGCCGCTCAGCAATGACGTGCTCTGGGTTCTCGGCTTCCCCCTCGGCTTTTTCGCGTCGGGCTATTTCTCGGGCATGGGCGCCTTTCTTACCGAGCTTTATCCGACACGGTTGCGGGGCTCCGGTCAGGGTTTTTGCTACAATTTCGGCCGCGGCATTGGAGCGCTGTTCCCTTACCTGGTAGGTGCGCTCTCGACCACAACGACGCTTGCCAATGCGATCGCGATCTTTTCGGCCGCTGCCTACGGCGTTTTCTTTCTTGCCGCCTTTGCGTTGCCGGAGACACGCGGCCGAGTGTTGCACTCGGACGCGTGATTACCGGCTTTGAGGCAGGCGCGGATTGCTCGGTGACTGGTGCGCAGCGAACGTGACCGCTGCGCGCGGCGCGAGGAGACCATGTACTTCGGAACATTCGCTGCCGGGCGCGGGTTATCCGGGCTCAACCGAAAGGCATGGCCCATGAAGTCCAGCGTTCTTTTTGTTTTGCTGCCGGCGATCCTCGTCTTCTCGACGAACTTCGCGCATGCGCAAGGTAATCCAAGCGGCCGTGGGTCGATCACGGGCGATCCGGCGGCAAGCTCGGCGACGCCGGGAACGGCGCCGAAAACGGGGACGACCACCGGCAGCGTGGCGCGGTCGAATCCCAGCGGGAGCGGCACATCGACGTCCGGCGGCAGCGATGCCAATGGCGATTCGGGCCGGGACACGATGCCGAACTCCGATCGTAGCGTCCGGCCGCTTCATGACCAGCACAAGCCCGGTTCGATTCACTGAGCTTTGGAAATGGCGGCAAGCAATTGCCGCCATGCGAGGTGATCCGCGCGACCGCCTTCCCATGCAACAGTCAGCGTGCTGTCGGGCAGCCGCGCAACGTTCGCGGAACCAGGATTCTCGCTCTCCGTTGGTTCCACCAAAGGCGCAAATCCGGGTTCCATCGGAACGTTCCTCGCCGCTTGGTGTTGGCGGGAGGGAGCGGGGTTCGCTATTCCAAGGAGAAGTACAACATGACACTGATCGGCAAGAGTTTGCTCGGCGTGGCGGCGGGCGCAGGATTGCTCGCGTTGTCCAGCGTAGGCGCGTCCGCGGCGATCGCCTGCTCAGGTAATGTTTGCTGGCACACGCATGAACATTTCGACTATCCGGCCCGATCCAGGGTGATCATTCACGAGGACGGTTGGCGTCCGGGTCCGCGGGTTATTTTTCACGAGCACGAGGGCCGCGGGTATTGGAACGGTGATCGCTGGAGCGAGTGGTAGTCGTCGGGACCACGCTTAGTTCAAGGAGGCTGCCCGTTGGGCAGCCTCCTTTTGTTCGTTGTGTTCGCCTCGTCGCCGCGAACTGTGCTTTTATTTTGAAACGTTCTCTGAAGCGAGGGCGCGGGCGCGCGCGCGCCTGAAGGAGAGAACAGCGACGTTGATCCGACTTCTTGCGAGCGAACCGCCCCAACGGATGGGCGGCTCGAATGACTCCGGCCAGGAGAATCCGCCGGCGGGGGTGCCCGGCCGCCAGCATTGCTCACGGGTGTCCCAAAAATCCAATTAATGAGACGGAATAAAAATTAGTATTTCCAATATCTTACTTTCTTATCGTATAATTTTTGATATTAATATTGTAATTGATACCGAGCTGTGACAAGCTGCTGTCTCCGGGGAAATTCAAGCGATGAGGGGTGTCAAAATGAGCATCACGGCTGACAGCATCGAGAGCGTTCCGACCACGATCGACAGCAACGCCTGGAAGGCGTTGCTGGGGTCCGCCATCGGTTATGCGATGGATGGATTCGATCTTCTTATTCTCGGCTTCATGCTGCGAACGATCGCAAAGGATCTCGGTCTTTCACAGGCGCAATCGGCATCGCTGGTAACAGCCACGCTGATCGGCGCCGTGCTCGGCGGCATCGGCTTCGGCGTGTTGTCGGATCGTCTCGGGCGCGTGCGCATCCTCACCTGGACGATCGTGTTATTTGCCGTGTTCACCGGCCTCTGCGCGTTCGCACGGGGTTATTGGGATCTTCTGCTCTATCGTACCATCGCCGGCGTCGGTCTCGGCGGCGAATTCGGGATCGGCATGGCGCTGGTGGCGGAAGCCTGGCCGGCATCGAAGCGCGCCCGCGCATCTTCTTATGTCGGTCTTGGTTGGCAGGTGGGCGTGCTGATTGCAGCCCTCGCGACGCCGTTGCTTCTGCCGGTGATTGGATGGCGCGGCATGTTCGCGGTCGGCGTGTTTCCGGCGATTGCTGCCTATTTTATTCGCTCCTCGCTGCACGAACCTGAAGTGTTCGTGGAGAAGTCGAAAGACCGGCCGAAGGAGTCGGCGCTGCAACTGCTCGTCAAGGACGGCGAAACGGCCAAGCTCAGCCTCGGCATGGTCATCCTCTGCTCGGTGCAGAACTTCGGCTACTACGGCGTGATGATCTGGCTGCCGAATTATCTGTCGACCCGCTTCGGCTTTGCGCTGACGCAGTCCGTAGTTTGGACCTGCGCGACGCTCGCCGGCATGGCGCTCGGCATTTTCATGTTCGGCCATATCGCCGATCGCATCGGCCGGCGGCCCGCGTTCTTCGCCTATATGTTCGGCGCGGCCGTCATGGTGCTGGTGTATTCGCGCCTGACCGATCCGATCCAGCTTCTCGTGGTCGGCGCGATCATGGGCTTCTTCGTCAACGGCATGCTGGGCGGCTACGGCGCTCTGATCAGCGAATTGTTCCCGACCGCGGCGCGTGCCACGGCGCAGAACGTGCTGTTCAATATCGGCCGTGGCGTTGGCGGATTTGGCCCTGTCGTCGTCGGCGCAATCGCATCCGCTTATTCGTTCGAAACGGCAATCGCGGGGCTTGCTGCACTCTATGTGCTCGACATTCTGGCGATGTGGCTCTTGATCCCCGAGCGCCGCGGCGCCCAGCTGACGTGATGCTTGGCGAGAGGCTATGATGTCACTCGATCGTTCATCCGTGACGATGCAGCCGGCGGCAACGCCGCCTGCATCTTCACGGACGCCCTGGAAGCCCAGCATCGCTGCGGAGGTTGCCAAAGTCGCAGCCAACACGGCCGTCAACGCCGAGTATCGTCACCTGGTCGTCGATTGCAGTGAGGTTGCGGCTTCCGCGCAGCCGGGGCAGTTCTTCCAGTTGCTCTGTCCGCACCCTGCCGGGGAGCATCCGTTCCTGCGGCGTCCGATGAGTCTGTACGGCGCCGACCCGGTCAAGCGGCAGGTTGAATTCCTGTACAAGGTGACGGGCGCCGGCACGCGGGGGCTGGATTCGATCGAGGTGGGCGGCACGCTCGACATCATGGGGCCGCTCGGCCAAGGCTTCACGCTCGATCCCAAATGGCGGCACATCGTGGCGATTGGACGCGGCGCAGGGCTCGCCACGCTGGCACCGCTCGCCAAAGCGGCGAAGGCCAATGGTACCAAGGTTACCGCGATCTTCAGTGCCCGACGGCCGGAGCTTTTGGTCTCCGTGGATCTCTTCAAGGGCCATGGCGCCGATGTCGTGCCGGTGACCGACGCCGAGCAGACCAGCGGGCCGGGCAATGTGGAGCGCATCCTGCGGGGTCTGATCGCCGAAGGAAAATGCGATGCGTTCTTTACTTGCGGGTCGAGCCGCCTGATGCGGGTGCAGCAGCGGCTTGCGATCGAGTTCGGCTTGCCCGGGCAGGTCGCGATGGAGCAGCAAATGGCCTGCGGGATCGGCCTTTGTTACTGCTGCGTACGTGACTTCAACGTCGGCGGCGAGATCGTCAACCGAAGGGTTTGCTGGGATGGACCGGTATTCGATCTGCTGGAGGCGCTACCATGATCAAGCCTTTTTCGATCGACCTCTCCGTCAATGTCGGCGGGCTCAAGCTTCGCAATCCGGTGATGCCGGCATCGGGCACCTTTGCCGAAGGTCTCGACAAGGTCATCGACTTCAACCGCCTCGGCGCCTTTGTGACCAAGACCGTGACGCGGGAATTGCGTGCCGGAAATCCGCTGCCCCGCGTGGTCGAGCGGCCGGGCAGCCTGATCAACGCGATCGGAATTCCCTCCAAGGGCGTGCCGCATTTCATTGAGAAGATCATCCCGCAATACGCCGCCTATGAGCCACCTCTGGTGGTCAGTATTTCCGCGCCGACGGCCGAAGGATTTGCCAGCCTTGCGGCGGAACTGTCACTGCCAGGCGTTTCAGCCATCGAAGCCAATATTTCCTGCCCGAACATCGAGGAGGACGGCAAGGCGTTTGCGATGCGAGCGGAGTCGGCCGAGAAGGTGACGCACCAGCTGCGCGCCGCTACCAAGCTGCCGTTGTGGGTCAAGCTCACGCCCAACACTGGCGACATCGCCGAAGTCGCGCGGGCGGCGGAAGGCGCCGGTGCGGACGCAGTCGTGGTCGCCAACACCTTCCTGTCGATGGCGATTGACTTGAAGACGTTCAAGCCATGCCTCGGCAACATCATGGGCGGTCTGTCCGGACCCGCGATCAAGCCGATCGTGGTGCGGCAGGTGTTTCAGTGCGCCAAGGCCGTCAAGATTCCGATCGTCGGTTGCGGCGGCATTTCTTCCGCCGAGGATGCGATCGAGTATATGCTCGCCGGCGCGACCGCCGTTCAGATCGGCACCGCTACCTTCCTTCAACCGGCGGCGATGGTCGGTATCATCGACGGCCTCGAGATGTTCTGTCTGCAACGCGAGATCACGAGCGTGACCGACCTCGTTCATGGCGTCGTGATCGAGGAGGCCGACGATCAGGATCTCGCCTGGCTAAGTCCCCCGACATGACGACGCCAGATACTCAAAATCGAAACGTCTTTGTCGATAACGCGGAGGACCGCTTGTTGGCCGGAGAGCTGTTCGACGCGCTCCGCACCGCATCGTTCGACGGCGTTGGCGTCACCCGCGAAAGCTACAGCGGGCGCGAGTCAAACGCGTTGGATATCGTCGAGGCCAGGGCGCGCCGATTGGGCCTGGAGGCGGCGCGCGACGCCGGCGCCAATCTGGTGGTCACGCTTCCCGGCAGCGAGCCGGATCTGCCGTTCCTCGCCTGCGGATCGCATCTGGATTCGGTACCGCAGGGCGGCAATTTCGATGGCGCGGCGGGCGTGGTCGCCGGTCTTGCGGTGCTGGCGCGTTTGAAACGCGACAACATCACACCGCGCCGAACCATCAAGCTGTTCGGTTTGCGCGGCGAGGAGAGCTCCCGTTTCGGCAAGGCCTATATGGGCTCGCTTGCGCTGTTCGGGAAACTCACAGCCGAAGACTTGAGGGTAAGGGATCGCGACGGCCTCGTGCTTGCCGACTGCATGCGCACGGTCGGCGCCGACGTTGCGCGCATTGAAAGGGGTGAGCCGTTGCTCGATGCCAAGCGCGTCGCCGCCTGGGTCGAGCTTCACATCGAACAGGGGCCGGTGCTGGTCGCGCGGGAACTTCCGGTCGGCATCGTGACGGGCATCCGCGGTAATGTGCGGCATCGGACGGTCGAATGCCTCGGCGAGGCCGGGCATTCCGGCGCGGTGCCACGCTGGCTGCGGCACGATGCCGTGTTTGCGGTGGCCGAACTCATGACCCATCTCGACCGCCACTGGCGTACGCTGTTGGAGCGCGGGCGGGACGTGGTAGTGACGTCGGGCGTCTTCGGGACCGATCCCACGGAACATGCGATCGCGCGCATTCCGGGAAAGGTGTCGTTCAGCTTCGAGGTGCGCAGCCAGAGCAAGGAGACGCTCGAGGGCTTCTACGATTTGTTCCGTTCCGAGTGCAATCTCATCGCCGAAGAGCGCGGCGTGGAATTCGCTTTCGACCGCCGCCTGGAATCCGCGCCAGCCACCATGGATGCCGAATGGGTTCGTAGGCTGCGAAAGTCCGCGCAGGCGCTCGGCCTGCCGGATGAGGAGATCCCGAGCGGAGCCGGGCACGATGCTGCGGTGTTCGCCAATGCCGGTATTCCCTCAGCAATGGTGTTCGTGCGCAACGAAAATGGCTCGCATAACCCGAAAGAGTCGATGAATCTGGATGATTTTGTCGCCGGAATCGCGGTAATGCGGGCTGCGATCGAAGAGGCCGTCCAATGAGCGTGACCGAATTATTCGAAAAAGCAGCACCCAGGCGCGTCGACAAGATCACGATCCGCAGGCCTGACGATTTTCATGTTCACTTGCGTGATGGTGCGATGCTCCAGGCGGTGCTGCCGTTTACTGCAGGGCAGTTCGCCCGTGGCGTCATCATGCCCAACCTGGTGCCACCGGTGACGACAGTTGCGGCCGCCAAGTCCTATCGCGACCGGATCCTGGTGGCGCGTGCGGCGATTTCCGACTTCCAGCCGCTGATGACCTGCTATCTCACCGACGCGACTTCGCCGGACGAAATCGAGAAGGGATTTAGGGATCGCGCCTGGGTTGCCGCGAAACTCTATCCGGCAGGCGCCACTACGAACGCGCATCACGGCGTGACCGACATTCCGGCGCTGGCGCCGGTGCTGGCACGCATGGAAAAAATCGGCATGCCGGTCCTGATCCATGGCGAGGCCACCGATCCCGCGGTCGACATCTTTGATCGCGAAGCGGTGTTCATGGAGCAGAGCCTGCTGCCGATGCTCAAACGGCATCAAGGCCTGAAGGTCGTGATCGAGCACGTCACGACCGCGGAGACCGTCGACATCGTGCGCGCCCATCGTTCGCACACGGCCGGCACGATCACGCCGCATCATCTCGTCATCAACCGTACCTCGTTGTTTCAGGGTGGGCTGCGTCCGCACCTTTATTGTCTGCCGGTCGCCAAGCGCGAGCGGCATCGTCTTGCATTGCGCAAGGCGGTGACCTCGGGCGACACCTGCTTCTTCATCGGGACCGACACCGCGCCGCATCGCCGCACCGCCAAGGAAGCCGAATGTTGTTCGGCCGGGGTGTTCGGCGGCGCCACGGCGCTGCAGACCTATGTGCAGGTATTCGATGAGGAGGGCGCGCTGGATTGCTTCGAGGCCTTTGCCTCCGTCAATGGCGCGAAGTTCTACGGCCTCGAACTGAACCGCGGCACGATCTCTCTCGAAAGGCGCGAGCAGCCGGTGATGGCCGCGGTTGCGGTGGAAGACACCGAAGTCGTGGTGTTTCAGGGCGGTCAAACCTTGCCATGGTCGGTCGGGGAGGTATCGCCATGACCGACCAAGCGATCAGGCAGGAGATCGGCGGTGAAGTTGCGCGGCTCCTGTTTGACGGCGGCGCCATCCATGTCAGCCGGCAGCAGCCTTTTATCCTGGCGGCAGGCTGGGCGAGCCCGGTCTATGTCGACGTCCGGGTGATCCTTGGCGATCCTTCGTTACGACAAGCAGTGACGCAAGTCGCCGTCCGCTATGTGGGCGCGATGTTGCCGAACGCCACGATCGATGCGGTCGCGGGCGCAGAAACTGCCGGCATTCCCTTTGCTGCCTGGCTTGCGGACCAACTCAATGTACGCATGCGCTATGTGCGCAAGCGGCCGCTTGGCATCGGCCGCAACGCGCAGGTCGAAGGCGGCGATGTCGATGGGCTCCAGGTGCTATTGGTCGACGATCTCACCACCGATGGAGGCAGCAAGCTCAATTTTGCGCGCGGGCTGCGGGCGGCAGGCGCCGTCGTCGAACACGTGCTCACTATCTTCTATCATGACGTCTTTCCCGGCGCGGCCGAGCGGCTCGCGCAGGCCGGGCTGACCTTGCATCCGCTTGCCACCTGGGCCGATATCCTGCGTTCGCCGGCGGCTCAGAAGATTTCGCCGCAGGACCGTGCGGAAGTGGAGCGTTTCCTCATCGATCCCGTCGCCTGGTCGACGCGGCATGGCGGTCGTTCGAAATTGTCGGTTCGAAGTTAAGCTTAGGAAGCATTTCGTGCGGGCGGTCGCATCGCCGATCGCTCCAGGATCATGCGCAGCTGATGCGCGGCCTCACGCCCCTTGTAGGCACGGCGCCATAGTCTATCGACCAGTTGCTCGTAGAGACGCACCGGTTCTTCGTCGGCCGTCAGCATGGCGACGCCGGTGCGGATATTCGGCAGTTCGCCGCCGAGCCGGAATGGGCTCAAGCCCAGCAGCGTGCGCTCGGACGTGCGAAATAGCTGGAAGGTGATGTTGGGCAACGGCTCTTCGATCAGGCCGATCTGAATGCCCATCGGTTCCTGCTCGATCAGCTTGATCAGATGCTCGATCTCGGCGCGCGCAGCGAGCCTGCGCTCGACGATCTCGTTGGCCGGCAGATCAAAGCGACCGACCAGGCCGAGCTTCAACCAGCGTTCGATCTCCGGCATGTTGACGAAATTGACGACGCTGAGATGCCGACGGTCGCGCGCGTTCTTGCGTTCGTCGAGCACATTGATGATCGCGTCGATCTCGGCCTCGTAGTCCTTGCCGTCCTCGGCATAGGAGGGCGCGGCCTCGATCAGCGTCTGCTTGAGCTGGCGTCCGTAATTGTCCGAGGTCAGGAGATAGGACAAAGGCGGGAAGTGGGCGATGACCTGTTCGGATTTCTCCTCGATCTGCCGCATCCGCTCGAAATAGCCGATGGCGTTGGCGTAGTATTCGACGCCGAGGCCGAGCAGGGAGCCAACGGAGGTCTCCAGCACGCTGGCAAGCCGATCGAGCGTCTCGATCTTCACGACCTCGCCGGCTTCGATCCGGTAGACTGCGGCGCGCGACACCCCGAGACGCTCGGCGACCTGTTCCGCCGCGAGCCCGCGGCCCATCCGGTAGGCGCGCAGCCTCTCACCGATCTCGGCAAAGCGGTTGCTCGTCGCGCTCATTTTTGCCTCTCGTCTCATATTTGAGACGAAGGCGTACATGATTTTTGGCCGTCAGGGAAGCGTTAATTCTGCGTTCTCGACACGCTCACCGGAAAACCGCGTCGGGCGTCGGCTGCCTTCAAACGAGTTCGACGGAGGCGATCTTGTTCAACGCATCGATCTGCTGATCGGGCGCGAGCGTGGTCGCGTTGTCGGCATCGCGCACCACCGCAAGCAGCCGCTGGAACGTCGTCTCTGCGACGCCGGCCGGAAGCGGCTCCTCGTCGAAGGAGTCGATGAAGGGATCGAGGATCGAAGACAACAGCCTGTAGACCGCGCGATGCTCCGCATCGGTCTCTGCCAGTTCGTTCGATTTTTGTTGAAGGGCGACGTAGGTCCGAAGACCGGGGTGCTGATGAGAAAGCCAGCTATGCAACTCAACCATGTTGTTTCCTCGTCGGTATTCGAGAAGAAACAACCACTTCTATCACGAAAACCCTGTTAACGCAAGCATTTTATGAAATCGTGGACATGGAACCGTCACATTAGCGCTATCCGGCTTTGTGGAGTCGGCGGGCTGATTTCGGATCCGCTCGACGTCGTTAAACCGTTACACGAGCCGGGCGGCGGCCAGTTCATTCAGGATATGAACCTGCCGGGGCGCCGGCGCGGTCAAGGCGCTCTCGGCCTTGGCGACGATCTCAAGCAGATGCCTGTAGGTTTCTTCGGCGACACCGACCGGAACGGCCTCGCCGTCGTAGCGGGCGATGTATTCCTCGGTGACCCCGGCGAGCAGGCGGAAGAGTGCGCGATGGGGCGCGTCGGTCGTGACGCGCTCAAGCATGTTGTGCCGGAAGGCCTTGAACGTCTTCAGGCCCGGATGCTGATGCGACAGCCAGTCGTAGAGTTCGCCCATGGTGCTTTCTCCCTTTCGCGACGAAGAAAGCGATTGTTTATAGCAGGCCGAAGATGCCGTCGCAACCAAATTTGAGACAAGTTTACAAATTTGTACGGGGTCCAAAAGGCCGCTATTCGCCCCTAAGCCGCTGGTCCTCCGTGACGCGGACATGTTCGGCGCCCCGCGCACCGGTCTCCGACAGTCTCAGCATGCTCAGCGCCGCGCCCACGACCGCAAAGCCGACGCCTGTCAGCAACGCAAGCCGGGTACCTTCCAACGCGAAGCGGGCGAGCAACAGCGACACCAGGGCCGCACCGGTAGTCTGTCCCAACAGGCGCGCAGTTCCCAGCATGCCGCTGGCGCCGCCCGAGCGTTCCCGGGGAGCCGCCGCGATCATGGTGCGGTTGTTCGGCGTCTGGAACAGGCCGAAGCCCGCGCCGGCCACCGCCATCCGCCACGCCACATCGAAAAACGCGGGATGCGACGGCAGCCACGCCAGCGCGCCCAGGCCGAGCGCAAACAGCACCAGCCCAATTCCGCCGAGAAGTCCGGCAGGGTGGCGCTCCACCAGCCGTCCGGCGAGCGGCGCGGCGACCGCCACCGCGATCGGCCAGGGCGTAATCAAAAGACCGATCTCGACCGCAGAATATCCAAACCGGCTTTCGAGGTAGAAAGGGAGTGCGACGAAAGCCAGCATCTGCCCGCAGAACGATGCGATCGATGTCGCAATCGACAGCGCAAAAATCGGAATGCGCAGCAGGTCGAGCGGCAGCAAAGGCGAGGTGACATGTTTCTGCGCGCGGACCAGCAGGAAGCCCGCAACCACCGCGCCGCCGAGCTCGGCGAGTGCAATCGCCGCGTCTTCGCCGTGGCCGACGCTGTCGATCGCGGCAAGTCCGAGGCCAAAGGTGATGGCGCTCAGCGCCGCGCTTTTCCAGTCGAAGTCGTGGCCGGCGGGTTTGGTATACGGCAGATACTTGATGCCGATCGCGAGTGCGACAACGCCAAGCGGGACGTTGATCGCAAACAGATACGGCCATGGACCGACGGCCAGAATGCCCGCCGCGGTCGTCGGCCCGACCGCTGCAGAGATGGCGACCACCATCGCATTGATGCCGATCCCGCGCCCCAACATCTTGCGCGGATAGATATGCCGGACCAGCGCCATGTTGACGGCCATGATCCCGGCAGCGCCAAACCCTTGCAGGATGCGGGCGATCGTCAGCAATGTCAGCGTATGCGTGAGCACGCAAAACAGCGATGCGATCGTGAACAGAAAAAGTCCGGCAATATAGACGCGGCGATAGCCGATGATTTCGCCGAGCGATGCCAGCGGGAGCAGCGAGATCGTGATCGCGAGTTGATAGCCATTGACGATCCAGATCGAGAAGGCGGGGCTCGCATGGAGATCGCGGGCAATCGTCGGCAGCGCCACGTTGGCGATCGCTCCGTCCATCACCGCCATGACCAGGCCGATGGCGATCGTCAGGATCGCCCAGGCTCGCTGCGGCTGCGGCAATCCGTCAGGATGATGAGTCAATTCGTCTGGCTTCACGGTTCGACTAGAGCTCCGATTACGAAGTTCGCATGAAATCGCAGCAACCTCTGATGCGAGCTTCGGAATCAAAGGAGCTCCAGTAACTTATTGATTTGATTAGCGGCTTTGGATTTGAAATTCCTAAGCGAATTCGCCGCACTAGCCCTCGTGTTATCGAATGTTCTGGCTGCCACGGTGTACCTAGTGCTCCGATTCCGAAGTTCGTACCATATTGCGGCTCCACGTTTACGAACTTCGGAATCAAAGGAGCACTAGCCAATTATTTGATTCTAGTGCGGTTTATAATTTGAAGTTCCTAGGACGAGGTCACCGCGAAACTGATAGGAACTTCAAATTCACCGCACTAGACATTTGATGTTGGGATATGTCTGTCACGCATCGCAGTACTGACAACGAGAAGCAATGACGCTGGTTGCTACATCGAGTGCCCGATTGCCGGACTGGAGTTCGCTATCCGAGCGAGGGCGAAGCGCGGCGCTCGATCAATGCCAGGGGCGTCTCGCCCGCCTCGGTCGAAAGCTCCACGCGGTTGAACATATCTATCATGCCGAAGCGCCATGCCAGGGTCCGCTCTCGGGCTTGCCCTATGTTGCCAAGGATATGTTCGCGACCGGGCGCAGCCGGCCATCATGGGGATGCACCATGCCGCAAGCGCCGGCGCTGCCGCGCGGTTCGGTCATCGACCGTCTCGATCTGGCCGGGGCCTGTCTGATCGGCACGGCAACGATGACGGAACTGGCGTACGAAGCATCCGGCATCGGGCGGCGCGGAGCGCTCAATCCATGGCGTTTTGACGCGATCCCCGGCGGCTCCTCGACCGGCTCCGCCATTCTGGTCGCGGCCGGCTGCTGCTTCGCCGCCTTGGGTTCCGACACCGCGGGCTCGGTGCGAATTCCCGCGCATTGCTGCGGCGTCAGCGCGCTCAAACCCGGTTACGGCAGGATTCCGCTGGACGGCGCGATGTCGTTGGCGCCTTCACTCGACACCGCCGGTGTCTTCGCGCGAAGTGCCGCCGATCTTGCTTTGCTGTGGCCCATCGTTTCCGGCGAGACGCAATCCGTATCGGGAGTGCTTTCGCGAGCGGTTGTATTGCAAGATGCGTTCGATTCCAGCGATGTCGAAATCGCCGCCATCGTTCGTGGTGCCGTCGATGTGCTCGCCACAAGCGGCATTGCGCTCGAAGAGCGATCCGGCTTTCCCGAAGAAGCCGACCGGCAAACGCTGATTGTCCTGCAAGCCGAGGCGACCGGGGAACATCGCTCGCGCCTTGAGGATTCTAATATCGACGTCACCTTACGCAAGCGTTTGCGTAAGGGGCTCTCAATTTCGGACCAGGAGCTTGCGTCGGCGTTGGCGGCGCGCAAGGACCTTCGCGATCAATTCATCTTGTCCTGCCTCGGAGAGACCGATGTGGCGTTTTTGCCGGTGATGCCGGTCAGGACGCCCCGTGTGAACGAGGTCGATCCGGCATCCGCGCAGTTCAATCCGCGCGTGCTCTACGCGCTTAGCCGCTTCACTCGCTTCGTCAATTATTTCGGCCTGCCGGCGCTTGCGGTTCCCGCGGGCTTCGACCGTGATGGCATGCCGGTTGGACTGCAAATGATCGGGCGGCCGGGCAGCGAGGCAGTTCTGCTTCAGATCGCCGCAAGGTTGCAGGAACGCACCGACTGGCACGGCCGCGTGCCGATGGAGATCGTATCCGACATTGACGGGCCATGATCAACGGAATGGTCTCGAGGCGCCTTGCCACGTTGCGCAACGGGCGCAATCTGGTGCAGTCTTCCCGTAAGGCTACGATCAATGGGCTGGTCGAAAGGGAGGCGGATCGTGCGGAGATTGAGGCAAGATGCCTGGCTTTGGTTCATCGTGGCGGCGATCGGATGGCTGCCGTTGCCGGCCCAGGCGGTCGGACCCGAACCAGCGCCATTGGCACAACCGGTCGAACTCACGGTCGGCTACCAAAAAGTTGGTCATCTCGCCCCCGTGATCCTCATCGCCGGCGATCTGAAAAAGCTCGGCGTCAATCTCAAGCTGGTCGAATTCGTTCGCTATGCCGATGCGCGCACCGCGCTGCTGGCGGGTTCTCTCGATGCCGCCTCGGTCGGCCCGGCCGATCTTGCGATTTCGCTGGCGCAGGGATCGAACAACGTCGTCGGGCTGATGGGCGTGGGCTCCTCGCCGAAATATGTGATCGGCCGCAACGGCGCGAAGTTCGACAGCTGGGCAGACCTGAAAGGCAAAAAGATCGCGATCGCGCCGGGATCGGCGGTCTGGTTCCAGTTCGCCGCGACGCTGGTTGAAAACAAGATTCCCTATAACAGCTTTCAAGCGGTCAATATTCAGGGCGGCGGCGCCAATTTCGATCAGGCGCTGAAGAAGGGCGAGGTCGATGGCCTCGTCACCTGGGAGCCGTTTGAATCGATTCCGGTGATGGATGGTTACGGCTACTTCGCCAAGGGGCTCGAATACAGCTCGTCGAAGGCAGTCGGTGCCGAACTCGGCATGTTCATGACGACGAAGACGGCGATCGACGGCAAACGCGCCGCGATCGAGCGTTTTGTCTGGGCCTACCTCAAGAAGCAGGAGGAACTCGCCAAGTCGCCTGCCGCTTTCGCCGATGCCTATGCGCAGCTTTCCGGAATGGCTCCCAACGTCGCGGCGCAGGCTTCGAAAATCATCAAGCTCGGCGAAGTGATCTCGCCGGATCAGATCAAGCGCCAGGCCAAGGGCTTTGCCGACCTCGGGGTAATCCAGAAGGATGTCTCCGGCGAAATCGACGCGCATTGGGACGACTCGTTCGTCGAGAAGGCCCTGGGCAATTAGACGGGTAGCAGGGCGAGCGGCGAACCGCGCCGCCTCGCGAGGATTGCGTCAATGTCGATCTCGACGGGACCTATCGCTTCAAGGCAGGAATCCTCCGTTTCCCGCCTGGCGTCGTCGATCCTTTCATCCGTGGCTCGCAGGAATCTTCGGCAAATTCTTCTCGCCATTGTTCTCCCCGTTGTGGTGATCGCACTGTGGCAATGGGAGGGAAACGGCGGCTCGCTGTTTGGCGGTGTGCTGCCGACTCCGGACCGGGTGTGGCATGCGTGGAAAGTGTGGGCGTTTGGCGCGAGCGGCCTCAGCCTCAATCCCTATAGCGGCACCTGGCTTGCCAACTTGCTGTTTTCCGCTGAGCGCGTCGGCAAAGGCTTCTTGCTCGCGATTGTGGTCGCCGTGCCGGTCGGACTTGCGATCGGTTGGAACCGGATTGCATCAGGCAGCCTCGATCCAACCGTTCAACTACTGCGGCCGATCCCGATCACGGCCTGGCTGCCGTTTTCGATCGCGGTGTTCGGCATTCGCGACATGGGCGCGGTGTTCCTGATCGCGCTGGGCGCGTTCTATCCGATCGTGGTCAACTCCGCGCAGGGCGCGCGCGATATCGAGCGTAATCTCGTCCGGGCCGCCATGATGATGGGGGCGGGGCGATGGACGATCCTGCGGCGGGTGGTGTTGCCTGCATCGCTGCCGTCGATCTTCACGGGATTGCGGATCGGACTCGGCATCGCCTGGACCGCGGTCATCGTCGCGGAAATGGTCGCCGTCAAATCCGGTCTCGGCTACGTGCTGTGGGATGCTTACTATGTCGGGCGCATGGACGTCGTCATCGCCGACATGGCGACCATCGGCCTGCTCGGCCTGATCAGCGACCGCGTCATTCTGTTGATTGAGCAATGGGTGCTGGCGTGGCGGCGCCTGCAGTCGTTCCATTCGTGATGGCATGACGATGGGCACGATCACGTTCGAAAATGTATCGAAGACCTTTTCGGGCCAATCGGAGGTCCGGGCGCTCGACGGAATCAATCTTGCGATCGGCGAGGGCGAGTTTGTGGCGCTGCTGGGGCCGTCCGGTTGCGGAAAGTCGACGCTGCTCAATCTGCTAGCCGGCTTCGAAAAGACCACCGAAGGCATTCTGTTGTTCGACGGCAAGACGGTGACGCGGCCGGGCCCCGATCGCGGCGTGGTCTTTCAGGAGGCCGCGTTGTTTCCATGGCTCAATGTCTGGCAAAATGTGATCTTCGGGCCGCAGGTGCAGGGCGTTGCACGTGCCGACTATGAATCCAGGGCGCGGAACCTGCTGAAGCTGGTCGGCCTTGAATCATTCGCTGATGCCTTGCCAGTGCAATTGTCGGGCGGAATGCGCCAACGCGTCGGCATCGCGCGGGTGCTCGCGATGTCGCCGAAAGCGCTTCTGATGGATGAGCCGTTCGGTGCGCTCGATGCGCAGACGCGTTTGTCCATGCAGCAACTGCTGCTCGACGTCTGGCAATCGCTCGGCACCACCGTATTGTTTGTCACCCATGACATCGACGAAGCGATCCTGCTGTCCGACCGTATTTGCGTCATGTCTGCGCGACCTGGCCGCATCATCCGCACCATTCCGATCACGATGCCGCGTCCTCGTTCGATCGCTAGCCTCACCAGCGCGGAATTCGTGGCTTACAAGGCGCGCATCATGTCCGACATGAAGGTCGGCGCCGCTTCGCACTAGAGGTTATCGATGGCAAATCCGCGTATTCCCTATTTGCTCTCGTCGGCGCGAGCGCCGCTGCCGCCGCTTCAGGGAAAGCGAATTCTCGTCCATCTCGTCGTCAACGTCGAGAATTGGCAGTTCGATCAGCCGATGCCGCGCACCATCATCACGCCGCCGCATGGGCGCGAGACGGTGCCCGATGTGCCGAATTTTTCCTGGGCCGATTATGGCATGCGGGCCGGGCTGCCTCGTATCCTCAAGGCGTTTGCATCGCGCGGTCTGCCGGCTTCCGCGAGTTTCAATGCCGGCGTCATCGATGCCTATCCGCAAGCCGCCACGGCAATGCGCGATGCCAGGTGGGAATTCATCGGTCACGGCATGCACCAGAAAGCCATCAATCATGTGGAGGGCGGCGAAGAGGCGGTGATCGGTGCCAGCCTCGACAAGATCGGGAATTTTACCGGACAGCGTCCGCGTGGCTGGTTGTCGCCAGGATTGCGCGAGACCGTCGATACTCCTGACATCCTCAAGCGCAAGGGCGTCGATTACGTCTGCGATTGGGTGGTCGACGACCGCCCGTCCTGGATGACGACCTCGGCCGGTCCGCTGATTGCGATGCCTTACAATCTCGAGATCAACGACTCCATCGTCTACGCCATCGAGCGGCACGCGACCGGCGAGATGGCTCGACGGCTGGAATTCACGCTGCGTCGGTTCGAGACGGAATGCCGCGACGGCGCGATCATGCTGGCGATAGGGCTGCATCCGCATCTGATCGCGGTGCCGCACCGCATCCATGAACTTGAGCGGATGTTGGATCTGCTGACGGCCTCAAGCGACGTTGGCTTCTTTACCGGCAGCCAGCTGGCGGACTGGTACGCGGCTGTCGAACCGGCGCGGACGTAGCGCTAGCGAAGACGTCCAGCTTTCACATTGTCAAATATGACCGGGATCGCAGAGTCATCGGTAGGCCGAGCCTTGACGGGCCGAATGACCTCCGGCTTAGCTGGTTCTGCCAATCAAGATGAGCCTGGACGTTCAATCTGCCGATGGGAGGACACCGAGCATGATGATCCCTGCCAAATTACTTGTCCTGTCGATCATGGTTGCCATTTGGGCGCCGGTGGCGCACGCGCAATACCTTGCGAAGGAATGGCCGGAAGGGCCAGGCAAGCAGCGGTTCGTCGACACCTGCAACGGATGCCACGACATCAATCGCGTTCGCGGTGGCTATACGCCGGAGGGTTGGCTGACGGTCGTGCGGATGATGCAGAACATGCAGGCGCCTGTGCCGGCCGAGGAATGGGGTGGCTTGACCGATTACCTCATGAAGAATTTTCCGGAACGCAAGCGTCCGGCCGCCGCGATCATCGATGGTCCGGTGAAGGTCGGCTTCCACATGTGGGACGTGCCGACGCAGGGCGCGCGCCCACATGATCCACTCGGCGCCCGCGATGGGTCGCTTTGGTGGGCCGCCCAATTGGCCAATAAACTCGGCCGCGTCGACCCGAAGACGGGTGCGATCAGGGAGTACACGCTCAAGTCTCCCTTCACCGGTCCGCATGGGCTGGTCGACGACAAGGACGGCAACATCTGGTTCACGGGAAATCTTACCGGCTTGATCGGAAAGCTCGATCCGAAGACCGGTCTTGTCACCGAATATCGGCTGCCGGATCCGAAGGCGAAGGATCCGCACACCCTCAATTTCGATCAGAAGGGCGTCCTCTGGTTCACGGTGCAGCAGGCCAACATGGTTGGGCGCCTTGATGCAGCGACCGGCTCGATCAAACTCGAGACATCGCCGACGCCAAAGTCGCGGCCTTACGGACTCCAGATCAACGCCAAGGGCATTCCGGTTTTCGTCGAATTCGGCACCAACAAGATTGCCACCATCGATCCCGACACGATGGCGATCAAGGAATACACGTTGCCTGATGCAGGTGCGCGACCGCGGCGTCTTGCCATCGGACCCGATGAGGCCATCTGGTACGCCGATTTCGCGCGCGGCTATCTCGGTAAGCTCGATCTTGTGACTGGTGCCGTCAAGGAGTGGCCATCGCCGAGCGGGCCGAAGTCCGAACCCTACGGCATGGTCTTCACCAAGGGCGCGGTCTGGTACAATGAATCCAACGCCAAGCCGAACACGATCGTCCGCTTCGATCCGGAAAGCGAAAAATTCCAGAGCTGGGCCATTCCCGGCGGAGGGGACATCGTGCGCAACATGTCGGTCTTGCCCGATGGAAACCCGGTGATGGCCAACAGCCTCGTCAACCAGGTGGGAATTGTCGACATCAAGTAGTGTCGTCAGTTTCTAGTGCGGCGAATTTGAAGTTCCTATCGGTTTTGCCGTGAGTTCGTCATAGGAACTTCAAATTCAAAGCCGCTACTCAAATCAATAAGTTGCTAGAGCTCCTTTGATTCCGAAGTTCGCATCGGAGGGGCCGCAATAGCCTGCGAACTTCGGAATCGGAGCTCTATGCGTGTTGAGTCAAGCGCGTCACTGCGACGCGGGGCTGTCCGATCTTTGGTATTGATCGGACGGCTCTTTTGTTTGACTGGCAATCCGGCGAAGTTATTCTCGTCTCTCACATCTGTTTCTCCGATACCGATCCTGCAAAGAAGCGACATGAACCAAGAAGTGGCGTCCGGCTCCGATCAACTCGAATTTGATTACATCGTTGTCGGTGCGGGATCGGCAGGATGCGTGCTCGCCAATCGGCTGACGGCCGACGGTAGACATTCGGTGCTGCTGCTTGAGGCGGGTCCGCGCGATACCAATCGCTGGATTCATATCCCGCTCGGTTACGGCCGCCTGTTCAAGGAAAAGACCGTCAACTGGATGTACCAGACCGAACCGGAGCCGGGCCTTAACGGGCGCAATGTATTCCAGCCGCGCGGCAAGGTGCTTGGCGGATCAAGCTCGATCAACGGTCTGCTTTATGTTCGCGGTCAACATCAGGACTACGACCGCTGGCGCCAGCGCGGTAATCTCGGTTGGGGCTACGAGGACGTTCTGCCTTATTTCAGGAAGGCCGAGGATCAGACGCGCGGCGGCGATGATTTTCACGGCGTTGGCGGGCCGCTCCCGGTTTCGGATTGGCGGCATGACGATCCGCTGTCGGCGGCCTTTGTCGATGCGGCCGTGCAGGTCGGCATTCCCCGCAATCCCGACTTCAACGGCGCGGCACAGGAAGGCGCCGGTTTTTTCCAGACGACGACCAGGGGCGGACGACGGGCGAGCGCGGCGGTCGCCTATCTTCGCCCGGCCAAGGCCCGGCCTAATCTGCATGTCGAGACATCGGCGCTCGCCGAGCGAATTCTGTTCGAGGGACGCCGCGCCGTCGGTGTGACGTACCGTGCTGCAGGCGTTCCGCGCATGGCGCGGGCGCGCAAGGAGATTCTGGTTTCGGGCGGAACTTACAATTCGCCGCAATTGTTGCAGCTCTCGGGCGTCGGTCCGGCGGATCTGTTGCGCGGGCACGGCATTGAGGTCGTGCTGGATGCACCGGGCGTCGGCCACGATCTGCAGGATCATTTGCAGGTCCGCATCGTGATGCGCTGCTCGCAAGCCATCACGCTCAATGACATCGTCAACAATCCTTTCCGCAAGGTGATGACCGGATTGCGCTATGCGGCGTTCCGAACCGGCCCGCTGACGATCGCTGCCGGCACGTCGGGTGCATTCTTCAAGACCAACCCACGATTGGCTTCACCGGATATCCAGATTCATTTTCTGCCGTTCTCGACCGACAAGATGGGTGAGAAGCTGCACGCATTCTCCGGCTTCACGGCGTCGGTGTGCCAGTTGCGCCCTGAGAGCCGCGGGTCGCTTCGGATCAGGAGCGCCGATCCCGCTGCGCCGCCGGAAATACGGATCAACTACCTCGCCAGCGAGGTCGACCGCGCAACCAATGTCGAGGGCCTGAAGATCCTGCGAAAGATCCTGCGTGCGCCGGCGCTAGCGCCTTATGTCGTCGAGGAGGTCGATCCCGGCGACAAGGTCACCAGCGACGAGGCGCTGCTCGCCTATTGCCGGACCCGCGGTTCCACCATCTACCATCCGACCTCGACCTGCCGCATGGGGAACGACCCGCTCGCCGTGGTCGATCAGCAGCTTCGTGTCCGTGGCATCGATAGCCTGCGCGTGGTCGACGCCTCCGTGATGCCCGACCTTGTCTCCGGCAACACCAATGCGCCGGTGATCATGATCGCGGAGAAAGCCTCCGACCTGATCCTGCAGGACGCGCGCTAGTCATCGTTGCTTTGCGGTGCTATTGCATCGGCTCGATCAACACAAACGAGCATAAGTTTGATGCGGCTGCGAATCGGCACACGCAAAAGCGCCATGGCCTTGGCGCAGACCGAGGAGATTGCACGCCGTCTGGCAGCAGCAGCGCCCGGCGTCGATGTCGAGATCGTCAAATTCGAGACGACAGGCGACATCGACCAGACCGGCAAGCTCTTGCCCCATGGCGGCAAGGGCGGCGCTTTTGTCGCCGAAATCCGACAGGCCGTCCGCGTCGGTCAGTTGCAGGCGGCGATGCATTCGCTCAAGGACATGCCGGGCAACGAGGACACGCCGGGACTGGCGATCGGCGCCACACTTTCGCGCGATCCGGCGAGCGACGTGCTTGTGCTGCGACCGGGCGTTTCGATCGAGCAATTGAAAGCTTCGCACGGCAAGGGATTCAAGATCGGCACCAATGCCGTGCGCCGCGCGGCCTACGCGCGCCGGCTGTTTCCCGACGTCGAGGTTATCCACTACCGCGGTGCTGCCGATACGCGCGTGCGCAAGCTCGATCATCTTGAAAAGCAGCGCCTTGCGGATGGCGGCGCGGTGGGACCAGCGGATGCGCTGATCATGGCCCGCTCGGGTCTTGAGCGGGTCGGCCTTGCAAGCCGTGTCGCCTACGAATTCTCAAGCGCCGAGATGCTGCCGGCGGTGGGGCAGGGCATCGTCGCGGTGGAGTGTGCCGCAGACGATTGGGCCACGCGAAGCATCCTGGCGAAGATCGACGATCTTACAGCGCGACGCTGCGCTGATGCCGAGCGCGAAGTGCTGTGGGTGCTCAACGGTCATTGCAATTCGCCGATCGCGGGATTGGCGACGACCGACGGTACGCAGATGTCGTTGACGGCTTCCGTGCTGGACGAAGATGGTCAGCGCTTCATCAAGGTGGCGCGCTCCGGGCCTGCCGATCGGCCGCGCGAACTTGGCCGCGCAGTCGGGCTCGAACTACTGGCCAAAGGCGCGGCCGGGATCATCGAGCGCAGCCGGCCGAAATAAAATCACGCCTCGTAAGCCCGCACGCGCTTGATCATCTGCTCGACATGGGCGATGGGCGTTTCCGGCAAGATGCCGTGGCCGAGGTTGAAGATCAGTCGTCCGCGACCGTAATTCTCCAGCACATCATCGATCGCGCGATCGAGCGCATCGCCGCCCGCGATCAGCGCCAGCGGATCGAGATTGCCCTGAACCGCGACCCGGTTTTGCACACGCTCGCGGATC
Organism: Bradyrhizobium sp.; assembly: GCF_027307225.1. Lineage (GTDB taxonomy): Bacteria > Pseudomonadota > Alphaproteobacteria > Rhizobiales > Xanthobacteraceae > Bradyrhizobium. Next base: position 22,296 of record NZ_DAHUXJ010000057.1, on the reverse strand, counting down.
AGCGCTGGTTCAGCCGCCCAGTCGATGCTGACGCCGTTGACACCGGTTGCTCCCACATAGTCCGGCAGCAATGCGCCGGCGCCCCTCGGAAAGCCGATGATCTGCGCATCCGGAATCTGTTGGCGAACCCCCTCGACAATGCGGCGTGTGGGTTCGATTGACCAGCGGGCGAACTCGCGCGGCGGCAGCACGCCGGCCCATGTGTCGAAAATCTGCACGGCGTCGGCGCCGGCCCTGAGCTGTCCGACGAGGTACGGGATCGAATTCGCAACCAGCGCGTCGATAATTTTTTCGAAGGCCTTGGGGTGCCGATAGGCCAGCATTCGAGCCGGCGCCTGATCCGGCGTGCCCTGGCCTGCCACCATGTAGGTCGCGACCGTCCACGGCGCGCCGCAGAAGCCGATCAACGCCGTTTGGGCATCGAGCTCGCGTTTCACCCGGCGCAGGGCTTCGAACACCGGCTCAAGCTTCGCGAAATCAGCCTGCGCTGCAAGCGTGGCAACTTTCTCCGGCGTATCCAGCGGCTCGAGCCGTGGGCCTTCGCCAGCTTCAAACCGAACCGAGCGGCCGAGCGCATGTGGAATGACAAGGATGTCGGAGAAGATGATCGCGGCATCGAAGCCGAAGCGGCGGATCGGCTGAAGGGTCACCTCGGCGGCATGTTCGGGCGTGAAGCACAGATCGAGAAAGCTGCCTGCCTTCGCCCTCAGTTCCCGATATTCCGGCAAGTACCGGCCGGCCTGCCGCATCATCCAGATTGGCGGCACCGCTTGCTTTCGGCCGGAGAGCACTTCGAGGAATGGTTTTTTCATAGGCGCTTCGAGATACGATCCATCGGTTCCTGATACACCAAGAAAAGCTTACGAAGACAAGATTGTTTGCCGCCGGGATGGGTGGTCGCGAATTTTTGCCAGGGGAACGCCTGCACTTCAGGCGCGTTAACCAGGCCGGAGGCGTATCATGACCGATAAATTCAATCCGGCGCCGCATGACAAGCACGCCACCAAGGCCCGTGACGCCGTTGCGGCCGATCAGGAAATGCACCGGAGGCTCGAGGAGGGCCTGGTCGGCAGTTTTCCGGCTTCCGACCCCGCGAGTGCCGTGCAGCCGTCCCCCTCAAAGCCGCATCGCGGCGATGAAAAGAACCGGAAAAGCCGGCAGCACTGACAACGTTGCGTTTCGGGCGTGAGAACGCGCCGTCCTTCAATAATGCGGCGGCGCCTCATTCGCCGGGCGCGGCATCTGGCTTTCAGCTTCCTGCAGCCGTTCGCTGAGGGCCATAAGCTGGCGCGTCAATGCGTCGATTTTCGCCCACTGTTCGGTGATGGTCTTGTTCAGCGTCTCGATGGTGTCGTCCTGAAACGCGAGCCGCGCTTCAAGCGTGTCGATGCGGTCGGTGAGCGTGTTGAGATCACTCATCGCTTTGCTGCCCCACACGTCGCTCGCGCAAGCCATGACCGAGCCTGACACGCTCGTCGAAGACGAAGCACGCGCCGCGCCAGCGGCTTTTCGTTTCCGCGACGTGTTCGAGATAATTCAGGATACCGCCCTTCAGGTGATAGACCTCGGCAAAGCCTTGCGAGAGTAGATAGCTTGACGCCTTTTCGCAGCGGATGCCTCCAGTGCAGAACATCGCGATTTTCCGGTCCCGCGCCGGATCGAGATGGCGGGCGGCAAATTGCTTGAATTGACCGAAGCTTGCAATCGCCGGATCGATGGCGCCCTCAAATGTGCCGATCGCAACTTCGAACGCGTTACGCGCGTCGATCAACACCGTGCCGGGGGAGGCGATCAAATCGTTCCAGTCTTCCGGCGCCACGTAGGTGCCGACCTGCTTCGTCGGATCGGCCGCCGCATCGCCGAAGGTAACGATCTCCTTCTTCATCCGGATCTTGAGCCGGCCGAACGGCATCGCCAAAGCGGAGGAGAATTTGAGCTCCAGGCGGTCGAGCCGGCCGCCAAACAGTTTGCCCTCGCGTAGCGTTGCCGCGAACTGGTCGATGGCCTTGGGAAGGCCGGCCAGCGTGCCGTTGATCCCCTCATGCGCCAACAGAACGCTGCCTTTTAAGGCCAGATCGCCGCACAACGCCCGCAGCGGCTGGCGCAGATCGCGGAAGTCCGGCAGGGATGCGAATTGGTAAAAGGCGGCGACCTTGTAAGGCATTGTGGTCAACTAGCAGCTGGTAGCGCGGAAGGGCAGGGGTCTGCCTACACATATGCATCGCACAGCATTGCGCAGGCGCTATTGAATATGCCAAGTAACGCCGCAATACGGCAATTCGCCCTGAAAACAACCGAAAAGCGCACAAAGTGAGCCATTTGGTATGAGGAATTTCCATTTCGCCGGCCGCTCGACGGTCCATTCCCGGAACGCCATGGTGGCGACGTCCCATCCGCTGGCGGCGCTGACGGCGATCGAGGTGCTGCGTTCGGGCGGGACGGCCGCGGACGCGGCGGTGGCGGCTTCGGCGCTGCTCGCGGTGATCGAGCCGCAATCGACCGGAATCGGCGGCGACTGCTTTGCGCTGATGCAGCCAAGGGGCGAGGGCAAGATCGTCGCCTATAACGGCTCCGGCCGCGCGCCAAATGCGGCGGCGCCGGAATGGTATCTCGAGCGCAACATCCGCGCGATCCCGCTGACATCGGCGCATTCGGTCACCGTCCCCGGTTCGATCGATGCCTGGGCGACGATCCTGCGCGATCATGGCAAGTTTGGCTTCGACACCCTGTTTCAACCGGCGATCAAGGCTGCCGAAGAAGGGTATGTTGTCGCACCGCGCATTGCGTTCGATTGGAAGAACGGCTTCGAGAAGCTGAAGAAGGGCGTCAACGCCGAGCGCTACCTATTGCCGCACGGCAAGGCGGCGGTGGCCGGCGACGTGATCAAGCAGCCGGAGCTTGGCCAGACGCTGCGGGCAATCGCCAAAGGCGGGCCCGATGCCTTCTACAAGGGCGCGATCGCCGAGGACATGGTTGAGACCCTGCGGACAGCAGGCGGTCTGCACACGCTCGAGGATTTCGCCAACCATTCCACCGAGACCACGGTGCCGATCGGCACCATGTATAAAGGTCTCGACGTCTGGCAGTGCCCGCCAAACGGGCCCGGCATCACCATGCTGGTGATGCTGAATATCCTGTCACACTTCGATCTGACGAAGTTCGCGCCGGTAAGCGTTGAACGCTTTCATCTCGAGGCCGAGGCTGCGCGCGTCGCCTACATGATGCGCGAGCAGCACATCGGCGATCCCGCGCACGTCAAGGTCGATGTCGCGCGGATCTTGGCCAAGGAATTCGCGGACGAGTGGGCTGGCAAGATCCGTATGGACCGGATGCTCGATCTGCCAATCGTCTCGCCGCCGATGAACCCGTCGACGATCTACGTCACGGTGGTCGACAAGGACCGCAACGTCTGCTCGTTCATCAACTCGGTCGCCCATTCCTGGGGTTCTGCGATCGTCTCCAACAAGACCGGCGTCCTGTTCCAGAACCGCGGCGCCGGCTTCCGCATCGAGCCCGGCCATCCGAACTGCATCGCGCCGGGCAAGCGTCCGCTGCATACCATCATCCCGGCGCTTGCGACCAAGGGCGGCCGCGCCGTGATGCCGTTCGGCGTCATGGGCGGTCAATATCAGCCGGTTGGCCAGACCCGCGTGCTGACCAATATCCTGGACTATGGATGCGACGTGCAGGAGGCGATCGATATGCCGCGTGGCCTGCATTACGAGGGTGTCTATCAGCTCGAAGACAGCGTGCCGGCGGACATCGTCGCAGGTCTCGAGAGGCTCGGACACCAGACCACCAAGGTCATTCCGCCGCTCGGTGGCGGTCAGGCGATCTGGATTGATTTGGAAAAGGGAACGCTGACCGGCGGCTCGGATCCCCGCAAGGATGGCTGCGCGCTCGGTTATTGAGGATCAGCCACGCGTGATCCAGCCTCAACGAAGCTGGTCTTGCCGGAGGCGTTGGGTTAGACAGGCGCCCGATCATTTTGAGAAGGTATGCCACCATGCGACGTTTTACGCGCCCGACGTTTTCCACCCTGGCCGCCAGTGCATTGATCGCTCTCGCCGCCTCATTCGTTTCGCTGCCGGGCACGGCAATGGCGCAGACACCGGGAAAAGCCATGACCACAGCTTCAGGACTCCAGATCATCGACACCAAGGTTGGCACCGGCCCCATGCCGAAGCCTGGCCAGATTTGTGTCGTGCACTACACCGGTTGGCTCTACGAGGAGGGCAAGAAGGGCAAGAAGTTCGACTCCTCGGTCGACCGCAACGAGCCGCTGGAATTTCCGGTCGGGCAGCGCAAGGTGATTGCTGGCTGGGATGAGGGCGTGTCCTCGATGAAGGTCGGTGGCAAGCGCACCCTGATCATTCCGCCTGCGCTTGGCTATGGCGCGCGCGGCGCAGGCGGCGTCATCCCTCCGAATGCGACCTTGATCTTCGATGTCGAATTGCTCGGTGTGAGGGGCTGACGGTTCCTGATCGTTCAGGCGACTAGTGCTCCGATTCCGAAGTTCGTGTTACATCTCAGCGCGCACCTTTCACGAACTTCGGAAAGTCATGGGCACAAGCAAACCTATGATTCTAGTGCGGCTTTGAATTTGAAGTTCCTATAACGAACTCACGGCGAAACTGATAGAAACTTCAAATTCGCCGCACTAGCTAACTGGAAGGCAGCGACATGTCGAAATCGCACGATCACGATCATGATCATTTGGGACATTCGCACGATCACGGCAAGTCGCGCTGGAAGCATGATGGCGTTCGGGTCATTCCCGGCAATCAACTCGATCCCAACGTGCCCTCGACCGCCGGCATGGACCGCAAGGCCGCGATCAATTTTGCGCGCGTCGGCGCCCAGAAATTGTGGGCCGGAACGGTGACCATCAAGCCCGATGCCAAGACCGGCGCGCATCATCACGGCCATCTCGAGAGCATCATCTACGTCGTCAAGGGCAAGGCGCGGATGCGATGGGGCGACCATCTCGAATTCACGGCGGAGGCAAACCCCGGCGATTTCATTTTCGTCCCGCCTTACGTGCCGCATCAGGAGATCAACGCCAGCCCCGACGAGCCGCTGGAATGTGTGCTGGTGCGTAGCGATGGCGAAGCGGTCGCCATCAATCTCGACATCGAACCGGTTGAGAAGCCCGAAAAGGTGCTGTGGGTCGACCCCGTGCACCGCGATCCCAAAGGCGCATGACCAAGAGCGCTCGAGCAATCGTTTCAAGAACGCTTAAACACGGCGTCGTTACCCAATGCGACACCGCAAGATGAATCTTGCGGCGCTGGATATCTTCCGGCCCCTTCTGCCGTCTGCTAAATTGTCGACAGACTTGAGAAATGGCGATTTCATTAGATGAAAATCGCTAGTGTGGCGCCTCTGAACGTTCCGTTCGGTGTTGCTGCGAGTTTGACAGTCGGGATTCACGAGACAAAAAATCAAGACCAAAAACTTCGGAGAGGAATCGTGACGCAATCCAATCAATCGCTCGTCAATCAGCCGTTCGGGCGCCGCACGTTGATCAAGGGTGCAGGTCTCGGCCTCGTTGCCGGCAGCCTGTCGGCCGCGCTGCCTGCGCAAAGCGCCAGTGCTGCGGAAGGCGAGATCTGGAGCAGCGAATATTGGGCGAAGAAGGGCGATGTGCCGTTGTGGATGTTCCGCAAGCGCGTCGGCGCGCCGAAAGCCGGCGAACCTTCCAAGCCGGTGCTGTTCTTCGTGCACGGCTCGTCGGTGACATCGCGCTGCTTCGACCTCCATGTGCCCGGCCATGGCGAATATTCGGTGATGGACGAGTTTGCCCGTTACGGCTTCGACTGCTGGACCATGGACCACGAAAACTACGGCAAGTCCGGGCGCACCTCTGGCAATTCCGATATCCAGAGCGGCGTCCAGGATCTCAAGGCGGCGGTCGAAATTCTCACGCGTGAAACCGGGCGGCAGAAATATCACTTCCTCGGCGAATCCTCCGGTGCGATCCGCGCCGGCGCCTTTGCGCAAGTTGCGCCCGATCACGTCGATCGTCTCGTGCTCGCCGCGTTCACCTATAAGGGTGAAAATTCGCCGACGCTTACCAAGCGCGCCGAGAAGCTCGACTATTATCGTACGCATAATATGCGCGAACGCGATCGCGACATGATCCGTTCGATCGCGACCCGCGACAAGCCGGGCACCAGCGAACAAGCGGCCGTCGATGCGTTGGCCGACGTGGAAATGCAGTTCGGCGATCAGGTGCCGACGGGTACCTATCTCGACATGACGGCCAATCTGCCGCTGGTCGATCCCAAGAAGGTCATGGCAGCCACACTTCTTATCCGCGGCGAATATGACGGCATCGCCACCATCGCGGACCTTCAGGATTTCTTCAGCCAGCTGCCGACTGGCGACCGCCAATTCATCATCTTGCCCGGTGTCGCCCACTCGGTCGTGCTGGCCACTAACAGGCAATTGTTCTGGCATGCTGCCAAATCGTTCCTGACGATGCCGACGCCGATTGCGACCTGACAACAAGACGATCTCTTCAAGGTTTGAGCGATGGCCGGGCTTTGCCCCGGCCATTTTTCTGTCTGCGGTTATATCGGTTTCGAGGTGCCGCCCGCAGGCGCAAAAATTCCGGAAATCCGATGTCGGATGTAGGCTCCGTCGTTCGTCCTCCGGCTGACGTCACCCACGAAGGAGAGTTCCGCCATGTCCAAGATCGCGCCCTGCCTGTGGTTCAACGGCGAAGCCGAAGAAGCCGCAAACTTCTACGTATCGTTGCTGCCGGACTCCCGGATCAACAAGATCCAGCGGAATCCGGTCGACGGTCCGGCCGGCCAGGCGGGGAAAGTGCTGGTGGTCAGTTTCACCCTGGCCGGCCAGGAATACATGGCCCTCAATGGCGGGTCGCGGTTCGAGTTTACGCACGCGATTTCGTTCAAGATCGACTGCGCCGACCAGGCCGAGGTCGATCGCCTTTGGGATGCGCTGTCGTCCGAGGGTGGCTCGTCCCTCCAATGCGGATGGGTGCGCGATCGCTATGGCGTGTCCTGGCAGATCGTACCGTCGGTGCTGCCGCAATTGCTCGGTGGATCGGACGAATCCGGTGCCAAACGTGCGATGCAAGCGATGCTCGGCATGAACAAGCTCGATATCGCCGAACTGCGCCGTGCCTATGAGGGAAGATCCGCGGCGTAATCCTCTTTGTGGGGGGCTCTTGGCAGGGCGTTACCGGCAATCGCCGCGTCGCAAAGCGGTCGCTTCCCTGCCGAGGTGCGAACAAAGAATCGGCCAGATGGGCTTCTAAAGATGGCGTAGTGCCGCCTTTTTCGAAGTTCGTGCTCCACTTCAGCATGCACACGGGCACCAGCTGCGATGACTATTTGCGTGAGTGACATCAACTGTCTCTGTTTCCGAAACAAACCAAACCAAACGGATATCAGGCGACGCGCCCGATCTTGCCGGGGCAGATGGGAACCCCGGTCTCGGTGCTGATCGGCTCGGTCATCATTGCTGTCGCCCTTTTGCTGTCCACGCTGATCACGGCAGTCGGGACGCGCTTCAGCGGCATGGAAAGCGGGCTCGAGGACAATGTGTGGCTAATCGACCGCCTTACCGGCAGCGTCTACCGCTGCAAGGCGACCGAACTCGGCAGGGCCACCTGCGCTGCCGAGACCGCCACCGGCAGCATCGGCGACCACCCAAAGCCCTGACCGACCTGATCCATTTGGCTTGCGCGCCTGTTGAACCGCGCGAATCCCCGGTAGATTGCGGCGATGCCTCGCGCCGACAAGCCAGTACCCATGAGCACAGCCGCCGCCAGAGCGATTTGGCTGCGCGCCCAGCGGCTTGATTCGGAAGTGCCGTTTGGCGAAGGCCCGCAGGCCACGGCGGCGGCGATCGAACATTTGGGTTATGTGCAGATCGATACCATCCATGTGATCGAACGCTGCCACCATCACATTCTCTGGAACCGGATTCCGGCCTATCGCCGCACCGACCTGCATCAGGCCCAGAGCATCGACAAAAGCATTTTCGAATACTGGACGCATGCGCTGTCTTATGTGCCGGCGAGGGATTTCCGGTTTTTCATTCCCGCCATGAAACTGCACCGGCGTGAGGGCCATCGATGGTTCAAGGAGGTGAAGCCGGCCGATCTTGCCAAGGTGATGCGGCTCTTGAAGAAGGATGGCGCGATGACCATCCGCGACATCGAGGATGACGTTCTGGTCGAGAAGGTACATCCCTGGGCAAGCCGCAAGCCGTCGAAGCGGGCATTGCAGCTGGCGTTCTATGAGGGCCGGGTCACGATCTCCGAACGCAACGGCATGCTCAAGACCTATGAGCTGATGGACCGGCATTTCGGTTGGGACAAGCCGCCAAAGCCGGCCTCAGCGCGCGAAACTGCCGGCTATCTTCTTGATCGCGGCCTGCGCGCGCAGGGCGTCGTCAGTCTCGATTCCATCTGCCATCTCGATGCGCCGAGCAAGAAGGCAGTCCGGCAATCGATCGAGGCCCGCATTCGCCGCAAGGAGCTGGTTGCCGTCGCGATCGACGGCGCTGGAAAACAGGAACATTGGGTGCAACCGGAGACGCTGGAGGCGAGGGCGAATGGAGCCAGCGAGCGGGTGCATATTTTATCCCCGTTCGACCCGCTCATCATCCAGCGCAAGCGGACGCAGCTGATCTTCGGCTATGAGCATTTTTTCGAGGCCTACGTGCCGAAGGAGAAGCGGCGCTATGGCTATTTCGCGCTGCCGGTTCTTGTTGGCGACGAGATCGTCGCCGCGCTCGACCTCAAGACCGATCGCCAGAACGGCAAAGTGCTGCTGCAGAAATGGAATTGGGTCGGCGCAACGGCGAAAGGGCCGCGCAAGCAGTTGAAGCGCCGCATCGAGGAAGAACTGCACCGCTTCGAGCGCTTTCAGCTCGGCGGGTGAGGGGCGAATTCGGCGGTCAAGGCCAGCCGATCGAGCAGCAGCCCCAGCCCAATCCCGGCGCCATAGGCGAGGATGTTCCACAGCGAGAAAATCCTTCCGAGCAGGAGCGCGCCAGCCAGCGTCAGGCGGAAATTGTCAAGCCACGGTGCGTGCACCAGCCGAAACAGTTCGACGGCGACGGCGATTACGGCCGAGATCGAAGCGACATGCAAATTCGAAAGCCTGGGGCGCGCGATCGCAACAACGAAAAACACCATCGTGCCCCAGAGCACCGAGCCGCCATATTTGACAAAAAAGGCAGATATTCCGAGACCAAGTCCAAACGCCCGGAGCGCCAGTCCGGCGGCAACAATTGCAAGACACAGCCAGGCGCGCGGCAATCTCACGAGAGCGCCGCGTCGGCGACCGGAATCGTCAGTTCGAACGTAGCGCCTCCATCAGAATCGACCAGGCGGATCGTGCCGCTATGCGCCTCCAAAACGGCACGCACAATCGCAAGGCCCATGCCGGTGCCGCCGTGTTCGCGCCGTGTCGTGAAAAAGCTGTCGAATATCTGCGTCCGGTTGTTGGGCGAGATGCCCTCGCCATTGTCGGCAACGGTCACGACCAGCAGGGCCTGTTTCCGCGCGGATGAAACGGTCAGCACGGTGCTGCGGTGGCGCATTGCGTTGTCGGCGAGATTGGAGAGAACGATCGCGGCATTTTCTTCCGAGATGCGAAGGGGCGTATCGAGATCGCCGCATGTCTGCACGTCCAGCGCGGCAAAAGACGAGCGAAGTGCTGCGACCGTATCGGCCAGCTTGGTGACGCCGACGCCGAATGGATTTTCCGCCCGCGCCAGATCGCGCAATCGGGCTGACATCTTCGCCAGCCGCTCGGTATCCGCCACGATATTGTCGAGAAACTTGCGCCGATCGTCGTCGTCCATGTCGGGTTCGTCGACGTCATCGCGCAATAGCTCAGCGGCGCCCTGGATCGAGGTCAGCGGCGATTTCAATTCGTGCGAAACATGGGTGGCGAAAGTAGAGATGAAATGCGAGCGCATGTCCAACCGCCGCGCCATCTCCAGAAAACTTTCCGAGAGCCTTGCGAATTCGCTGGTGCCGTGGCGCTTCAGCGGACGGAGCGCCGTACGGTCGCCCTTGCCGATCAGGTTGGTGCGTTCGACCAGTTCGCGCATCGGCTCGGTAATCGTGCGGTGAAACAGAAACCCAATCAGCAGCGTCGGAATGATGGTTGCAAGAATAGCCAGCATGAAGCGCGTGCGCTGCTCATAGAGATATTTAAAGACGTTGCTGGGCGTGCGCGAAACATAGACGACGCCGGCGACCTGGTCGCGGACGATCACCGGCATCGCCGTGAACACCCGAATTCCGGTACCGCGGCTGATGGAATAAAGCGCCGGCTGGTCGTGCTTGGAGTTTCGCACGCGCAGCACGGCCGCAAAATGCCCCTGCAAGGCTTCCGCGACTTCTTTCAGATGGGCAAGCGAAAGCCCGACTTCCTCGCGGCCCGCAATCACGACGCCGTTCGGATCGAGCAGTCGAAAGCCGGCCAGCGTCACGTTCTGCGTCGCGACGAGGTCCGGTGTCAGGCGCGAACCGAGCGCGATATAGGCGGGGTCCGCGGGTTTGGGCGGCGCGAGGGCCGGAGCCCGTGGGGGCAGCACGGTCTCGTTTGCCAGTTCGAGCTTGGGCCAGATCGGCTGATAGGGATCGTCCGGCAGCCTTGGCTTGGCCGGCGGCAATTTCGTGCCGAGCGAGACGTCTTGAGGAATGCTGGATTCGATTTCGCGGTGAAAGACAGCGGCCAACGCGGCACTTTGCGCAATCAACTCCGACTCGGTCTCCTGGATCAGCTGGTTCTGATAGACTTTCAGGAAATAGAGTGTGAACAGCGGCAGCAGGAGCACGCTGACCAGAACCAGGAATACGATCAGGCTGAGGCTCGGGCGCCATTTGACCGGCATACGAAGTGCGGGGTGGGTTACCTCGGTCAATGTGACGCCTCGCAACGGCCGAGCTTGAAGCCAACCCCGTGTACGGTCTCGATCACGGACTCGCAACCGGCCGCGGCCATCTTGGCGCGAATATTTCGGACGTGGCTGTCGATGGTTCGATCGGCGACGTGAATGTTGCCGGCATAGGCGGCATCAAGGATCAATTCGCGCGTGAACACGAATCCCGGCCGTGCCAGAAGCGCGCGCAGGATCGAGAATTCGAGCGCCGTTAGCGCGACCGGCTTATCGTCGAAACTCGCGATGCGCGCATCGATATCGACTGTAAGACCTCCGCGACTGAGCGTCTTCGATTCCGGCGGCGGTGGGGCACTGCGGGCGCGCCGAAGAATCGCGTTCACCCGCGCGACCAGTTCGCGCGGGCTGAAGGGCTTAGTCACATAATCATCGCCGCCGATCTCTAGTCCAAGAATGCGGTCGATTTCCTCATCGCGCGCGGACAGAAACAGGATCGGCGTTTCCGCGGTTTTCCTGATTTGCCGACAGACTTCCAGCCCGTCCATCTCCGGCATGCCGATGTCGAGAACGACGAGATCGTGGATGTTGCGGTCGAATTGGCGCAGCGCCTCCTTGCCGTCCTGCGCGATCGAAATGTTCATCCCGGTTTTCTCGAACGCAAAGCGCACGACGTCGCGGATATGCGGGTCGTCATCGACGACGAGAATGGAAGGAGCCATATCATTAGCCTTGCCAGAACGGGGTACTGACTGGGTTGTTAGCGAAATAGTGTTGAAGGCGCCACGCCCTGAAACCAAAGCTGCGCCAGTTTTTTGAGGAAACGAACGTTTCTCGGGTGTTCATGAAGCTCTGCAAATCGGGCTCCCAGGACGCTATAAGCTTCTTGCGACGGCGCTCGATCGCGGGCAGAGCCTGCGGGCCAAGGTAACGGAGATAGCGCCAGTCGAGGTTTTGTCCGGTCCCGCTCACTTCGCGGCAGTGCTCGACATTGTAGAACGCCACGAGCCGGGGCGCGTTGATGAAGCAGCATCCATAGAGTACGAACGCCACCGTGGCAGCATTGGTTGATGTCAGCCAATAAGTGGACTTCCGCCACACGATCTGGGCAAGGATCGATAGCAGGCCGGCGGCAACCAGCCCCATCCAGATAAACGCCGCCAGCCGCAAGTAGGTGAGCGAGTAGGTGGCGACGTAGAGATCGAGCCGGAAAATCGACGAGATCACCAGAAGAACGTTCTGCGTGATCCAGGCCAGCACGAGCGGGCGGATCAGCCGGGATTTCTTCGCCGGGCCGTCGGCGCGCATCGCAACCAGCACGAAGGCAGCAGCAAGCAATGCCGTGAAGATCAGCGGATAGGCGCCGCGGTGAGCGTACGAGGCGTAGGTTATGCCGTCAGGCAGCGCCGCGCCGCCCCACAGATAGCTCAGGTCAAGCACGGTCTGTAGAGCGAACAGCGCGTTGGAAAGGACGAGCGAACGCGTGATAGCCTGAGCGCCAAGAAGATAGTCGAGATCGGATGTGACCGAAGTGCTGACAGATGGGAGCTGCGGGATTCGCCGGGGCGTCGATTTGATGCGCCGATAGATCAGTGGCCAGATCATGCAGGCGATGAAGATCCAGAAGCTCAACCGCCACGGACTAATGAGTTCGAAGAACTTGCGCAGATCAATCTGCATCAAGCTGTGCTCAATCAGCGGATTGGCCGAAGAGAAAAGCGTCAGGAAGATCGCGAAGACACACAGCGGAACGATCCACGCAACCAGCCAGCCGAGCCAGCCCGGCGTCCAGATTTTCATGTGCCGGAGTGCGCCGATGGTGTCTTTCGCCAGCAGAAACGGACCCCGAAAAGGTACGGTCGCGGTTTCGAGCAATTGCCTTGGCCAGGATGTCTGAGGTGAGGCAATGGCGATGATCGCCATCGCCGTCGTCACCGTCGCCACCGTCACGGACAGGAAATTGACGTCTTCAATCAGCGGCAACAGGCCGGCGATAAATACGGCGACAAGGGTGAAGCGGCTTCTCCCCGACGCCCGCATCCCGTTGCTGAAGAGTGCCACCACGCCAAGCGCGCCGAGAAACAGCGCAAAGGAGATGCCGATGTTCCAGCCGTAGAACAGCCAGTCGGCCAGTGCGACGCAGCCGGTGGCGAGGATAAGCGGCGTTGCCAGCGGACGCGCGGGCGCGGCTTCGAAATCGGATGTGGTCGCGATCGACATGTTTATGTCCTGGAATAGACGAGGGTGAGATGAACGGCTTTTGGCCCGGGTTTGGCGGGAAGGCGTGGATTCGGCGTCGCCTGTAGTCTTGCAAACGGCAGAACGGTGCTGGGAGGAGTCTCCAGCCACCAGCCATCACGGAGCAAGCCTCGGGGAAGACGGGGTCGGTTGAATGAAACGGGGATGATTTTCGCCATGGCAGAACCATGCCGGTATGATCGGCAGGCCGTTTGTCCGACCTGTCGAGGATTTGCGGATTTATTTGCAGATTTTGCGCAGAGCCTTTGCACGGCGGCAGCCGGTGCGGTCGCGCTGATCAACTCGATCGGAAATCTCGCCGGCTTTGGCGGACCGCATCTGATCGGCTGGTCAAGGAGACGACCGGCAACACCTCGCCTGGGCTGCTCGTACTCGCTGCGTTGCCGCTGATTGCCGGCCTGCTGGTGTTCTTCGGCGGCCACGAATCGAAGGCCGAGTTCGCCGATTCCGGAAGGGCGGCTTAGGCCGCCTTGTCGTCCCCATCCTTATCCCTCGGAGCGGGCGGGAGTTTTCCTGACAACTCGCGATCACGATTTCATGATTACTGATGAATATTGACATTTATCAGTCAATACTCGACACTCCTCATGGAACTGGTGGTTACAGGAGGTCGCGATGTTGGTCCGCTCATTTTTTTCAAGTTATTCCAGGCTCTTGGCTGGAATTTCGCTAGCGGCGGTCGCAATCGCCCTGGGCGGCTGCAACGAGAAGGTCGCTCAAAAGCATGAGGAATCGCGGCCGGTTCTGGTCGCCACGGTCCATTACGAAGCCCAGTCCCCCGAGCGCAGCTTTGTCGGCACGATCAAGCCCCGGATCGAGACCGACATGGGCTTTCGCGTTCCCGGGAAGGTGGCGAAGCGGCTGGTCGAGGTCGGCCAGACGGTCGATGTCGATCAGCCGCTCGCCACATTGGACGAGATCGACCTGAAACTGCAGGCCGAGCAGGCCGTGGCGGAATTCGGTGCTGCTACCGGCGTGCTGGCCCAGGCGGGCGCAGCCGAGCAGCGTGCCAAGGACCTTCGCGCCAAAGGCTGGGCCACCGATGCGCAGCTCGATTCCGCCAAGGCGGCGGCCGACGAAGCGCGCGCGCGTCTCGATCGCGCCGAGCGCTCGGTCGAATTGACGAAGAATTCCCTGTCCTACGCAACGCTCGTGGCGGACACCAGGGGTGTCGTCACGGCAACGATGATCGAGCCTGGCCAGGTGGTTGCCGCGGGTCAGGCTGCGATCCGCATCGCCCGGCTTGGCGAGAAGGAAGCGGTCGTCGCGATCCCCGAGACGCTTCTCAGTCGCGCCAAGTCGGGCGTTGCCACGGTCACGCTGTGGTCGGAGTCTGAGAAGAAGCACGCTGCCAAACTGCGCGAGATCGCGCCGTCGGCCGATCCCGCGACGCGAACCTATCTTGCCAAATTCTCTCTGCCTGACGCGGGCGACGACGTCTCGCTCGGGATGACCGCGACGCTGACTCTTGCTGATCAGGCGACCGAACGCGTGGCGCGACTGCCGCTGTCGGCGCTGTACAGCCAGGGCGGCGATCCTTCGCTCTATGTCGTCGACGACAAGGGAGCGATCTCGTTAAAGCCGGTCGCCGTCAAATCCTACGACAGCAATTGCGTCGTCATCTCGGGCGGCGTCGACGAGGGCGCGAAGATCGTCACGCTTGGCGTGCAGAAGCTCGATCCGGGCCAGAAGGTCCGGGTCGTGTCGTCGTTGTCGTTCTGACTTTCACGTCATTCCGGGTCTGGTCCTTTCGGACCATCCCGAATGACGAAGAAGAAACAAGACTGCTTCGAAGTTCATTGGAGAAGTACGATGAAGCGCTTCAACCTGTCGGCCTGGGCGGTCAGTCATCCTGCGCTGGTGTTGTTCCTGATCATCGCGTTGGGCGTAGCGGGCTTTTTCTCCTATGAGAAGCTCGGCCGCGCCGAGGATCCGTTCTTCACGGTGAAGGTAGTGAACGTCTCGGCGATGTGGCCGGGCGCGACCGCCAAGGAGATCCAGGAACAGGTCGCCGACCCCATCGAGAAGAAGATGCAGGAGCTGCCCTACTTCGAGAAGGTGCAGACCTATTCCAAGCCCGGCTTCACGGCGATGCAGGTCACTTTCCGTGATTCGACGCCGCCGAAAGAGGTGCCCTACCTGTTCTACCTGCTGCGCAAGAAGCTGGTTGACGTGCAGGGGCAGTTGCCGTCCGGCCTGCTCGGGCCCGTCGTCAACGACGAATTCTCCGACGTCGACTCGATCCTCTACATGATGACGAGCGGCGGCGCCGACTATGCGCAGCTCAAGAAGGCGGCCGAGGGTCTTCGCCAAAGACTTCTGAAGGTCAATGGCGTGACCAAGGTCGATATTTACGGCACGCAGGACGAAAAGATCTACGTCGAGTTTTCGCACGCCAAGCTCGCCACGCTCGGCATCACGCCGCAGGCGCTGTTCGACTCGCTCGCCAAGCAGAACAATGTCGTGCCGGCCGGAACGGTGGAGACGTCCGCGCAGCGCGTGCCGCTCCGCGTCACCGGCGCGCTCGATGGCGTCAAGGCCGTGGCGGAGACGCCGGTTGAAAGCAACGGCCGCGTGTTCCGCCTCGGCGATATCGCAACTGTCAGCCATGGTTATGTCGATCCGCCGAGCTTTGTCGTGCGCCAGGAAGGCAAGCCTGCGATCGGCATCGGCGTAGTCACGGCCAAGGGCGCCAATATCCTCGAACTCGGCAAGGATGTGAGCGCTGCGACCGCTGAGTTCATGCGGGCGGTGCCGCAGGGCATCAATGTCGACCGCATCGCCGATCAGCCCGAAGTAGTCAAGCACGCGATCAACGAATTCGTACACTCCTTCGTTGAAGCGCTCGCGATCGTGCTGTTCGTCAGCTTTCTGGCGCTCGGTTGGCGCACCGGCATCGTGGTCGCGGCTTCGGTGCCGCTGGTTCTTGCGATCGTCTTTATCGTGATGGACGCGATGTCGCTCGACCTGCACCGGATCACGCTTGGCGCCCTGATCATCGCGCTCGGCCTTCTGGTCGATGACGCCATCATCGCGGTCGAGATGATGGTCGTGAAGATGGAGCAGGGCTGGGACCGCATTCGCGCGGCATCCTTTGCCTGGGAATCCACCGCCTTCCCGATGCTGACCGGCACGCTGGTCACAGCGGCCGGCTTTCTACCGATCGGATTTGCCAATTCGGCGGTCGGCGAATATGCCGGCGGCATCTTCTGGATCGTGGCGATTTCGCTGGTTGCTTCCTGGTTCGTTGCCGTGATTTTCACGCCCTATATCGGCGTCAAACTGCTGCCGAACGTCAAGATTCACCAGAATCACGATCCGCATGCGATCTACGAGACGCGGACCTATCGGAGCTTGCGCCGCGTGATCCAGTGGTGTGTGAACCACCGCGTCAAGACCGTGCTCGCAACGGTTGGCGTCTTCGTCGCCTCGATCGTCGCGTTTGGCCACGTCCAGCAGCAGTTCTTCCCGCTGTCCGAGCGTCCTGAACTGTTTTTGCAACTCCGGCTGCCCGAGGGAACGGCTTTCAACGTCACGGAAAAATCCGTGAAGAAGGCCGAAGAACTGCTCAAGGGCGATCAGGACATCGCGACCTACACCTCCTACGTTGGGCAGGGATCGCCGCGCTTCTGGCTCGGGCTCAACCCGCAGCTTCCGAATGAAGCGTTTGCCGAGATCGTGATCGTCGCCAAGGGCGTCGAGGCGCGCGAACGGATCAAGACCAAAATCGAGAAGGCGGTCGATGAGGGCGATCTTTCCGAGGCGCGGGTACGCGTCGACCGCTTCAACTTCGGGCCGCCGGTCGGATTCCCGGTGCAATTCCGCGTGATCGGACCGGATCCGAAGGTTGTGCGCGAGATTGCCTACAAGGTGCGCGACATTGTCGGGGAGAACAAGAACATCAAGGATCCGCAGCTCGACTGGAACGAACAGTCGCCGTACCTGAAGCTCGTGGTCGATCAGGATCGCGCCCGCGCGCTGGGCCTGACCCCGCAGGACGTGTCGCAGGCGCTCGCGATGCTGATCTCGGGCGTGCCGGTGACGACCGTGCGAGATGGCGTCGAGAAGATCGACGTGGTGGCGCGAGCCGTGCCTTCCGAGCGGCTGGATCTCGGCCATGTCGGCGATCTCACGGTGACCTCGCGCAACGGGGTCGCGGTGCCGCTGACGCAGATCGCCAAGATCGAATACGACCATGAGGAGCCGATCATCTGGCGGCGCAACCGCGACATGGCGATCACGGTGCGGGGCGACGTCGTCGACGGCGTGCAGGCGCCTGACGTCACCAACCAGATCTGGCCGAAACTTCAGGACATCCGCGATCATCTCGAACCGGCCTACCGGATCGAGCCGGGCGGAGCGTTCGAGGAGTCGGCCAAGGGCAATGCCTCGATCTTCGTGCTGTTTCCGCTAATGGTCATCGTGATGCTGACGCTTCTGATGATCCAGTTGCAGAGCTTCTCGCGGCTGTTCCTGGTGTTCCTGACCGCGCCGCTCGGCATCGTTGGCGCGTCGCTGGGGCTGAACGTCGCCAACCAGCCGTTCGGCTTTGTGGCGCTGCTTGGCCTCATCGCGCTCGCAGGAATGATCATGCGCAACACCGTGATCCTCGTCGATCAGATCGAGACCGACGTCGCGCATGGCCTGACCCGGCGGGAGGCGATTGTCGAAGCCACCGTCCGGCGCGCGCGGCCGGTGGTGCTGACGGCGCTGGCGGCTATTCTGGCGATGATTCCGCTGTCGCGTTCGGCCTTCTGGGGGCCGATGGCGATCACCATCATGGGCGGTCTGTTCGTCGCGACCTTCCTGACCCTGCTGTATCTGCCGGGTCTCTATGCGCTCTGGTTCCGCAAAAGCCTTGAAGAAAGCGGCGGAAGCGTTCATGTTGGCCGTGCGCCTCGGCAGGAGGGCGTCCACCAGCCCGCATTTCCATTGGCTGAAGCCGCGGAATAATTTGAACATCGACGCAGGTGCGATGTTGTTTGCAAAAGGCCCTGCTCGATTCCGGGATCGAGCAGGGGTGAGCTGGGTACAGAGATGACACTGACTGCCGAACATACCGAGACCGACACCCGGGAACGCGTTCTCGAGGTGGCCGAGCGGCTGTTCCGCCAGATCGGCTACCAGAAGACCACCGTCGGCGACATCGCCAAAGAGCTCCATATGAGCCCGGCCAACGTCTACCGCTTCTTCGAATCGAAGAAGGCGATCCACGAAGGGGTCGCGCGTGGGCTGATGGGGGAAGTGGAGATGGCTGCGAGGGCGATCCTGGCGAAGCCAGGTCCTGCGACGCCCCGCCTGCGCCAGCTGTTGACCACGATCCACCGCATGAACTCGGAGCGCTTCGTCGGCGATTCCAAGTTGCATGAAATGGTCGAGATCGCGATGGAAGAGAGCTGGGAAGTCTGCGTTGCGCATATGCAGACTGTCGTCGAGGCCATCGCCGGCGTGGTCGCGCAAGGCGTCGCCTCAGGCGAGTTCGAGACGGCCGACGTGCCGCTGACGGCCCTCTGTCTCTGCCAGGCCATGATGGGGTATTTTCATCCGCAGATGATTGCCCAGGCGGTCAACAAGCCCAAGCCTCACGCGCCGATCGAGCAGATGATCGATTTCCTGCTTGTTGGGCTGGCGGTTCGGAAATAGCCCTCCACGCATTTTGCCGCTATGTTGTTCTTGCGGGATGGTCCCTCGGACCATCCCGGAATGACGCATTTCACAGGAAGACCCAAGCGTGACCGAAAAAGATCTGCACTATTACGAGCCGAAAAACGGCCATGGCCTCAAACACGATCCGTTCAATGCCATCATCGCGCCGCGTCCGATCGGCTGGATTTCCTCGCGCGACGCCAAGGGCAACGTCAATCTCGCGCCCTACAGCTTCTTCAACGGTTTCTGCTATACCCCGCCGATCATCGGCTTTTCCTCGACTTCCTGGAAGGACAGCGTCGCCAATATCCAGGAGACCGGCGAGTTCGTCTGGAATCTCGCGACCAAGGATCTTGCGAAGCAGATGAACGCGACCGCCGCGCATGTCGCCCACGAGATCGACGAGTTCTCGATCGCAGGCCTCACCGCCGCGCCGGGCAAGCTTGTCAACGTCCCCCGTGTCGCCGAAAGCCCGGTCTCGTTCGAATGCAAGGTGACCCAGATCGTGCAGTTGCAGGGGGCCGACGGCAAGAAAGCCAACGCCTGGCTGACGCTTGGCGAGGTTGTCGCCGTCCACATTGACAAGGCCATGATCAAGGACGGCGTCTATCAGACGGCGCTCGCCCGTCCCATCGTGCGCGCCGGCCGCAAAGGCGACTATTTCGAGATCAGGCAGGACGCCATGTTCGAAATGCAGCGGCCGGATTGAGGGTTTCCGGCGGTTTTCGTTAGCGGTTAAGTTACTGGACTAAACCATACTGGACGCAGGTCATTTCCAGCCAGGAACGGAAACAATCGTTCCGGTGGTGGCGCATCAATTTGTGCTTTTTTCCGGGCGAAGTGTTCACCCGAATCCCGTTTCTTCCGTTAGAATTGAGGCCCGCGCCGCCGAATCCAAGGACATCGCCATGAGCTCCTTCCGCCGCGATTTTCTGACCAAGCCGATTTTCTCCTGGGCCCGCGGCGTCCTGCCGTCGATGTCCGATACCGAGCGTGAGGCGCTCGAGGCGGGCGACGTCTGGTGGGATGCCGATCTCTTCACCGGAAACCCGGACTGGTCGAAGCTGCTCAAGCAGGCGCCGGCGACACTGACCGGGGAGGAAAAAACCTTCCTCAACGAGACGGTCGACGAGCTCTGCGCGATGCTCGACGACTGGAAGATCAACTGGGAATGGCGCGACCTGCCGCCCGAAGTATGGGACTACATCAAGCAGAAGAAGTTCTTCGGGATGATCATTCCGAAGGAACATGGCGGGCTCGGATTTTCGCCCTACGCGCATTCGGAAGTCGTGCGCAAATTGTCGTCGCGCTCGCTGGTTGCGGCGGTCACCGTGATGGTGCCGAACTCGCTCGGCCCCGGTGAACTGTTGATGCGCTTCGGCACCAGGGAGCAGCAGGAGCGCTGGCTGCCGCGGCTGGCCGATGGCCGTGACATTCCATGTTTTGGCCTGACCAGCCCGGAGGCCGGCTCGGACGCTGCCTCGATGATCGACTCGGGCGTGATCTGCAAAGGCACGTTCGAGGGCAAGGAGGCGGTTGGCCTTCGTCTCAACTGGCATAAGCGCTACATCACGCTCGGGCCGATCGCGACCTTGCTGGGCCTGGCGTTCAAGGCCTACGATCCCGATCACCTCGTCGGCAACCAAGACGACCTCGGCATCACGGTGGCGCTGATCCCGACCGACCTTCCGGGCGTCTCGATCGGCCACCGGCATCTGCCGGCGATGCAAGTGTTCCAGAACGGTCCGAACTGGGGCAAGGACGTCTTCATCCCGCTCGACTACATCATCGGCGGCAAGGAACGCATCGGCCAGGGCTGGAAGATGCTGATGACGGCGCTTGCCGCGGGCCGCGGCATCTCGCTGCCCTCGCTGTCGGCGGCGGGCGCGGCCTACGCGGCCCGCACCACTGGTGCCTATGCGCGCATTCGCGAACAGTTCGGCATTTCCATTAGCAAGTTCGAAGGCATCGAGGAACCTCTCGCCCGTATCGCCGGCACGGCCTATCTGCTCGACGCGGCGCGGCGGCTGACCTGCGCGGCGCTCAACGAGGGCCACCATCCGGCAGTCATCTCCGGCATCATGAAACTGCAGGCGACCGAGCGCATGCGGATCGCGATCGACGACGCGATGGACATTCACGGCGGCAAGGCCGTCATCGACGGCCCGCAGAATTACATCGGCAATCTCTATCGCTCGGTGCCGGTCGGCATCACGGTGGAAGGCGCCAATATCCTGACGCGCAATCTCATTGTATTCGGCCAGGGGGCGATCCGCGCCCATCCGTATCTGTTGCAGGAGATGAACGCGCTCGGCGAGGAAGACCACGCCAAGGGACTGGATGCCTTCGATGACGCGTTCTGGAAGCATGTCGGACACAGCGTGGCGACGTTGTTCCGCGCCTTGGGCCGGAGCTGGACCGGCGGTCTACTCGCGCCAGCGCCTGACGCGGGCGCGGCGACGAAGTTCTATCGCCAGCTTTCGCGCTACTCGTCGGCCTTTGCGCTCTGCGCCGACATGGCACTGCTGACGCTCGGCGGCGCGCTCAAGCGCAAGGAAATGCTCTCGGCACGCTTCGGCGATATCCTGTCCGAGCTCTACCTGCTGTCGGCCGCGCTGAAGCGCTGGCAGGACGAAGGACGCCAGGCTACCGATTTCGCCGCGCTCGAATGGTGCATGGCCAGCGGCTTCCGAACCATCGAGAATCGCCTGGCCGAAATTCTGGCCAACCTGCCCAACCGGTTCGTCGCCGCCATCTTGAAACTCGTTGTCCAGCCATTCGGCGCGCGCGTGCTCGGGCCTTCCGACCGCGTGGTGCACGAATGCGCCCAACTGATATTGGAGCCGTCGGCGGTGCGCGACCGCCTGACGCCCGACCTCGCACATGTCGACGACGACGGTGGCGTGGCACGGCTGGAGAAGGCGTTCCTCCTCGTGACCGGTGCGGAAGAGATATCCAAACGCATGCGTGCGGCGCATCTGCATGATTGGCAGGAAGCCGTAAAACGTGGCGTGATTACCCAGGCTGAAGGCGAAAAACTCAAGGCGACGCATGAGGCGGTCGCAAAGGTGGTCGAGGTCGACGATTTCGCGCCCGAGGCACTTTCGCCAATCTACAAGAAGCCGAACGTGCGCCAGTTCTTCCAGGAACTCGGTGAGCAGAGGGCGGCAAGCTGATGGCGCGACCCGTCTTCATCATCGACGGCAGCCGGACGCCATTCCTGAAAGCGCGCAGCGGTCCCGGTCCCTTTACACCGGTCGACCTCGCCGTACAGTGCGGCCGGCCGCTTCTGGCGCGCCAACCCTTTGCGCCCGATGCGTTCGATCAGGTCATTCTGGGTTGCGTCAATGTCATTGCCGACGAGATGAACCCGGCGCGGGTTGCTGCCCTTCGCCTCGGAATGGGCGAAAGAATGGTCGCCTTCACGGTGCAGATCAATTGCGGAAGCGGCATGCAATCGATCGACACCGCCTATCGCTATATCCGCGAAGGGGTCTC
>NZ_DAHUXJ010000055.1 GCF_027307225.1 Bradyrhizobium sp. | reverse complement strand
CTGCGCGGTGGAAAACCCCTTCATGCCTTTTTCGATGATGAAGGCCGTGATGCCGCGCGGCCCCGCCGTAGGATCGGTCTTGGCATAGACGACCAGCGTCTCGGCAACGGGGCCGTTGGTGATCCACATCTTGGAGCCGTTGAGCACATAGCGGTCGCCCTTCTTCTCGGCCCGCGTCGCCATCGACACCACGTCGGAGCCCGAGCCCGGCTCGGACATCGCGAGCGCCCCGACATGGTCGCCGGAAATCAGTTTCGGCAAGTATTTCTTCTTCTGCTCGTCAGTGCCGTTGCGGCGGAGCTGGTTGACGCAGAGATTCGAATGCGCGCCGTAGGACAGGCCGACCGCAGCCGAGGCGCGCGAGATCTCCTCCATCGCCACGCAATGTTCGAGATAGCCTAAGCCCGAGCCGCCATATTCTTCCTCGACGGTGATGCCGTGCAGCCCGAGCGCGCCGAGCTTGGGCCAGAGGTCGATCGGAAACTGATTCGTCTTGTCGATCTCGGCGGCGCGCGGCGCAATTTCATTGCTGGAAAAATCGTGAACCGTCTCGCGCAGCGCATCCGCGGTCTCGCCGAGATCGAAATTGAACATCCGGTATGCGTTGGGAATCATGGGCGGCCTCCGGGCGAGGTTTCTGGTGGTGGAGTTTGGGATTTGACATTCGCTTTATCAGCTTCGGGCCAGGCGGGTAGCGAATGTCAAATCCACTCCACCACTGCCTTAATCCCTTGAATTGGACTTGTCACGGACGGCAACAAGGCCGGCCAATGGCGAGGCGCGTGGCATGCCATGGCGGCCTCGCCAACCCGCCAAAACTCTCTTGCTCTTGCACCTCCAAGGGGATGTAATTTGGCCCGGAAGTCACCACCTCCCGAACCAACGGCAGGGGCACCTCGTGGAGCGGATTTGACATTCGCTAGGACCACGCCTCAGGGAAGAACGGCCATGAACATCCAGACATCGCCCGGGATGAACAGACAGGAGCTGATGCGCGCCGCGCGTGAGGCCGCCTATTCCATGCCGCTGGAGGATTTTCACCCGGGCGCGCCGCAACTGTTCCGCAACGATACGCTGTGGCCCTATTTCGAGCGGCTGCGCAAGGAAGCGCCGGTGCACTACTGCACCAAGGCGCCGATCGAGCCCTATTGGTCCATCACCCGCTACAACGACATCATGCATGTCGATACCAACCACGGCGTCTTCTCGTCGGACGTTTCGCTGGGCGGAATTTCGATTCGGGACGTCCCGCCCGGCTATGACTGGCCGAGCTTCATCGCCATGGACCAGCCCCGACATTCGGCGCAGCGCAAGACCGTGCAACCGATGTTCACGCCGACGCACCTGGACGAGCTCGCGATCCTGATCCGGCAGCGCACCGCGCGCGTGCTGGATTCGCTGCCGCGCAACGAGACCTTCAATTTCGTCGACCTGGTCTCGATCGAACTCACCACGCAGATGCTGGCGACGCTGTTCGATTTTCCGTTCGAGGAGCGGCGCAAGCTGACGCGCTGGTCAGACGTCTCGACCGCCCTGCCGAAAGGCGGCGTCGTTGAGTCGGCCGAGCAGCGCCGCGCCGAGATGGACGAATGCGCCGCCTATTTCTCCAAGCTATGGAACGAGCGCGTCAACGCCGAACCGACAAACGACCTGATCTCGATGATGGCGCACAACGAAGCCACGCGTTACATGGATCCCGACAATCTCATGGGGAACATCATCCTCCTGATCGTCGGCGGCAACGACACCACCCGCAACACCATGAGCGGATCGGTGCTCGCGCTCAACGAACATCCGGACGAGTACAAGAAGCTTCGCGAAAATCCTGATCTGATCGACACCATGGTGCCGGAAGTCATCCGCTGGCAGACGCCGCTCGCCCATATGCGGCGCACCGCACTCGTCGATACCGAACTTGGCGGCAAGACAATCCGCAAGGGCGACCGCGTCGTGATGTGGTACGTCTCCGGCAACCGCGACGAGGAAGTGATCGACAGGCCGAACGAGTTCATCATCGATCGCGCGCGGCCGAAGATCCATCTGTCGTTCGGCTTCGGCATCCACCGTTGCGTCGGCATGCGGCTCGCCGAGCTGCAACTGAAGATCGTCTGGCAGGAAATCCTCAAGCGCTTCGAGCGGATCGAGGTGGTCGGCGAACCGAAGCGGGTCTATTCCAGCTTCGTGCGCGGCATCGAGTACCTGCCGGTGCGCATACCTGCCTAGACCATTTGATCGAGGGCCTCTACAATATTGAAAATCGCGCGGGCTTGCAGCGATTGAGGCCGGCGACATCCAAAAGGTGCCCGGCTTTTCGCACGCCCTCTTGATCCCTCCCCCGCGGAACGCGTGGGGAGGGTGGCCGGCGCAGAGCGCCGGGCGGGTGGGGTATTTACCATGGAGATAGCCCTTACCAAATGAGAATGCTCGCGCACTTCGTAAACGGCTCACGCCGCAAGAAGTGAAATTGTGGGTCAAACTGCGTGAACTCAAACCGCTTGGCTTTCATTTTCGGAGGCAGGCGCCAATCGGACGCTATATCGTCGATTTTGCCTCATTAAGAGCGCGGATTGTGATCGAAGTCGATGGAGGCCAGCACGCGATGCAGGCGGGCACTCGGTCAGATAGCGAGCGCGACAGGTTTCTTCGATCCCAGGACTTCCGCGTTCTGCGATTCTGGAATTCAGACGTCGATCAAAACTTAAGCGGCGTGATGGAAAGAATAGCGCTCGCGCTAAATGCCCCCACCCCGATCGGCTAACGCCGATCGACCCTCCCCACTGCTCGCTTGCGCTCGCGGGGGAGGGATTATCCCGGGTATAGTTTACGTCGTCCCTACCGAAGACGGGTATGCAGACGATCCGGTCTGCTGCAATCGGGGTTGCCATGGCCGACATCTTCGGCAAAAACAATGGTACCAGAAGCATTCGCGCGCCCTCATGCGGTCACGCCCGTCGACTTACAGACCGAGTTCCGATGTCATCTTTAGACGACCACGACGACCATACCGACATCCGCGACGCCGTAGCCAAGCTCTGCGCGCAATTTCCAGGCGAATACTGGCGCAAGCTCGACCGCGAAATGGCCTACCCGAAGGCTTTCGTCGACGCCCTCACCGAGTCCGGCTATCTCTCGGTGCTGATCCCGGAGGAATTTGGCGGCGCAGGCCTGAAGCTCTCGGCCGCGACCGCGATCCTGGAAGAGATTCACAAGAACGGCTGCAATGCCGGCGCGTGCCACGCCCAGATGTACACCATGGGCACCGTGCTGCGGCACGGCAGCGAGGCGCAGAAGGCAAAATGGCTGCCGAAGGTCGCGACCGGCGAATTGCGCTTGCAGGCCTTCGGCGTCACCGAACCTTCCAGCGGCACCGACACGTCCTCGCTGAAGACCTTTGCCCGGCGCGAGGGCAACGACAGTTATGTCGTCAACGGCCAGAAGATCTGGACCAGCCGCGCCGAATATTCCGACCTGATGATCCTGCTCGCGCGCACCACGCCGAAGGAGCAGGCGAAAAAGCGCACTGACGGGCTTTCAGTGTTCATCGTCGACATGCGGGAGGCCAAGAAGGCCGGGCTGTCGATCCGCCCGATCCGCACCATGATGAACCACTCCACGACCGAAGTGTTCTTCACCGACATGAAAGTGCCGGCGGAAAACCTGATCGGCGAGGAAGGCAAGGGATTCCGCTACATCCTCTCCGGCATGAATACCGAGCGTATTTTGATTGCATCCGAATGCATCGGCGACGCCAAGTGGTTCATCGAGAAGGCCTCGACCTACGCCAGGGATCGCGCGGTGTTCGGCCGCCCAATCGGCCAGAACCAGGGAATTCAGTTTCCCATCGCCAAAGCCTACGCCGCGATGCGCGCCGCCGAATTGATGGTGAAGGAAGCGACCCGCAAATACGAAGCCGGGCTCGACTGCGGCACTGAGGCCAACATGGCCAAGATGCTGGCGGCGGATGCCTCCTGGGAAGCGGCGAATGCCTGCGTGCAGACCCATGGCGGCTTTGGCTTCGCCGAGGAATATGACGTCGAGCGCAAGTTCCGCGAGACGCGGCTCTATCAAGTGGCGCCGATCTCGACCAACCTCGTTCTGTCTTTCATCGCCGAGCATGTGCTCGGCATGCCGCGTTCCTACTGAGGGCTTTGAGCCATGCTGCCGCTTGAGGGGATCACCGTCGTCGCCGTCGAACAGGCGGTTGCCGCGCCATTCTGCTCGTCGCGGCTCGCGGATGCCGGCGCCCATGTCATCAAGGTGGAACGGCCGGAGGGCGATTTCGCCCGCGGCTATGATGCCGCCGCCAAGGGCCAGAGCAGCTATTTCGTCTGGCTCAACCGCGGCAAGGATTCGGCGATCGTCGACCTCGCGACCAACGAGGGCCGCGCCGAACTGGAGCGGCTGATATCAGGCGCCGACGTGCTGTTGCAGAATCTCAAGCCCGGCTCGATGGACAAGCTCGGCTTCTCGCTCGACCGGCTGAAAAAGGATTATCCGCGTCTCGTCTGCTGCACCATATCAGGCTATGGCGATGAAGGGCCCTACGCACACCGCAAGGCCTATGATCTCCTGATCCAGGCCGAAAGCGGGCTCGCCTCGATCACGGGCGGTCCGGAAGGCCCCTCGCGGGTAGGGCTTTCGATTGTCGATATCGCGACCGGCGCCACCGCGCATGCCTCGATCCTGGAGGCGCTGATCGCGCGCTCGCGCACCGGCAAGGGCGCCGATATCCGCATCTCGATGTTCGATGTGATGGCGGACTGGATGAGCGTGCCGCTGATCAATTCGGAAGCCGGCCAGCCGCCCAAGCGCATCGGCCTCGCCCATCCCTCGATCGCGCCCTATGGCGTGTTCCGCTCCAGCGACGGCAAGGACATCCTGATCTCGATCCAGAGCGAGCGCGAGTGGAAAAAGCTCTGCGCCGAGGTGCTCGGGCAACCGGAGCTACCGAACGATCCGCGCCTTTCCAACATGGTCGAGCGCGTCAAGAACCGCCCGCTGACCGACGGCATCGTCGGCGACAGTTTTGGTTCGGTGACGCGCGACGAGCTTCTCAAGCGCCTGGCCGATGCCGACATCGCCTTCGCCGAGGTCAACACCATGGACGATCTGGCGCAGCATCCGCATCTGCGGCGGATCGAGGTGGCGACGCCAAAGGGCGTCGTGAGCTATCCGGCGCCGGCCGCGATCTTCGTCGGCGAGCCGCGCCAATACGGGCCAGTGCCAGCAGTTGGCGAGCAGCCGGCGTCGCAAGGAAAAGATTCCGCGCGGAAGGTGTCATGACCGAAAAGCCCGACCTCGATCATTTGCGGCAATGGATCGGCCGCAGCACCGAAGCCTCTGACATCGTCACCGCGCAGCTGGTGAAGAGCCTGCGCGCGACGCTGTTTCTTCCCGTTGGCGAACCCAAGACCGGCGACACAGCGCCCTTCACCGTGCACTGGTGCCTGGCGCCGGCAGTGGTGCCGGCTTCCGAACTCGGCCCCGATGGCCACCCCTCACGCGGAGGCTTCCTGCCGCCGGTGCCGCTGCCGCGGCGGATGTGGGCGGGCGGCGAACTCGAATTCTTCGATACCTTGCGCGTCGGTGACGAGGTGAAGCGTGTCTCGCGCATCAAGGACGTCAATTTGAAGAGCGGCTCGACCGGTCAGCTGTGTTTCGTTTCGGTGGATCACGAACTGACCACGCCGCGCGGGGTCGCCATCCGCGAGCGGCATGACATTGTCTATCGCGATGTCACGACCGGATCCCCTGGTCCCGCGAAACCTGCCGGAGCAGCGCCGGCGGCAAAACACCGCGAGACGCACTTCGCCGATCCCGTACTGCTGTTCCGTTACTCGGCGCTGACCTTCAACGGACATCGCATCCACTACGACCGCGACTACGTGACCAAAGTCGAGGGCTATCCCGGCCTGATCTTCCACGGACCGATGCAGGCGGCGCTGCAGATCGAATTCGCCGCGAAGGTGCATGGGCGCGTGCCGAAGAAATTCGCCTATCGCGGCCTGCAGCCGCTGTTCGAGGGCTCGGAGTTCTCGGTCAACGCGAGCGAAGTGGACGCCGGCCTGGAAACCTGGACCGCGAACACGCAAGGCCAGCCCACCATGAAGGGCACCGCGACGTGGTGAGGCCCCTGCAGCAACGGCCCTCTTCGTCATGCCCGGCCTTGTGCCGGGCATCCACGTCTTACCGTTCGCTCGACAAGAAAGACTTGGATGGCCGGGTCAAGCCCGGCCATGACGCACAGGCGGAGCATTAGCCTTGCCCCGCAAGCCAACCAAAACCTCGAACGCCCCCCTCACCGTCAAGCAGGCGACCTTCGACCTGCTCCGAGCGTTCGGCATCAGACACGTGTTCGGCAATCCCGGCTCGACCGAATTGCCATTCCTCAGCGACTGGCCCGACGACATCGACTACGTGCTGGCCTTGCAGGAAGCCTCCGTCATCGGCATGGCTGATGGTTATGCGCAGGCGACCCGCAACGCCGGCTTCGTCAATCTGCATTCGGCGGCCGGCGTCGGCAACGCGCTCGGCAACATCTTTACCGCACATCGCAACCAGACCCCGCTCGTGATCACCGCGGGCCAGCAGGCGCGCTCGATCCTTCCCTGGCAGCCGTTTCTGTTTGCCGAGCGGGCGTCGGAATTCCCGCGGCCCTACGTGAAATTCTCGGTCGAGCCGGCGCGCGCCGAAGACGTGCCAGTCGCGATCGCGCGTGCCTATTACGTCGCGATGCAGCCGCCCTGTGGACCGACCTTCGTCTCGGTGCCGATCGACGACTGGACGAAGCCCGCACAAGCAATCGAGGCGCGCGACGTGACCCGGGAACTCAGCCCCGATCCCGACGCCATCAAGGGGTTGGCCAACGCACTGGCGACGAGTGAACGGCCCGCGTTTGTCGTCGGCCCAGCGGTCGATCGCGCGCAGGCTGTCGATCTGATGGTGCGGCTCGCGGAGAAGACCCGCGCGTCGGTCTGGGTCAGTCCATTCTCGGCGCGGTGCAGTTTCCCGGAACGCCATCGGCAATTTGCGGGTTTCCTGCATGCTTCCCCCGGTCAGCTCTCGGAAGCCTTACGCCCGCATGATCTCGTTGTCGTGATCGGCGCGCCGGTCTTCACTTTTCATGTCGAAGGCCATGCCGCGATCTTCGACGGCGCGACAACCCTGTTCCAGATCACCGACGATGCCGAAGCCGCCGCCGTGACGCCGGTCGGCACCAGCATCATCGCCACCATGAAACCCGCGCTGGCCGCTCTGATCGAGATGACGGGCGAAACGAAGCGCGCGGTGCCGAAAGGGCGTGTGTTGCCGACCGCGCCCGCTGCTGCTGACCCCATCCCCGCGGCATTCCTTCTGCATAGCCTTGGCTTGGCGATGCCCGGCGACGCCGTGCTGGTGGAAGAAGCGCCTTCGCACCGTCCGGCGATGCAGAATTTCATGCCGATGGCGGGCGCGGACAGTTTTTACACCATGGCAAGTGGCGGGTTGGGCCACAGCCTGCCGGCCGCCGTCGGCATTGCGTTCGGCCGACCGAACGTCCGCACCGTCTGCCTCGTCGGGGATGGGTCGGCGATGTACTCGATCCAGGCGCTGTGGACAGCGGCGCAGCGCAGGCTGCCGCTGACGGTGATCGTCATCAACAACCAGGGCTACGGCGCGATGCGCGCGTTCAGCCAGGTGATGCAGGTGCGCGACGTGCCCGGCCTCGACATGCCCGGCCTCGATTTTGTGAAGATCGCCGAAGGCATGGGCTGCGACGCCATGCGCGTGACGAAGTCGTCGGAACTGGCGGGCGCGCTGAAGCGCGCGCTCTCTTACAACGGGACGAGCCTCGTCGAGGTGATGGTCGATTCCGCCGTGCCGGTGCTGTACGAGCGGAAGGGTTAGGTGTCGCCGCACTCTCTTTCGTCATGGCCGGGCTTGACCCACGACCGTCCGGCACGATTTCTGCTTGAGAAAGTGCACGGCATTGATTCTGCTTGGGTTCAGTTGGTTGCGAATCATCTGGACAGGAAGAGGATCAACGCCGTGCAGCATCAGAATATCGTTTTTCATGGCCTGCTGA
>NZ_DAHUXJ010000037.1 GCF_027307225.1 Bradyrhizobium sp. | reverse complement strand
ACCACCGAGCAGCTCTACGCCTTCAGCCGCAAATTGGCAGGAACCGGCACTCTCGACGACGTGCTGTGGGCGTCCGCCTACCAGACCGCATTGATGCTGAAGGTTCGCGTGGTGTTGCTCTTGCCGGAGAACGGTGTGTTGACCGTGAAAGCGGGCTATCCGCCGGAAGATCGCCTCGACAAGGTCGATCTTGCCGCGGCCAACTGGGCCTGGGGCAACGACCGCGCGGCGGGACGTGGGTCCGATACGCTGCCGGGCGCCAGGCGCCTGTTTTTGCCGATGCGAACCGGACGCGGGCTGATCGGCGTCATCGGCATCGATGACGACAAGAGCGGTCCGCTTCTGACCCCCGACCAGCGCCGCCTGCTCGACGCGCTGGTTGACCAGGGCGCGCTCGCGATCGAACGCGTGCTGCTGGTGGAGGACATGGACCGCGTCAAGCGCACGGTGGAATCCGATCGCCTGCGTTCGGCGTTGCTCACGTCGATCTCGCACGATCTCAAGACGCCGCTGGCCTCGGTGCTGGGAGCCGCCTCCACCATGCGCGATCTCGCCGGCGGGCTGACGGACGCCGAGAAGCGCGATCTTCTGGCGACTGTCATCGACGAGTCCGAACGGCTCAATCGTTTCATCGCCAACCTGCTCGACATGACCAAGCTGGAATCAGGTGCGATCAAGCCGAACACCGCGCGGCACGATGTCGGCGAGATTGTCGGCAGCGCGCTGCGCCGCGCCGGAAAGATCCTCGTCCACCACAGGATATCGCTGGAGCTCGAGGCCGATTTGCCGATGCTCGAACTTGACGCTGTGTTGTTCGAACAGGCGCTGTTCAACCTGTTGGATAACGCCGCCAAATATGCCCCGGCGGAAACGACGGTATCGATCCGGGGCTGGCGGGACAGGGATTTCGTCACGCTTCAGATTCTCGACGAAGGCGAGGGCATTCCGCATTCCGAACTGGAAAGCGTGTTCGACAAGTTCTACCGCGCCCAGAAGGGCGATCACGTCCGCCCCGGCACGGGACTTGGGCTTGCGATTGCCCGCGGCTTCGTCGAGGCGATGGGCGGCACGATTTCTGCAAATAATCGTTCCGACCGCAGCGGGGCGGTGCTGACCATTCGCCTGCCTGTTGCGCCCTCTGCTTCAAACGCACTGGATACCGCCGCATGAGCGCAAACCCGATCAAGGTCCTTGTCATCGACGACGAGCCGCCGATCCGCAAATTGCTGCGGATGGGGCTGAGCACGCAGGGCTACGAAATCCTGGAGGCGCCGAACGGCAAGACCGGACTGGAATTGCTTGGCCATGACCCGGCTCTGATCATTCTCGATCTCGGGCTGCCCGACATACGGGGGCACGAGCTGTTGCGGATGATCCGCGGCCGCAACGACGGCGTTCCGATCGTGGTGCTGTCGAGCCGTGGCGACGAGGCCGGCAAGGTTCAGGCGCTCGATCTTGGCGCCGACGATTACCTGACCAAGCCGTTCGGCATGGATGAATTATTGGCGCGAATGCGCGCCGCGCTCCGGCATCAGTTGCAGGTCCACGGCGAGCGCCCGGTATTTCGCGCCGGCGATCTTTCGGTCGATCTCGTTCGCCGCATCGTCAAGGTCGGAGATCGCGAGGTCAAGCTGTCGCCGAAGGAGTATGACCTCTTGCGCGTGCTGGTGCAGCATGCCGGCAAGGTCCTCACCCACCGGTTTCTGCTGAAGGAACTCTGGGACGAAATGACGGACGCGCAATATCTGCGCGTCTACGTGCGCCAGCTCCGTCAGAAGATCGAGACCGATCCGGAGCGTCCGCAATTCGTGCTGACCGAGACCGGCATCGGCTATCGGCTGAAGGCGCAGGATTAGGTTGCCGCAATAGCGGACTCATCCGACGTCATCATCGGTCGCGAGATGTCTGCTTTGGGGTTAAGCGGAGGAGCGTGGTTAAATTTCCGACGCCGCTTCTTGACCCGGAGCCGACAAGCAGGCGGGTCCCCACATCAATCATTATCAAGCAGGCCAAGCTTCGTTGAGCAAATAATTCGACAACGACGGAGAAGAAATCAATGGCATCATTCGTCTTTGTTCCCGGAGCTGGCGGCATGGCTTGGTATTGGCACCGCGTCGTTCCGCTTATTGACGCGGCAGGACACCAATCTTTCGCGGTCGATCTGCCTGGCGACGACACGCAAGCGGGTCTCACGGCGTACGCGGACATCGTCGTTCGAAGGATGGCGGGACGAAGTCGCGTGATTCTGGTCGCTCAGTCGTTAGGCGGCTTCACGGCACCGCTTGTTTGCGGGCGTGCCCCCGTGCGGATGGTCGTTTTCGTCAACGCGATGATCCCAAAGCCCGACGAGACTGCTGGTCAATGGTGGGGCGCAACAAGCGCGATCGAAGCGCGGGAACAAGCTGCTACGCGCCGCGGCTATCCGACGGAATTCGACCTGGGAACCTACTTTCTGCATGACGTGTCGCAGGACGTACTGCGTGCCGGTCCGCAACGACCCCGTGAAGAAGCCGAGATCGTGTTCAGCGAACCCTGCCGCTTCACGCGCTGGCCTGACATCCCTATCCATGTTCTCGCGGGAAGAGACGACCGCTTTTTTCCGGTCGAATTTCAACAGCGTGTCGCGCGTGAAAGGCTTGGAAAGGAGGTAGAGGAAATTCCCGGCGGTCATCTCGTGGCCCTATCGAATCCTGAAGGACTGACTGAACACCTTCTTGCGTACGAAAGAGGCCTGACACGCTAGTCCCCCCGCCGTTGTCTCTTGAGCGCAACCTTTCAGCATCTCCACGATCGATCTCAAGATCAGTTCTTTTAACTAAACGCGGGCCAGCTTTCGCGAAATCAGCCAACCTCTGCGTTTGGCGCCCTTAATAGCGGACTCAAGCGCCGCAGCGCTTGCACCGAACGAGACGCGACGCCGAATCTTGGCAAATAGGTCAGTCAGCTTGACTGATAGCATTGGCGGAAGACGAGCGCGCGCGTTCACCGGCTCGACGTCACATCGCGAAGAGCAATTGTCCAGGCGACCGGCTTGCCGTCCTCCCGGCCGAGACGGTTTCTTGCTATAACTGCTTCCGGCCCTTTGCTTGCTTATGTCAGAGCGACCAACACGTCTGCTCGTCGCGGCGAGGCGATAGGTGTGAACCCGCGTCGGCGCAACAAGACAAATGATGCGCAACTTCGGGAGGGTTTTGATGATGAGGAACAAGAATGATAATTTCCGTTTCCTGATTTCCCGTCGCGGGCTCCTGCATACCGCGGCAGGACTGGCCGGCGGGGCGATGCTTCCAGCGGTAATGCCGATCGCGCTCGCCCAAGATCATCGCGCACTTGGCACTTATCCCGCCGGCTCATCAGGCTCGTCGGTGTTCATCGGTATCGCTGTGCCGCGCACTGGCACCTATGCCGAACAGGGCGAAGACGAGCTCAAGGGCTGGGAGCTCGCGGTCGAACACATCAATAGCGGCAATGACCTCATTAAGAAAATATCGCCGAAGACCAGCAAGGGCGTACTTGGCAAGCAACTGAAAATCGGAGTCGCCGATTCCGCTGCAAGGCCCAACGAGGCGGTGCAAGCCCAGCAACGCTTCATCACCGAGAACAAGGCGGTGCTGATGACGGGCTCGACCTCAAGCGCAGTCGCGGTGGCGCTGAACAAGCTCGCGCAGCGCGAAAAGGTACTCTATGTCACCGGCATCTCCGCCTCCAACGACACCACCGGCAAGGATTGTGTCCGCTACGGCTTCCGCCAGTGTTTCTACGGCCAGACCGCGGCGGCCGCGATCGGCCCGATCATGGTGGCGAGCTTCGGCAAGAACAAAAGGGCGGCCTACCTGACGCCGGACTACAACTATGGGCATACCGTCACGAAATCGATGCAGGACTATCTTGCGACCTCCGGATGGACCACCGCGACCGATCAGGTCGCGCCGCTCGGCGCGCCCGACTACTCGTCATATCTGCTGAACGTTGTCCACTCCGGCGCGGACGTCCTGATCAATGTCAACTGGGGGCATGACGCAGTACTCTCGACTCAACAGGCCAAGCAGTTCGGCGTTCTGGACAAGATGAAGCTTGTCTTCCCCGCCCTGAGTCCGTTCATCGCTCGCGACAGCGGCGGCCTGATGCAGGACGTCTTCGCGGCCACCGACTACTGGTGGACGATCGAGGACAAATACCCGCTCGCCAAATTGTTCAACGACGCTTTCGACAGGAAGTACGGATACAAGCCGGAGTGGGGTGCCGCGAACGCCTATATCAGCTTCGCGCATTGGGCTCGCATGGTCGAGCAGGCCGGCAGCTTCTATCCGCCCGATATCATCCGGGCTTACGAGAAAGGCGAAACCATCCCTTCGCTGGTCGGCGATGTCCACTACCGCCCGGAAGATCACCAGTGCGTCCGTCCCGTCATCATCGTCAAGGGCAGGATAGAAAAGGACATGAAGAACAAGCATGATTCTTACGGTGTCGTCGCGATCGTGCCTGGCGAGGGCCTGATGCAGAAACCCGATGCGTTCGGCTGCAATCTCGGCGAATACACTTGAACGTACCCGCTGCAGGACGTGCCCGTTACGCTTAGCGCCGCCTTGTATTTCAGCCCCGGCGGCATCATTGGCCGCGCCGCTTCCTCCGCGCTGATGACGACCGGCAGCTTGCATGGTTCGTGGATGACATGGGTGTGGTCGACGATTTCGCGGCGCCTGGTCGAATGTCAAATCCACCGCACAAGTGGTCCGGGGTCCATTATCCTGAACTGAGACCAGCCTTTGCTTGGGTCCCGGATCTGCGTCGCGTCATGTCATGCCGCGCCGCGTCCGGGACACGAGAGAAACCGCGAGAAATCCGGTTGCGCCAAAAATCGAAATTGGACAGTCCGATCAACGTCGATTCTAGTGTCCAGTCCCCCGCGAAAAAATATTTCGTTTCACCCGTCGGGCAAATCATCTCTACAAGCCCGCGCCATCCCGCCTCAATCAGGAGGGGCGTATCGCGATCGTCACGAACGTGGAGTGCGGGATGCGGTGGACAAGGTATCGCCAGCTGACGAGTGGCGAGGCCGTGGACGGCGAAGTCGTGTGGTCTTGGCGCCTCGACGCTGGCGTCAACTCGCGACAATGCTTTGCATTGCGCGGGGATGGTGACAAGAAAGCCCGATCACCAGAGAGAGCTCGGAATAAGCCGTTAAAACCATCGCGCAGGGAATGCCGGATTGTTTCGGCGAACCTGTGGTGACTAACTTGTGTGCTTTCTAACCTTGCACACAAGGCCGCGGGTGCGTCAGGCATCCGGCATTCCCTGCGCCCTTCGATCTCGCGAGGGACGTCGACTTGAAAAGCCCGGGCGCATTACGCCACGGGAATACGCACGCCTGTGCAAGAGGCAAGCTGGAACCTTCGCGCTGGCCGACGATTGGGATCGGTGCAGCAGGCGATTGAATTCGTTCCAGCGGGAGAAAAAAGTAATGGCACGCAAGGCACGGAAATATTCGAAGAAAGCCTCAAGCTCGGTCGAACGCGTGATGAAGAAGCGCAAGGCGGGCACATTGAAGAGCGGCCGTTCGGGGCGCAAGGTCAAGAGCCGCAAGCAGGCCATCGCGATCGGTCTCTCCGAAGCGCGCGCCGCCGGACGCAAGGTGCCGAAGAAGGCCTCAAGCCGCAAGACCGGCAGGAAAGCCAAGCGCAAGTCCAGCTAGTGGTCCGATTCCAACATTTGCGTCCCGTCTCGGCAGGCACCTTCGCAAATGTTGGAATCGAAGGACCACTAGCAAATATCGGTCTCTAGTGGAGTTCTGGATTTGACATTCGCTGACGAATTCGATGCCGGGCAGGGAGCGAATGTCAAATCCACTCCACTAGTAAACCAGCCGTCACAAATCGGCATCGGCCCTGGTGCGACGTTTGCCGTCTTTCCATCTGCCGGGAGGGGGCATTACAATGCTTCTTCTTTCGTGCATTCCAGCCCGGCCCTTTTTGAGATCGCCCCTTGCCCCCGAAGAGCCTTGCCACCTACCGGAAGAAACGGGATTTCGAAAAGACAACGGAGCCGGGCGGCGACGTTACCGTAGCGCCGTCCGATGGGCGGCGCTTCGTGGTTCAGAAGCACGATGCGACGCGGCTGCACTACGATTTCAGGCTCGAATTCGACGGGGTCTTCAAGTCGTGGGCGGTGACCCGCGGCCCCTCGCTCGATCCGCATGACAAGCGCCTTGCGGTCGAGGTTGAGGACCACCCGCTCGACTACGGCGATTTCGAGGGCACCATTCCCAAAGGCCAGTATGGCGGCGGGACGGTCCAGCTTTGGGATCGTGGCACTTGGGACTCAGACGATCCCGAAAAGGGATTCAGGAAGGGCGATCTGAAATTCACCCTGTATGGCGACAAGCTGCGCGGGAGTTGGGTGCTGGTGCGGATGCGGCACGATCGCAACGACGGCAAGCGCACCAACTGGCTGCTGATCAAGCACCGCGACGAATATGCCCGTGAAGGAGAAGGCAACGACCTCCTCGAGGACGATCGCTCCGTTGCCTCGGGGCGCAGCATGGACCAGATCGCCGCCGGCAAGGGCAAGGCGCCGAAGCCCTTCATGACCGCGCGGGGGGGCCGCGGCACGGCCGATGCGGTCTGGCACTCGAACCGGGGTGAAGCGGCCGAGACGCGCGCGCAGAACAAGCAGAACAAGCAGAGCAAAAAGTCGGCGACATCAGTCAAAGCGACGAAGGTGGACGCGATGCCGGAATTCGTCGCGTTCGAATTGTGCACGCCCGTCGAAGCGCCACCGAGCGGGTCCGGCTGGGGTCACGAGATCAAATTCGACGGCTATCGTGTGCAGATCCGCGTCGAGGACGGCAGCGCTGTCTTGAGAACGCGCAAGGGCCTGGACTGGACCGACAAGTTCAAGGCAATCGCGAAAGCGGGCGCCGCACTGCCCGACGCGATCGTCGATGGCGAGATCGTTGCGCTCGACCATGAAGGTGCGCCGAATTTCTCGGCGCTGCAGGCCGCGATTTCGGAAGGCAAGACCGAGCGCCTGATCTTCTACGCATTCGATCTCTTGTTTGCCGAGGGCGAGGATCTTCGCCGCCTGCCGCTTGTCGAGCGCAAGGCGCGGCTGAAGCGGTTGCTCGGGGTGCTGCCGAGCAAAGCTGCCCAATCGATCCGCTATGTCGAGCATTTCGAAGCCGATGGCGCTGACGTCCTCGAATCCGCCAAGAAGCTGTCGCTGGAAGGCATTATCTCCAAGAAGCTGAGTGCGCCCTATCGCTCGGGGCGCTCCGACAGCTGGACCAAGACCAAATGCCGCGCCGGCCAGGAAGTCGTGCTCGGCGGATGGAAGACGACCAATGGCAAATTCCGCTCGCTGATGGCGGGCGTGCATCGCGATGGTCATCTGGCTTTTGTCGGGATGGTCGGCACCGGTTTCGGGCAGGACACCGTCCAGCGCATCATGCCCGCCCTCAAGAAAGCCGAGGTCGAAAAAAGTCCGTTCGGCGGCAAGGACGCGCCGCGCAAGACCCGCGACATCCACTGGCTGAAACCGGAGCTGGTCGCCGAAATCGAATTCGCCGGCTTTACCGACGGCGGCAATATCCGGCAGGCGGCGTTCAAGGGCTTGCGCCAGGACAAGCCGGCGCGCGAAGTGGTCGCGGAGAAACCCGCCATGGTGAATGTGATCAGGCCCTCGCCGAAGTCTGCCAGCAAATCCGCCGAGGTGATGGGCGTTTCGATCTCCAAGCCCGATAAGGAGCTCTGGCCGGATGCCGGCGACAGCGAACCGGTGACCAAGCTCGACCTCGCACATTATTTCGAAGCCGTCGGCGATTGGATGATGCCCCACCTGAAGGGCCGGCCGTGTTCGGTCGTCCGCGCGCCCGACGGGATCCATGGCGAGACGTTCTTTCAACGGCACGCGATGCCGAGCACGTCGGACCTGCTCACGCTCGTCAAGGTCTCCGGCGATCGCAAGCCCTATTTGCAGATCGACCGAATCGAAGGCCTGGCGGCGGTGGCCCAATCCGGCGGGCTCGAATTGCATCCCTGGAATTGCGCGCCAGATGCGATCGACACGCCAGGACGCCTCGTGTTCGATCTCGACCCGGCGCCGAATGTCGATTTTGCGGACGTCATCGAAGCCGCCAGGGAAATGCGGCAACGTCTTCAGGCGCTCGGCCTCGGAAGCTTCTGCAAGACGACCGGCGGCAAGGGGTTGCACGTCGTGACGCCGCTTAAGTCCGGCGCGAAAGAAAAGGTGGCCTGGAAGCAGGCTAAAGCCTTTGCGCAAGGCGTCTGCCAGTGGATGGCCAACGACAATCCCGACCAGTATCTGCTCAATATGTCGAAGACGAAGCGCGAGGGAAAGATCTTCCTCGATTACCTGCGCAACGATCGGATGTCGACCGCGGTGGCGGTGCTTT
Organism: Bradyrhizobium sp.; assembly: GCF_027307225.1. Classification (GTDB taxonomy): domain Bacteria; phylum Pseudomonadota; class Alphaproteobacteria; order Rhizobiales; family Xanthobacteraceae; genus Bradyrhizobium. The sequence goes on along the minus strand of NZ_DAHUXJ010000037.1, from coordinate 26,134 downwards.
CACCACGCGCGCGCGACGGGGCGACCGTCTCGATGCCGCTGACCTGGGCGCAGGTACGCGGCGATCTCGATCCGAAGCGCTACACGGTTCGCACCGTCCCGGCCTTGCTCTCGAAGAGCAAGGCGTGGGACGGCTACGACGATGCGGCATCCCCGATCAAGGGTGCGATGAAGAAGTTGGCGAGCAAGCTGTAATCGCGGCTGCTCGCATCAAAGTCGCCCAAGCAGCAGGAGTATGAGCAAGATGACGATGATGACCCCGAGCCCGCCACCGCCATAATAGCCGGTGCCATAGAAAGGGCCGCCGCCGATACCGCTAAAGCCGCCAAGCAGGGCGATGATCAAAATAATCAGAATGATTGTTCCGATGGACATCGAATTTCCTCCAGCCGATTGCCACATGGCTGGCAGCCAACAAACAGGAGTCACGAAAGTTCCGCGCTTTCGCGGTGCAGCGTTCCCTCGTTTGCAACGAAAGACGTCCGCTTACGCGAACTGTTTCATTCGTTTCGCGGCCGGTTTCGGGGCGCCGCCCGTGGACGCTTTGAGCGCAGCTGCCGGAAGGTCCTTGAACAAGACGGACAGGGGGATGCGCGCCTTGTCAGAGCTTCTCTTGCCTTCGAGTGAATAACCATCGATGTGGAGTTCGCCTTCGAAGGCCTCGCCGTGCGGCCATCGACGGCCTTGCTCGGTCAGAGGCGCGAGCCATCGTGCCGCCGCTACGATCACGGCATGGCGGCCGCGGCGGCGCGCAAAGGCGACAACGTGATCGCGATTGACGCCGCTGACCTCGAGCGCCTCGAATTCGCCGTCCGCGAAGACGTCCGGACGTTCGTTGCGGACCTTAAGAAGATGTCGTGTCCAGGCGAGCTTGATGTCGCCGTCAGGCCATTCGCGCGAGAGTGCCGGCCAATCCGGCCGCTCCACCGCGGCGAGGACACGGGCGCGTTCGACAAAATCGACCGGCCGGCGGTTGTCGGGGTCGACCATCGACAAGTCCCAGAACTCCGTGCCCTGATAAAAATCAGGTACACCCGGCATCATCGCCTTCAGCGTGGTCTGGCTCAGCGAGTTCAGCGCGCCCAGCAGCGCCAGCCGCCGGGCGAAGCCGTCCATGGACTGCAGAAATTCCGCCGAAGCCGATCGATTCAGAATCCGCTCGATGAAGCTGCAGACGGCACTCTCGTAAGCCTCATGGGGGTTGAGCCAGCTCGTTTCCTGCTTGGCCTCGCGCGCCGCTTTGACGGCGTAAGCCTGCAGGCGATCGGTCAGGGATTGGTCGGGCGTTGCAAGCGGCCAGATGCCGAGCAGGGTCTGGTACAGCATGTATTCGAACGCCGTCGAAGGCGCGCGCAGATTGCCGTCGGTGACGATATGCGGTGCGTTCTGCACTTTCCAGCGGGCGACCGCGGCGGTCCATTCGCCCGGCAGTTCGCTGAGCGCGACCAGACGCGCTCGGGCGTCCTCGCTGCGTTTGGTGTCGTGCGTCGCGGTCGTGGTCATGGCGTGCGGCCAGTCGTGAGCGCGGATTTTCATCAGGTGATGAAAGCCGGCCGGCGATATCGCCGAGGCGGAAGGCTCGCCGCCGACTTCGTTCAGCGCGAGCAGGCGATGGGTTCGGTAGAAGGTCGTGTCCTCCAGCGACTTCGCCATCAGTGGCCCGGTGAATTGCTGCACCTTCAACGCAAACCGCCTTACCCGCGGCGGGCTGTGCAGCGCGCCGCCCGGCTTGGCGAGGTCCATCGTCAGCGCGTCGCGCAGAAAATCGAAAATGCCTTCGTCGGCCGCGTACCACTCGGCGCGCGCCTTTTCGATCGTCTCCGAGATCAGCGCGCGGTCGTCGGCGGATGCGCCGGCAGCGGTCAGGTAAGTGCGGTAGATCGGAAAGTTCAGAACGTAAAGCTCAAACGCCTGGCGCAGACTGTCTGCTGAAAAATCGCGCGTCGAATAATGGCCGGCCGCAATGCGTCCAAGCAGACGCACCAGAACCGTGAACTCGCTGGTCAGCAGCGTTTCCAGCACGAGCCGCTTGGCAGCCTTGAGCACGGGGGTCAGCGCCGGCGGCAGGTTGCTGATCTGCCGCCAGGTTTCGTCCAGCGCGTCCAGCCCGGTCTGGTTGGCGAGAGTTCGGGTGATGACGTTGAGCGTCTCATAGCCGGTCGTGCCTTCGACGCCGGCGAACGGACGCAAGTCTTCGTGCTCGCCGAGAATTTTTTCCACTACGACATAGAACGACCGGGCGGGCTTTCCGCTACCCTGCCGGATCAGGCGGCTCAAGCGCTGGAAATACTGCACGGGATCGCTCAGGCCGTCGATGTGATCGAGCCTAAGCCCTTGAAGCTTGCCTTCCTCGATCAACCGCTTGACCAGGCGATGGGCGGCATTGAATGTGGCGGCGTCTTCCACGCGCAAGCCGGCGAGCGAATTGACGTCGAAGAAGCGGCGATAGTTGATGTCGCTGGAGGCAAGCCGCCAGTGCCCGAGCTTGTAGTGCTGGCGTTCGAGCAGATGGTGGAGCGCAAGCGTCTGCGCTGGGCGATCCGGTCCGGCGCGATAGGCGGCGAGCCCGCGCTCGATAACGGCCTGGCTGCCTTCGATGTCTTTTAACTCCGCCTTGAAGGCAGGCGCCTCCTTGCGGTTGGGGTGCCGCAGGCCATGGTAGCGCGAGGCGAGGCCGAGAATGTGTTGTCCGGCGCGGCTTTCTTCGACGCCCGCTTCCTTGACGATCATATGCAGGATTTCACCGTAGCGTACCGGCGCGATCGGCAGGCGGTGCTCGAAATACCAGGCCGAGAAGCTGCCTTCACCGGCGTCGTAGCGCAGCTCGATCTCGCCATTCTCCAGCGAGTTGCCATAGGACGAACCGATGATCGGCAGCAGCACACCGCCGCGCGTGCGATACGCCAATTGGTCCCAATCGATGTCGAAGGAAACTGCGTGCGGCGAGGCCTCGCCCCATTCCAGCACGTCGAGCCACCACGGGTTGTCGTCGAAAAACACACCGACATGATTGGGCACGAAGTCGAGGATCAGGCCGAGATCGTGAGCTTTGAGCGCGGCGCTCAGCCGCTCAAACCCTTCGTCGCCGCCGAGCTCCGGGTTGATCAGGGTGTGGTTGACCACGTCATAGCCGTGGCTCGAACCTTTCCGCGCCTTTGTAAGCGGCGACGCATAGACATGGCTGATCCCGAGCGCCTTCAGATAGGGAATGACGGCAGCGGCTGCGTCAAAGTCGAATTCCGCAGTGAGCTGCAAACGGTAGGTCGCAATGGGAATGGCGGGCGCCATCAGCGCGTTTCCAAACGCAAGAGCGCCGCCCACGGCTTGATCGCGCCGCGAGCCTCGCCCCAGATCGGCGTACCAGCTGCTTCATTCGGCGGCATTGCAATCGCGTGGTCGGACAGATTGGCGGTGAGCAAAAGCCTCGCACCGTCGCCCAGATGCCAGTTCGCGCGAAGTAGTCCATTGCCGGCGGCGTCAGCTTCACCGAAACGCGCACCCGCAAGGCGCGGCACGATATGGCGCCGGCGTATCTCCAATAGCTGGCGCACCAAATTCAGCCGTTCGCGACCGGTACCGGTTCGCGCATCCCAATCCAGAGCGGCGGAGCGGAATGTGGCGTCGCTCAGGGGGTCGGGAACGCCGTCGCCAAATCGCTCATATGCCCACGCATATTCGGCGCGGCGGCCGCTGCGTACGGCTTCAGCAAGACCGCCCTTGAAATCGCAAAAGAACGGGAAGGGCGCTTTCGAACCCCACTCTTCGCCCATGAACAGCATCGGAATAGGCGGCGAGAGCAGGGTGATAGCGAGCGCGGCCTCGATGGCGTCTCGGTTGGCTTCGCCTTCGAGCCGATCGCCGAAGGCGCGGTTGCCGATCTGATCGTGGTTTTGCAGGAAGTTGACGAAGGCCGTCGGCGGAAGGCCACCACTGGCTTCGCCGCGTGCCTTGCCGCCGCGATGTTTGGAAGGTTCGCCCTGATAGGCGAAGCCCGAACCGAGGCAGCGGGCGATATCGGAAAGCGGCGCGCGCTGATAATCGCGGTAATAGCCTTGCTTCTCGCCGGTGAGCTTGACATGCCAGGCGTGGTGGTAGTCATCGTTCCATTGCGCATTGTATCTGCCGCAAGGCGGATCCTGCACGGGATCGAGCAGGCCGACGCTGTTGTCGTCGTTCTCAAGCACGAGATGGATGTGACGGCCGGTCTCGGTGGCGAGTCGACCGGCCGCGAGGCTGAGGTCGTGCAGCATCGGAATTTCGCCCATCTCGGCGATGGCGTGCACCGCGTCCAGCCGGAGTCCGTCGAAACGAAATTGGTCCAGCCAATAAAGCGCGTTCTCGATCGCAAAAGCGCGCACCTGCGGCACGCGGTAATCGATCGCGCTGCCCCAAGGCGTCTGCGCGTCCGTGAAGAAGGCCGGCGCGTAACGGCCAAGATAATTTCCTTCCGGGCCGAAATGATTATAGACCACGTCGAGAAACACCATCAGCCCGCGCAGATGCGCTTCATCGATCAGACGCTTCAAGTCGTCGGGCCGGCCATAGGCGCTGTCGGGCGCATACCACAACACGCCGTCGTAGCCCCAGTTGTAGCGCCCTGCGAAATCCGACAGCGGCAGCAATTCGAGCGCTGTGATGCCGGTCTCGGCGAGATGATCGAGCTTGTCGATCATCGCGCGATACGTTCCTTCTCGAGTGAAGGTGCCGACATGCGCTTCCAGCAGCACTGTTTCGTGCCAGGGCCGTCCACGCCAGTCCCTGGCGCGCCACGCATAATTCGCGTGATCGATCACCTCGCTCGGGCCGAACACATCCTCGGGCTGGAAGGCGGAGGCGGGATCGGGCACGTCGAGTTCGCCATCGATCCGAAACTTATACCGCGTACCGGCTTTGGCTTCCGGGACTTCGATTTCGAACCAGCCGTGCTTGGCGGGGGTGAGGCGGTGAGATCGCTGCTCCAGCAGGAGATCGACATGTTTTGCCGCGGGCGCCCACAGACGGAACGTGGTGCCATCGGAACTCAGCTTCGCGCCGAAATGCCGTTCATTCATGCCGAACCTGAAAAGACCAGTACCGAGCGCGGCGGCGCAGTGGTCTCGCTCCCCGAAGGGAACTCCGCGGCCGTCTGCTTAACGTCGACCGTGTTCAATAGTTGCTGCCAGCGTCTGTATTCCGGGATTTTCGGCAAGGTAAGCTTGATCGGCTCGGGCGCGGCGTTGAGCACGATGAAAACCGGCGACTGTCCCGCCTCGATCGGGCTCAGCACATAGGCAAGAAAACGACCCTCCGGAAAATTCCAGTCCTGCTCCTTCATTTCTTCGGCGGTCGGCGTTAGCCACAGCACGCCAAAGCTGCCGTCGGCGCGCCGCCCGTCGAGCCAGCGATGGCTGCGGATTTGCGAGAAACGGCGGCGGATGGCGGTGAGATGGCCGACGAAGTCGATGAGGTCGCTGCCCTCGTGCCCCATGCCTTCCCAGCCGATCCAGCCGGTCACGTTGTCCTGGCAATAGGCGTTGTTGTTGCCGTTCTGGGTGTTGCCGACTTCGTCGCCGCCGAGGATCAGCGGCACGCCTTGCGCCAGCATCAGGCAGGCGAACTGGTTTCGCCGCAGCTGGTGACGCAAGCCGAGGATGGCGGGATCGTCGGTCGGGCCTTCGTGGCCGCAATTGTTGCTGTGGTTGTCGTTGGCGCCGTCGCGATTGTCTTCGCCGTTCGCTTCGTTGTGCTTGGTGTTGTAGCTGAAGAGATCATTGAGCGTGAAACCGTCATGCACGGTGATGTGGTTGATGCCGGCGCGCTGAACCATGCCGTCGTGGTTGAAGAGGTCGGACGAGCCGGTCATGCGGCTCGAGATTTCGCCGATCAGGCTGCCTTCGCCACTCCAGTAGCGGCGCATGGCGCTGCGATAACGGTCGTTCCACTCCGACCATTGCGAGGGAAAGCCACCGACCTGATAGCCGCCGAGACCGAGATCCCAGGGTTCGGCCACGAGCTTCACCGTGGCAAGCACCGGATCCTGGCGGACAGCGGTGAAGAAGGAGGAATTGCGATCAAACCCGTTCGGGCCGCGACCGAGCGTAGTCGCGAGATCGAAGCGGAAGCCGTCGATATGGCAGACCTCGACCCAGTAACGCAGCGAATCCATCACCATCTGCAGCACGCGCGGATGAGTGAGGTTGACCGAGCTGCCACAGCCAGTGAAATCGTCGTAGTAGCGCGGGTTGTCAGGCATGAGCCAGTAGTAGGAGGCGTTGTCGATGCCGCGGAACGACAGCGTCGGGCCCATATGGTTGCCCTCCGCGGTGTGATTGTAGACGACATCGAGCATCACCTCGATGCCGGCGTCATGCAATCGCGCCACGGCGGTGCGGAAGGAATCCAGCGCATTGTCCTGCGCATAGCGTGCTTCCGGCGCAAAGAAGGCGAGCGTGTTGTAGCCCCAGTAATTCGACAGTTTTCGTTCGACCAGGATGCGGTCGTCGACAAGGCCGTGGATCGGCAGAAGTTCGATGGTTGTCACGCCAAGCCGCTTGAGGTGCTCGACCATCCCAGGCGCCGCCAGCCCGCCATAGGTGCCACGCAAATTCGGCGCGACATCGCCGCGCTTCTGGGTCAGGCCCTTGACGTGGGCTTCGTAGATGATGGTGTCTTCCCAGGGAATGCTCGGGCGTATTTCGCGCCGGCCCCAGTTGAAGGTCTCATCGACCACGACGGCCTTCGGCATGCCGCGTGCATTGTCGCGCCGATCGAAGGAAAGATCCTCTCGCGCGCTGCCGGTGCGATAGCCGAAATGCGCATCGCTCCACACCAGCCGTCCGGCGAGCCGGCGCGCGTAGGGGTCAAGCAACAGCTTGTTGGGGTTGAAACGGTGGCCGTGCTCGGGTGCATAGGGGCCGTGCACGCGATAGCCGTAGAGCTGACCGGGCGAGACGTCGTTGAGATAGCCATGCCAGACGTCTTCAGTGCGTTCGGGCAATTCGATGCGCTCGATTTCGCGCCGGCCCTGGCCGTCGAACAAACAGAGCTCGACCTTCTGCGCGTTGGCGGAAAACAGCGCGAAGTTGGTGCCCCGTCCGTCCCAGCTTGCACCGAGGCGCGAGGCCGATCCGGCCGTCAGTCTCATATTCAGCTTTCCGGTATGAGAAAAATGGTCGCCAGTGGCGGGAGGGTCAGCCTCAGTTCGGGACCCGTACCTTCCAGCGTTCGGACCTCGCCGATATTGCCGACATTGCTGCCGCCGTAATGCGACGAATCCGTATTGAGGATCTCGCGCCACGTGCCCGCAAACGGCACGTGCAGTATGTAGTTGTGATAGACGTTCGGTGAGAAATTGGTCACGACCAGACAGCGCGAATGCTGGTCCCTGCCTTTGCGAAGCCAGGCAAAGACGTTACCGTGGGCGTCGTCGGTCACCAGCCACTCGAAGCCGGAAGGATCGCCATCGAGCTCATGGAGCGCCGGCGTGTCGCGATAGAGCCAGTTCAGGTCGCGGACCAGCGATTGAACGCCGGCGTGCGGACCGTACTGAAGAAGATGCCAGTCCAGCGATTGGTCGTGATTCCATTCGCTCGATTGCGCAAACTCGCAGCCCATGAACAGCAGTTTCTTTCCGGGATGGCCGAACATGAAGCCGTAATAGGCGCGCAGGTTAGCAAAGCGCTGCCAGTCGTCGCCGGGCATGCGTCCGAGGATTGAGCGTTTGCCGTGAACGACCTCGTCATGCGACAGCGGCAGGATGAAATTTTCCGAAAACGCATAATGCAGGCCGAACAGAATATCGCCGTGATGATATTGGCGATGGACGGGCTCCTTGCCGATATACTTCAGCGTGTCGTGCATCCAGCCCATGTTCCATTTGTAGCCGAAGCCGAGCCCGCCAAATTCCACGGGTCGCGACACCTGCGGCCATGCGGTCGATTCCTCGGCTGCGGTTGTGGCGTGCGGGAATTGGCCGAACACCTCGGTGTTGAAACGGCGCAGGAAGGCGACGGCTTCGAGATTTTCCCGGCCGCCGAACCGATTCGGCACCCATTCGCCGGCGGCCCGGCTGTAGTCGAGATAGAGCATCGAGGCGACCGCATCGACGCGCAAGCCATCAATGCCGTAACGGTGGAGCCAAAACAGTGCGTTGGAGATCAGAAAGTTGACGATCTCGGTGCGCCCGTAATTGTAGATCAGCGTGCCCCAATCGAGGTGCCGGCCCTGCAGCGGGTTGGCATGTTCGTAGAACGCGGTGCCATCGAAATGGCCGAGCCCGTGCGGATCGTCGGGAAAGTGGCCGGGCACCCAATCGAGCCACACGCCCAGTCCCTCCCGGTGGCAGGCGTCGACAAGTGCCGCGAAATCGTCCGGGCTGCCGAAGCGGCTGGTCGGCGCGAACAGGCCGGTCGGTTGATAGCCCCATGAGCCGTCGAACGGGTGTTCGCTGACGGGGAGAAATTCGATGTGGGTGAATCCCATGTCATGGACATAGCGCGGCAATTGCTCGGCGAGCTCGCGATAGGTCAACCATTCGTTGTGACCTTTGCGTCGCCATGAGCCGAGATGCACCTCGTAGATCGATACCGGCCCGTTCAACGAATTGATATTTGCGGAGGCCGGGTGAGGCCGGGGCAGCCTTTCCTCGTCGAACACGATCGACGCCGTACTCGGGCGCATCTCCGCGGCAAAGGCGAGCGGATCGGATTTCAGCGGCAAATGCCGACCTTGCCGGCTGAAAATGCTGAATTTGTAGCGATCGCCGGGCGCGGCATGCGGAATGAACAACTCCCAATAGCCGAGGCCGCGCACGCGCATCGGATGGCGGCGCGGATTCCAGAAATTGAAATCGCCGACGACGCTCACCTGTTGCGCGTTGGGGGCGAGCACGACAAAGGCCACGCCCGGTACGCCTTCCAGCACCATCGGATGTGCGCCGAGCTTTTCATAAAGTCGCTGATGGGTGCCTTCGCCGAGCAGATGAAGGTCGTAGTCGGTCAGGACCGGGGGAAAGCGGTACGGGTCATCGAGATCGACCACGCTCTCGCCAAAGCGGGCGCGCAGCAGATACGCGTTGGAGCCGTCAGAAAGAACGCCGGCAAACAAACCGTCCTTGTGGATGCGCGTCAGGGCGGTCGCCTCGCCATGCGGATCAATCGCGTCCACCTTTTGTGCTTCGGGTAAAAACGCGCGCACGATCGTTTTGCCGCCTTCGGCGTGCGGGCCCAGATACTGAAAGGGATCGGAGTGGCGGCCTTCCAGGATTGCATAGGCCTCGGCAGTGAGATCATTCATGCGGCCTCGCGGGCGGGCTGGGACAGGATTCGCAAGATGCGGGCAACGATCGCCGGCGCGGCATCCACCCGCTGAACCAGTTCGGCTTCGAGTGCGTCGAACGCCTTTTCCAGCAGGAAGAAGTCCACCATCCGCCGTGCGGCGAGGGAGGCTTCCGGCCAGATCGGGGAATCGATCATCAATTCACGATAAGATGCGAGGAAGACGTTTCTGGCGCGGTCAATCCACGCCGTCAGCGCCGCATCGAGCCGGCCATGCTCGTCCGGTGAGAGATGAAGCGCGCGCTCGCGTGCCGCAAGGCTGGCCGTTTCGATCGACCAGATCATGCTTGCGATATCGCGGGCGGCGGGCGCCTTGCGCCGGCGTTCCTCGATCGGCCGGCGGACATCGCCTTCGAAGCCCGTCAGGAATACGTCGTCCTTGACGATCAGGATCCGTCCCAGATGGAAATCGCCGTGCAGACGCAAATTGAGCCCCTTTGTCTGTGGAGGGATCAGGGTGTTCAGGCGCCCATGCAAGCTGTTCTGCTGCGCCAGCAGTTCGTCGATCATCGCGCGGTCCGCCTCGGTGAATGAGCCGCGGCGCTGCCTCAGAATGTGGAAGGCCCGCTCTGCGCTCTGCGCGATAGCCGCGCGCCAGCGCGCGGCATCCGCTGGTGCGATCGGCTCGGGCGAAAAATCGGGCAGTCCGCTTCCGCTGGCAAAAGCCATATGCAGTTCCGCCGCACGACGGCCGATCTGCGACAGGTGATTCATATGAGCGCTCTGCTCTTCGCTCCCCCGATTCTCGGCCCCGGTGCCTGCCGCCAGCAGGCGCTCCCTCTCAAGCAGGCGATCGAGATAGGCCGCCGTCACGGTCCAGACGTCGCCTTGATTGCCGATCTGCGCGTGGACGATCGCGATTCCGTGTTGCTTTTCGCCTTCAATCAATTCAGCGCTGCCCAGCATCGCGGGCGTGTTGGCAAAATCCGCGACTTCGGTCAGGAACAGGCCGACCTCGATCTCGGGGTTAATGCCGCTTTCGAGTTTGCGGAACAGCTTCACCACGTAATCGGAATCGACCTGCATGGCGGTGCTGAAAGGCCCGCTATCGACCAGGTTGACGCGTTCGGGCTGTCTGACGTGCTTGCCGTCGAACTTGCTCGTCGGCCTGAATTCAAGTTTCAGGTTGTTTTCCTCCACCGTCAGCTTCTGACGGAGGTTACGCAAGAGAAGACCCACGAAAATGGTATTAAGGGCGACATCGAGCAGCGTGCCCTCGCGGGCACCCTGGCGGACCGCCGCGAGCGCGCTCGGATTGTAACGCTCGCGATCGAAGCGTACCCATTCGATCTGCATCGGCAGCACGTAGCGCGTTTTGGCCTCGTCCTCGCCCGCCTCGAAGAAGGCGAGCCATGGCCGGTTGTCGCCGATGTCGCAAAAGGGAATCGCGGATGTCAGGGTCGGGTGGATCGCCGATGCCGTGTGGAGCGGATACCAGCGGGAACGGGCGAGGTGACCCGGCAGCACGTCGCATTCGAACACGCTGCGCGTACGGGCGAGCGACACCCAGGTCGACCCGACCGGGACCACCAGCGTCTCGAATTCGGGAACGATCGAAGGCGCGGAGGGCTCGGACTTGGCGCGCTCCTGAAGCTCGAACCAGTAGAAGCCGTAAGGCGCCAGCGTGATCATGTAGGGTAATTCGCCGATCGCCGGGAAATGCGTGCGTCCAAGCATTTCCAGCGGCACACGTTCCTTGAAGGCGGAAAGGTCCAGTTCGGTCGCCTGCGCCGATCGCGAAAGGTTGGCGACGCACAGAATGACCTCGTCGCCGTACTGCCTGACATAAGCGAGCACCGCGCGATTGGCCGGACGGATAAAGGTCATGCTGCCGCGTCCGAAGGCAAGGGTCGACTTGCGCACCGCGATCAATTTCTTGTTGGCGCTGAGCAGCGACGAGAGGCTGCGCGATTGCGCCTCGACATTGACCGCCTCATAGCCATAGACCGAGTCCATGATGACGGGGGCGTAAAGCCGGGCGGGATCGGCGCGCGAGAAGCCGCCGTTGCGGTCTGGGGTCCACTGCATCGGCGTCCGGACGCCGTTGCGGTCACCGAGGTAGATGTTGTCTCCCATGCCGATTTCATCGCCGTAATAGATGATCGGCGTTCCGGGGAAGGAGAGCAGCAGCGAGTTCATCAGCTCGATCTTGCGCCGGTCGTTGTCCATCAGCGGCGCGAGACGCCGGCGAATGCCGACATTGATCCGCGCGCGCGGATCGTTGGCATAGGTCGACCACAAATAGTCACGCTCGACGTCGGTGACCATTTCCAGCGTCAGTTCGTCATGGTTGCGCAGGAACAGCGCCCATTGGCAGTCGGGCGGGATATCAGGCGTCTGGCGCAGGATGTCGGTGATGGGAAAGCGGTCTTCCTGGGCGATCGCCATGTAGATGCGCGGCATCAGCGGAAAATGATACGCCATGTGGCATTCATCGCTGTTGCCGAAATAGTGTTGCACGTCCTCCGGCCATTGGTTGGCTTCCGCGAGCAACACCTTTCCCTTCGCGTATTTGTCGAGTTCGGCGCGCAGCCGGCGGATGATGGCGTGCGTCTCCGGCAGGTTTTCGTTGTTGGTGCCGTCGCGCTCGCACAGGTAGGGAATGGCGTCGAGACGAAATCCGTCGACGCCGGTGTCGAGCCAGCGCTTCATCACCTGGACGAGCGCGTTCACCACGCGCGGATTGTCGAAATTCAGATCCGGTTGATGCGAGAAGAAGCGATGCCAGTAAAACTGTCCGGCCTCCGGATCCCAGGTCCAGTTAGATTTCTCGGTATCGGTGAAGATGATGCGCGTGCCCTGGTACTTCTGGTCGGTGTCGCTCCACACATACCAGTTGCGCGCGCTCGACTTCGGCTCGCTGCGCTTGGCGCGCTTGAACCAGTGGTGCTGATCGGAGGTGTGATTGACGACGAGCTCGATGATCACCCGCAGGCCGCGCCGCTTGGCCTCGACGATGAAACGGCGAAAATCCTTCATCGTCCCGAAATCGGGATTGACGGCGCCGTAGTCGGCAATGTCGTAGCCGTCGTCGCGCCCCGGCGAGGGGAAGAAAGGCAACAGCCAGAGCGTGGTCACGCCTAATTCTTGCAGGTAGTCCAGTTTGTCGGTCAGGCCGGCGAAATCGCCGATGCCGTCATTGTTGCTGTCGGCGAACGCCTTGACGTGAAGCTGGTAGATGATGGCATCCTTGTACCACAGCGCGTCGTGGTCGAGCGCGGCGGCTGCCGTTTCCTTTGTATCGATGTCGGACGTCAGATCCATCGGGGCTGGCGGGCGAGCAGAGGCGGGATGATAGGCTTCGGACCGAGGCGCGCGGGCGGTGCCTCCGGCGGTTTCGGTGAGTTTGTTCACGATGGTGCCGTCGGCATGAATACGTCCCATTTCGTTGCCGCGAAAGGAGATGCTCGGGACTATATAGAAAGCCCGTGCCCTTCCATTGGTTCCCCAGGGAACGGCACCGCGGGCGAAAGCGTTGCTGACTCCTATCCTCTTCCTAAATCGGTAGAATTTGCGGCGATCTCCTTCAGACCTCCCCCTTCCTTTTCTCTACCTTTCTGTCTTCCCCATCTTTTGCAAATGGCGTGCCGATGGACGTTTATGACCGAGCCAAAGAATTAGGCATCCAGACCGAATTTGTGGACGGTCAGGGTCACCGTCATGTGACAGACGAGATCGCGCTCAAGATCATTCTCGACGCCCTGCCGGAGCGAAACCCCACCCGCCTTCTCGATCACCCGGTCGTTATCCGAACCGGAGAGACCACGCGTACCGAATTGAGCCCGGCAGCTGCGCTGCCCGTCTCCTGGAAGGTCACCGCCGGGCGCGAGGTCATTGCAAAGGGCCAAGCAGACCAGCGGGTTATTGCCTGGCCGGCCAATTGGCAGGAGGGTGTCTATCGGCTGACGCTGACCGATGCGGCCTCCCTGAGCCAGGAAATCCCGCTGCTTGTTTCGCCGCCGCGGGCATGGGCGGGCGAATTCGATCGCGGCTGGATGATGGCGGTCCAGCTCTACAGCATCCGTTCGTCACGCAATTGGGGGATCGGGGATTTTACCGATCTGGCCGCCTTGCTGGAGCTTGCGGCCCAATTTGGCGCCGATGGCGTCGGGCTCAATCCGCTGCACGCATTGTTCGACGACAAGCCTGCCGATTGCAGTCCGTATGCGCCCAACAGCCGGCTGTTCCTCAATCCGCTCTACATCGACGCGGAACGCATCGCCGAATTCGAGGCGGGCAGTGAGGCCCATAAAGCTGCCGCCCGGCTCCGCGAGGGCCATATCGTCGACTACAAGGGCGTCGCCGAACTGAAGTGGCGGGCGCTGCGCGCCGCCTTTGAGGGTTTCAAGACGAAGCCTGCCGGGGAGCGCAAAGCGGATTTCGATGCGTTCCGCGCCGAGCGCGAGCCTCTTCTGTCGCGTTTCGCCTGTTTTGAGGTGTTGCGGCACAAGTTTGGCGTCGCATGGTGGGAATGGCCAGCGGAATGGCGCGCCTCGGACGACGCCAAATGCGCCGAATTGCGCCGGGGCGAAGATGCGGCCGAAATCGAGTTCGTCGAATTCGTGCAGTGGACGGCAGACCGGCAGCTGCGCGATTGCCGCGATCTGGCGCGCCGCCTTGGCATGAAGGTCGGGCTCTATCTGGACGTGGCGGTCGGCGTGCAGTCCGGCGGCTTCGATGCCTGGAACGAGCAGACGGCGATCTCGCGTCACTTGTCGGTCGGCGCGCCGCCCGATCCGCTCAACGTCGCCGGCCAGAACTGGGGCCTTGCCGGCTTCAATGCGGCTGGCCTCGAACTGCAATTATTCGAGCCGTATCGCCAGATGCTGCGGGCCGCGATGCGCTACGCCGGCGCGGTCAGGCTCGATCATGTGCTCGGCCTGAAGCGGCTTTACCTCGTTCCGCATGGCTTTGCGGCCGACGAAGGCGCCTATGTGCAGATGCCGTTCGAGGCGCTTCTGGCAGCGACGGCGCAGCAAAGCATGGCGCATCGGTGCATCGTGATCGGGGAGGATCTCGGCACCGTTCCGGAGGGATTTCGCGATACCATGGCCGAGTGGGGAATCTGGTCCTATCAGGTCGTGATGTTCGAGCGCGACGACCGTGGCGCATTTCACGATCCCGATCGCTATCTGCCGAATGCGCTCGTCACCTTCAACACCCACGATCTCTCGACCTATGCCGGCTGGCGCTCGTTCGGCGATCTCAAGATCAAGCGGTCGCTGGGCATCGATCCCGGCGAAAGCGACGACGCACGATGGCATGCGCTGACGATGCTGGACGAGGTCCTGCGCCATCACCAGATAGAGGGCAACGATCTGTATTCAATCGCGGCTTTCCTTTCCAAGACCAGATCGCGGCTGATGGCGATTTCGCTCGAGGACTTCCTTGGCGTGATCGATCAACCGAATATCCCAGGCACCGTGAACGAACATCCGAACTGGCGGCAGCGGTTGCCGCTGGCGGTCAGTGACATCGCGCACGAGGTCGATATCGAAGCGTTGAAAAGCGCAACCCAGGAGCGGGCCCTCGCAAAATCATGAGCGTGGCTCCGCCAAACCGGCAGAAGTAAAACGTGTCGAGAATAGAAGACTACGGCTTGATCGGAGACTGCGAAACAGCAGCCCTTGTCGGCCGTGACGGTTCGATCGACTGGCTGTGCTGGCCGGCGTTCGATTCGGAAGCCTGTTTTGCCGCGCTGCTCGGCTCACGCGAGAACGGCCGCTGGCTGATCGCCCCCCAACAGGAAGCGACCCAAAGCTCCCGCCGCTACCGGGACAATACGCTGATCCTGGAGACGCGGTTTGAAACCAGCGATGGCGTGGTCGCCATTATCGATTTCATGCCGCCGCGCGAGAAGGCTTCCGACGTGGTCCGCCTGGTGTGCGGCATCAGGGGCACCGTCAAGATGCGGATGGAACTCGTGATCCGCTTCGGCACGGGTGCGGACGTTCCGTGGGTGAAACGCACCGGGGACGGCACACTGCTTGCGATCTGCGGACCGGATATGACCGTGCTGCGGACACCGGTTGAGCTTCGCGGCAAAGACATGACGACGGTCGCCGATTTCGAGGTGAGTGAAGGCAAGACAATTCCGTTTGTCTTTACTTACGGCGCCTCTCATCTTCCGCCGCCAGATCCGATCGATCCGGCGCAGGCCCTGCAGGATACCGAAGACTTCTGGCTCGATTGGTGCAGCCGCTGCACTTACGATGGCGATTGCCGCGAACTCGTCATGCGTTCGCTGATGACGCTGAAGGCGCTGACCTATGGGCCGACCGGCGGCATCGTCGCCGCGCCCACCACGTCGCTGCCGGAAAAGCTCGGCGGCAGCAAAAACTGGGATTACCGCTATTGCTGGCTGCGCGACGCGACCTTCACGCTGCTCGCGCTGATGAACTCCGGCTACACCGAGGAAGCATCCGACTGGCACGGCTGGTTGCTGCGTACCGCGGCCGGCTCGCCGGCCAACATGCAGATCATGTACGGCATCCATGGCCGGCGCCGGTTGCTTGAATGGGAAGCCGACTGGCTCTCCGGCTACGAAGGCGCGCAGCCGGTGCGCATAGGCAATGCCGCCCACGCCCAGTTGCAACTCGACGTCTATGGCGAGTTGATGGACGCCTTCCACCAGTCACGCGCGGCCAAGCTCAAACTCGGCGATGAAAGCTGGGACCTCGAATGCACGGTGCTCGAGCACCTCGCCGAGATCTGGGATCGGCCCGATCACGGCATTTGGGAGCGGCGCGGCGAGGGCCGGCACTATGTCTTTTCGAAAGTCATGACCTGGGTTGCCTTCGATCGCGGCATCAAGGGAGCGGCGCAGTTCGGGCTCAAGGCCCCGGTCGACCGCTGGAAAGCATTGCGCGACAACATCCATCGCGATGTCTGCGAGAAGGGTTTTCATGTCAAGCTGAACAGCTTTGTCGAGGCTTACGGCGCGGAGTGGTTCGACGCCAGTATTCTGCTGTTGCCGGCGGTCGGCTTCTTGCCGGCTTCGGATTCGCGCGTGCGCGGCACCGTCGCCGCGATCGAACGCCACATGATGCGGGACGGATTCGTGCTGCGGCACGATCCTCGCCAGCTGAAGGCCGAGCATCAATCGGAAGAAGGCGCGTTCCTGGCCTGCTCGCTGTGGCTCGCCGACGCGTACGTGCTGTTCGGCGAGATCGGGAAGGCGCAGGCGCTGTTTGACCGCGTCGTCGGCGTCGCCAACGATCTCGGGCTTTTAGCCGAAGAGTTCGATCCCGGCGCCGGCCGTCAGACCGGCAATTTCCCGCAAGCCCTGACCCATATCGCGCTGGTCAATACGGCGCACAATCTGAGTGCTGCAAAGCACGCCAAGGACCAACCGGCGATGCAGCGCTCGAAGTGACGCCGCCGGGCGTCAATGCCTTCCGTTCTCTCTCAGAACCGTCTCCATCGCTTTGGCAAAGCCGTCCTCTTCGTTCGAGGCGGTGACGTGCGTCGCCTGCCGCTTCACCTCATCGGTTGCATTGCCCATGGCAAACGAAGTCCCGCTGACGCGAAACATCGGGAGATCGTTCTGCATGTCGCCGATGGTGGCGATGACGTCGGTTGAAATGCCGAGGCGTCGGGCGATCGTCTGCACGAACGTACCTTTGTTGACGCCGGGCGGGGTGACGTCGAGGTAGTAGCTTTGCGAGCGCACGGCCGTGGCCTGCGCGCCGAGCGCCTCCTGCATCGCAGTCTCGCAGCGTTGCAGGCCAGCCGCGTCGTTGCTCGAGCCGACGATCTTGCAGGCCTTCGAAAGGTAGGGTGCGAAGTCGGGGACAACCGTCGGGTCCGCGCGGATGGTCCGCCCTTCGTGCGCGACATAGGGGCCCTTGCTATTGGTAACCAGCCAGAGATCGCCGGTGAAAAGCCAGATATCGGCGTCGAATTGGCCGAGCACCTCGAGCGCACGCCGCACCGCGGCCTCGGGAATCAAATGTTGCTCGACCGGCTTCAGCGCGGGATCGACGATACAACTGCCATTGAAGGCGCCGATCGGAAGGGCGATGCCGAGAGGCTCGATCAGAAAGCGCATGCCGATGGTCGGACGGCTCGAGGTGATCGTGAAGCCGATGCCAGCCTGGTGAAGCTTTTGCGCGGCGCTGATGGCGCGATCGGTCAGGAGCTTATCCTTGGTCAGGAGCGTGCCGTCGACGTCAGAGACAACGAGCGCGATGCGGGTCATGGGCGTCTGGTCCTGGCTTCGCCGGTCATTTGAGCGACGATGTTGTTGACGATGGTCTCGACCGGCGTATCGATCGAGACCGTGATCGCACGCTCGTCGGCTTGCGGTCGCTCGAGCGTCTTGAACTGGCTGTCGAGTAACCCCGGCGGCATGAAATGGTCCTTGCGGGCGGCCATACGCTCGGCGATCAGGGCCCTGTTGCCGTCGAGGAAGACGAATCGCACGTCGTTTCGACCGCGCATCAACACGTCGCGGTAGGTGCGCTTCAGCGCGGAGCAGGCGATCACGACGTGTCCGCCGGAATCGCAGACGCGCCCGATTTCGTCGGCTATCGCCTGCAGCCACGGCCAGCGGTCTTCATCGTTAAGCGGATGACCGGCGCTCATCTTGGCGACGTTGCTCGCGGGGTGAAAACGGTCGCCATCCTCGAAGGTCCAGCCCAGGCGCTCGGCGAGACGCGATGCAACCGTGCTTTTGCCGGAACCCGACACGCCCATCACGATCAGCGCGCAAGGCGAAATGTTCGATCCGTCGTTCAAGCGGGTTACTCTCCCATCGCGGCTTGATCCACCAGCAACACGGTCTCGCCGATCGATCGCGCCCGGTTGGCTGGCAGGCCTTCATTTTCCGAAAGCCGGGTGAGTATCGCATGCTTTTCTTTTCCTGCGACCTCGAACAGCATCTCGCGGCAGGACGCGAGCGCGGGCAGAGTGAGGGTTACCCGCGGCACAAACGGCTCGACATGCGCCTCCGGCACGCCGACGACCCAGCGCCTGGTCTCGTCGAGCGCCGGATAGCCGGGAAACAGCGAGGCCGTGTGGCCGTCGGGGCCGACGCCCATCAGCACGAAGTCGAACAGCGGCCGCGCGGGATCGAAATCGCCAGAGCCGTAGAAGGCTTGCAGTTCGCGCTCATAGCGCCTTGCGGCTTCGTCCGGATCGGCGGCATCCGTCGGGATTGGGTGAATGTGGTCTTTGGGCGCGAGACGGTCGAGAAAGATACCGCGCGCCGTGGCCATGTTGTTCCGCGAATCGGAAGGCGGCACAAAACGCTCGTCGCCGATGAACCAGTGGGTGCGATCCCATGGAATCCGCCTTGCGTAAGCGTCAGTCGCTAGCAACTGATAGAGTTGCTTCGGACTCGATCCGCCGGTCAGGCAAATCGCGATACGGCCTGGATTGGCCCGGATCAGTGTGAGCATGCGCTCAGCCGCTGTGATCGCGAGCGCAGTTGAATCGGCGACGTGAAAATATTTCGCCATCGGCCCTAACCGAGCTTGCGCCAGATGCGGCCGTCGCGCTTGAGCAGTTCATTCGCGGCGTCCGGACCTTCGCTGCCGGCTTTGTAAGGCTCGAGCCCTTTGCTGCCTGCTTTCTTCCAGGCATCGAGAAACGGCTGAACCGCCTGCCAGCCGGCCTCGACGCTGTCGGCGCGCTGAAACAGGATGTTGTCGCCGATCATGCAATCGTAGATCAGCGTTTCATAACCGGTGGTCGGCTCCGCCTGAAAATAGTCCTTGTAGCGGAACTTCATTTCGACGCCGTCGATATTGATCACAGGGCCCGGCACCTTGGTGTTGAACTGAAGCGTAATGCCTTCGGTCGGTTCAATGGCGATGACGAGGTAGTTCTGCGACAGCCGGTCCACCGGCGTGTCGCGGAACATCGCAAACGGCGCCTGCTTGAACTTGATCGCGACTTCCGTGCGCTTGATACCAAGTGCCTTGCCGGTACGCAGGTAGAACGGCACGCCGGCCCAGCGCCAATTGTCGATGGTCAGTTTCAGCGCGGCGTAGGTTTCGGTGGTGCTGTCGGGCTTGACCTCTTCGGTCTTGCGGTAGTCACCGATCTCCGCATCGCCGCTCTTGCCGGCTTGGTACTGGCCGCGCACCGAATTCTTCAGCGCTTCCGCTTCGTTCTGGGTCTGGATCGCTGCCAGCACCTCGGCCTTTTCCGAGCGCACCGCTTGGGCGTTGAATTTCGCCGGCGGCTCCATCGCGACCAGCGACAGCAATTGAAACAGGTGGTTCGGCACCATGTCGCGCAGCGCGCCGGTCGAATCGTAGAAGTTGCCGCGATGGCCGACGCCGATCTTCTCGTCGACCGTGATCTGCACGTGATCGATATGATCGCGATTCCAGATCGGTTCGAACATGCCGTTGGCAAAGCGCAGCACCAGGATGTTCTGAACGGTTTCCTTGCCGAGGTAATGATCGATCCGGTAGATCTGATGCTCGTCCATGATCTTGAGCAGTTCGCCGTTCAGCATCTTGGCGGAGGCGAGGTCGGTGCCGAACGGCTTTTCGACCACGAGCCGCCGCCAGGCGCCATCTTCCTTCAGCATGCCGGCGCGGCCGAGCTGCTTGGCGATCGGCGCAAAAGCGACCGGAGGCGTGGCGAGATAAAACAGGCGATTGCCGCCGGTGGCGCGGTTTGATTCCAGCTTCTCGAGCCGTTCGCGCATGCCGTCGAAAGAACCGGGATCTTTCGGATCGGCCTCGATGCAGGTCACGCATTCCAGCAGCCGCTTGGCGACTGCGTCGTCGATGGGACGGGTCTTGTACTGCTTCAGGCCTTTCATCAGGCTGTCGCGCATCTCGTCGCTCGACATGCCCTTGCGGGCAATGCCGACCACGCAGAATTTCTCCGGCAGCAGGTCGCCGGCCGCCAGATTGTAGAGCGCAGGGATCACGAGGCGATGAGTCAGATCGCCGGTGGCGCCGAAGATGACGAACGAGCAGGGGTCGGGCTTTTGCTTCTTTGTAGATGGCTCTGTCACGAATGACTCGCCTTTGATGGGTTGGACGCCCCTTGCGCCGGCTCGGCGTGTCCTTCTTTGTGACCGCCGAAACCCTGGCGCATTGCAGAGAGAATTTTTTCGGCGAACGTATGTTCCTGGCGGGAACGAAAACGTGCAAACAACGCCGCGGTCAGGACCTCGGCCGGTACGGCCTCGTCGATCGCGGCATTCACTGTCCAGCGGCCTTCGCCGGAATCCTCGACAAAACCAGAGTAATTCTGTAGTGCCGGATTCTTCGCCAGCGCCGAGGCCGTGAGGTCGAGCAGCCAGGAAGGGATGACACTGCCCCGCCGCCAGACTTCCGCAACGTCGGCAATGTCGAGTTCGAAGCGGTGGTCCTGCGGCAGCGCTTCGATATTGGCGTTCTTCAGGATGTCAAAGCCTTCAGCGTAGGCCTGCATCAGGCCATATTCGATGCCGTTATGGACCATCTTGACGAAATGTCCGGCGCCGACGGGGCCGGCATGCAGATAGCCTTGTTCGACCCGCGGATCGCGCCCCTGCCGTCCCTCGGTGCGCGGGATGTCGCCGAGGCCCGGCGCGAGGGTCTTGAAGATCGGATCGAGACGCTCGACCTCCTGCTTGCCGCCGCCGATCATCATGCAGTAACCGCGTTCGATCCCCCAGACGCCGCCGGAGGTGCCGACATCCATGTAATGGATGCCGCGCTCTTTCAGCTTCTTGCCGCGGCGGACGTCGTCCTGCCAGAACGTGTTGCCGCCATCGATGATGACGTCGCCCGGCTGCATCAGCCTGGAGAGCGCCTCGATCGTTGTTTCGGTGATATGGCCGGCCGGCAGCATGATCCAGGCGGCGCGCGGTTTTTCCAGCTTGCCGACGAATTCCTCGAGCGTGCCGGAGCCTGCGGCGCCTTCATTGGCGAGCTCAGCTACAGCTTTCGCGTCCTTGTCATAGACCACGGCCGAATGCCCGTGACGCATCAGGCGGCGAACGATGTTGCCGCCCATTCGCCCCAGGCCGATCATACCAAGTTGCATTGTGTAGTCCTCTAACCTAGTTCAGCGCTTGCCGGATCGCATCGTCGAGCGTCTTCAAGCCGCTTGCGAGATCGCCCTTCAGATGTACGCGAAGTGAACGCCGGCCGCGTTCGGTAAGCACATCGAAATCGCCGCGCGCCTGCGCCGCCTTGATCACGCCAAAGCTCGCCTTCTGGCCGGGCACCGGCAAATCCCGGGCGTCGTCGGCGGTGATCTGCAGGAACACGCCGGAGTCCGGACCGCCTTTGTAGGCTTGGCCGGTCGAATGCAGGAAGCGCGGGCCAAATTCCGCGCAGGTCGCGACATGGCGCTGGTCGCGCACGGCGAGCCGCGCGCCCTGCAACGTGTCGATATGCTCCGCATTGCGCTCGATATAAGCGAGCAGTGCGACGTAATCTTCGGCATGGACGCGCGAGAAATGCGCTCTCAGCCAGGATTCGAGCGTGCCGTCGGCGCCGGCCTTGCGCAATTCGCCCGCGTTGGCCTCATCGGTATAGAGATCGGCCTCGTCGGTTGAGACGACGGGCTCTTCCTTGGGCAGCCTGCCTGATTTCTCGAAAGCCGCCGTTAACTCGCGTGTCTTGACCTTGGCGGCTTCGACGTCCGGCTGATTGAACGGATTAATGCCGAGAATGGCGCCCGCCACGGCCGTCGCCATTTCGAAGCGATAAAATTCCTGCCCGATATGCTCGATCGATTTCAGGACAATGCGAACGACGGGATGGCCGGCTTGCTCCAGCTCATTCAGCGCCGCGTCATGCGCTTGGTCGTTTTCGCCTTCGGTGCGCAGGTCGATAAAGAAGCGGTCACTGCCGTAAGCCGAGACCTCGCCGATCGTTTCGCCCTCGACCGGGACCAGGCCCTTGCCTTCCTTGCCGGTCGACTCGGCGATCAGCTGCTCTGCCCAGGCGCCGAAGTCGGCGATCTTCTTCGACGGGAAGATCGTCACCTTGTCGTGGCCCTCGAGGCCGGCCAGTCCCATCGCAAGCCCAAGCTGAACGCCGGGATTTTCATGCGGCGGCACATCCGCGCCGCAGGAGCGAACCATGGCGAGCGTGTGGTGAATAAGGCTCTTCACATCGATGCCGGCGGTCGCGGCCGGCACGAGGCCGAACGGCGACAGCACCGAATAACGGCCGCCAATCCTCGGCTCGCCGTGGAAAATGCGCGCAAAACCTTGTTTCTGGGCGACCTTCTCCAGCGATGAGCCGGGATCGGTGACTGCGATGAAGCGATGTCCGGCCGCCTCAGTGCCGATTGCTTTTGCGACCCGCGCGAAAAAGTAATCCTTCATCACGTTCGGTTCGGTCGTGCCGCCGGACTTGCTGGAGACGATGAACACCGTCCGCTTGAGATCGACCTTGTTTTCCATCGCCCGAACCTGCGCCGGATCGGTGGAATCGAGCACGTGCAGTTTGGGGAAACCAGACTTCTTCGGGAATGTTTCGGCCAGCACTTCCGGTCCGAGGCTCGATCCGCCCATGCCGAGCACGACCGCGTCGGAGAAATTCTGTCCCTTCACGCGGGTTGCGTAATCCTGGTAGTCGGCGATATCGGTCCTGGCCGGGCTGTCGAGCCAGCCCAACCATTTGTTCTCGTCGTCATTGGTCCAGACCGACTTGTCCTTGCGCCAAAGCTTTCGGATCTTGGCAGCGGCGCGCCATTCCTCGGTGCTCTTTTCGACCGCCTTTTCGAGACCGGGGCTCAACGCCAGCTTCTGTGACCCGATGGCGGAGCCGAGCACAGTGGCGCGCTTGTGGGCGACTGCGCCGTAGAGCTTATCGGCGGCATCCGCAAACAGTTTGACGCCGTCCTTGACCAATTCCTCGGTAATCGCATCGAGCGAAATGCCGGACTTCTCGAGTTCGGCGAGCACGCGCCTGGCGTCGTCGACGTTTTCTTCAAGACTATCGCGCAGCTTGCCGTGGTCGCGGAAAGCATCAAGCGTCGCCGGCGGCACGGTATTGACCGTGTTCGCTCCGATCAGTTCCTCGACATAGAGCACATCGCTGTAATCCTTGTTCTTGGTGCCGGTGGACGCCCACAATAGCCGCTGCGGCTTGGCGCCTTTGGCGGCGAGCTTCTCCCAGCGCGCGCCGGAGAACAGATCCTTGTACTCCTGATAGGCAAGCTTGGCGTTGGCGATCGCAACCTTGCCCTTCAGAGCGGCGAGCCGCTCCTTCTCCTGCGGGTCGTTAGCGCGCGCGATCCTCTCATCGAGCTGCTTGTCGACCGCGCTGTCGATGCGGCTCACGAAGAAGCTGGCGACGCTTGCGATGTGGGAGGGGTCGCCGCCATCGGCGACGAGCTTTTCCAGGCCCGCGATATAGGCCCTGGCGACCTCGATATAGACTTTTCGCGAGAACAACAGCGTGATGTTGATGTTGAGACCCTTGCCCGTGAGCTTTTCGATCGCTGGCAGGCCTTCCGGTGTCCCCGGTACCTTCACCATCAGATTCCTGCGGTGAACGTCCTTCCAGAGCCGCATCGCTTCGGTGATCGTGCCCTTGGTGTCCGTCGCGAGATAGGGCGACACCTCGAGGCTGACGAAGCCGTCATTGCCTTTGAATTCGTCATAGACCGGGCGAAGCACGTCGGCGGCGTGCTGGATATCCTCGACCGCGAGATGTTCGAACAGGTCCGCGATCGGGCGGTCGCCCTTTTTCAGCGCGTTACCGATCGCGCCGTCATATTCATCCGAACTGCCGATCGCCTTCTCGAAAATCGAGGGATTCGAGGTGACGCCCTTGACGCCGTCGATATCGATCAGCTTTTTCAGATCGCCCTTGGCGACAAAGCCTCGTGCCAGGAAATCCAGCCAGACCGCCTGACCGTGGTTTTCGAGTGCTTTGACTGGATTCATGATGGCCTGTTTTCGGTTCGAGCGGATCGGGGTTGGGTGAAGGACCGCAAGATTAGCGAGACGCTCGCTTGCCAACAATCCTTAGGCTCCGCCTAGAGCTCCGATTCCGAAGTTCGCATGATGTCGCGGCAGCCTCTGATGCGAACTTCGGAATCAAAGGAGCTCTAGTAACTTACTGATTCTAGTGCGGCTTTGAATTTGAAGTTCCTATAACGAACTCGCAGCGAAACTGATAGAAACTTCAAATTCGCCGCACTAGTGACGGGATTATGGGTATCCTGCCGGTATAACGCCTCGGCGGCGAGATCGATCCCCCGGGGAATGCGGCTCCAACCCGTGATCCCCGATCAATTTTTCGCTTTGAGGATGGCTTCTTCTGCATGTCTGGCTTGCCCGGGCTTGAGCCTTCCGGGTGATCTTTGCCGCTGTTATCGTGTCTCCACAAAACAAGTGCAGGGGGATTGCCACATGCTGCGAGAGGGTATTCGCGCCACCAGCCGCCGCCGTTTTCTGCAATATTGTGCAGCCTCGCCTCTGCTGGCATCGGTCGGATTTGCCGCACGCGCTCGTGAAGCGCCATCAAAACTTCCGGACCCCATGATGTGGGCGCCGCCCGGCAGCACCGACCCCATCAAGACGCCGAAAGAGGCGATCAACGTATTCGATTTCGAAGCGGTCGCGCGCCAGAACGTGCCGCCGGCCCATTTCGGCTATATGGCCTCAGGCATCGACGACGAAGTGACGCTGCGCGCCAATCGCGAAGATTTCAAGAAATTCCAGTTGATGCCGCATCGTCTCCACGATGTTTCGAAGGTCGATCTCAGCGTCGAGGTGTTCGGCACCAGATACGACTCGCCGATCTTCATCTGTCCGACCGGCGGCAACCAGTTCTTCCACCCGGACGGTGAACTCGCGGTGGCGCGTGCCGCGCGCGCCGGCAACCACCTGCAAATTCTTTCCACCTCCTCCAACTTCTCCGTCGACGACGTCACCAAGGCGCGCGGCGCGCCGATCTGGTTCCAGCTTTATGCTTCGTCGAGCTTCGAAGTGGCGAAGGCGCTGATCAAGCGAGCCGACGGGGCAGGTTGCCCGGTCCTTGCGGTCACGGTCGATCGTATCGCCGGCCGCAACCAGGAAACGCTATTCCGGCTGATAAAATCGGACACTCGCGAATGCTCGGGTTGTCACGACCGCTCCAGCTTCGCCAATCGGGCGCTGCGCCGGCACAATTACGACGGTATCGATCTTTCCGGCATCAAGGGCGGCGGCGAATCCTCCAATCTCGATTGGGACACGGTCAAGCGGATGCGCGATGTGACCCGGATGAAGATCATCCTCAAGGGTATCGTCACGCCCGGCGACGCGGAGCTTGCCGCGCAGAACGGCCTGGACGGCATTCTGGTGTCCAACCACGGCGGTCGTGGCGAGGAAAATGGCCGTTCGACCATTGACGCGCTGCCCGAGATCATCGCGGTGGTGAAGGGACGCATACCCGTCGTCGTCGACTCGGGTTTCCGCCGCGGCACCGACGTGGTGAAGGCGCTGGCGATGGGCGCGCAGGCGGTCGGCATCGGGCGTCCCTATCTCTGGGGGCTGGGCGCCTTCGGCCAGGCCGGCGTCGAACGGGTGCTGGAACTGGTGCGTACCGAAACCAAAGCCGCCATGCAGCAATGCGGCGCGAAATCGGTGCAGGACCTCAATGCAGGCTACGTGCGCCGGGCGACGTGAGGCTTGTTCACTTCGTTTTCCCCTCCGTCTTCTCTCGTCATGCGCGGGCTTGACCCACGACCGTCCGGCACGATGTCGGCTTCAGGCGGCGCGCGCAGGGAAAGCGGCTGCGCGGAACCTTCGACGTCGCTGCACTGCGCGTGTTGCGGCCAGCCCGAACTCAAATCCGGGCTGGTCTGGGGCACGCGGCGGCGGCGGTTTGAGGAGCTCGGGGATGGGGCGGCGGTGCATCA
>NZ_DAHUXJ010000035.1 GCF_027307225.1 Bradyrhizobium sp. | reverse complement strand
ATCGCAGCATGGCAACGACGGCGAAATAAAACCCGAGCCCGCATCAAATGGATGTTCACAACCGACAAAGCCCGCGCCAAACTCGGCCGCGCCTATCCAACGACCGTCAAAGAGTCAAAACCACTGTGACGAACCACTAGTCGTGTCGGCGGCTGCGCTTCCCGTGATTTCCCGGGCCTGGTCGACGAAGCTGGTTGCGAATGCCAAAAAAGCGGGTTCCCGCATCATCGCTGCGCCTAAGGGCGCGAAAGTCGAAGAGAAGCGCCTCACGCCACCAGCGCGGTGAGCATGACCGCATTGTCGCGGCCGAATTCGGTCATCGGGACCGGCTTGCCGAACAGATAACCCTGCGCGAGTTCGACGCCGGCTTTGCGCATGTAGTCGAGCTGTTCTTCGGTCTCGATGCCTTCGACCGTGGTTGTGATGCCGAGCCCCTTGGCGAGCGCGATCGAGGAGGCGACCACCGCCTGGCAATCGGTGCGGCTGAGCACGCCCTTGGTGAAGGACTTGTCGATCTTGATCTTGTCGAACGGAAAGATCGTCAGGTAGTTCATCGACGAGAAGCCGGTGCCGAAATCGTCGAGCGCGATCGACAGGCCGAGGTTCTTCAGCTGCCGGATCGTGGTGAGATGCGCTTCCTGGTTCTCCAGGAGCGAAGTCTCGGTGATCTCGAGCTCGAGCCTTTCCGGCTGCAGGCCGGTCTTCACCAGCGCGGCCAGGATCACCTCGAACAGGTTACCTTTCTTGAACTGGATCGCCGAGATGTTGATGGCGACCTTGACGTGGGCGGGCCAGTTGGCCGCGTCCGCGCAGGCGCGCTCCAGAATCCATCCGCCAAGCGGCGCGATCAGGCCGGTGGTTTCGGCGAGCGGAATGAAGTGGTCCGGCGGGATCATGCCCTTGATCGGATGGCGCCAACGCACCAGCGTCTCGACGCCGATAAGCTCGCGGGTCTTGATGTCGACCACCGGCTGGTAATGCAGCTCGAACTGTTCCTGCGCGATCGCCTCGCGCAGCTCGCGTTCGGCCGATTGCTGGGTATGGACGATCTCCAGCATCTCGTCCTGGAACAGGCGGAAGTCGTTTCGCCCGCTTGACTTGACGGTGTAGAGCGCCAGATCCGCGCGCTTGAGCAGTTCGCCGGGCTCGACGCCGTTTTCCGGCGCCAGTGCAATGCCGATCGAAGTGCCGACCGCCATTTCCTGGCCGTTGATCTCGAACGGCTTTGAGATCGCCTCGAGGATCCGCAGCGCCAGCGCCACGGCGCCTTCGCGCTGCTCCGCGCCGCCTTCCTGGATAATGGCGAACTCGTCGCCGCCGAGACGGGCGAGCACGTCGGTATCGCGCACGGTCAATTGCAGGCGGCGCGCCACTTCGCCGAGCAGCTGGTCGCCGGCGAGATGGCCGAGCGTGTCGTTGACCGCCTTGAAGCGGTCGAGGTCGATCATCATCACGGTGACGTTGCCGCCGTTGCGCCTCAGCCGCTTGCTGGCCTCCTCGAGGCGGGCGTTGAACTCGGCGCGGTTGGCAAGCCCCGTGAGCACGTCATGCCGCGCCAGGTGGACGATTTCAGCCTCGGCGCGCCGCCGCTCGGTGATGTCTTCCATCATCGCGACCCAGCCGCCGCCGCGCATCGGCTGGCGCGTCAGCAGGATCGAGCGGCCGTCCCGCATTTCGTCGATCCGCGAGGCGTCGGGCGGCAGCGCCACCATCTCGGCGACCTTCGCCTTCACGTCGGGATGATCGACCGGCTTGTTCAGGTTGCGGGAGATGCGGATCGCGGAAATGTCGGCGTAGGGCGTTCCGATCTTGAGCAGGTGCGGCGGCACGTTATAGAGCTCGGCGAAACGGTCGTTCCAGACCGTCAGCCGCTTCTCGCCGTCGAACATGCACAGCCCCTGCGCCATGTTGGACAGCGCCGTCGAGAAGCGCGTGTTCATCACCTCGAGCTCGGAGGCTTTTTCCGCCAGCAGCCTGGTCTGGGCCCGCCGGGCAGTAACGTCGTCATGGATGCCGACCCAGCCGCCGCCGGTAATCGCAGTATTCACGATCGAGATGACCTGGCCGTCTTTCAGGCGGGCGGTGGCCCTACTGTGGCCGGTCTCGCGCAGTTCCTGCCTGAAGCCATCGACAAAGCCAGTGACGTCGAGATCCCGCTTGCCGGTCTGATCGCAGAACTTGACAATCGAATAGATGCTCGCGCCTTGCCGCGTCAGCTCGGGCGGCATCCGGTAGATCTTCTCGTAGCGCTCGTTCCAGACCGTCAACCGGCCTTCGGCATCGAACATCGCAAGGCCGCACGACATGTTGGTCAGCGCGGCGTCGAAGCGGACGTTCTGCCTGTAGATTTCGCTGTTGAGCTGGCGCAGCACGCGCTGGCCGTTGGCGAGGCGAATCTGGTAACGGATGGCAAAGCCGATGGCGATCAGCACGAGCAGCGTGACGATCGAGGCCACCATGATGTAGGCCGTGCGATGCGCCCGGTATTCGCTCAGGATCGAGTCCTTGGACAGGCCGACCATGAAGTAGAGGCCGTATTTGTCCGAGGCGCGAAAAGCGATCAGGCGGTTGACGCCGTCCATCGCGCCAACGCCCCAGTAGTGGCCCGACGTCGGATCGCCTTCCATCGAATTGCCGCGCGGAACGATGCGGCCGATTTCGTTTTGCTTAAATCCCTGCGCCGCCAGAATGACGTTCTTGCCGTTGCGGATCGAGATGCTGCCGCGGTCGCCCAGGTTGGCGCTGCGGTAGAACGGCGCGATGAAATTCGGATTGAGCGACAGCGTGATGAGGCCGGCCGTAGAGCCGTCCGGGTTACGAAGCCGGCGCAGCAGCAGAATCGACATGCGCTTGGTGGTTCGCCCCACGACCGGGTCGCTGATCACCAGTTCGTCGTCGGTGGCGTGCAACGCCTTGTCTACGTGCGGGCGGTCGCCAAGATACGGCAGAGGACCGCTGCGGTTGGCCGTCGTGGCTTTGGTGTAGCCGTCGGCGCCGATCAGGGTTATCAAAATGGCGTCCTCGCTGATCAGCGCGCTCTGTTCAGCCCACTGAAGCAAATTGAAATGAGCAGGATCGTCCTCGTAGCTCTTGCGCAGCAGAAGCAGCGTGCGGTCGAAGCGCATCAGCGTGTCGACGGTATTGTGCTCGAACAGCCGCACCAGGCTGTCGGACTGCTTCATCGCTTCCTCGACCGCCTTCTCGCGCTCGATGGAGGAGATATAGAAGGCGACGAACCAGCTCGCGGCGATCAGCAGCAGACCGGCAATAGCAGCCGAATGCAGGAAAGCCCGCATCCAGAGCAACCATTTGCCGCGCCAGGTCATTCGTCCAAGGCCCCCAAAAGGAAAACGCGAAAAACGAATGCGTTTTATCGCCCTTGGTGGCTTAAGCCGTGGTTACGCGGACTTCTTTCCGCTGGAAGTAGTTAATGCCGCTCGAATCTGTGGGGGATTTAAAGCCAAATTTTACCACGCTAGTGCCCACTTTCCGAAGTTCGTGTCACACCTCAGCACGCACCTTTCACGAACTTCGGAAAGTTATGGGCACTAGAAAATCTATGATTCTAGTGCCGCTTTTCTATTTGAAGTTCCTGGATCGAATTTGCCGCTTGTAGCGCAGGAACTTCAAATAGGCGGCACTAGCCCTGGAAACAGCAAGTACTATGCCAACCCTTCTCAACTCCTCAAAATGCCGGGTTCTTGCCCAGCCTCGCCGGCCGCGGCTTTATGCCTGATACGATGGGCGCCCTGTGAAGCCTGATGGATGCTTTAGTGTTTCTTTAAACTTTTGGCGTACTTCGGAGAGATAGTTGACTCGAACCGCCGTCGTTTGACGTGAGTAGATCGGTTCGGGGCCGCCAATATTTTCGATCTAAGATATTTTTTGCATCTTTCGGATCGCCATGCATTTCCTGGTATCCCGCGAATACCCCGTAGTCGACTACCAGACGATGGCCGAGTTTGTCGGACATGAGAGGCTGTTTCGAACTGCCGACGGCGTGTTCTGGCTGCATATGTCCTCCGACGGTAGATCAGTCGCAGAGGAACGCATCATTCGGCTGACGCTGCGCGATACCATCACGTGGCTTAAGGAAGCGCCTGAACAGTTCGGTTCGTTCTGGGATTTCGCGATGGTTGCCGCGCCTCTAGTGCCCACTTTCCGAAGTTCGTGCTCCATCGCAACACCCCCACCTTCACGAACTTCGGAAAGCCATGGGCACTAGGCAAAGCGCGAAAATCCACGACGTAGCTCGCAGATATTACCATGGTTGAAGGCCGAGAGGCACCACGCTACCGAGTCAAGAAGCCTGCCTGGATCGAGCATGGCGGCGACAAAATTGCCTGCACGGTACGCGATCTCTCGCTTACCGGCGCATCCCTGGAGGTTTCCGATCCCAGGAACGTCCCCGAAAAATTCACGCTGGTGGTCCCGGAGGACGGGTTGAAAATCGCTTGTCAGGTGATCCGGCGCGCAGAATTCCGACTGGGCGTCAAATTCGAATAGGCGGCGAGCACCGGCTTGCGCTTCTGGCAGGTCACAGCGACATCGCAGCAGCGACTTCTCCCTGCCTCGGCTCGCTCCGACACGGGCCGCCCAATTTCTAGGCACAGCCAGAGCAAAATCCCCGACGACGCGCCGTTCGCCACGGTCGCAGGCCGCGATTGCTCAACTCTCCCGCATACAATCGAGGGAATCTGCCGAGATTTTAGTCAGCGGCAAAACCTCCCAACTTCGCCGCGAGACTCTTTTGCCAACGTAAACAGATAGATGCCGGCAAAGAGGCTCTGGCACGAAGCTTGCGACATGCCTGTCAGGTCTCGCCGACCGGCGGAGGCCGCAAGAGGCAGCGGGATTGCCCGCCACGGGGAGTAAGCAATGGATTTCAGCAGCATTTCACGACGGCGCCTGTTGCAGGGGAGCGCGGCGCTGACACTCGGCACGGCGCTGGGCACGCGAGGCGCGACAGCCGCCGATACCACGATCGGCTTCATCTATGTCGGCTCGCGCGACGACTATGGCTACAACCAGGCCCACGCCGCCGGCGCCGCCGCGCTGAAGAAAATGGCAGGCCTCAAGGTGGTCGAGGAAGAGAAGGTGCCGGAGACCGACGCGGTCGAAAAGACCATGGAGTCGATGATCAACCTCGATGGCGCGACGCTGCTGTTTCCGACCTCGTTCGGCTACTACAATCCGCATGTCCAGAAGATCGCGGGCAAGTATCCGAAAGTGCATTTCGAGCACTGCGGCGGCTTGTGGACCGACAAGGATCCGAAAAACGCCGGCAGCTATTTCGGCTACATCGACGAAGCGCAGTACATCGCCGGTATCGTCGCCGGCCACACCACCAAGAGCGGCAAGCTCGGCTTCGTCGCCGCCAAGCCGATCCCGCAGGTGTTGCGCAACATCAACGCGTTTACGCTCGGGGCCAAGCTCGCCAACCCGAAAACCACCACACAGGTGATCTTCACCGGCGACTGGTCGATGCCGGTGAAGGAAGCCGAAGCCACCAACAGCCTGATCGACCAGGGCATCGACGTGCTGACCTGTCATGTCGACGGCCCGAAGACCATGGTCGAGAACGCCGCCCGCCGCGGCGCCTTCGTCTGCGGCTACCACGTCAACCAGTCGCCGCTGGCGCCGAAGGCTTATCTCACCGGCGCCGAGTGGAACTGGGAAGCGCTTTATCCGAAGTTCATCAAGATGCTCGCAGCCGGCCAGAGCATCCCGAACTTCTACCGCGGCGGCCTGCAGGAAGAGATCGTCAAGGTCTCGCCATACGGCCCGGCCGTATCGGACGCCGCGCGCAGGCATGCCGATGAGGTGAAGGCCAGGTTCATGGCGACGGGACTAACGATCTTCAAGGGCCCCTTGGTCGACAACAAGGGCAAGACCGTCATCGCCGCCGGCACCGAACGCGGCCAGAAGGATCCCGAGCTCGAAAAGATGGACTATCTGGTCGAGGGCGTGCTCGGAGCGGCTGCGTGACATCTGAAGTTGCGGATTCGGTCGAGGCGGCCGCGGCCGCACCCACCGGATTTCTCGGGCGCCACGGCGCGACAATCGAGTACATCCTGATCCCGGGCGCGGCGCTGGCCGGCGCGCTCGTGGTGTTCGGCATCTTTGTCGCGCTGTTCGGCAAGAATCCGCTCGACCTCTATTTCTACATGTACCAGGGCGCGTTCGGCACCTGGTTCTCCTGGCAGAACACGCTGACGCGCGCCGCGCCCTTGATCCTCACGGCGCTCTGCACGGCGCTGCCCGCGCAGCTCGGCATGGTCATCATCGGCGGCGAAGGCGCGCTCCTGATCGGCGCGCTGTCGGCCACTTCCATGGCGCTTGCGATGCCTTCGGCCCCGCCGCTGGCCGTCCAGTTCGCGATGGCGGCTGCCGGCATGACCGGCGGCGGCTTGTGGATCATGCTGTCGGGCGGCTTGCGGCAATATCGCGGGGTCAACGAGACGATCTCGAGCCTTCTGCTCGTCTATGTCGCGCTCGCCATTCTCAACCATCTGGTCGAAGGCCCGATGCGCGATCCCGCGAGCCTCAACAAGCCGTCGACGCGCGAGATCGGCGCCGCCAACATGATCGGCTCCATCCCCGGCACCGAGGTGCATTGGGGCCTGGTGTTCGGCGTGATCGCCGCGATCGCCTGCTACGTCCTGATCTATCACACCACCTTTGGCTTCGCTGCGCGCGTCGCCGGCGGCAACATCCGCGCCGCGAAGATCGTCGGCCTCTCCGTCGGCAATCTGATCCTGACCATCTGTTTCCTCGCAGGTAGCTGCGCTGGCCTCGCGGGCATGGTCGAGGTCGCCGCTGTCCAGGGCCGCACCAACGCCAACCTCGCCGCCGGCTACGGCTTCACCGGAATCCTGGTCGCATTTCTGGCGCGGCAAAACCCGCTCGCGGTCATTCCGGTCGCGATCCTGATCGGCGGCATCGGCGCCTCCGGCGGCCTCTTGCAGCGAAGGCTCGGCCTGCCCGACGCCTCCGTACTGGTGCTGCAAGGCATCATCTTCGTGTTCGTCCTGGCGAGCGACGCGCTCTACGGTCGGATCGGCTTTTTGAAGGGAAAACCCTGACATGGCTGACGCATCGATCGGGCTCTGGACCGTGCCGCTTGCCGTGTTCGGCGGCGCCATCCGCGTCTCCACACCGTTTCTGTTCGTGAGCCTGGGGGAATGCATCACCGAGCGGTCAGGCCGCATCAACCTCGGGCTAGAAGGCACGCTGGTGATGGGCGCGATGAGCGCCTACGGCATCTCCTATCTCTCGGGCTCGCCGTGGCTCGGGGTCCTCGCTGCCGGCCTCACTGGGGCGATGCTGGGCGCGCTGCATGCCGGAATATGCTCGCTGCCGCGCGTCAACGACATCGCGGTCGGCATTGCGTTGATGCTGTTCGGCACCGGGCTCGCCTTCTTTCTCGGCAAGCCGCTGATCGAGCCGACGGCGCCGCGGCTGCCGGCGATCGATTTCGGCTGGTGGAGTAACATTCCGCAGCTCAAGGCGGCGTTGCGCATCAACGTGCTGTTTCTGTTTGGCGTCGCACTCGCGCCGGTTCTCTATTGGGCGTTCCGCACCACGCGCTGGGGCCTTCTGATCCGCACCGCCGGTGAAAGCTCGGACGCCGCGCGCGCCATGGGCCATTCGGTGCTGCTGATCCGCTTGCGCGCAACCATGGTCGGCGGCTTCCTCGCCGGCATCGGCGGCTCGTTCCTGTCGCTGTTCTATCCCGGAAGCTGGAACGAGGGCCTGTCGTCAGGCCAGGGCATCACCGCGGTCGCGCTCGTCATCTTCGCACGCTGGGACCCGATGCTCTGCCTGTGGGCGTCGCTCGCCTTTGGCGGCGCGGCGGCGCTAGGGCCGGCGTTGCAATCGGTCGGCGTCACCTTCGGTTATCATCTCTTCAACGCCGCGCCTTACTTTTTGACGCTGGCGATCATGATCATCACCTGCTCGCCGAAACGTACGCTGACCGGCGCGCCCGCTGAACTCTCGATCACCAGGTAACCATGCCCGAGCGCTTTATCAAGTCCGAGCCCTATCCCTGGCCCTATAACGGCGACCTTCGACCCCAAAACACGGCGTTGATCATTATCGACATGCAGACCGATTTCTGCGGCGTCGGCGGCTATGTCGACAAGATGGGCTACGACCTGTCGCTGACCCGCGCGCCGATCGAGCCGATCAAGCGCGTGCTCGCGGCGATGCGCGGACACGGCTATCACATCATCCACACCCGTGAGGGACATCGTCCCGACCTCGCCGACCTGCCCGCCAACAAGCGCTGGCGCTCGCGGCAGATCGGCGCCGGCATCGGCGATCCCGGCCCGTGCGGACGGATTCTGGTGCGCGGCGAGCCCGGATGGGACATCATTCCGGAGTTGGCGCCAAAGACGGGCGAGCCGATCATCGACAAGCCCGGCAAGGGATCGTTCTGCGCCACCGACCTCGAATTGATGCTGCGCGTGCGCGGTATCGAGAACATCGTGCTGACCGGGATCACGACCGACGTCTGCGTTCATACCACCATGCGCGAGGCCAATGACCGCGGCTTCGAATGCGTGCTGCTCGAGGATTGCTGTGGCGCCACCGACAAGGGCAACCACGACCACGCCATCAGGATGGTCAAGATGCAGGGCGGCGTGTTCGGCGCGGTGGCCAGATCCGCCGATCTGATCGGAGCGATCTAGATGATCGTCGGCGAGATACCTCAGCCGCCTGGCGCTTTCGGCATCGACGCCATCGCCATGACGATGCGCTTCGGCGACTTCACCGCGCTCGACAATGTCGAATTGAAGGTTCGCGCCGGCACGCTGCACGCTCTGCTCGGCGAAAACGGCGCGGGCAAGAGCACGCTCGTCAAATGCATCATGGGCTATTACCGCGCCACCGAAGGCCAGATGATCGTCGGCGATCGCGAGCAGACGATCGCCAATCCGAAGGACGCGCATGCACTCGGTTTGGGGATGGTCTACCAGCATTTCACGCTGGTGCCGGCGATGACGGTCGCCGAAAACCTGGTGCTGGCGCGCGACAATGTTCCCGCCGTGATCGACTGGGCGAAGGAGAAGAAGGATCTCGCGGCTTTTCTGTCACGGATGCCATTCAAGGTGCCGCTCGGTGCGCGCGTCGCCGACATCTCCGCCGGTGAGCGGCAGAAGTGCGAGATCCTCAAGCAGCTTTATCTGAAGCGGCGCTTCCTGATCCTGGACGAACCGACTTCGGTGCTGACGCCGGGCGAGGCCGACGAAGTGCTCGGGATGCTGCGCAAGATGGTCGAGAATGGCGGACTGACGATCCTGATGATCACGCACAAATTTCGCGAGGTGATGGCGTTCGCCGACGAAATGACGATCCTGCGCCGCGGCAGGCTCGCCGGCAAAGGCCCGGTCAGGGAGCTGACACCGGATGCGATGGCGCGTGCCATGATCGGCGCCGAAGAGCTGACCATCCAGCCGCCGCGCTCGGGCGAGGCCGGCGGCGTCCGGCTTGAGCTCGACAAACTCAACGCGCTCGACGATGCCGGCGCGGTGGCGGTGAACGACGTTTCGCTGTCGGTCCGTGGCGGCGAGATCGTCGGCATCGCCGGCGTTTCCGGCAACGGCCAGCGCCAGCTGGTCGAAGTGCTGGCCGGTCAGCGCGAGGCCGAAAGCGGCGAAATCCGCGTCGCCGGCGAGGCCTATCGTGCGAGCCGCGAGGAAATGCGCCGGCACAAGATGTCGCTGTTGCCGGAAGAGCCGCTGAAAAACGCCTGCGTCGGCGGCATGAGCGTCGCCGATAACGTCGCCTTTCGGGAATTCGACCGTGCGCCCTTTGCCAAAGGCGGCTGGTGGCTCGATCGCGCCGCCTTCCGCAGCGACGCCGAGAGGAAGATCAGCCGCTACAAGATCAAGACCCGCGGCCCCGATATGCCGATCGCGGCGCTATCCGGCGGCAACGTCCAGCGCGCGGTGCTGGCGCGCGAGCTCGGCGGCGACGTCGAGGTGCTGATTGCCGCCAATCCCTGCTTCGGGCTCGATTTCGCCGCCGTCGCCCAGATCCATGCCGAGATCATGGCGGCGCGCAATCGCGGCGCAGCGGTGCTCCTGGTCAGCGAGGACCTCGACGAACTGCTGGAATTGTCCGATCGCCTGGTCGTGATGTTTCACGGCCGGCTCGTCTATGAGGCGCACGCGAGCGAAGCCGACCTGACGGAAGTCGGCCGCCATATGGCCGGACACTGATCGAGGTTTGCTAGTGTGGCGGTTCAGAAATTCGCATCGTTTGTGCCGCGGGTTCGTCGTGCGGACCTCTGGACCAAAGCCACACTAGAACAGTAGGTTGGCTAGTACTACTGGATCACAAATTTCGCCGCTGGTTTCGCGGCATGCGACGGGAACAGCATTGGCATCGTTGCAGGGACGAATCCGGTACTGTGCCTCAAGCGGCCTCCTCCCGAACCAGCCAGAAGCCTGGCCCATAGGGATTCTCGTCCGGCACGAGGCGCCACAGCGTTCCGGTGGAAACGTGCCTGAACCATCGGTCGCGCGTGCCAAATGGCCCACTGAGGGGCGCTCGCACCTCTTCTGCCAGACCGCGGGCGATCTGGCTTCGCATCCACGTCAAGAACCGGTCCCGCTCACGCAGCGAGCCGAAACTACTGATTTCTTCCCACAAGAACATAATTTCGCGTCGCGCAATCTTCCAGCTTGCGTGCACAACGCGGGGGGCCCCAAGTTGTTCAATAGTTGTACTTAGGGCGAAACAGAAGGCCATGACGATTTGCCGCGGCGGCAGTCTTTGCGCGCAACGAGGGAGGGCGTCCGGCCTCGATGGGAACCGCTCCGGGTCCCCTGCGGGAACCAGGACCTCGAAGCGAAATTGATTCCTCATGAAAATGGCCAAGCAAATCCGCAAGCAGGCAATGGCGGCCGAGCGGGCCGCCACGCAAGCCGCGGATTCGATCGTCGCCGAGCAGATGAAGAACCTCGCGCTTGCGTTCCGCGCCCAGGCCGACGTCTTGAAGCGGAAGAAGAAAAAGAAGAAATGAACTTCATCGTCAAGGGCATGTGCCAGCACGGCGAGCTATTGCACCGCAGGAAGACCCCGGAGGCGGCCCTTCGAAAAGCGCGCGAACTGTCCAGAAGCGGCTGCTACAACCTGCACATCGTCACCCCCGAAGGCAGGGACTACGATTCCTCGGAATTCGGCGATCTTCCGCGCTCGCCGCGCGAGAGGCGCGCCCGGACCTAATGCCGCCTATTTGACGTTCCTGCACCACAAGCGGCAAATGCGATCCAGTGCTCCGATTCCGAAGTTCGTATCATATTGCGGCTCCACGTTTACGAACTTCGGAATCAAAGGAGCACTAGCAATTATATGATTCTAGTGCGGTTTAGAATTTGAAGTTCCTACGACGAGGTTACCGCGAAACTGATAGGAACTTCAAATTCACCGCACTAGGAACGTCAAGTAGCCCGGTTCAACCGCAGAAGGCTCTTCCACCATGCTTCCCCGCCTGCACTACGGGACGACGGCCAAGGTCTTTCATTGGCTGATCGTCGCGCTTCTGATCGTGCAATACCTGATCGGCTGGCTGATGCCGGACATCCACCGCGATCAGAAGCCGGGGATTGGCATGATCCTTCACATTTCGTTTGGCATCACGATTCTTGGCGCGATTTTGCTGCGCTTCGCATGGCGGCTGACGCATCCGGTTGCGCCCGAAAGCACCTTGCCGCCGTGGCAGCGGCTGAGCTCCGAACTCGTACACTGGATGCTCTATGTCCTGGTGCTCGCGACCACCCTGTCGGGCTGGCTGTTTGCGTCGTTCCGCGGCTGGAGTGTGTCCTACTTCCATCTGTTTCCGCTTCCGATGCTCGCCGGCGACAACGCGGCCGCGGGCAAGGCCATCGACGGCCTGCATCAGGCGGCCGAGTGGACGCTGCTCGTCTTTATCGGATGTCATGTGCTCGCGGCGCTTGCCCACCTGTTTGTCTATCGGGATCGCGTGATGCGGCGCATGCTTCCGGGCTAGTGCGGTGAATTTGAAGTTCCTATCAGTTTCGCGGTAACCTCATCATAGGAACTTCAAATTCTAAACCGCACTAGAATCATATAATTGGCTAGTGCTCCTTTGATTCCGAAGTTCGTAAACGTGGAAGCCGCAATATGGTACG
>NZ_DAHUXJ010000027.1 GCF_027307225.1 Bradyrhizobium sp. | reverse complement strand
CGGGATCGGACTGCGCACCGCCGAAATCTTCGTGGCCCAAGGTGCAAAAATCGTGATCGCCGGCCGCCGCGTGCCGGAAGGCGAGGCGTTGGCCAAGAAGCTCGGCGCTGCCTGCCGGTTCCGGCGTACCGACGTGACGATCGAGGCTGACATGCAAAGGTTGATCGGCGAGGCGGTTGAAAATTTCGGCCGCATCGACTGCCTCTTCAACAATGCCGGCGGCCCGGCGCAGACGGGCGGCATCGAGGGCCTCGAGGCCGAGCGTTTCGACGCCGCGATGGCGACGCTCGTGCGCAGCGTCATGTTCGGCATGAAGCATGCGGCGGCGCATATGCGGCGCCAGGGCTCCGGCAGCATCATCAACAATGGCAGCATCGCCGGCCGGCTCGCCGGATTCTCATCCTCGATCGTCTATGGTGCCGCCAAGGCCGCGGTCATTCACCTGACCAAATGCGTCGCGATGGAGCTCGGCGAGGCCGGCATCCGCGTCAACAGCATTTCGCCGGGCGCCATCGCCACGGGCATTTTCGCAAAAGCCCTCGGACTGTCGACGGAAGCCGCC
This sequence comes from Bradyrhizobium sp., assembly GCF_027307225.1. Taxonomy (GTDB): domain Bacteria; phylum Pseudomonadota; class Alphaproteobacteria; order Rhizobiales; family Xanthobacteraceae; genus Bradyrhizobium. The sequence continues at coordinate 4,930 of NZ_DAHUXJ010000027.1, read as the reverse complement.
GAGAAAACAGCCGCCGTGATGCGCGAGGTCACTAAGTCGGCCCAGCCGATCCCGCGCGCCGGTCTGCCTGATGACATCGCGCATGCGGCGGTGTTCCTCGCCAGCGACGAATCCACCTTCATCAACGGGCATGATCTCGTCATCGACGGCGCCATCACCGGCGGCCGCAACTGGACCCAACAGCAACAGGGTTATGCGGCCATGCGCAAGGCGTTCGATGCGAATGCGGGGTAGCATCGACAGTCGCCAGAATGGGCGCGCGCTCTTTGATCACACCGGCATCACCGTGACCCGCAAGCCGTCGCGTGGCTTCGGGATCGGCCACATCTGCCAGTTCGGCGTCGTGCCGGCGGCCAGCGAGACGCTCAGGTTCTGCAGGAAATGCCGCGCGAAACATTTCGCCTGCATGTAGGCGAAATGCAGCCCCAGGCACATATGCGCGCCACCACCAAACGGCACAAAGGCAAAGCGATGGCGGTTGCGCTGCGCTTCGTCTGTGAAGCGCAGCGGGTCGAAGGCGTCGGGATCAGGCCAGATTTCCGGCATGTGATGGGTGAACAGCGGATTGAGACCGACCAGCGTGCCGGCCGGAATCTCATAGCCACCGAATTTAAAATCGCGCGTCGCGCGCCGCGGGATCGAGGGCACCGGAGGCCGCAGCCGCATCGCTTCCTTGAACGCCATCTCGGCGAGCGGCATCGCTTCGAGATGATCGGACGACGTCGGTGCATCGGGCGCAACGCCGATGCCGAGGACCTCGTCGCGCAGCTTCTGTTGCCACTCCTGATTTGCGGCGAGCGCCGCCACAAACGAGGTCAGCGACGAGGTCAGCGTGTCGTGCGCGGCCATCATCAGAAAACTCATATGGTCGACGATATCCTGCGGCGACAGCAACGCACCGTCCTCGTGGGTGGCCTGGCAGAGCTGGGAGAACAGGTCCTCGCCGCCTTTGGCGCGGCGGATCGGAATCTGTTCGGAGAAGTAAGCCACGATGCGGGCGCGACCCTTGACGCCGCGCGCCATCTGCGTGCCCGGCAAAGGCGTTCGGATCGGCGCGATCGAAGCCGCGACCATGTCGACAAAGGCTTTAGTGATCTCCTTGACCTCCGGACCGATCGCCGTGCCGAGAAATGACGTGGCGGCGAGATCGAGCGTCAGCTGTTTCATCGCGGGATAGAACAGCATCTCTCCCGGCTTCTGCCGCCACTCGGCCACGCGCCGCGCGATGCCGGCGTCGAGCGCCGCGAGGTAGGATTTCATCGGCCCGGATTTGAATGCGACCGACAATGCGCGCCGGTGCAGGCGATGTTCGTCGAAATCGAGCAGCATCAGGCCACGCGGAAAAAGCCGGCCCAGGATCGTCCCCCAGCCATAGCTGGACGAGAACAGGCGGACCTGATCGAACAGCAGGAGCTCGTTCGCCTCGGGTCCCAACATGGTGATGCTGGTCTCGCCGAGGATGCGGGTACGGTAGATGTGGCCATACTTCGCCGACATCCGCTCGACCTCGCCCTTGGGATCGGCGAGAACGGAAAGTGTCCGGCCGATCAGCGGCCAGCCTTCGTCACCTGGAATATGCGACAGGGCATGACGATCGGGCGGCATCAACGCCATCGATGGCAAGGTCGCACTTTGCATAGACGCACTTTGCAGAGACATGGCCGTGCTCCATCGAACGAGAAATCTCGAACCACAATACTTAAAACAAACCCGCCAATCAGGCCTTTTGGTGTTTGGCCGCTTCCTTCTGCAAATCCGGCGCATTCACGGCCGGAATGGCCACGCGGCCGGGGCCGGTCAGTGACAAAGCCGCAGCCGCCTTGTCATTCTCCATGATCTTGGCCATCACGGCCTGGCCAGCGCGTTCGAACACCGTGCGGTTTTCGATCACGAATTTCTGCGACTCGCGAAGCTTGGCGACATAGCCGTTGATCTCCGGAATCACGTAGCGCGCCACCATGTCCCAACTGCGTCTTGTGTTCTCGGGATTGGCCCAGTCGTGGACAAAGCCGATGATACTGCCGACCCCGCCGGACACCTCCATCAATTTCTTGATGGTTTTAACGAGGTCGTCCGGCGTGCCAATGGTGGATGCGGCGTTCTCGCCGCCAGCCGTCTTCTCCAGCGCATCCTCGGGCGAGGTAAACGGTACAAGACCGGGACGCTGCAGCGTCTGCACATTGTACTCGTTGTGCCAGTGCATCAATCCGGCGCCCGCCTCGCGATGGGCCTGCTCGCGGGTTTCGGCGATGTGCCAGGACAACAGCACGCGCCAGTCGGCGCGGCTCACGGTCGTGCCGTGCTTTTTCGCGGCATCCTCGGCAAAGCTCCATTGCGTCGGCAGCGCCATCAACCCCTGCGTCGACATCGAGCCGAGCGAAATGATGCCGATGCCGTATTTGCCGGCGAGCGTCATTCCCGACGGCGAGATTTGCGAGGCAACCACGAAGGGCATCTCTTCCTGCAACGGAAGGATCTGCAATGCAGCGTCGTTGATCGTGAACCAGTCGCTCTTCGCGGTGACCCGCTCGCCGCGAAACAGCCGGTGGATGATCGCGATCGCCTCGTCCTGGCGGTCACGCTGCACCATCGGATCGATGCCGAACGTATGGGCATCCGACGCCAGCGCCCCGGGCCCGGAGCCGAAGATGGCGCGCCCGCCGGTCATGTGATCGAGCTGCACCATGCGCTGGGCGACGTTGAAGGGGTGATGGTAGGGCAGCGAAATCACACCGGTACCGAGCTTGATGCGCTTGGTGCGCTCGCCGGCGGCCGCCAGAAACATTTCCGGCGAGGCGATCATTTCCCAGCCGGAGGAATGATGCTCGCCGCACCAGAATTCATCATAGCCGAGCGCATCGAGTTGCTCGACCAGATCGAGGTCGCGGCGGAATTGCAGCATCGGGTGCTCGCCGATCGGGTGATGCGGGGCGAGGAAAGCACCGAATTTAAGGCGCGCCATAGACAGTTCTCCTGGGCATTGCTCTGGGCCGTTTTTCTTCGTCGTTAGACATCAGGTTATGGGCTGAGGCAGTTCAAGGCAACCGGCCACATCATGCACGCGGCCACGCACCGCCTGTCATAATCCACCATTTCAATCGAATTTACAGCTCCTTACCGTTCGGCTAAGAGGACGCTCGGTTTACACCTCGAGGTTTGGATGTATTTGAGGCCGTCCGATTCCGCGCACTCCCTTGAGCTGCCGACGCAGCGCAAGCGCGACCTCGTCGAGCATTTCGAAGCCAATGGCGACGAGCTCCAGCGTTGGCGCGAATTCAACGCCGCCTACCACGAAGACGATTTGAAGTTCATGCGCTTCCTGGTTCCACCGGGCAAGCGTGTGCTGGAACTGGGATGCGGCCGCGGCGACCTCCTGGCCGCACTTGAGCCCGCCTACGGCGTCGGCGTGGACTTCGGCGCCGGAACGGTCGCCAAGGCCAATGAGCTGCACCCCCACCTCAGCTTTTTGCTGGGCGATGTCGAGGATCCGGCGACGCTCGCCTCGATCGAAGGGCCGTTCGACTACATCGTGATCGCCGATACCATCGGCATGTTCGAGGACATCGATGCGACCTTGCGGCTGGTGCATCATCTTTGCGCACCGTCGACGCGGATCATCATCTCCTACTACTCGCATCTCTGGGAGCCGGTGCTGAAGGCCGCCGAAGCGCTCAAGCTCCGGGCCAAACAGCCGGCGATCAACTACATGGCGACCGCCGACTTTCTCAATCTGATGGATCTCGCGGACTTCGAGGTCATCAGCCAGGAGCAGCGCCAGCTGTTGCCGCGCCGCTGGCTCGGGCTCGGCCCGTTCATCAACCGCTTCATCGCGCCGCTGCCCGGCATCCGGACATTATGCCTGCGAACCTATCTGGTCGGCCGTCCGGTCCGGCAATTTCCGGACCGGAAATTCTCGGCCAGCATTCTCATTCCGTGCCGCAACGAGAGCGGCAATATCGAGAACGCGATCCGGCGCATGCCGCGGTTCGGCGCCGCGCAGGAAATCCTGTTCGTCGAAGGAAATTCCAGCGATGGCACCTTTGCCGAATGCGAGCGCGTCCGCGACGCCTACAAGGGCAGTTGGGACATCAAGGTGCTCAAGCAGGATGGCAAGGGCAAAGGCGATGCGGTGCGCAAGGGCTTTTCCGCCGCGACCGGCGACGTGCTGATGATTCTGGACGCCGACCTGACGATGCCGCCTGAAGCACTGCCGAAATTTCACGCGGTGATCGAGACCGGCAAGGCCGAGTTCGTCAACGGCACCCGGCTGGTCTATCCGATGGAGAACGAGGCAATGCGTCCGCTCAATTTCATCGCCAACCGATTCTTCGCCTACCTCTTCAGTTATCTCGTCAACACGCGCCTCACCGACACGCTGTGCGGCACCAAGGTGCTCCTGCGCAAGGACTACGAGGTGCTGGTGCGCGAGCGCGCCTATTTCGGCAACTTCGATCCGTTCGGCGATTTCGATCTGATCTTCGGCGCGGCGAAGCAGAACCTGAAAATTATCGAGACGCCGATCCACTACAAGGCCCGCACCTTCGGCGAGACGCAGATTTCGCGCTTCCGCGACGGCTGGCTGTTGTTGAAGATGGTGTGGTTTGCCTATCGCAAGCTGAAGGCAATCTAGTGCGGCGAATTTGAAGTTCCTATCAGTTTCGCCGTGAGTTCGTTATAGGAACTTCAAATTCAAAGCCGCACTAGAATCAATAAGTTGCTAGAGCTCCTTTGATTCCGAAGTTCGCATCGGAGGGGCCGCGGAAAGCCTGCGAACTTCGGAATCGGAGCTTGTCCGTAGCGGGTGAAGATGTCGTATTTTTGTAGCTCGTGATCTGTCGCCTTCGTTGTTGAGTTTCGGAGGAGCCGGAAAGCGTGGACGGTTCCGCCAGCCTGGTCATGCCATGGATATTGCTGCCGGGTTAGCCCTCTG
>NZ_DAHUXJ010000026.1 GCF_027307225.1 Bradyrhizobium sp. | reverse complement strand
GATGCGCACATAGTCGTGCGAGTTCGCGTTTGCGATCGGGCGGCGGATCGCGGCATAGCGCATGCCGTAATTGGTGAGCTGCACCTGGATGCGCGGGTTCTTGTCGGTCGAGGGACGAACCCAGTGATCGCCCTTGGCGGTCGCCTCGCCCTTGGCAGGGCGCATGTCGGAGGAGTGCAGCGTGGAGGAATGCGCCGAGTCGATCTGGCCCTCCATGATCTGCGCCCAGTTGCAGGGCAATTCCACTTTCGCGATCGCCACGCGCGCCTGATCATGCGGCGACCAGGGCGGCGCCTCGAATTCCGGCATCAGTTCAAGCGGCCCCATATAAGCCCAGACAAAGCCGCCGGCCTCGCGCGTCGGGTAGGAAAGATGTTTGGCTTTCTCCGGCAGGGCGCTGGCCTTCGGCTCCGACGGCATGTCGACGACGTTGCCGTCGGTATCGAACTTCCAGCCGTGATAGAGGCAGCGCAGGCCGCATTCCTCGTTGCGGCCGAACGCGAGCGAGGCCTTGCGATGCGGGCAGGCTTCGCCGAGCAATCCGGTCTTGCCGTTCGAGTCACGGAAGGCGACCAGCTTTTCGCCGAACAGCTGCACTCGTACTGGCGCGCCGTCGGCTGCCAGTTGTTCGGACAGCGCCGCCGGCACCCAGTGGCGGCGCATCAGTTGCCCCATCGGCGCGTCGCCCTCGACCCGGCACAGCAACTCATTTTCAGCGTGCGTCAGCATGGCCGCTTCCCTCCCGAAATTCCTTAGGGACCTAAGTATCCATATATCCAGACCCGGCCGCTCCGTCCAGAGTTTAGGCTGTCGGCTTCTTTTCTCACCCCTTTGTAGGGAGGGCGACGCGAGCCATAGGCGAACGTCCAAATGGCTCAAAAAGTGAGTTATACGCAACTTACAGAATGAGTATAACTGGACAGAAATGTAAAAATGCCATAGTTATACTCATATTGCAAAGTGAGTATAACAAAGGAGCAGCCATGGCCTCTCCCAAACTCGTCATGCAAACGACCTACGCCGAGTTACTGGACCGCTGCGCTAATGCGGCGTTTGACGAAGCCTTCGCCGAAGAAGGTGCGTTCGTCGCAAAAACGGTAAAGGATCGGAAGTATTGGTACTTTCAATCGGGCACCGGCGAAAGCCGAAATCAAAAGTATGTAGGCCCCGAAACACTTGAGCTGCTGGATCGAATAGCTCACCACCGAGAAATTCGCGACGACATCCTGGAACGACGTGCACTGGTATCGACCCTCGTAAGGTCCTTCAGTCTCCCCCGCCCAGTTCCAGAAATCGGCAAGGTGCTGAATGCTCTCGCCAAAGCGGGGGTGTTTCGACTTCGCGGCGTACTAGTCGGAACTGTTGCCTTCCAGACGTATCCAGCAATGCTCGGTGTCAGGCTGCCTGGCGCCCGAGTCCAAACGGGCGATGTCGATATCGCCCAATTCAAGGATGTTTCTATTTTCGTAGAAGATAGCACGCCCCCAGTTCTCGACGTGTTGAGGGAAGTCGATAGCTCCTTCCGGGCAGTACCGCATGTGCTCGATGGCCGACGCGTTACCAGCTACGCGGCAAAGAACGGCGTGAGGGTCGATTTTCTCACTCCTAACAGAGGAGAAGAAACGGGTCAGCCTCAGACACTTCCTGCTTTGCAAACCGATGCCCAGCCGCTCCGTTTCCTGGACTACCTGATCCACGAACCCGAACCGGCTGCAATATTGCATGACGCGGGTATCTACGTTCATGCTCCCGCGCCCGCACGGTTCGCAATTCATAAGCTAATCGTTTCGAGGCGCCGCCAGGAAGGAACGGCCAAGCGCGGCAAGGATGTACAGCAAGCCGAAGCGCTGCTGCGAGTACTGGCCGAGATGCGACCTCACGACGTGAGGCAAGCTTGGGATGAGGCTCGTGCGCGCGGCCCGCGTTGGCGACAATTGCTGGACGAAAGCCTGGCGGACGTGAACGGTTTCACTCGCGATCTAATGTTGAAAACGGTCGGTGCAGTTAGATCACTGGTTCCAGGTATCGACCTAACCTTCGAAAATCCCCCAGCGCGCTACGATTCCAGCCGTGACGTGGTTGCGTTCACAGGACAAGCAGTTGGTAAGCCCGTGACGTGCGCAATTAGCCGAGAGGCGCTCGATGACCATTTTGCAACCAACGAACTCGACAAGGAAGGCAAAGTCCAGGCGGTGCTCAAGAACAGAACGAAAATCGAGCAAATGATGAGGACCAAATATTTGACTTGGCCAATAGAAGAGCCAGACGCTCTGCTCATAAAGACTTCCGATGTCTCTACGCTGATCCGCTCTGGAGGCTGAGGTGCAGGCGTATCCGAACTATGGAAGCTGTTCGGAAGTCGGTTGGTCCGGACGGACGCGGCCGCAAAAGCATAACGGCCGCCCTCGCGGGCAGCCGTGCGGCATCGCAGCATGTAGCTGTAATGGAGGTAGCGAACTGGGCGGCCTAAATGCCGAAGATCCAGACCACGACGATGGTGCCGAGAACGGCGAGGCCCGATACGGTCCATCCTGCCGCGTACGCGCCCTCGTCATCCGGGGGCCGGTCCACCATCTCATCGCGCCATTCACTCATGAGAGCCTCCCTGAAGGCCATCTCGCTTTGCCTCTTGGCGAATAGGTCGCGCCCGGAGGCACAAGGTTCATTGCGAACCAATTCCGGAAGGTGCGATTGGGTTCCGGACGCGGTTGCGGCCTCTTCTCCCTCCCCCTTGTGGGGAGGGTGGATCATCGTAAGCAGAGCGAACGATGATCCGGGTGAGGTAGGAAGAGCCCCCACCCTGGCCTCAGCTTCGCTTCGGCCTTCCCTCCCCACGCGTTCCGCGGGGGGATAAAGAGGCCTCAAATCCGCTTCTTCAGCGCCGCGACGAAGCGATCGCCGTCTTCCTCGTCGTTGAAAACATGCGGCGAGACGCGCATGCGCGCCAACCGCGGTGCAACATAAATGCCGTCGGCGGCCAGCGCTTCGACCAGCCCGCCGGGAAGGCCACCGGCGAAATTGAGGCTCAGGATGTGCGGCGCACGAAACCGGGCGTCCATGATGCGGACCCTGCTGCCGCTCAAGCCTTCCACCATGCGGGAGGTCAGCATCTTGAGCCGTTCGGCGACCGCATCGGCCCCCCATTCGGCCATCATCTCCATGCCGATCGCCGCCATTTCCATCGAGATGAAATGATCGCGCTGGCCCATGTCGAACCGCCTGGCGCCGGTGACATAGGTCACATCGGCGAAATAGATCTCGGCGTCGGAGCGGATTTCGCGGCGGCTAAAGCCGGTCTGTTCCAGCGGAATGCCGTTCTGGTGGCGCCTGGCGATGTAGATGAAGGCGCGGCCATAGGGCCCGAGCAGCCATTTATAGGTCGGGAAGATCACGAAATCCGGATCGAGGCTCTTCACGTCCATCGCGATCACGCCAACAGCCTGTGTCGCATCGATCAGCAAAAGCGCGCCTTGACGCTTCAACGCCGCGCCGACCTTCGCGATGTCGATCATCCCGCCGTCCGACCAGTGCACCGAGGAGATCGAGGCCAGCGCCAGCCGCGGCGCGCCCACCCGCTCGATCGACGCCAGCACGGCTGCGGTCCAGTCACCGTCGAGCGGCTGGCGCACCGTCTCGACGGAAAAGCCGGCCGGGCCGGCGCGCGTCTGCCATTCCAGGATCGGCGAGGAATGGTCGTTCTCCAGGACCAGCACCCGCGTGTCGGCAGGGATCGCCAGAATCCTGCCGACGGTTGCGACGCCGTAGCTCACCGAGGAAATCAGCGCGACGTCGCTGGCTTCGGCATTGATCAGCCGCGCCGCGGCGGCTCTCGCGCGTTCATGCTGGCGGTTGGCGAAATCCGCATCCAGCGTCCACGGCGCAGCCTTGCGGCCGACGGCGTCGCGCGCGACCTCCTGGGTGCGCAGCGGCAACGGGCTATAGGAAGCCGAATTCAGGTAGCAGATTTCGCGCGGCACTCCGAACAGGCCGCGCTGCGAGGCGAGCATGTGTGAAACTCTTCGTCGGAAAGCACAAAGCCTAGCCGCGCCGGATCGCAGCCACCACCCCTACCAACGCAGTGCAGGATTCTCGCACCCGATATTTGAGCGCCGATGTTAGGCTCGCTCCCCCTGAAAGGGGGGAGGGTCGGGGCAGCCTTCATCGCGAAGCGATCCAGCTGTTCGTCATTCCGGGATGGTCCGAAGGACCAGACCCGGAATCTCGAGATTCCGGGTTCGCTTCGCGCCCCGGAATGACCATCTGCGGTCGGCTCAGTGCAGACGCACCGGGTTGGGGTTGGCCTCGTCGCCGCCGGCCCGCCAGTGTGACTGATAGACTTCGAGGATGCCGCGCGACATCCTGATATCGGCGCGCTTGAATTCGGCCTTCAGCTCCTCGAGCTCGCTCGATGAGATGCGGTGATTTTCCGCGCCGAGGAACAGAAGCGCCATCGCGGTCTCCCACGAGAAGCCGATCGCTTTCGACAGCACCAGGATCATGTCGCGCTTGTTGACGACGAACATCTGCTCGACGACATCTGCCGGCAGCGCACACAAAAGCGACATCCCGATGACAGCTTCCTCGAACCGGTGGGCAAGCGCATGCGCCAGAATGCTCTTCTCGGTGAGCCGGCCGGCGTTATAGCTCTCGGTGACGGCTCGCTTCAACGCGAGGAAGCTCGTTTGCCCGGTTCCGAACCTGGAATAGAGATTGCCGGCGGCATGGCCCACCGACGCTTCAATCTCGGGCGCCAGTTCCGGGCGTTCCCGTTCGAGCTTGCGCCGCACGTCTTCCGACGCTTTCGCGATCAGCTGGCGGAGCATCTGCGGCGGAATTTCCCTGCGCAGGCCGACCCGTTCGGCGAGTACGTTATCGGTTTCCGCGCGCTTGATCATCTGGCGGAATCCAAAGTCCGAAAAGCGGGCGCCATTGTTGGCGGCGACCGACTGCACGACTTCCTGATCGCCGCGCGTCACCAGTTCGTCGGTCACCTCGACCGGCACGGAGGCGCGCTTCGCAATCGCGAGCAGATGCGGCTGGCCCTTGCTGCGGATGTTTGCAACCAGCGATTTCGCGTCGAGCCGCGGCGAAAATTGCAGGACCGGTCCCGCAACCTCGATCGCATCGTCGAAGGCAAGCATCTGCACGACCTTCGGCGGGGCATTGTTGGAATGCGCCAGCCGGCGCGACAGTTCAGCGCGTGCCGCCGATTCGATTTCTTCAGTGAGCCGCGTGATGACATCGCCGAAGATGCGGATCTGCTCTTCGCTGAATTCGCCCTCGACGAGAATATCGGTCGCGTGCCACAGCGCCTTGGCGCGGCTCTCGCTCGAGCCGCGCTCAATTGCGTCATTGAGATCTTGCATCACGCCGCCGGTCTCAATCATCTCGCGCTCAAATACTGCTAGAATCGCAAATTATGGAGATAGCCATAGGCCCCAACTTTTAATGGCGCGGTCTCGCTTTCTCTCAAGTTTTAGGGACCCTGCGATTGCAGATACGCTTCATTAACACTGGCGCCGCGATCGCCGGACGTTCGTAGAACGCGATTTGTCCACGAAACCGCATGACTGCGTCCATTTGACAGCCTCTCCGGTGATCGCTTACCTGCATCTTGGGTAAGCCAAACAAGGCAATTATGGCGGCGAAGACCGTCAGCGCGGGACAGGGACGGAAAACGATGGATCAAATGACAACGCCTTCGGGCGCGGCGGCCGCGCGCGCGACGGACAATGCCATCGCGATTGCCGCCATCGCCGTGCTGATCGTCTCCTACGCCGTGAATGCGATGGACCGCACGCTGTTTCCGCTGATGCTGACCGACGTGCGCCGCGAATACGGCTTCAGCCTGCCGCAGGGCGGCTTGCTGTCGACGGTCTTCACATTGGGGATGACGCTCGCGGGCATTCCGACCGGCTATCTGATGTCGCGTTATTCTCGCAAAGCCGTGATCCAGATCGGCATCCTGATCTATTCGGCGGCGACCGTGATCACGGTGATCGCGACCGGATTTGCCGATATGCTGCTCTACCGCACGATCACCGGCATCGGCGAGGCGATGCAGCTCACCGCGTTGCTCGCGGTCTTCTCCAGCTACTTCTCGCGTAACCGTGCCGCGGGCGTGGGCCTGCTCAACTACGCCTATGCCGGAGGCGCTGCGATCGGGCCGTGGCTCGGCGCAAGGCTGCTTGTCGGCTACGGCAGCTGGCGTGCGCCGATGATCGCCTTTGGTCTCGTCGGATTTGCGATGATGATCCTGATCGCCGCCGTAGTGCGGCCCCACTTGAGCGAAACCAGGGGCGGGGAAAACCAGACCATCGCGTCCGGCGGCGCCGCATCGCTGAACAACCACAACACCATCGTGCTGGCTATTCTCAGCGTGCTGTTCGGGCTCGCGCTCTACGGCTATCTCGGCATGTATCCGACCTTCCTGCGCGAACACCTTCATTTTGCGCCGTCGGATGCCGGCCGCGTGATGAGCTTCTACGGGCTCGGCGTGCTGGTGTCGCTGTTCACGGGGTGGCTCGGCGACCGTTTCTCGACGCGACTCGTGCTGGCGTTGAGCTTTCTGGTCGCGAGCGGCGTCGCTGCGCTGCTCTTCAACGGGCCGGTCGATTTTGCCACCCAAGGCGCGCTGTCCTTTGTGCTGGGCGCGACCTTCAGCGGCACGATCTTCGTCAATCTCGCCGCCAGTCACGTCAAGGCGGTCGCCGCAAACCTCGCCGGGCGCGCGTCCGGCCTGTTCGTCACCTGCGTCTATGGTTCGGCGACGGTGGCCGGCTATCTGATCGGTTGGATCGCGAAGCTGTCGGGCTGGACCATTGCCGGCAATCTTCAGCTCGTGGCGCTGTGCATCGTCGGCGCCGCGGTCGCGCTGTTGCTGCGGCCCGAGCGGATGGCGCAGTCCAGGCAGGCGGCATAACATCGATGGCGATCGGCGAACTTCCCGTCGTCACCGTCAACGTCTTTCCCGGCGGCTTCAACTGGGCTGTCTATGTCGGAGAAGACAAAGGCTTCTTCGAGGACGCCGGCATTGCGGTCGAGGTGCAGGACACGCCGAACTCCGTCACCCAGATGACGGACTTTTCGCTAGGCAAGTTCGACATCGCGATGACCGCGGTCGACAACATCGTGGCTTACGTCGAGGGCCAGGGCGAAGCGCCGATCGGAGCTCAGAGCGATTTCATGGCGATCATGGGCAGCGACAGCAGCTTCCTGAGCCTCGTCGCATCGCCGTCGATTGCGCGGATCGAAGACCTCAAGGGCAAGACCGTATCGGTTGATGCCGCGACCACCGGCTACGCCTTCGTACTGTACGAGATCCTGCGCCGCCATGGCTTGAATAAGGATGGCTTGAATAAGAATGGATTGAACAAGGATGGCCTCGACAAGGACAAGGGCGATTACGAAATCGCCCGCGCCGGCGGCATGGTGCAGCGCTGGAATGCGTTGCGTGAAGGCAAGCACGCCGCGACGCTGCTGTCGGCGCCCTACAACATCGTCGCGCAGAACGCGGGCTTTACTGAACTGGTCAAGGCGATCGACGTCATCGGCCCCTATCAGGGCAACGTCGCTGCTGTCCGCCGTCCATGGGCGCAACAAAACCACAGCAAGGTTGAGGCCTATATCCGCGCCTATCGCCGTTCGATCGCGTGGCTCTATGAACCCGGCAACCGCGGCGAGGCGATGGCGATCCTGCGGCGCCATCTGCCGCAAATGACGCCGGAGATGGCGGACGCGAGCTACCGTGAATTGCTTGATCCCGCGCACGGCTTCTTCCGATCTTGCGAGATCGACCGCGCCGGTTTCGACTGCGTGCTCGAGTTGCGCAGCCGCTACGGCCTGCCGCACAAGCAACTCGACGATCCCGCAAAATATTGCGATCTGAGTTTCGGGTGATCCCTCCCCCTTGTGGGGAGGGTCGGCGCGAGTGATCCCGGCGACGCGAAGCGTCGTCTGGAGAGCGTCGGGGTGGGGGTCTTCGTCGCACAACGCCCCACCCGGCTCATCCTTCGCTTGCGCTCACGATGATCCACCCTCCCCGCTGCTCGCTTCGCTCGCGGGGGAGGGATAAAAATCACACCGCGGCGATCGTCTGAACCTCGACCAGAAACTGCTCCTGCACCAGGCGGTCGATGATGAGCAGCGTGTTCGGCGGATATTTCCCGTTCGGAAACATCTTCGGGAATTCGCGCAAGCGAAACGCCATGAATTTTGCAATGTCCTGCGAGTGCACCAGGTAGGTCGTGAACTGCACGACATTGCCCCACGACGCGCCGGCCGATTTCAGCGCCGCCTCGATATTGCGAAATACCTGCGTGGCCTGCGCGTCGAAATCACTCTCGCCGATCAGGTTGCCCCTGGCATCGCCCGACAGCATGCCGGCGATGAACAGGAATTCGCTCGCCTTCACGCGTGTTACATGAGTGTACTGCCCCATCGGGGCCCCGAGTTCGTTCGGATTATAGATGTTGAGTTCAGCTGACATGATCTTCCCGCCCTGACGCTTTTTTAAACGGTGTCTGCCGTCCGCCCTGCACTATTCGTCATCCCAAAGTTCGCCGCAAGCCGAAGCCGCCGCTATGTCCGTAGCGGGTGAAGATGTCGTATTTTTGTAGCTCGTGATCTGTCGCCTTCGTTGTTGAGTTTCGGAGGAGCCGGAAAGCGTGGACGGTTCCGCCAGCCTGGTCATGCCATGGATATTGCTGCCGGGTTAGCCCTCTG
>NZ_DAHUXJ010000021.1 GCF_027307225.1 Bradyrhizobium sp. | reverse complement strand
ATAAGTACAGGCCCATCGCGAAACTCCTTTTCGTGCGCGTGGTGGCTCACGAGTCGGGGCGTTTCGTCGATGGGCCACTGCTGGAAATGTCAAACTTCTACTGCCACCCCGGCAGAGCCGGGGGGTCTCCCATTGGACTAGTGCTCCGATTCCGAAGTTCGTATCATATTGCGGCTCCACGTTTACGAACTTCGGAATCAAAGGAGCACTAGCCGATTATATGATTCTAGTGCGGTTTAGAATTTGAAGTTCCTATGACGAGGTTACCGCGAAACTGATAGGAACTTCAAATTCACCGCACTAGACGTAATCTAACAGCGCCATGAAGCCGAAATCCATGTGCAACTGCTGATGGCAGTGAAACAGGGTCTTGCCGGGGTTGTCGGCGACGAAATCGACTTCAGCTTCCTGATAGCCGCCGAGCATCACGACATCCTTCATAATGCCCGAGGTCGTCCTGCCCGCGATGCGCGTCAGTTCGAAACTGTGGCGATGCAGATGCACGGGATGCACGTCGTCGCTGGCGTTGCGCATCTTCAGCCGGTAGCGCTTGCCCTGCTTCAGCCGAAGCATCGGCTCCATCCTGTCCATCGAGAAGGCTGTGCCGTTGATGGTCCACCGGTTGAAGCCGTTGAGCGCCGCGTTGTCCTTGGCGAACATCATCTCGAAGGTTTCATCCGGCGCGCTCGTGGCGCCAGGCTTACCGAAGATCGTATAGTCCCAGCGATAGGGATTGGGCTTGACCCATTTCGGCTTACCTCTCTTGCCTGCATATTCGATCACGACGCCCATGCCTCTGTTGCGATCGTCGTCGGCAAGATCGCCCAGGATCCAGACGCCCGGAATTCGCATCTCGACGATCGCCGAGATGCGCTCGGCGGTGCCGAGCCAGAGCACCGGCGCTTCGGCCGGCTTCGGCACAGGATTGCCGTCGAGCGCCACCACCTCGAAGCGGTGACCGGGCATCGCGAGGCTGCGGATTTCCGTGGCGCTGCCATTGACGATGTGAAACAGCACGCGCTCGCCCTGCCTGACGCGGATCGGCTCACCATGGCCGAGCATGCGGCCGTTGATCGAAAACAGGGTGTATCCGACCTCATAGCCGTGTGGCTTGCCGCCGGCCATCGAGGCTCTGATGGCATCTTCGCCGGCTTGCTTGAGCTTTTCGATCGGCGCCGGGTTCGCCAGAAAATCCGCAGCCATGTCGCCGCCGCGGCTGAGCGTCGGCTGGAATTCCTTCAGCACCAGGAAGATTTCGCGGTCGTGGCTGCCGGCTTCGCGCTTCGGCTCGATGTAAACCGGACCGACCTGCCCGCTATATTGTCCGTTGTCGAGATCGGCGCCTGGCGTCAGGTGCGAATGATAGAACCGCAAGCCGGACGGACCGGGCGTGAAGCTGATCCGCCGCATGCCGTGGGCGGGAATATAAGGCGTGCCTTCTTCCGCCGCGCCATCGACGTCGACGCCCACGGTCTGCCCGTGCCAGTGCAACTGCTCCGGCGTATCCGTGTCGTTGTATATATCGACCACCACCGGCTGTCCCTCCTTCAGCCTGAGCAGCGGCCCCGGAAACCGGCCGTTATAGAGTTTGGTCGAAACGATATGGTCGCTGGCGAGTTCGGCGAGACCATTGGCGATGCGGATGGTGTGATCCGCGTTGCCCTGCGGCGGTGCGCTGCCGGAGGAAGCCGCTGACGGCGTCTCGGCTCTGACCATTCCCGGAACGGCGCCAGCCGCGGCCGCAGCCGCTCCCAGTTTCAACAATGTCCGCCGGCCAAAGGTCATCCGCGCGCTCCTGTCCGGGATTCCGACATCGAATATTGACTCGATATCGAAAGCCGATAGTGAAATCGTTCCGAAGTCCACGGCGATAACGGGATTGGTCAGGGCCTGGAGCATCACGATCCGTTGAGCGGCTTCGTCCGCCTTCCCATTCTGCACCATGCTGTCGAAGGCGAGCGCGATGGCCAATGGACGATCGATGAACTGGCCCGGCCTTCGAAGCGCTCCAGGAGATCGCCATGAGCAATCCCGTCTCGTCTGACACCACAGCCGTGCAAACGCAGGGCTCCGTGGGCGAGGTCTTCTTAGCCTTCCTCAAACTTGGCGTGATGTCGTTCGGCGGGCCGATCGCACATCTCGGCTACTACCGGGACGAACTGGTGATACGGCGGCGCTGGCTGGATGAAGCGACCTTTGCGGACCTCATCGCGCTGTGTCAGTTCCTGCCCGGGCCGGCGTCGAGCCAGGTCGGCTTTTCCCTGGGCGTCCTTCGCGGCAACGGCCTGCTCGGCGGGCTCGCGGCGTGGTTTGCCTTCACCATGCCGTCGGCCTTGATCATGTTCGCCTTCGCCGAGGTCTCCGGCCGCTTTACCGGCCCGATCGCGCAAGGCTTTCTGCACGGGCTGAAACTTGTCGCGGTGGCGGTGGTGTCGCAGGCGATCTGGGGCATGTCGAAAAGCCTCACCCCCGACCGGACGCGAGGCGCAATCGCGCTGGCCGCGCTTGCGGTGGTCGTGCTGTTTCCGGGATCGCTGGCGCAGGTTTCGGCGATCGCGCTCGGAGCCCTTGCCGGGCTTTGGCTGTGCCGCGGCGAAGCCACCGCGATTTCCGGACGGCTGAGTTTTCCGGTGAGCCGGAGTGCCGGCGGCGTCGCACTTGTTCTCTTTGCGCTGCTGCTGTTGCTGATGCCGGCCGTGGCGGCGGCAACAGCCTCGCATGCGCTTGCGATGTTCGACGCGTTTTATCGCTCCGGCGCGCTGGTGTTCGGCGGCGGCCATGTCGTGCTGCCGCTGTTGCAGTCGCAGGTCGTGACGCCCGGCTGGGTCAGCAACGAAGCGTTTCTCGCCGGCTATGGACTGGCGCAGGCGGTGCCGGGACCGCTGTTTACGTTCTCGGCCTATCTCGGCGCGATCATGAATACCCCGCCGAACGGGCCGGCCGGCGCGGCGATCGCGCTGTTTGCGCTGCTGCTGCCGGGGATGCTGCTGGTCTACGGCATGCTGCCGTTCTGGGACGCACTACGCGCCCGCCCCGCCGCGCAAGCCGCGATGCGCGGCACCAACGCCGCCGTGGTCGGCATTCTCGGTGCGGCACTTTATCATCCGGTGTGGACCGCCGCCATCCTGACCCCGCGCGACTTTGCGCTGGCGCTGTTCGGCTTTCTGCTGCTTGTGGTCTGGAAGATGCCGTCCTGGACCGTCGTTGTACTGCTTGCGGCCATCGGCACGATGTCGGCATTGATCTGAAAAGCGCATGGCCGCATCCCGCGGGACGGATTGAATGATCCCGCGCGCCCAACTATCGTGCGCCGCGTCATGAAGATATCCGCTCGTATCCCGCGCCGCCGCTTGCTGGCGTCCCTTCCCGCCCTGCTCGCCGCCCTTGCGGTCCCCGCATCGGCGCAAGCCAAATACCCGGACCATCCTGTCCGCATCGTCGTGCCCTTTGCGGCCGGCGGCGTTGCCGATTCCACCTCGCGCATCGTGGCGGACAAACTCTCGGAAAAACTCGGCCAGCGCTTTTATGTCGAGAACCAGCCCGGCGCCGGCGGCATCATCGCCGCACGGCAGGCGCTCAGCGCCGCGGCCGACGGCTATACGCTGATGCTATTGACCAACGGCACCGCGGTCAGTGTGTCGCTGTTCGAGAAGCTGCCGTTCGATCCGGTGAAGGATTTCGTAGCCGTGTCGAGCCTGGGGTATTTCGACTTCGCCTTCGTCACCAGTACCGCATCCGGCTTCAAGACGCTCGGCGACTTCATTGCCGCGGCCAAGGCCAGGCCTGGCGCGCTCAACGTCGGCACCATCAATGTCGGCTCGACACAGAACCTGTCGGCCGAACTGTTCAAGACCGCGGCCGGCATCGACTTCACGCTCGTGCCCTTTCGTGGCAACCACGACGCGGAAGTCGCGCTGCTCCAGGGCAACGTGTCGCTCGTGATCGACAGCTATTCGGTGCTCCAGGGCAATATCGACGGCGGCAAGCTGCGGGCGCTGGCTTCCTCCGGTGCGGGTCGCTCGGAAAGCACACCCAACCTTCCGACGGTGCAGGAGAGCGGCGTGACCGGCTATGACGTCGTATCCTGGAATGCGTTTTTCGCGCGCGCCGGCACGCCGCCTGACATCATCAAGACGCTCAACAACGCCTTGCAGGAGGTGCTGGCGGACCCCGGCCTCAAGAAGAAGATGCTCACGCTCGGCATCGAGGCGAAGGCGAGTACGCCAGAGGCGATCGAGGGCCGGCTCAAATCCGACATCGACAAGTGGCGGGCGGTGACCGAGAAGGCCCATATTCCGAAGCAGTGACCGCTGCCCAGGAATCGTGAAAGGCAAAGAAACATGACCGCGCCCGCAACCGATCCCAAACAATGGAACGTCGGCCTCATCGGCTATGGCGAGGTCGGCCGCATCCTCGCCGAGGATCTGCGCCGGCAGGAGGTCAAGGTTGCGGCCTTCGACATCAAGCTGCGCAGCGATCAGAACGGGCGATCGTTGCGCGATCACGCCGGGCAGCATGGCGTGGCGCTGACCGCTTCGCATGCCGACCTTGCCGCGCAATCGGATTTCATCGTCTCGGCGGTGACCGCGAGCCAGGCCGTGACGGTTGCGAAAGCCTGCGCGGAAGCCGTGAAGAAAGGGGCGTGGTATCTCGACTTCAATTCGGCCTCGCCCGGCGCCAAGCAGCGCGCGGCGAAGCTGATCGATGCCGCCGGCGCGCGCTATGTCGAGGGCGCAGTGATGACCTCGGTGCCGCCCTACCGCATCAAGGTGCCGCTCTTGCTCGGCGGCGGCGACGCGGCCGCGCTCGCACCGCTGCTGAACCAGTTTGGATTTGCCGCCAGGGTCGCGAGCGACAGGCTCGGCGTGGCGTCGGCCGTGAAGATGTGCCGCAGCGTAATGATCAAGGGGTTCGAGGCCATGGTGATCGAAAGCTTCACCACCGCGCGCGCCTATGGGGTTGAGGATGCGGTGCTGGCGTCGCTGAAGGAGACGTTTCCCGGCATCGATTGGGAAAAGCAGGGCGCGTATTTCTTCCAACGCGTGATCGAACATGGCCGCCGCCGCAGCGAAGAGGTTCGTGAAGTCGCCGAGACCGTGCGCGAGATCGGGCTCGAGCCATGGTCGTCGTCGGGCACCGCCGAGCGCCAGGCCTGGATTGCAGACTTGGCCGACGAAGGCCTGTTCGGCGAGCGTGGCACCAAGGGTTTTGCGCGCAGCGCGGATTGGCGAACCGAAGCGGATCGGATACTCGGCGCGATCAAATCGAAGAACAAGGATTAGCTTCCGGTATTCGGGAAGAGGCAATGGCCTCTCATCCGATTTGCAGCAGTTATCCTCGGGCGGCGCCACGCGCCGACCCGCCGGCAAATCGACCTCTCCCTTCGGGGAGAGGTAAAAGGAGACCGCGCTCAGTGTACCGTTTCGAAGCGGTATTCCTCGCCGTCGTCACCCAACGACATGATGGTATACAGCCGTTGCAACTCTTCCTCGAGGTGCTCGTTCACGAGCATCAGCGCTTCAAGCGCCCCACGCATGTTGCCATCACATGATGCAATGATTTTTTCGATAGCAACTTCAGTCCGCTTGTACGCCATTGGTAGTCCCCTACTAAACACCCGCATGCCATATCCGGGTCGGATTGGGGCAAAATTCGGCGGCACAAGCGAAGATTTGAAGGCGCCCCACAGATATCCCCTGACGAAAATAAGTCGCTAACGGCTGGAGCTATGCGGCAATCGCAAGGGTTCGGGGGCTGACGACGTACTCCTTCAGGACGTTGTCGCGGGCGTCGACCTCAACCAGCGATACGTCATAGGTCCACAGATCAGCGAGATGTTGCAGCACCCGCCTTGCATCCGTCTCGTTGAGTTGGGCGCCCTTCACTACCATGTGGCGAAGCATCAAGCGGCGATCGCCGGCCAGATCGACATCGACTACTTCGATATTGGGATCGATGAAGCCGACGTCATATTGCCGCGCCAGTTCTCGACGGATGCGGCGATAGCCGCGCGCATCGTGGATGGCGTCGACCTTGATGCCTTCGGTGAACTCTGGATCGTCGTGCAGGTGAAACAGGCGCCAGCTTCGGATCAGCTTCGGGGACAGGAACTGGCTGATGAAGCTTTCGTCGCGGTAATTGGCCCAGATTTGGCGCAGCGTCCCCATCGCATCGCCTGATCCGGCGATATCGGGAAACCACTCGCGGTCCTCGTCGTCGGGATCGGTGACGATGCGCTCGATGTCCTGCATCATCGCAAAGCCGAGCGCATACGGATTGAAATCGGAGAAGCGCTGGTCGTCGAATTCGGGCTGGAACACCACATTGGTGTGGGATTGCAGGAATTCGAGGAAATTTCCGTCGGAGATCCGGCCCTGCTCGTGCAGGCGGTTCATGATGCGATAGTGCACATAGGTCGCGGTGCCCTCGTTCATCACCTTGGTCTGGCTCTGTGGATAGAAGTATTGCGCGATGTGGCGCACGATCCGCAAAATCTCTCGCTGCCAGGGGTGTAAACGCGGCGCGGTCTTTTCCAGGAAATAAAGAATATTCTCCTGCGGCAAGCCGAGCAGCGCGCGGCGGCGTTGCGAGTTCAGGATCTCGGCGGTCTTCGCCGGTCCCGACGGCACCGTGCGCCAGAGATCGTTGAACACGCTCTGCTCATGCTCGCGGCGCTCGCGGGCGCGCTTTTCTTCCAGGCGAAGGTCGAGCCCCTTCTTGCCGGGATAGCGATCGATGCCGTGTGACATCAACGCATGTGCGGCGTCGAGCGTAGCCTCGACCGCACGCCGTCCGTAGCGCTCCTCGCAGCTTGCGATATAACCTTTGGCGAAATCGAGATAGTCGAGAATACCGTCCGCGTCGGTCCACTGCCGGAACAGGTAGTTGTTCTTGAAAAAATGGTTGTGGCCGAAAGCGGCGTGGGCGATCACCAGCGTCTGCATGGTCGCGGTGTTCTCCTCCATCAGATAGGAGATGCACGGCGACGAGTTGATCACGATCTCATAGGCAAGGCCCATCAGCCCCTTGCGATAGAACGTCTCGTGGTGCGCGAAACGCTTGCCGAACGACCAGTGCTTGTAGAACAGCGGCATGCCCGAGGACGAGTATGCATCCAGCATCTGCTCGGCGGTGATGATCTCGATCTGGTTCGGATAGGTGTCGAGACCGAGTTCGCCATGCGCGATTTCCTCGCAGGCTTCGTGAATGCGCTGCAGCTGGCGGAAATCCCAATCGGCACCTTCGAACAGACGTTCGTGTGTCGTCATGAGGCGGCCTTTTCCTGGTTCTTCCGGCGCTGAAACAGATCGTGAAACACCGGGAAGATTTCGCCGCGGGTGGCGACCTTGCGCATCGACAGCGGCACGCCTTCGCTGCGCAGGCGCTGGTACAGCGTCCACAGCGAAGAGTCCGGCATCTCGAAGGTCGATCCGTTGGCCTCGCCGACCTCGAGATAGGCGAAGAACTGGCTGACGGGCAGGATGTTCTCGGTCAATAGCCGGCCGGTCAGCGCGCTGTCGGCGAGCGAGTTGTCGCCGTCGGAGGCCTGCGCGGCATAGATGTTCCAGTCGGAGGGCTTGAAGCGCGAGCGCACGATGTCGCTCATCGCCTGCAAAGCGCTCGATACCATGGTGCCACCGGACGCCGGCCCGTAGAAGAACGTCTGTTCGTCGACTTCCTCGGCGCGGTCGGTATGGCGGATGAAGACAATTTCGACATGCCGGTAGCGGCGGGTAAGGAACACATAGAGCAGCATGTAGAACCGTTTCGCGAGGTCCTTCATGTGCTCGGTCATCGAACCCGACACGTCCATCAGGCAGAACATCACCGCCTGCGCCACCGGTTTCGGCACGGTCTCAAACCGCCGGTAACGGATGTCGATCGGATCGATGAAGGGAATGCGCTTGGCCTTGGCCTTTAGCGCCTCGATCTCGGCCAAAAGCTCGGCACGGCGCACTTCGGAGGTCTCAGCTTCGAGCTCCGCTTCCAGCTCCGCGATCTTTTCCGGCCTCGGCCGGCGAAGCGCGACGCGGCGCGCCAGCGCGAGCTGCACGGTGCGGCTGATCGAGATATTGGCCGGCGAACCCGACGTCGAATAGCCGGCGCGCTGCAGGGCCTGGCTCTCGACTTCCGCCAGCTTGCGCTTGGCGAGATCCGGCAATTCGAGATCGTCGAGGAACAGGTCGACAAATTCGTTGCGCGACAGCACGAAGCGGAAGTCGTCCTCGCTGTCGCCCTCGCCGGCTTGCGAACCGCGGCCGCCGCCGCCGTTCGGGCGAGGAAGTACGTCACCTTCGACGAACTTCTTGTTCCCCGACAGCACCCGGTCACGCGTGCCGCCCTCGGTGCGGAAACGAGGCTCATGCATCCCGTCGAGCGGGATCGAGACTTCACCACCCTCCAGGACATCCTTGATGTCCCGGCCCTCGGACGTTTTCTTGACGGCGCCCTGAACCAGCGCCTTGGCACGGCGCAGGAACCGCTGGCGGTTTTCCAGGCTCTTCGAACCTGGATTCAAGCGCCGATCGACAATGAACATCGCCACTAGAAGCTCCGATTCCGAAGTTCGCAAGCTACCACAGCAACCTCCGATGCGAACTTCGGAATCAAAGGAGCTCTAGCAACTTGTATTTTCCAGTGCGGCTTTGAATTTGAAGTTCCCAATACGAATTGGCCGCAACACTGTTAGGAACTCCAAATTCGCCGCACCAGTGTTCACCTTCCGAAGCTCGTGTTGCACTTGCAGCGCCCACCTTTCAAGAACTTCGGAAAGGGCACTGGTGCTGTTGCTCCGCCTCAGCCGGCTTGCTTCACCCGCATGTACCATTCGACGAGCCGGCGGACCTGGCGCTCGGTATAACCGCGCTCCACCATCCGCGCGACGAAATCGCCGTGTTTCTTCTCGGTCTCGCCGTCCTTCTTCGACCCGAACGAGATCACCGGAAGCAGATCCTCGACCTGCGAGAATATACGCTTTTCGATCACTTCGCGGATCTTTTCGTAACTGGTCCAGGACGGATTCTTGCCACCGTTCTGGGCCCGCGAGCGCAGCGAGAACTTGACCACCTCGTTACGGAAGTCCTTCGGATTGGCAATGCCGGCGGGCTTCTCGATCTTGGTCAGTTCCTGATTGAGCAGTTCGCGGTTGAGCATCTGTCCGGTGTCGGGATCCTTGAAATCCTGATCCTCGATCCAGGCGTCGGCGTAGTCGACGTAACGGTCGAACAAATTCTGCCCGTAGTCCGAGTAGGATTCCAGATAGGCCTTCTGGATTTCGTTGCCGATGAATTCAGCGTAGCGCGGCACCAGTTCGGCCTTGATGAACTCAAGATAGCGCTTCTCGATTTCCTCGGAATGCTGCTCGCGCCGGATCGCCTGTTCCAGCACATACATCAGATGCACCGGATCGGCGCCAAGTTCGCTGGTGTCGTGGTTGAAAGTCGACGCCAGTACCTTGAAGGCGAAGCGGGTGGAAACGCCGTCCATGCCTTCGTCGACGCCGGCAGCGTCCTTGTATTCCTGCACGCTGCGCGCCTTGGGATCGCTCTCCTTCAGGCTTTCGCCGTCATAGACGCGCATCTTGGCGAAGGTCGTCGAGTTCTCGTGCTTGCGAAGCCGCGACATCACCGAGAATCGGGCGAGCGTCTCGAGTGTGGACGGCGCGCAGGGTGCGGCGGCGAGTTCGGAGCCGGAAATGAGCTTCTCGTAGATCTTCTGTTCTTCGGTGACGCGCAGGCAGTACGGCACCTTGATGACGCAGATGCGGTCGATGAAGGCTTCGTTGTTCTTGTTGGCCTTGAAGCTCTGCCACTCGGCTTCGTTGGAGTGCGCGAGGATAATGCCGGTGAAAGGGATCGCGCCGATATTCTCACTGCCGATATAGTTGCCTTCCTGCGTGGCGGTGAGCAGCGGGTGCAACATCTTGATCGGCGCCTTGAACATCTCGACGAATTCGAGGATGCCCTGGTTGGAACGATTCAGGCCGCCCGAATAGCTGTAGGCGTCCGGGTCGTTCTGCGCATAGGTCTCGAGCTTGCGGATATCGACCTTGCCGACCAGCGAGGAGATATCCTGGTTGTTCTCGTCACCCGGTTCGGTCTTGGCGATCGCGATCTGGCGCAGCCGCGAGGGCTGGATCCTGGCGACGCGGAAGCGGGAAATATCGCCGCCGAAAGCTTCCAGCCGTTTCAGGCACCACGGGCTCATCAGCCCCGAGAGGCGCCGGCGCGGAATGCCGTATTTCTCCTCGATCATCGGCCCGAGCTGTTCGGGATCGAACAGGCTGAGCGGGCTCTCGAACACGGGCGAGAGTTCATCGCCTGCCTTGAGCACGTAGATCGGGTGCACTTCCATCAGCGACTTCAACCGCTCGGCGAGCGAGGACTTGCCGCCGCCGACCGGGCCGAGGAGATAAAGGATCTGCTTGCGCTCTTCGAGGCCTTGCGCGGCGTGACGGAAGAAACCGACGATGCGCTCGATCGTTTCCTCCATTCCGTGGAAGCCGGCGAAAGCCGGATAGACGCGCATGGTCCGGTTCAAAAAAATACGGCCAAGGCGTGGGTCCCTGGCCGTGTCTATCATCTGAGGCTCACCGATCGCCGCTAGTAGTCGTTCTGGCGCGTTCGCGTATCTCATCGGATCGCCTCGACACGACTCCAGATATTCCGCCATCGACATGTCGCTTTCGCTCCGCGCCTCGAACGATCGGGCGAAAGCATTGAATAGAGAGTCGTTATACATTGAACCCGCTCCTCATCTGGTTGCTTCACCGTTCGAGCGTGTGTGGGTCACGTTCACGTCGTCGAACGCTGACTGTACCGGCCCCGCGAATCAGTCCCCGCGCTTGCCTCCATTGGACACGCGACCGACTCCAAGGGGCAATGCAATACTTGTACTGGACGATCCGTCGTGGATAAAAAAACATCTGAATCCTACGCCGTGTAACCGTATCGCAACATTCCGGATCACTACTGCCATGCTGTCACGCGAAGGATTAACGCATTATTAACGATAATCTGTCCGCCGCTTCGTCAATAATTTTGCGCGACTGGACCGGCGATATCGGGGCACCACGCTTCACAAGCGCGATACCGCCGTTCCCGGTTCTGACATTCGTATGGTATTGCGGCGAACGCGGTTACGAATGTCAGAACCGATGGAATAACGGCGAAAAGGGGCTTGTGGTGCCGTTTCGGATTTGACATTCGCGCATAAAGCGTTCGCGGAGACACTGATGCGAATGTCAAATTCACGGCACCAGCCGCGGCGCGTTGACGCGGCATTCGGAACCAAATCGTTCTTCTCTTTTGTTATCTGCCGATTTTGCGACCGATCACGTCGCGCAGCCTTGCCAGACCTTCCCGCCCTGACCGGCCTTCGAGACGCGCGCGCTATTCTACTAATGGCGAAGACGACCCGCGGGTGAGCGATTTCCGCGAGGCCCGAAGGGGCGAATTATCGGGCCCTAAACCCCTGGATTGAGCCTTGCAAAGCCCTGCAAACCGCCTGCCCCCGGGTTTTTTCGGGGTATAGTCCGCTTGTCGGAATCGACCGCCAGGGTTCGGAGAGACCGCGGCCTCTGCGACTTCGTGGACAGGAATGCCTGAAAACAAGGCGGGACGCGACAAATTTTGTGCAAGGAACGGTCATGATTCCCAGTGCTGACATGTCGACGGTTCTCAACCGCATTCTCGACACCGCGACTGACAATCTGCGGATCGCCAAGATCCTGATCCAGCTCGGGCTTGATCCGAACAACGTCACCTATGACGCGATCTTCAACCGCCTGCTTGAACTCTTCCTCGCCAACATCACGCTCGCCAACCTGCTTGCACTGATCGGCGCGATCTTCTTCGTCGCCACGCTCCTCACCCAGACGATGGTGCCCTTGCGGGTCGCCAACATGATCGGCTGCGCCTTCTTTGCCGGCTTCGGCGCGCTCGCCGGAAACATCACGACGTTTCTGTTGTACCTGTTGATGGTGCCGATCAACGCCTGGCGGCTGCGCCAGATGCTGCAGCTCGTGAAGATGGCCCGAAGCGCCACGCAGGGCGACACCTCGATGGAATGGCTGAAGCCGTTCATGACCGAGCGCAAATATCGCAAGGGCGACGTGCTGTTCAAGAAGGACGACGACGCCGACGAGATGTTCCTCACGGTGACCGGAAATTTCCTGGTCAAGGAGATCAGTGTCGAGCTGCCGCCGGGCCGGCTGATGGGCGAACTCGGCTTCCTCTCGCCCGACAACAAGCGCACCGCGACCGTCACCTGCCTCGAAGACGGCCAGGTCCTCACCATCACCTACGAGAAGCTGCTCGAGATCTACTTCCAGAACCCGCAGTTCGGCTATTACTTCCTGGTACTCACCAGCCACCGGCTACTCGAAAACATCGCGCGTCTGGAGGCCATCATCGCCCAGAACAAGATCGCGCAACCTAGAGCGAACTGAGAAGCGACATGCACAAGCTGCGAAGCGATTAACCAACGCCGCGGCCAGGGCTTTTTTCGAGCGTGGAATGTTTTTCATTTGAAGGACAAACGTCATGCGAAACAGCTTCCTCGTTGTTTTCATTCTAGCGATCGTTTGCGCGCCGATCGGCGCAAAAGCTCAATCGTCAAAGGACATCGTTGGCAGTTGGGGCTTCCTCCTCAACGAGACAACGAAGGCGGACGGCACTAGAGTCGACACGTATGGAGCCAACCCCCAGGGAATAATCATGTTCGACGCCGGCAGCCATTTTGCCCTGTTCATCGCCAACCCGGAGCGGCCGAAATTCGTATCCGGCAGCAGGTTGCAAGGCACGGCCGAAGAGTACAAGGCAGCCGTTCAGGGCTCGATTTCGTACTTTGGAAAATACAGCATCGACGAAACCGCCAAAGCCATCAAATTCCAGATCGAGGCGAGCAGTTTTCCCAATTGGGACGGCGTTACGCAGACACGACCGTTCTCGATTTCCGGCGACGAATTGCGCTTTACAAATTCGTCAGGCTCAAGCGGAGGCAGTGTTCTGGTGGTCATGAAGCGTCTTAAGTGATCGATATCCCCTTGTAACAATGGAAGGCAAGCGGATAGCGGATGGCGTTTGGTAGCCATGCGACGCATCAAACCGGTGAAACGCCATGCTGAAAACTGACGAGATGTTCTCCGGTTCGATTCCGGAAAATTAAGACCGCCACATGGTGCCTGATTTTTTGATCCTCGGCGGCACGATACCCCGCCAGGCTTTCGGCACACGTTATCGTGGCTGGCGCTTAAGCGCGCAATCAGGCAACGATCGCCGGCATCACGGCACAGGAAAGCAGCATGAAGGGATGGCGCGCTCGCATCGGGTTTCTGGTCCCGCCCGGAAATCCGACACTCGAACCGGAGATGATGGAGCTCGCACCGGAAGGCGTCTCGTTGCATTTCACGCGGATGCATGCGGAAGGCCCGGCCGGAACCCACACCGGTCAGGAAGAACGCAACCGCAGCCAGGTCGAAAACCTGCCTGGTTGCGTCAAGCTGCTTTCGATGGTGTCGCCGCGCGTGATCGCGATGGCGCATACGGCGACCAGTTACACGCTTGGAGAAGCGCGCGAAGCCGAACTGGTGCGAGAGATGGAAACGTTGAGCGGCGCCCGCTTCATCACCGCCTTTGGCAGCGTGCTCGCGGCGTTCGCACAGCTCGGCGCACGGCGCGTGGCCTATGCGACGCCCTACTCCGCCGAAATGACGGCGCGCGGCCGGCAGCACCTGGAAACCTGCGGATTGACGGTGGTCTCTTCCGGCCATCTCGCCGATGTACGCAACATCTATGAAGAGACCAGCGAACGTGCTTACGCGATCGCGCGGCAGGTCGACCGTCCCGAGGCCGATGTGATCTTTCTCTCCGGCGTCGGCATGCCGACGCTGGATGCCCTGCAACCGCTTGAAGCGGATACCGGCAAGCCGGTGATCTCGGCCGCGTCCGCCATGATGTGGCACGCGCTGCGCACCGCCGGCGTCAACGCCGGCATCAAGGGCTACGGCAAGCTGCTGGAAGGCGGTTAGGCGCCAAACTTGCCGGGAGCTTCCGCGTGACGGCGTACCGGCGTGCAGGCTCCGCCGCGCGTCTCGCGCTTACCATCGCAAAGAATGTCTGGAACCAATGCTCGCTTGAGCACTTTAAGTGCTTGGGGGAGTTCTGATGAGCGACGACAGGGAAAGCGAGCGGATCAAGCCAGCGAAGCAGGAAAGCGCGCCCCGCTGCCCGGCTTGCGCGGCCTTTTCCCATCTCGCAGCCAAACTTCTCGACACCCAAAACGGCAAGACGGTCCGCCTGTATCAATGTCAATGCGGCGAGCGCATCTGGGACGACTAGCCGGCTCATGGGACGACTAGCCGGCTGAAACAAAGCCGCCGCATTCCTCTTCCATTCCCCAACGCTGCCTTTGGGTTTTCGATTTGCGAGCATTCGATTTGCCGCAACTTTAGCCCTCGATCGCAGTTAACGGGAAGAGATCAGGAGCAGGCGATGAACGATCCGATGAAGAGCCCGCGCTTTTGGCGTGATCGGGCGGAAGAGACCCGGAGCAAGGCCGAAAGCTATCGCATCGCCGAGCGCGAAAAGAAAAGACTGCTCAGGATCGCGACCGAGTATGAGCAACTCGCTGAACGTGCCGAACAATGGCAGACGGCTTCTCAGGCCGAACGACAATGAGGGCCGCGGCGCGCGATGCGTGCCGCTGCATGGTTTACTCGCCTTCCGAAATATCCTGACTGATCCGCCGGTAGACGCCGGCCGGATCGACACGGGCGAAATCGCGCAAGCCCCAGGGCCACGATTCAAGTCTCCCGGATGGGTCGCCTGACCAGTTTTAACCGCCCGGTATGACCGGAATTGGCCGCCGGCGGCCCGCCAGCTCCTGCCGGCTAAACCGAAATTAAAGATTTTCTGCAACTTATTGTCGGATTCGAAACGGCCGAGCGCCGGGGTCTGGGCGAGCAGCGGAAGCGCGGCCGTTTGTTAGCGATCCCTTCACCGGAGGGTATGATGCTTTTTGTAGCTGGAGCGCTGGCAGTCCTGTCCGCTCTTTTTTACGCCGCCGGCAACAACGACATCGGCTCGTTGGGCACAACGATGTGCCAATATGGCGACACGTTCTGCGACCACCCTTCCTATGTGTTCGTGGGCGCGGTGCTGGCCGCCCTCTGGGGCACCTTCGTCAGCATCCGTTAACTCCCTTTGACGCCGGGGCCTGCAAGGGCTGCCGTTCTTTACAACTTCGCTGAGCCTTTGGTGGCGTCGGATTTTTCGCGCGCTCCGCATGCAAGCAGGATGCGCGCCATTTATGGCTTTGGATTGGGCGGTTCGACCTGCCTGGGCAAGGACGGATCCGGCTCGACCGCATCACGCGGTTTGGTTGGCGCGACGCTGGCGCCAGCCGCGCGCGCGGCCTCGCCAGTGGTCTGGTAGTGCGTGGCAAGCTGGGCGGTTTGAACATGCGGATGCGCCCACGGGCCGTGGTCGACGACCAGCATCGCCAGGATCCCGAAAATCGCAACCCCCAGCGCGACGCAAACCGGCCGCGCGCCGTATTGCCTCGCCTGATCGGAGATCATTCGAACACCTCGCCTGACGTTTCCTCTTCAGGGAAATAACAGGAACGGGTCCGCGAAGGTTCCGCACGTCCATGCCGGTCCGTGTTCCATCAGGGGCGCATTTTGGCGGGCCTTTGTTTCCGCACACCGCTCAATGCGCTGCCAGCACCGGCGAGACCGCTTTCTTGTCGGACAGATCGATGACCTCGGCAGGCTTGACCGTGTCCCATTTGATCGAAGCCGAATTTTTCCGGTAGAACTTAACCATGACCGCCTGGACCTCGCGGTCGTTGCCGTGCCTGTCGCGAACCGTCATCAATCCGGTCACCTGGACGCTTTTCAGCTTCGGATATTTTTCCAGTGCGGCAGGAATAACCGTCCGCGCGATCTCGCCGAACTCCCTCTTCAAATCGCCGTGCTTCGCGACGAGCGGATCGAGCCTGAGTTCGACCACAAGGCATTCATCGGGAACCGTAACGATCGTCCACGGACGCAAGCCGGGCTTGGTAATGAGATTTCTGGCGAACATCGCGGCGGTTTCTGCCGCCATGGCAGGGCCCGGGAGGAACAGTGCCAGGATCAGAGCAGTCACAATTTTCATTTCGGCACCAGGCGTTTTCAATGCGGTCTGCTCGGACTATCCGATCGGGTACGGGCTTTCGCTGGCGGGAGGCTCTCTGCCTCAACGAAGGCAGCCGCAGGGTAGCAGAGTGGGCATTCCCTGAGCAATCGAGGATGTCTACTTCGGGTTCTAGTACCGCCGATCTGAAGTCCCTGCACCACAAGCGGCGAATTCGATCGGGCACTAGCCTTCGTCCGCGTCGACGGCGCGCGTAGCCGGCGCCTCCGGCGATCTAACCCCGCAGGAACGCCTCCATCGAGGTCGCGAGCGCCACCGGCGTCTCGTTCATGGGATAGTGCCCGGCGTTCGGCATCACCTCGAGGCTCGCGTTCGGATACCAGGCGAGATAGGTCGCCTTCATCACATCAGCAGTCAGCGCGCCGTCGTTGGCGCCAACGATCACCTTGACCGGCAAAGTCTTGCCCTCGATCTCGGTGTGGAAGTCGGTCTTCGCCCAGGCCTGGAGGTAGCCGGCGAACGCCTCGCGGGTCGAAGTCTCCTCCGAGTAGCGCGCCATGTGATCGATCCAGGCGTTCGAGAGCCGATTGCCGGTGGAGAAATCGATAATCATGCGGCGGTTGTCACGGCTCGCCGGTGCGCCGCTGAACAGATTCCAGCCCTGTTCGTCGAAAGGAACGCCTGACGCCGGCACCGGCGTCACCGCGACCAGCTTGCGTATCCGCGCCGGCGCGTCGGCAAGAATGCGCTGCACCGCCATGCCGCCCATGGAGTGGCCGATCAGGCTGAACTCCTTCCAGCCGAGCTTGTCGGCGACTTCCAGCGCGTCGGCTGCAATCTCCTTCATGGTGTAGTTGCCGCTGATCTGGCGAGAGATCCCATAACCGCGATACGCGACGCTGGCGTAGGTGAATTCGCTCAAGGAGAGCGCATCGCGCAGTGGCCGAAAGGTCGTGTGATCGCCAAACCATCCGTGCAGCGCAAGGACCTTGTGCGCGCCGTCGCCCATCGTCTCGTAACCGATCGCCATGTCGCGTCTCCTCTCTTTCGTGCCTACCTTTGTTGCCGCCGCAACTCGAAGGCCGGGGCCACGAGCGGATATAAGCGTTCCGGCTCATCCGACCAGATCGGCGACGGCGGATGCCGCCTTCAGGCCGGTGCCGGTGAGGATCACCACGGTGGTTTCCCTCGCCTTGATCGCGCCGATCGCCGTCAACTTCTCCAGAGCGGCGGCTCCGCTCGCGCTGGTCGGCTCGGCGAACAGTCCCTGCCGCGCCAGCCGACGCAAGGCGGCAACGATTTCCTCTTCGGTCAGCGCGACCGTGCCGCCGCCGCTCTCGCGCAACGCACCAACCATCTCGCGCAGGCGCATCGGATGCCTGATCGCCGTCCCCTCGGCGATGGTCTTGTGAACTTCGCGCGCGACCGGCGTATCGACGCCGGCACGGAAGCTCGCATCGATCGGCGAGCAATTGAGCGGCTGCGCCGCGAACAGACGCGGGAGCTTCGCGATCTGGCCTGCTTTCATCAGTTCACGGAAGCCAAACGCGCATCCGAGCAGGCTGCTGCCCGCGCCGACCGGCATGATGACATTATCGGGGGCGCGAAATTCCAAATCTTCCCACAGTTCGTAGGCGAACGACTTGGTGCCCTCCAGAAAGAACGGCTGCCAGTTGTGGCTGGCGTAGAACGTCTCGTTCGACTGGCGGATCGCCTCCGCTTCCGACTCTTCGCGCGGCCCCTCGACCAACTGCACTTGCGCGCCGTAAGAGCGCACCTGCGCGATCTTCGCAGGCGAGGTCGACGCAGGTGCCAAGATCTTGACGCGCATCCTTCCAGCCGCGCCGAGGCCGGCCATCGAGGACCCGCCGTTTCCCGAACTGTCTTCCAGGATGGCGTCGACGCCGATCTGCTTGAGGAACGACAACATCACGGCCGAACCCCGGTCCTTGAAGGAGCCGGTCGGATTGAACCATTCCAGTTTGAAGAACGGACGAAGGTCGCCCCAGGCCTGCTCGACGAGCGGCGTACAACCTTCGCCCAACGTGATCGGCTTGTCGATCCGAACCGGCAGCGCCGCCTGATAGCGCCAGAGCGAGCGGGTCCGCCCGTCGATGTCGTCGCGCGAGATGCCGGCGCCCGGCGTGACCAGAAGGGGTGTCCGGTCATCGGAGCACCAGCGCGGCACGGCCAGCGGATAGGTTTTTCCATTGCGAGGATCGACGTAGCTTGCCCCGGGCATGGAGACTCCAGATGGTTGGCGATACACGATGTCTGATCTTGATCGACGTGTACACCATCCACTCCGCGTCAGCGGAAGCCGGGTTCCCGGTCTGCGATTCGCCTCAACCGGAGTTTTGCAACACACGAAATCGCCGCCGCCGGCAGGCACGACAGCCAGCGGCGGCGCATCTCATCCGGAACCGGCAAAGACGAGTCCGCCATGCACCCACAGGTGACATCCGTGCTTGCGGCGAGTTGTGGCTCAATCATCACACCCGATGGAAATCGCTGGGTTACGCCGTGACTGATCTCGTTCAGCCACGGTTCTGCCCTCATTCGGGCCGGGGCTTAGCTTGGGGGCACGAGTTGGGGATGCAGCATGTTTCCCGTCAATGGCGCCAATAGAACTGCCAGGAGTTCTGCCAGGAGTACTGTCAGGAGTTCTGCCAAGAGTTCGTATGTAGCGATCAGAGCAAAATCTCTTCCGATCGCCTTCGCGGTCGCGGCGGATCGCTCGCGCGACGTGTCCAGATTGCTCGTCGTCGTTCTCGGGGCCGCGTCTCTTGCGGCCTGCGCTCAATCCACGACGGTGCGGAATTCCGGATTTGCAAGCCACGAGCGGCAGGCGTCGGTACAGCACGAGCGGACGGCCTCCGTCGTCACCAAAAGGCGTGTCGCATCGGCAAGGAAGCATACGCCGTTCGCGCGAGACCACTATACAGCCCCGACGCAGATCGCCTCGCACGGAATTGCCAGCTTCTACACAGAGGGGCAACAGACCGCGAGCGGAGAAAAGTTCGACACACACGATTTGACCGCAGCCCACCCTACATTGCCGTTTGGCACGCGCTTGCGGGTGACAAACATGGCGACCGGGCGGTCCGTGACCGTGCGGGTCAATGACCGCGGTCCGTACGTTCCCGGACGAATTGTCGATGTCTCACGTTCTGCCGCCAACGCGCTCGGGATGGTTGAGAGCGGCACCGCAAAGGTCAAGCTCGACGTTATCCAATAGCAAGCCGCGTCCTTGACGGGTGCAGTTTTGGATCTGCAATTCGCTCCCCGAGCTTGCAGCCGCGTAACGCCTGTCCCTTGTCGGTGGGCGGCCTTGTTTTTTCGCCTTTTGAAGAAACCATTTTCCAAGGCCCGCGACACAGTCCTGAAACAGAACCGGGTCTAGCCTTCTCCACAGACCAACGACGGGGATCGGTCATGTGGAGAGTTATCCAGGAACTGTATCGTGAGTATTGCCTGGCCCGCTTGCAGGAAATGCGGAAGTACGAGCTTTCACACTGAGCGATGGCCGGGAACGAACGCCCCTTCGAAAGCGCACCCTTGACGTTCCGGCGACATTTCAGCGCGGCTCAGCGCTTTCCTTCCTGTTCTTTCCCGGGGTTCGCCGCACCAACGGTGGCATGCTCCTGCGCCATTGTCCGAAAGTCCTGCGCGATCAATTGCGACGGCGTAAGCTCTGACTGCTTCTTCGTATCGGCGGATTGGCTTGCGGGCTGACTTTGGCCAGGTTGCGCGGCCGGATCGCTCATCGCAGTGCCGGCAACGATACCAAACAGAGCGACAAGCGCCAGGGTTCGACCGTTCAAGGTTCGACCGTTCATGGCGATACTCCCTGTGATCGCGAAAAAGCGCGCGACCCCTTATATTAGACTGCGGTGCGTTCTTCGGCGGTCTCGGCAACCGCCGGTTCCTGAACCGAGGCGATAACCACCGCCGGAGGCTCTGTCACCAGCCGTTGCAAGTCCGCTTCCTTGCGAACAGCGGCGAGAGAATCGCCGGCCTTTTGAACGAGACCAACAAGCTGCTTTTCCGAAACCTTGAGGCGCTTCCTGACAATCCGAACTTGAACCCGATCGCGCAAATCCAGCTTGTTGCGCGTTGCGCTATACCGGTGGCCGCGCATGACGTCTCCTGATCAAAATGAGGTCTGGGTACCGGGTCCGGACGGGAGTTGAAGCCGTCTGGACTAG
The DNA here is from genome assembly GCF_027307225.1 of Bradyrhizobium sp. GTDB lineage: Bacteria > Pseudomonadota > Alphaproteobacteria > Rhizobiales > Xanthobacteraceae > Bradyrhizobium. The sequence goes on along the minus strand of NZ_DAHUXJ010000021.1, from coordinate 7,182 downwards.
TGCCCACTTTCCGAAGTCCGTGTTACATCTCAGCACGACCTTTCACGGACTTCGGAAAGTCATGGACACTAGCAAACTTATTGATTCTAGTGCCGCTTTTCTATTTGAAGTTCCTGAACAGAACTCGCCGCTTGTGGTGCAGGAACTTCAAATAGGCGGCACTAGGTTGGTGGCTGTGCCGCTCTCTGCGAAGATTCTGTCTCCTGGAGGAAAAGCGCCCAGAGCCTCCCATGTTCCGCCGACGATCAAATTTCGTTGGATGTTCGCGGCTACGACACTTCTGAAATGGTCACCAGCCGGCATCAGGCGGGCGTAGCCTGAGCGGCGCGCCGCGCAAGCTCTCCATCATCCCGCTCGCCGTCCGTGCATTGCCCTCGCATTCAAATTCGACGCGCGAGTGGAGTGGATTTGACATTCGCTACCCAGCCGACCCGCGAGTTTGATTCGCGAATGTCAAATCCTAAACTCCACTAGAAACATATATTTGCTAGTGGTTCTTTGATTCTAACATTCGCAAAAGTGGCCGCTGCGAAGGGATGCGAATGTTGGAATCGGACCACTAGATCGCGTTGGTCGGCGTCGGACGGTCTGATATCTGCTGGCCAAACAGGCTGCCGATCAATTCCACCACGCTGCGCGCGGTGCGGCCGCGCTCATCGAGGAACGGATTGAGCTCGACGATGTCGAGCGAATGCACGATGCCGGAATCGTGCAGCAGCTCCATGATCAGATGCGCCTCGCGATAGGTCGCGCCGCCCGGCACCGTGGTGCCCACGCCCGGCGCCACCTCCGGATCGAGAAAGTCGACGTCGAAACTCAGGTGCAGCACGCCGTTTTCCGCCTTCACTCTGTCGATGACGCGGCGGATCAGCACGCTGACGCCGAACTCGTCGATCTTGCGCATATCGGCGACACTGACGCCGCGCAGCTTCACCAGCTCTTTCTCGAGCTTGTCGATCGAGCGCGTGCCGAACAGCTCGAGCCGGCTTGAATGGATTGACGCGCGCGGCTCGTCGCCGAGCAGCCCGTCGAGCCCGTCCTCGCCGCAGAGAAACGCGGCCGACATGCCATGCATGTTGCCGGTGATCGTCGTCGTCGGCGTGTTGTAATCGGCATGCGCGTCGAGCCACATCACGAAAAGCTCTCGCCCGGTCTCGCGGCAATGCCGCGCCACGCCGTTGATCGACCCCATCGAGAGCGAATGATCGCCGCCGAGGAAGATCGGGATGGCGCCGGTTCGTGACATCTCGTAGGCGCGCGCGCTGATGGTGCGGATCCAGCGCTGGATTTCGCGATAGTGTTTCGTATTGTCCGGCGCCTTGTCCTTCAGCGCGGCGATGCCGGCAACCGAGAGATTGCCGTGATCTTCGACCGCAAAGTCGAGGCTTTCGAGCAAAGTGAGAAGGCCAGCCGTCCGCAGCGCATCGGGGCCCATCAACGTACCCATCTGCGAGGCCCCGATCTCGATCGGCGCGCCGAGAACGGCAATTTCTTTGGGGGATTCGCGATCGATCATGGCCGGTCATCCTTTAAAGACAGGGTGCAACGTTGCGAGCTTAGCGACGCCCGTGCGATTCTGGTATGCCGGGCAAACTCCGGGAAAGGACGGAACCGAATCAGCCGTCCTTGTCATTTCTGGAAACGAAAAAGACTTCAAATCCAATAGCCGCCTTCTTGATCATTTTGCGAACCGGGCCGAAAATTGCGCCGGCCGGTGATTCAATAGCAGGAACGCAAGGCGCGATGGACGACGAGCACCGAAACACACCTCGGCACCGGGTGTTGAAGGGCGCGCGCATTGAGTTTAGCGGCGGCGCGATCGATTGCACGGTGCGCAACCTTTCCGACAGCGGCGCGGCGCTGGACGTGACAAGCCCGCTCGGAATCCCGACCGAATTCACGCTGGTGACTGACGGCGATCACCGTCCCTGCCGTGTCGTCTGGCGCAAGGAAAAGCGCATCGGCGTCGCCTTCGAGAAGCCGGAAGGTGGCTGAAGGTTCGGCTCGCGACCCTTGCGAATCAGCGATAGTGCGCGCCTCGCATCTCCAAGAGGCGCCGCATAAGCCCGTGACCCAACCGCAAGCCAAAGCATCCGCCGCCCTCGCCTGGCGTCCGCGCCTCGCGCAGGAAGCGCGGCTCGTCGAACTCGACATGGAACTGGCGCAAGGCGGCGAGGACGCGGCGCGTTTGCACATCGAGATCGAGCGCGCGGCGCTGCTCGGCGCGCTCGATCGAAGGGGCGAGGCGCAAACCGCCTTCATCGATATCCTGCGCCGGCATCCGACCCATTTCAGCGCGCTCAACGAATTCGGAACGCTGCTCGCTGCCCATGGTGCTATCGACGCCGCCTGCCGCGTCTATACCGAGGCGATCCTGCACCATCCGGACAACCCGATGGCGCGCGTCAACCTCGGCAACCTCCTGCTCCGCGCCAATCGCCATGCGGAAGCGCGCACCCATTACGAGGCCGCGCTGAAGGCCGATCCCGATCACCCCGGTGCACATCAGGGACTGGGCGCGGTCCTGTCGGACGAAGGCGACCGCGAGGCGGCTGCTGCGCATTTCAGGAAAGGCTTTGGCGGACGCGCGATTTCGGCGCTGCCCTATCGCGGCGAAGGTCCGCCGATTCCGTTGTTGCAGCTGGTCTCCTCCGGCGGCGGCAATATCCCGACCGCGCCGTTTCTCGACGATTCTGTCTTCCTCACCACCGTGGTCGTGGCCGACCATCTCGATCCCCACGCGCCGCTGCCCAGTCACGCCTTGATCTTCAATGCGATCGGCGACGCTGATTTGTGCCAGCCGGCGCTGGAAGCCGCGATCCGGCTCACGGCCGCGACCCGCGCGCCCGTCATCAACGACCCGCGCGCGGTGATGAAGACGGGACGCCGCAACAACGCCACTGAGCTTGCCGCCTTGCCGGGTATAATCACGCCAAGGGTCGAGGCCGTGCCGCGATCCACCCTCGCCGGTTCCGAAGGCGCGGCCTGGCTTAGGGGTCGCGGCTTCACCTTCCCGGTTTTATTGCGCTCGCCCGGCTATCATACGGGGCGCAATTTCGTGCAGGTAGAGAAAGCGGCCGATCTTCCCGCCGCGACTGCGGACCTGCCGGGCGACGAAGTGCTCGCGATCGAATACCTCGATGCGCGGGCTAAGGACGGCAATGCGCGCAAGTTCCGCGTGATGATGATCGGCGGAAAACTCTTCCCGCTGCATCTGGCGATTTCGCGAAATTGGAAGGTGCACTATTTCACCTCCGACATGGCCGACAAGCCGGATCATCGCGCCGAGGAAATGGCGTTCCTCGAAGACATGCGCGGCGTGCTCGGCGACAAGGCTTTTGCGGCGCTGGGCGCAATATGCGGGCGGCTCGGCCTCGACTATGCCGGCATCGATTTCGGATTGAATGCGGCAGGCGACCTTCTGCTGTTCGAGGCCAACGCCACCATGGTGATCGCCGCGCCTCCCGAGAACGACCCGCGCTGGGCCTATCGGCGTGGCGCAATCTCGGCTGTGATCGACGCCGTCGTCGCCATGATCAAGGACAGAGCGCGCATATGGAAGCCGTGACGCAGGTCAGCGCGCCTGCGGCATCGTGAAGATGAACGTTGTTTTTCCGGCCGTCGAATCGGCGCTCAACGTGCCGCTATGAGCGCGGGCAATTTCCGAAGCGATGAAGAGGCCAAGCCCCAGACCCTGTTGGCTGGGACGGTCGCCGCGCGAAAAAGGCTTGAACAGACTCTGCATCGCCTTGCTTGAGATCGGTGTCCCGAAATTCGTGACACTCAGCACGAAGGCCCCGCCTGTTGTTGTTTTTGCGACGATCCGGATCGGCCGGTCCGGATCACCGTGAGTGATGGCATTTCCGAGGAGATTGGAGAAGAGCTGGCCAATCCTGCTTCGATCGCAGTCGATGGGCTCTCTGATATCGATATCCGTTTCGATGACGGCGGCGGGCCAGGCCAGTTTCGATTCACCGATGACCTGCTCGAGAACAGGCGCTAGCGGCGCATTTGCGTCGCTTCCGATGGTCAGGCCGCCGCCGAGCCGTCCTCTGGCAAAGTCCATGAGATTGTCGACCAGGCCTGTCATCCGCATCACCGATTTCTGAACCATGGCGATGATTTCCGGTGCCTTGCCGTTATCCAGATTTTTGAGGAGGACGCGCATTCCGGCTTCGACAGAGGCAAGGGGGTTGCGGAGATCGTGCCCCAGTACGCCGATGAACTGTTCGCGCAGTTCGGCCGTTTTCCGCTCGTCGAGCAAGTCGGCCTGACTGCTTCGCAGCTTCGCCTGGCTTTGTTCGAAGCGGCTGTTGAGTTCCAGTTGAACCGCGATCAGTTCGCTCAATAACTGAAACGAGCCGAGGACTTCAGGCTTGTTCAGTAGGCGCGGCTGTGGGTCGATCGCACAGAGCGTGCCCCATATTTCTCCGTCGGAAAGGACGATGGGAGCGGAGATGTAGCTGCGGAAGCCGTACATCGCAGGCGTCGGATGATTGCAGAACGCTTCGTCGATCTTTACGTCGTCAATGACGACGGTTTGGCCATGCTGGCGTATCTCGTTGCATATGGTCGTTTCGACGCGAAGCTCGCCGCCCGCTTCGAGGCCGAAGTGGATGTTGTCGCGAACCGCGCAACACACCCACCTCTCCGAGGTGACGCGCGCGATGGCCACAAATCCCATGCCGGTCAGTCGACCGACCACGTCCAATATTTTGGGTACTGCGCCAATATTCCGTATGGCGTCGATGTCGGCCTTCAAATCGCTGGTCATGGTCCAATCGGATTTATACTGAAGTCTCGCAAATACTGTTTAGGACTGTGGCAAATAACGTTTGATCTCTGCAAATGTTATTTTGGAACATATCGCGGCGTTGGGGGATTGTCGTCGTTCGCTGGAGCTGCAGTGGCCTATTCCTCAATGCAAAAAGTGGTGATTCTGATTGTCGAGGACGAGGCGCTGATCCGCGTGCATGCGGCCGATATAATCCGCGATCTGGGCTTTGAGGTCATCGAGGCCGCCAACGCCGACCAGGCCATTTCACTGCTGGAGTCAGCTCCAGAAATCTCCGTGGTGTTCACATCCAGATGCCCGGCACGATGGATGGGCTCCGGCTGGCTGAAGTGGTGCGGAAGCGGTGGCCGCCGGTGGCGCTGCTGGTCACGACAGGACGTTTCCGGCCGCAGAACCGCGACCTGCCGGAAGACGCTCACTTCCTGCCAAAGCCGTACATGCTGGGCGACCTCAAAGCCTATCTAGGGCGGCCGCGTCCGACGAATGTTGCATGGCAAAAAGTCGCAGATTTCGGAAATTTAATCCTCTCGGGCGCGGCTCCAGGCTCCATGTTGCCGCGTTTAATCACCATACTGTCATCAACAAGAACACGGGGATGGAACATGAAACGCGCGTTTGCGGTATTGGCCTGTGTCTGCCTCCTGGCGGGCGGTCTCTACGCCGCTGCCAGCAAATGGGCCATTCGTCACGAGACGCTCAATCTGTTCGACCCGGTGCGGCAGCGGCCGGTGTCGGTCGATGTCGCGGTGCGCCGCGACTATGAGAGAAAGGCCGACGACGGCTACTGGAAGCTGCCGGTCGCTATCATCAGTAACGGCAACACGGTCAAGAACACCGAATACTCCTTCCTGGAAAACGTCTTTGCCGCGCGCGGCTATCTTGTCGCCAGCATCGAGCAGGACCTGCCGAGCGATCCGCCGCTGATGACCAGGGTGGGGCTGCCCTATGTCGGGCGCATCGGCGTCTACGAGCGCAGCGAGGCCAATATTCTCTTCGTCCTCGGACAGCTGAAGAAAATCCAGCCCCATGCCAACTACGATCACCTGACGATGGTCGGACATTCCAACGGCGGCGACGTCGCGATGTACTTCGCGAAAGAACACCCGCAGATGGTGTCGAAGATCATCACGCTGGACAATCTGCGCGTTCCCTTCGTGCTCAACAAGAAGATGAAGATCCTGTCGTTCCGCTCGAGCGATCCTCATTTCAAGACCGATCCCGGCGTGCTGCCGACGCCGGAGCAGGCGAAGCTCGACGGCATCGACATCGTCAAGACGCCGTTCCAGCACACCTGGCTGAGCGACCGCGGCCCCGAGGAGGCGAAAGAGAAGATCCAGGCCACGCTCGACAAGTTTCTCGGCAAGACCGCAACCAGCGATCTTTCGCCGGTCGCCACCGACAATCCGCTGATCGCCAAGATGGGCCCCGGACCCTATCCATAGAGGCTGCCTGATCCTCGCCCGCGGAACGCGTGGGGAGGGATCGAGCACAACGGCTGTTCGGACCAGTATGTTGCCCATCAGGTTTCGGAAATTCGAAAGACGCGCCCGTGTCTTGCCATTCGTTTCTCGCGTTGAGCGGAAACATCAGGAATGGCCGGAGCAAATGAATTCGCTCTGAAAACCGACCCAAGATTTCACAACCTGAAAATCCGGGCGTCCAGTTTTTCGTTTAACGAAAATAGCGGTGAGGATTCGGCTAAAGCTTCGGTTTCATCGTGTCCTTTGCCACCGACATCACGTCGCCGCTGATTTGCCGCATATGCTCGCCGGCATTGGTGAACTGGCTGCGCAGGAATTCCGACTGGATCTGCATCGCCTCTTGAAGGTCGGTGGCATGCACGAGCTTGCGGGCATGTTCGAACGCCGCCTTCATGTTCTGCTGGGTGAAGGCAAGCGCCTGCTTCGATATTTCCGTTCCAGGCGTCGAGATAGTGGAGACGGATTTGTTGGCGGCGTCGAAAAACATGCCGAACGCGCGTTCAGCCTGGTCGATGGTCTTTTCGGCCAAATCCCTGAGCTCGGCCGGCACTTCCAGTTTCGGTTCGGACATCGCCACGATCCCTTCGGTTTTGCTAGTGGTCCGATTCTAACATTCGCATCCCTTCTCAGCGGCCACTTTTGCGAATGTTAGAATCAAAAGGACCACTAGCGAATATATGCTTCTAGTGGAGTTTAGGATTTGACATTCGCGTTTCGCGAGCTCGCAGCCAGGTGGGTAGCGAATGTCAAATCCACTCCACCAGCGCGGTGAATTTGAAGTTCCTATCAGTTTCGCGGTAACCTCATCATAGGAACTTCAAATTCTAAACCGCACTAGAATCATATAATTGGCTAGTGCTCCTTTGATTCCGAAGTTCGTAAACGTGGAAGCCGCAATATGGTACG
>NZ_DAHUXJ010000008.1 GCF_027307225.1 Bradyrhizobium sp. | reverse complement strand
GGGCCGCGGGCATCAAGAGCGTGCCGACGGGCGTAAAGCACGGCACGGTGACGCTCGTGGTCGATGCGAAGCCTTTCGAGGTTACGACGCTGCGCGAGGACATCGAAACCTTCGGGCGCAAGGCGAAGGTGGCGTTCGGCCGCGACTGGGTGCGCGATGCGGAGCGGCGCGATTTCACCATCAACGGTCTGTCGGTCGATTCGGAGGGATGCGTTCATGACTATGTGGGCGGTCTCGATGACATCGCGGCGCGGCGCGTGCGTTTTATCGGCGAGCCCGGGCAGAGGATTGCCGAGGATTACCTGCGTATCCTCCGTTTCTTCCGTATTCACGCCGCTTACGGCATCGGGCAACCCGATCGCGCCGGCTATCTCGCCTGCATCAGCGGGCGAATGGGGCTGGTGAACCTGTCGGCGGAACGGATCCGCGTCGAAATCCTGAAGCTGATGATCGCCGACGGCGCCGCCGCCAGCGTGAATGCGATGGTGGAAGGCGGCTTGTTGCTGCCGATCTTCGGTGGCATCGCCTATACCGGGCCGTTGGCGGCGCTCATTTCGATCGAACACACACTGCGGTTGACGCCGGATCCGATCCGCAGGCTGGCCGCACTTGCCGTTGCCGTCACCGAGGACGCCAGACGCGTGGCGTTGCGCCTGCGGCTGACCAATGCGGAAACCAAGATGCTGGATTCCATGGGCCATCGCTGGTGGCGGCTGGGTGGAATGGACGAAGCGCGGGCGCGGCGCAGGCTCTATCGCCTCGGCGAGGAGCGTTACCGCGACCGACTGATATTGGCTTGGGCGCGGGCGGGGGCGCGAGGCGACGATCCGGCCTGGCGGGAACTCGCAAGTCTGCCGTCGCGTTGGACCGCACCGAAATTTCCACTCAAGGCAGCCGATTTTCTTGCGCGCGGCATCGCCCAGGGACCTGAGCTCGGGCGGGCTATGGCGCTGGCCGAAGATGCCTGGCTTGCGGCGGAATTTCCGCTCGATCAACCTTCACTCGAGACAATCGTCGATCAGGCGATGGCGCGATTGACCCGCGAAACCAAATCGTGACGTTAAGGCAGTGCATCTTCTCTCCGGCTTTGCCGACATTTCGCTAATCCAACTCGTCCTTGTCGCCGGCGCCGCCCTGTTTGCTTCGGCGATCGGTGGGGTCGCCGGTTACGGTACCGGTGCGCTGATGCCACTCGTTCTGGTGCCTCAAGGCCATTTCACTTCCGGCGGCATCGACGACAGGATCGAATCCACGTTGCCGCCGGTCTTGAGGCCGAAGATCGTGCCCTTGTCATAGAGCAGGTTGAATTCGACATAACGGCCGCGCCGGATCAATTGCTCCTCGCGATCGGCCTCTGTCCATGGTGTCGCGAAATTTTGCCGCACGAGATCCGGATAGACCTTGAGAAACGCGCGTCCGACGTCCTGCGTGAACGCAAAGTCGGTGTCCCAGTCGCCGGAATCGTGATGGTCGTAAAAGATGCCGCCGATGCCGCGTGGCTCGTTGCGGTGGGGCAGATAGAAATAGTCGTCGCACCATTTCCTGTATTTGTCGTAAGGCGCCACGGCGGGATGTGCGTCGCAGGCGGCCTTCATGGCGGCATGGAAGGCGATCGTATCCGGATCTTCCTGGGTGCGCCTTCGGTTCAGAACCGGCGTCAGGTCTGCGCCGCCGCCGAACCACGCTCTCGTCGTGACGATGAAACGGGTGTTCAGATGCACGGCCGGGATGTGCGGGCTGCGCATATGCGCAATCAGCGAAATGCCCGACGCCCAGAATCGGGGATCTTCGGAGGCGCCAAGAATCTGCGCGCGAAAATCTGGCGAGAATTCTCCGGTGACTTCGACCGTGTGCACGCCGACCTTCTCGAATAGTCGCCCATGCATCATTGACATCGTGCCGCCGCCGCCCGGCTTTGCGGCTGCGTCGGTGCGCTGCCACGGTGTGCGGACGAAGCGCGCAGGTGCGGCTGGATAGAGCGATGCCGGCGCATCGTCCTCGAGCCGCTCGAAAGCCGCACAAATCTCGTCGCGCAGCGATTCGAACCAGGCTCTCGCCCGTGCCTTGCGCGCCTCGATGTCTGATGCGTTCATCGTTCGCTCAGCTGGTGAGGTTGGAATCTGCCTGGGGACCGTAATAGCTGCAGCTTTCGTTGCAACTGTCGCGAAAGACGCTGACCTTGGTGACGCGGCCGGCATGCTGGACCCGATCCCAGATGAACCGCGACAGGTTTTCCAGCGTCGGCGGCCCGAGGCCTTCGACATTGTTCAGCAGCTTGTGGTCCAGCGCCTTGCTGACTTCGGCAATGCGACCATCGAGGATCCCGAGGTCGAGCACCATGCCGGTCGCAGGATCGGGCGTGCCGCGGATCGTCACCTCGGCGCGGAACGAATGGCCGTGGATTTCCTCGGCCTCTTTCCCGTACGTGGTTCCGGAGAGCGCATGCGCGGCTTCGAACCTGAACGATTTTGTCAATTCCCACATGGCTTGGAAAATCGAAGCTCCTACCTGATACCGAGGCTCTTGTGTGTCTGCACGCTCAGCCGCCATTGCGGATGGCGCAGGCAATAGTCGACCGCTCGCGCGGCATTCTCGACGACGTCCGGCCCGTCCATCGCCTGAAGCGAGAAGCGCTCGAAGGCGAGACCGACGAAATTTTCCGGCTCTGCACCCGCTTGCGGGTAGACCAGCTTAAGCTCGTGACCAGCGCGCAGCACGAGTTGCGCGCCGGCTTTCGGACTGACGCAAATCCAGTCCAGCCCCTCCGGCGCCTCGATCGTGCCATTGGTCTCGACGGCGATTTTGAACCCGCGAGCATGCAGCGCGGCGATGAGCGGTGCGTCGACCTGAAGCAAGGGCTCGCCGCCGGTCAGCACCACATAGCGATTGCAGTCATCTCCTGTCCATTGCCGGGCGATGGTGTCGGCGAGGGCTTCCGCGGTAGTGTACCGGTTCCCCAAGGTGCCGTCCGTCCCGACAAAATCGGTGTCGCAAAACTGACAAACCGCGGTCACCCGATCCTCTTCGCGGCCGTTCCAGAGATTGCAGCCGGCAAAACGGCAAAACACGGCCGCGCGCCCGGCATGGGCGCCTTCGCCCTGAAGCGTCAGGAATATCTCCTTGACGGCGTAACTCACCTAATCCTCTCCTTAAACTGCGGCACGGGTCTGCCGGAGCGCTTCTCCCAGTGCCATGGCGGCGGCCATGGCAACATTGAGCGAGCGCAGTCCGGGCCTGATCGGGATCACAAGCCGTGCATCGGCGGCTTCCGCAACCGCCGGGGGGACGCCGGCGGTTTCACGCCCGAATAACAAGATGTCCGACGCCTGATAGCGAAAATCAAGATATGGAGTAGCGCCTTTGGTCGTGAACAGCAGCAGGCGGTGGCCGGCATCTCGCCGCCAATCCTCAAATCTCGCCCAGGAATCGTGGCGCATCCAATTAACCTGGTCGAGGTAGTCCATCCCGGACCGGCGAAAATTCCGGTCGGATACCGCAAAGCCTGCGGGCTCGATAATATGGGCGGCGACGTCCATGCAGGCGCAGAGGCGCAAGATGGTGCCGGTGTTCTGGGGGATGTCGGGCTGGTAGAGCGCGATCTGCATTCGATTCCAATCGTCGCGGCCGTCACGCCCCTTTTTGCGAGGATGATGCTTCGGGGCCACTGCCGGAAATATGCAAAAAAGCGCCGTGGCGCGCGTATTTAGTGCATTGCACGTGGCCTAGCCGATAGCGGGCTTGCGCTATTCCGGCAAGGGTGCCAATAGAACGATTCTGGACTGCTGATTTCGCCGATAGGGGTCGGAAAAATTGCGGTCTTTCTGCCGCCGCGGGGGTCGCGGGCGCCGGCAGCCCCCCGGTCTCCCCGGGGCGGTTCCGCTGGCTGCAGCTTATGAAAGGGTTTGGAATCGTGACGACAGCGTCTTCGGCGGAGCATCCGACACGCCGTGATTTCCTCTTCGTAGCAACGGGGGCCTTTGCCGCCGTAGGTACCGTGGCCACGATCTGGCCGTTGGTTTCCCAGATGAGCCCGGACGCCGCGACGATTGCGGCTGGCGCGCCGATCGAAGTCGACCTGAAGCCGATCGCCGTGGGGCAGGACATCAAGGTTTTCTGGCGGGGCAAGCCGATCTACATCATGAACCGCACCAAGAAGCAGATTCAGGAAGCGCGAAGCGTTGCCGTCGACAGCCTCCGGGATCCTCAGACCGATCAATCCCGGGTCAAGGATGGCCATGACAACTGGCTGGTCGTGATCGGCATCTGCACCCACCTCGGCTGTATCCCGATCGCCCATGAGGGCAATTACGACGGCTTCTTCTGCCCCTGCCACGGTTCGCAATACGACTCCTCCGGCCGTATTCGCCAGGGGCCAGCGCCCCTCAACCTCGCAGTGCCGCCCTACCAGTTCGTCAGCGACACCAAAATTCAGATCGGCTAACTGGCCCCGGGGATTTAATCCCCGGGATCGTTAGCTGCTGCATGGCCTTATTCTTCAGGATCGCAACATGAGCGGACCATCCGACTTCCAACCAACCAATCCCGTGCTCAAGTGGGTTGAACGGCGTCTTCCGATTCTCGGTCTCGTTCATTCCTCCTTCGTCGCTTATCCGACGCCGCGCAATCTCAACTACTGGTGGACCTTCGGTGCCATCCTGTCGTTGATGCTGGTGCTGCAGATCGTGACCGGCGTGATCCTGGCGATGCACTACACGCCGAACGCCGATCTCGCCTTCCGTTCGGTCGAACTCCTCGTTCGCGACGTCAACTATGGCTGGCTGCTCCGCAACATGCATGCCGCCGGCGCGTCGATGTTCTTCTTCGCCGTCTACATCCACATGTTCCGCGGCCTGTACTACGGGTCATACAAGGAGCCGCGCGAGGTGCTCTGGATTCTCGGCGTCATCATCTACCTCCTGATGATGGCGACCGGCTTCATGGGCTACGTGCTGCCCTGGGGTCAGATGAGCTTCTGGGGTGCGACCGTCATCACCAATCTTTTCTCGGCCATTCCCTATGTCGGCGACAGCATCGTGACGCTGCTCTGGGGCGGCTACTCCGTCGGCAACCCGACGCTGAACCGGTTCTTCTCGCTGCACTATCTGCTGCCGTTCCTGATTGCCGGCGTCGTGGTGCTGCACGTCTGGGCGTTGCACGTAGCGGGCCAGAACAATCCGGCCGGCGTCGAGGCCAAGACGGAAAAGGACACGGTGCCGTTCACGCCTTACGCCACCATCAAGGACATGTTCGGCATCTCGTGCTTCCTGATCTTCTTCGCCTGGTTCATCTTCTACATGCCGAACTATCTCGGCGATGCCGACAACTACATTCCGGCCAACCCGGGCGTCACGCCTGCGCATATCGTGCCCGAATGGTACTACCTGCCGTTCTATGCGATCCTGCGCTCGATCCCGAACAAGCTCGCGGGCGTGATCGCAATGTTCTCGGCGATCCTCGTGCTGGTCTTCCTGCCATGGCTTGATACCGCCCGGACGCGCTCGTCGAAATACCGGCCGCTCGCCAAGCAGTTCTTCTGGATATTCGTCGTGGTTTGCGTGCTGCTCGGCTACCTCGGCTCGCAGCCGCCGGAAGGCATCTACGTCATTGCCGGACGTATCCTGACTGTCTGCTATTTCGCCTACTTCCTGATCATCCTGCCGTTGCTCTCGCGGATCGAAACGCCGCGGCCGGTCCCCAATTCGATTGCCGAAGATGTTCTCGCCAAGTACGGCAAGAGGGTCGCCTCGGTCGCGGTGGCGTTTGTGATCGCGGCGGGCCTCATTGCCAGCAGCACGCAAAATGCGCGTGCGGAGGACGATACCCCGCCCATGCAGAAGTGGTCGTTCTCGGGTCCGTTCGGCAAATATGATCGCGGCGCCTTGCAGCGCGGGCTGAAGGTCTACAAGGAAGTCTGCTCGAACTGCCACTCGCTGAACTACGTGGCGTTCCGCAACCTCGCCGATCCCGGCGGTCCCGGTTATTCGGAAGCACAGGCGGCTTCATTCGCCTCCGACTACAAGATCAAGGACGGTCCGAACGACCAGGGCGACATGTTTGATCGTCCGGGTCGCGTTGCGGACTATTTCCCGCCGCCGTTCCCGAACGAGAAGGCTGCCGCCGCCGCCAATGGTGGCAAGGCGCCGCCGGATCTGTCGCTGATGGCGAAGGCCCGCTCCTATGAGCGCGGCTTCCCCTGGTTCATCCTGGACTTCTTCACCCAGTTCCAGGAGCAGGGCCCGAACTATATCGACGCTATCCTGACCGGGTTCGAGGACAAGCCGCCGGCAGGCGTCACCATTCCCGCGGGCACGTACTACAACAAGTACTACCCCGGCCACGCCATCAAGATGCCGAAGCCGCTCTCGGACGGCCAGGTCACCTTCGATGACGGCTCGCCCGCGACGGTCCAGCAATACGCCCATGACGTCGCAACGTTCCTGATGTGGGCGGCCGAGCCGCAGATGGTGGCGCGCAAGCACCTCGGCCTGCAGGCCTTCGTGTTCCTGATCATCTTCGCCTTCCTGATGTACTTCACCAAACGGAAGGTCTGGGCCAACGCCCACTGATCGATCCTTACGACGTGAATTTGAAAAAGCCCCGTGAGGGGCTTTTTTACTGTCTTCACGGTCTTTTTAACCGCTGCATCTTTCGGCCGATCCCGAGGTTAGCATGGATCATTGCGTCCGCCGGTCGCTGCCGACAGAATGCCGTCAATCACAACATGCAAGCCACAGGAGGGAAACATGGGCACCAGTATCTCCTTCAAACGTCCCGACGGGCGGGAAGCGAACGGCTATCTTGCCAATGCGTCCAAGGGTGACGCCCCGGGCGTCGTAGTGATCCAGGAATGGTGGGGGCTGCAGGACCAGATCAAGGGCCTGTGCGATCGCTTCGCGCGGGCTGGCTTCGATGCGCTGGCGCCCGATCTCTACAAGGGTACAGTCGTGCCGTACCACAACACGGAAGCCGCCGGCAAAGAGATGAACTCGCTCGACTTCATGGACGCGACGACGCAGACCGTGCGGGGAGCTGTCCAGTATCTGGCGCGCAACGGCGCCAGGGTCGGCCTGACGGGCTTCTGCCTCGGCGGCGCGGTGACGATCATCGGCGCCACGAAGATTCCGGAGCTGACGGCGGGTGTGGTGTTCTATGGCATTCCGCCGGAAGCCGCCGCCAGGCCTTCAGATGTGAAGATTCCCCTGCAGGCGCACTTCGCCAGCAAGGACGACTGGTGCACGCCGCAAGTTGTCGATGCCTTCGAAAAGGCGATGAAGGAAGCCGGCAAATCGCTCGAGCTGTTCCGTTATGATGCCGACCACGCCTTCGTGAACGAACAGCGCATGTCGGTGCATGACCGCAAGGCTGCAGAACTCGCCTGGGGTAGGGCCACGGAATTCTTTCACAGGCATCTCGGCTGATCCTGTCAGCTGTCATTGCTGGATTGCCGCGCGGAGCCTGTCATCGGGCGCGCATTCACGCGAGCCGTTGGTTCGCCGTGACGCGTGTTGAGGCCATTTGATGAAAATCTTTTGCACGGGCGCATCGGGCTATATCGGCGGATCAGTGGCAGTGCATCTGGCCGCCGCCGGTCATCAGGTCACCGGGCTCGTCCGCTCGCAAGAGAAGGCCGATGCGATCCGCGCTCGCGGCATCGTGCCGCTGATGGGCACGCTCGATGACAACGGGATGCTGGCGCAGGCCGCGCGCGCGGCCGATGTCGTCGTCAACGCCGCGAGCGCCGACCACGAGGGCGCGGTCGATGCGCTGCTCGGTGCGCTCGCCGGCAGCGGCAAGCCGTTCATCCACACATCGGGTTCAAGCATCATCGGCACGCGCGCCCGGGGCGAGCGGTCGGATGCGGTGTTCGACGAGGACACGCCGTTCACGCCATCCCCCGCGCGCACCGCGCGCGTGGCGCTGAACAAGTCGATACTCGCGCACCGCGACCGGGGTTGCCGTCCCGTCATCGTCTGTCCGAGCCTGATCTATGGCCTCGGGCTCGGCATCGAGCCGCACTCCACGCAAGTGCCGCTATTGATCCAGCTCGCAAGGAAGCGCGGCAATGCCGCGCATGCCGGTCCCGGCGAGAACATCTGGT
>NZ_DAHUXJ010000006.1 GCF_027307225.1 Bradyrhizobium sp. | reverse complement strand
ATGACCTATCTGGCTCTGGTCGAGGAGGCGCGGATCGCGCTGCACACCGGCGAACTGCGCAATGCGCGGCCGCTGACCTCGGCCTTCGTCAAGTACAGCGAGGAAACGATCGGCGAACTCGCCATGTTCCGCGCGGCGGCCGAAGCACACGCAAAATACGGCGCCGAGGCTATCCCCCAATGCATCATCTCGATGTGCAAGGGCGTCTCCGACATGCTGGAGGTCGCGATCCTGTTGAAGGAGGTCGGCCTCGTTGATCCTTCCGGCCGCAGCGCGATCAATATCGTGCCGTTGTTCGAGACGATCGAGGATCTGCAGGCGTCGAGCCACATCATGGATCGCATCCTGTCGATGCACGACTACCGCAAGCTGGTCGACAGCCGCGGGGCGGTTCAGGAGGTGATGCTCGGCTATTCCGACAGCAACAAGGACGGCGGCTTCGTTACGTCGGGTTGGGAGCTTTACAAGGCCGAGATCGGCCTCATCGAGATGTTCGAGCGGCACCATGTCCGGCTGCGCCTGTTCCACGGCCGCGGCGGATCGGTCGGACGCGGTGGCGGCCCGAGCTATGATGCGATTATCGCGCAGCCCGGCGGCGCGGTGAACGGCCAGATCCGGATCACCGAGCAGGGCGAGATCATCTTCAGCAAATACGCCAACGCCGATGTCGGTCTCGACAACCTCGAAATTCTGGCGGCGGCAACGCTGGAAGCAAGCCTGTTGCAGCCGAGGCAAAGCGCGCCGCGTGCGGAATATCTGGAAGCCATGGAGCAGCTGTCGGCGCATGCCTTCAAGGCGTATCGCGGGCTGGTCTACGAGACCGATGGCTTTGCCGATTATTTCTGGGCGTCGACGGTTATCACCGAGATTGCCACTCTCAACATCGGCAGCCGCCCGGCGTCGCGTAAAAAGACCCGCGCAATCGAGGATTTGCGCGCTATTCCCTGGGTCTTCAGCTGGGCGCAGTGCCGGCTGATGTTGCCGGGATGGTACGGGTTCGGCAGTGCGGTCGAGGCCTGGCTCAAGGAAAACCCCGATACCGGCATGGCCTTCCTGAAAGAGCTGTACCGCGAGTGGCCGTTCTTCCGTACGCTGTTGTCGAATATGGACATGGTGCTGGCCAAGAGTTCGATCGCAATCGCCTCACGCTATGCGGAGCTGGTGCCGGATGTTGTGCTTCGCGAAAAGATCTTCGAGCGCATCCGGCGAGAATGGCAAAGTTCGATCGACGTATTGCTGGAGATCATGGGGCAGACTCGGCTGTTGGAAACCAACCCGTTGCTCGAGCGCTCGATCCGCCATCGCTTTCCCTATGTCGATCCGTTGAACCATGTTCAGGTCGAACTGTTGAAGGAACACCGCGCGCAGAACACCGACGAGCAGGTGCTGCGCGGGATTCAGATCACGATCAACGGAATTTCCGCTGGCCTTCGCAACAGCGGCTAGACTAGTGGTCCGATTCCAACATTTGCATCCCTTTTGGGCAGGCACTTTTGCAAATGTTGGAATCAAAGGACCACTAGCAAATATAGGTTTCTAGTGGAGTTTTGGATTTGACATTCGCTTTGACAGTCTGCTGCGCGGTGGGGAGCGAATGTCAAATCCACTCCACTAGCTCCGCTCATTCGGCGCGCCGCAGCGCGCCTGATGACGAAGTTGAGCAGCGGGCCCTCAACAATGATGCGCGCCCTGGGTCTCCACATAGACCGCATAGAGCGATTGGCTTGCGGTCATGAACAGGCGGTTTCGCTTCTTGCCGCCGAAGCAGAGATTGGCGCAGCATTCCGGCAGGCAGATTTGACCGATCCGCTGACCGTCGTCGGGCGCGAACACCTGCACACCGTCATAGCCTTCACCGACCCAGCCGGCGCCGACCCAGATGTTGCCTTCGGTATCGACCCGCACGCCGTCCGGGAAGCCCGATCTATCGCCCATCGCCATGTCGATCAGCGGGCGCGGGTTTGAGAGCTTGTCGCCGTTGAGGTCGTATTGCCAGACGACTTTCCTGGCCTGCGGATAATGGGTGGCCCCGCTGTCGCAGATATAAACCTTCTCGTAATCGGGACTAAAGGCGATGCCGTTCGGCTTGAATGCATCGTCGGCGACTTTCCTGATCTCGCCCGTGTGCGCATCGACCCGGTAGACCGCTTCTTTCTGATGGGGCTGGACCGAGCCATTGGCCGACCGCTGTCCCTCGTAGAGGACAATCGCGCCATAGCCGGGATCGGTGAACCAGATCGAGCCGTCATTGGGATGAACGACGACATCGTTAGGTCCATTCAACGGCTTGCCGTTGGCGTGCTCGGCCAACACAGTGACGGACCCGTTGTGCTCGAAGCGAACCACGCGCGTTCGCTCGCAGGTGATCTGCCGCCCCTCGAGATCGAACGTGTTGCCATTGGCTTCGTTGGTTGGTTTGCGGAAGTTTTCCGAGATGTACCCACCGTCACCGTCGAGATAGCGAAGCTGCCGGTTATTCGGAATATCGCTCCAGACGAGATATTGGCCTTGCGCATTCCAGGCCGGTCCCTCGGCCCACAGGCAGCCGGTATAAAGGCGCTTGATGGCCGTGTTACCGACCTTCGCCTTGAAGCGCTTGGGATCGATGACGACAATGTCCGGATCGGGATAGCGCTGGGGCGGGGCGTTCGGCCCGAAGTCACGTGGTGGCCTGCTTGTGTCGCTACGGCGACCGGCGCGATCGGCACCCTCGTCCTGGCGAGGGGGCCGCAACTCGTTTGTCATTCTTCCTCCGGACTGTTCGTCGTCCCTGCACAGCATTCGGGACGCGGCAACGCGTCCCGAATGACCGGAGGCTAACCCGAAGTGAGCTTCTCAGCAATTATACGCGCGTTGCGTTTCGACATAGATCGCATACCACGCAAAGATGCTCGTCCGCGGGACGAGGAAGCGGTTAGGGCTTCATCGCGCCCTTTGCGCTGGTGTACACCGCGTAGAGCGATGTCGAGCCGCAGATGTAAAGCCTGTTTCGCTGCTGGCCGCCGAAAGTCAGGTTGGCAACGGTCTCCGGCAGGTGAATCTTGCCGATCAGGTGGCCTTCGGGATTGTAGCAGCGAACGCCATCCTCCTTGGGGTCACCCCAACCCATCGAGCACCAGACATTCCCATCGGTGTCGCAGCGCATCCCGTCGGTAAAGCCGGGAGCAAAGTCTTTGGCGAAGACCTTGCTGTTCGACAACTTGCCCGCACCGATATCGACGTCGAACGCACGGATCCACGCCGGATTTCCCTCTCCCTCCGTGAGGCCCGTGTCGATGACATAGAGCTTCTTCTCGTCGGGTGAGAACACAATGCCATTGGGCATCACGAAATCGTCGGCGACGACCTTGACCTCGCCAGATTTTGGATCGACCCGGAAGACGTTGTGCTTGTCCTGTTCGAACGGCTCCTTGAGGCCTTCATAGTCGCCCTTGATTCCATAGCCCGGATCCGTGAACCAGATACTCCCGTCGGACGCTACCGCGATGTCGTTTGGCGCGTTGAGCTTCTTGCCCTGGTACTTGTCCGCGATGACCGTGATCGAGCCGTCAAGCTCGGTACGCGTGACGCGTCGGCCGCTGTGTTCGCAGGTGAGAAGGCGCCCCTCCCGATCTATGGTGTTGCCGTTCGAGTTCATCGACGGCTGTCGATAGACGCTCAGGTGACCGTCATCTTCGCTGTAGCGCATGATCCGGTTATTGGGAATGTCGCTGAACAGGAGATAGCGCCCAGCCGGAAAGTACACCGGCCCCTCGGCCCAGCGGAAGCCGGTCGCTACGCGTTCAACCGCGCCAGTCCCGGCGCTGCCCTTGAAGCTCTTGTCCAGAGCTTCGATGTGCGCGTCGGGGTAGCGCGTGCCGGGCAGCGGTCCCAACGGAAACGGTTGGGTGTCTCGGAGCCGAACTCCTGTTTCGCCTAACGGCCGCTCGGCCGCAGAGGCTGCCGTCGCGGTTGCGGCTGTCGCGGCCAACGCCGCAACTCCCTTCATCAGCTTGCGCCGATCCAAACCGGCGCGGACGTCATCAGCGGGAAATTCTCGACGTAACATATTCGTCATGATCGCCTCCCTGAGTTTTTTGTTGGAAGGAAATCATGTGCCGACATTTCGGCATAAAGCGGGCGGCTTTGTCGTCAAGCAACCCAGGATTGGCGGAGCGAGGAGCTGAAGCGATTTGCAAGTCTCTGGAAGACTTCAGGTTTCTCTCAGATCGCGTCCCAACTAAAAATATCTGCCGAGCGATCAAGTTTGTAAAACGATGGCTTCAGCGCGGGCATTCCATGCTCGGCAAGGCTTTCCACCGTCCAGCCTTCGCCCCGGTGGACCGAGCGGAGCGGGCGCGACTGGCTCATCACGAAAATCTCGTTCAGTCGCACGGCGAAGATCTGGCCGGTGACGTCCTTGGCGCCGTCGCCGAGCAGATAGGCGACAATGGGCGCGATCCGCTCAGGACCCATCCGTTGGATATTCGCCACACGAGCTTTCTCCGCCTCGGTTTCAGTCGGAATGGTGCCGATCAGGCGGCTCCAGGCGAAGGGCGACACGCAGTTCGAGCGCACGTTGAACCGGTTCATATCGAGCGCGATCGATTTGGAGAGGCCGACGATGCCGAGCTTCGCGGCCGCATAATTCGCCTGGCCGAAATTGCCGACCAGGCCCGACGTCGAGGTGAAGTGGACAAACGATCCGCTCTCCTGCTCGCGAAATAGCCGTGCGGCGGCATGCGAGACATAGAAGGAGCCCATCAGGTGTACTTTGATCACGGACTCAAAGGCATCGATGCTCATGCGGTGGAAGATGGCGTCGCGCAGGATGCCGGCATTGTTGACGACGCCGTCGAGCTTGCCGAAATGGTCGACTGCGGCCTGGACGATGCGGCTCGCCGGTATCGCTTCCGCGACGGTTTCGAAATTGGCGACCGCCGTTCCGCCGCGCTTTTTGATTTCCTCGACGACTTCCTCGGCCGGCGCGGCACTTGTGCCCGAGCCATCGGCCGCCCCACCCGGATCATTGACGACAACCTTGGCGCCTTCCGAGGCGCATAACAGTGCGATTTCCCGGCCGATGCCGCGTCCCGCGCCGGTGACAATGATGGATTTGCCGTCGAGTGATTTTGTCATCCAGGTCTCCTGTTTTCTCTTCGTCATTCCGGGGCGGCGCGCCAGCGTCGAACTCTGATGTGCAATTGCACGTCAGAGAATCTCGAGATTCCGGATATGGCCCTTCGGCCCATTCCGGAATGACGAAGGTTATGTCTCGTTCGTAAAAATGATCGTGCCTGAAGCTGCAAACATGCCGCCGACGCCGTGGCAGACCGAGATCTTGGCTCCCTGAACCTGGGCCGGCGCAATCCCACGCATCTGCCGCACGCTCTCTTGCAGGGCGTACATGCCGTACATGCCGGAATGCATATAGCTGAGGCCGCCGCCATTGGTGTTGAGCGGCAGCTTGCCGCCGGGCCTGGTATGGCCGCCGGCGATGAACTTTCCAGCGTCTTCATGCGGCATGAAGCCGAGATCGCCCAGGCCGAACAGCGGCAAATGCGCGAAGGCGTCGTAGATCATGAGATGATCGACGTCCTTGTGGGTGATGCCGGCTTCCTTGAAGGCCAGCGGACCTGCGACCCTGAACGCGCGCGAGCTGTCGAAGGTCTGCATCTGGCTGACCATCGGCGTTTCGACGCTCTCGCCGGTACCGAGAATATAGACCGGCTTTTGTGGAAAATCCCTTGCGCGCTCCGCGGAGGTGAGGATCAGCGCGCCTCCGCCGTCGGTAACGAGGCAGCATTGCAGGATGCGGAACGGATAGGCGATCATCCGCGAATTGAGGACATCCTCGACGGTGATCGGCGTCTTCATGGTGGCGCGCGGATTTTTAGCCGCCCATTCGCGCTGGACGACCGCAACCATCGCGAGTTGCTCATGGGTGATGCCGTGGGTCTTCATGTAACGGAGTACCGGAATCGGGAAGAGGCTCGCCGGGGTCGAGACGCCGTAAGGTAGTTCGAATTGGCCGTTCAGGCTGTCCGGGCCGATCATGCGCGGAGTACGCCCGATATTGGACTTGCCGCTTTCCGCGTGCGTGATCAGAACGGTTTTGCACAGGCCGGCCTCGATCGCGGCAGCGGCATGTCGGACATGCAGCATGAACGAACAGCCGCCGACCGATGTGCCGTCGACCCAGGTCGGCGTGATGCCGAGATAATGGGCGATCTGCTGCGGGGTCTCGACGGCGGTTGCAAAACCGTCAATGTCGGACAGCTTGAGGCCCGCATCTGCGATCGCATTCAGCGCCGCATCGGCGTGGAGCTGGATTTGTGACATATGCGGGATCACGCCGAGTTCGGTGGTCTCCGCGGCGCCGACAACGGCGACCTGGTTCCTGCGCATGGCCCCTCAATCCTTTGCCGGCCGGAACAAGGGCAGCGTGATCGCCTCGTCGAGTTTCTCGAAGGTGACTTCGAGCCTCATATCGAGTTCGAGCGCGTCCGGAGTTTGCGGGCAATCGACGATATTGGTCATCATCCGCGGACCCTCTTCCAGTGCCACCACGGCGATGGCGTAAGGCGGAGTGAAGCCGGGCACCGGCCGGTGATGAATGACGTAGCTATAAAGCGTGGCCTTGCCGCTTGCCTTGAAGGTGCTGACCTTGCGCGAGCCGCAGGCAGGACAAAAGGGGCGAGGCGGGAAATAGGCCTGGGCGCAGGCGTCGCAGCGTTGGAGCCGCAGCTCCCCGGCCCGGGCGCCATCCCAGAAATGCTGGGTCTCGGGTGTCGCCTTCGGTCGCCCGCGGGCCGGCTCGGCCATGTCGTCCTCCCTTGAAAAGCAGGGCGTTTGCCCCGCTTGTTTTGATCGTTGATGCGACAATGAACCGCGCGCCGTCAACGGTCCAGTCGGGCGGCCGATGGGTTTCTATTTTCTAATATTTTTTGCTTAGTGCGGCGGATTTGAAGTTCCTATCAGTTTCGCCGCCGGTTTGTTATAGGAACTTCAAATTCAAAGTCGCACTACCGACCATATTTGCCAGAGCTCCTTTGATTCCGAGGTTCGCATCAGAGGCAACCGCAATGGTTTGCGAACCTCGGAATCGGAGCTCTGGCCCGGGGTGCTTGTATACTAACAAGCCGCCGGGCTATGGTCCGGCGGAACCAAGAGAAAAGCCGGGAGGAAGTTATGTTGAGGGTGATAATTGCGGCGCTTGCCGGGGTGACGTTGACGGCCCAGGCCTATGCCGCGGAAGTGCCGACGGAAATCAAGATCGGCACCCTCTATGCGTCGTCCGGGCGCTTCGCCTCGATCTCGATGCCGGTCTACACCAGCCTCAAGCTTTGGGCGGACCTGAAAAATGCCGATGGCGGGGTCTACGTAAAGGCTTTCGACAAGAAATTGCCGGTAAAGCTCGTTGCCTATGACGATCAGAGCAATACGGCGACCGCGTCGACGCTCTATAACCAGCTCGTCACCCAGGATAAGGTCGACCTGCTGGTCGCCGATTCCGGCTCGGTGCTGACCGCGCCCGCCGCGACGATCGCGCGCGATCACAAGATGTTCCTGTTCGACCAGACCGGCACCGGGGCCAGCTTCTTTTCGAAAGACAACCCTTACATCGCGCTAATGGCCGACCCGGTTTCGACGATTTGGCCCAAGCCGGTGGCGGATTTCGTCATCCATGACGGTCCGGCGCTTGGAATCAAGAAGATCGCGATCCTCTACTCGACCAACGAATTCACGGGTACCCAGGCCAACGCCTTCCGCAAGTTCATCAAGGACTCCGGCGTGCCGGTCGAGATCGTTTACGACCAGGGCGTTCCGACCGAAACGACCAACTACACGGTTATCATCAACAACATCAACAACACGCATCCAGATGCAGTATTTACCTTCGGATACGCGCCGAACGACATCGCCTTCCTGCGCAACGTCGCGGATGTCGGCGTCAAGTTCAAAATGCTGTTTGTGATTTATGCCGGCCTCGAGAAGGAGCTTCTCGAGAAGAACGTCGGCGACAAGGGACTTGAGCACGTGTTCACCTACGTGCCGGCCTCGGATCTGGAATATCCGGTCAATTTCGGCATGAATCTCCCGACCTATAAGGCCGCCTGGGACAAGAAAAATTCCGATGGCAAACTTGAGTTCGGCCTCAACGCCGTGGCCGGCTACACCACTGGGCTCGTCATCGAGAAGGCGCTGTCGGTAGCGACCAGCCTCGACCAGATGGAACTGCGTCGCGCCGTGTTCAGCCTGTCCGGAAACCTCAAGACGCTGTGCGGACCTTTTGCGCTGGACGAAACGGGCGGTCAAACCGGCGAATTGACCCCGCTCGGTCAGCTCGAACCCGATGGTCATGGGCATCTCAAGTTCGTGTCGGTCTATCCGCACGACACGGCGACCGGCAAGCCCGTCTATCCGCGTCCATGAGGGTGATGTCGGCCGACAGGCTGGGGGAGTAACGCCTCGATGCTAGTTTATGCGCTGGTCGCAGGCGTTCTCTTTGGATTGTATTTCAGCCTGGTCGGTATCGGTCTCAACCTCGTGTTCGGCGTCATGCGCATCGTCAATCTGGCACATGGCGACTTCCTGATGCTCGGCGCGTTTGTGGCGGTTGGCGTCGCAACGCTGGCCGGCATCGACCCCTTGTTCGCGGTGCCACTTGCCTTCGTGATCTTCCTGATCGTGGGTCTCTTGCTCTACTGGGTCCTGGTGCCGCGGTTACAAGGCTCGACGAACCCGGAGATGTTGTCGATCATCCTGTTCTTCGGCCTGTCGCAGGTGATCGAAGCCGTGGCGACGATCTTTCTCGGCACCAGCGAGCGCTCGATTCCGAGCCGGGCGCTCGGCACCGTGTTTTCCACGATCAAGGTCAAATTGTTCGGCGGCTCTCCCGAAAGCGGCGGCGGACCGGTCGAGATCTTTGGTCAGGGATTTCCGGCATCCTGGGTGATCGCCGCCATCACCAGCCTGGTCGCCATCGGGCTCGTTTATGTCTATCTCTACCAGACACGCCTCGGCACGCTGACGCGCGCGGTGATGTCACGGCGTGACGAGGCCTTTTCGACCGGGATCGACGTCGACCGCGTCTCGGCGGCCGCCTTTGGCATTGGCCTCGGGTTGGCATCCATCGCCGGCGTCTTTGCGCCCTTCATGTTCGGCTCGGTGACGCCCGCCTTTGGCGCCGACGCCACCGTCACATCGTTTGCCATCGTGGTGCTGGGTTCGCTCGGCAACCCGCTCGGTACGGCGCTCGGCGGCGTCATCTACGGCATCTGCTACATGGTGGTGCAGACCTATTTGAGTTCATGGGCCGATTTGTTGCCCTATGTGCTGCTGATCTTCATCCTGCTGCTTCGTCCGAGCGGTTTGCTCGGAAGGCGGGTGCGCGTTGCCTAACGCTCTCAAGCATACGCTCTTCATCGCGCTGCCGGTGCTTGTCATCTTTGCGGTGCTGCCGGGCGTCTATCAAAATCATCTGCTGTTGTTCAACTTCGTGATCTTTCTGATCCTCGCGCAGGGCGTGAACATCATCTACGGCTTCACCGGCTATCTGCCCTTTGGCTATGTCGGGTTCTTCGGCGCCGGTGCCTACGGCTTTGCGGTGGTGGTGATGCATCTTCACGCCCCGGGTGTACCGGCCGTGCTGGCCGCCGGTGTGGCCGGCGTCGTGGTTGGACTGTTGCTGACGCCGCTGTTGCGCCTGTCCGGCGCCTATTTCGCGATCGCCAATCTGGCGGCGTCGCTGGCGGTGTTGCACCTCATCGCCAATCCGGCGCTCGAATCGATTACGCGTGGCCCCTACGGCGTCTCGCTTTCAGCGACGTTCAATCCAACCTCTGCCTATGCTGCCGGGTTGGTCGTGCTGGCGCTGACACTGGGCGCGGTCGTGTACCTGAAGAACTCGCGTTTCGGCCTCGCCTTGCAGGCGGTGCGGGAAGATGCGGTGAGTGCATCGATGGCCGGCGTCAACGTCGTCCGCATGCGGGTCATTGCGTGGCTGGTTTCCGCGCTGGTCGCGGGGCTGGCCGGCGGCGTCTACGCCTGGTACGTCTCGGTCTTCTATCCGGATAACGTGTTCAGCGGCGATTTCAGCATCTTTGCCATCGTGTTTGCGCTGTTTGGCGGTGTTGCCTCGATTACCGGCCCGATCGTCGGTGTCATCATTCTCTACGGCATCTACAACTTGATCGGCTTCACCACCCCGCAATATTTCCAGCTGATCTATGGCCTGCTGATCATGGGCCTGGTGCTGTTTTTGCCCGCCGGCCTTGTGTCGCTGGCAACCCGCAGGGGCTGGCATGTCCCCTGAGAGCGCGCCCATCTTAAGCGTCTCCAAGCTCGTGAAACGCTTCGGCGGCTTTTACGCGCTCGACGGCCTGAGCTTCCATGTTTCGTCGGGCGAGATCCTCGGACTTGTCGGTCCCAACGGCTCGGGCAAGACGACGGCCATCAACGTGATCTCGGGCCTTTATGCGCCCGACGGCGGCGAAGTCGTGCTGGAAGGGGCTTCGATCGGCGGGGTTGCCTCGCACAAGCTCGTTCATCGCGGCATCAACCGCACGTTCCAGGTTCCAAAGCCCTTCCTGTCGCTGACCGTCCGTCAGAACGTCGAAGTGGCACTGGCCTACGGCGGAGCCGCCTCGGCGCCTGCGTTGGCGGATTTGCTGGATGAGTACCGCCTGGCGGAAGTGGCTGACCGCCCGGCGGCCGATCTCAACAACGCCCAGCAGAAGATGCTCGACCTCGTGCGCGCGCTCGCCACCCGCCCGCGGCTGCTGCTGCTCGACGAGCTTGCCGCCGGTCTCAACCCGGCGGAACTCGACTGGATCGCCGAACGGATCAAGACGCTTGCGCAAAGCGGAATTGCGATCATCGTGGTCGAGCACCTCATGGGTTTCATTGAGCACATCACCGACCGCGTCATCGTTCTGAATGCCGGCAAGGAGATTTTTGACGGCAAGCTCGCGGTTGCGGTCAAGGTCCCGCAGGTGATCGAGGTGTTTTTAGGAGGCGAACATGCCGCCTGATGCCACATCGCTGCTGACGGCCCAAGGCGTCAATGCCGGCTATGGCACCATGCAGGTGTTGTGGGGCGTAGACCTTGACGTGCGCGCCGGGGAGACCGTGCTGCTGCTCGGCACCAACGGGGCCGGCAAGACCACCTTTCTCAAATCGCTGGTCGGCCTGATCGAGGCGCGGCATGGCAACATCCGGCTTGGCGATGCGGATGTGACGCGGATGCGCTCCAGCGAGCGGATGCGGCTCGGCATGACCTATATGTCGGAACTTGCGGTTTTTCCTGACCTGTCCATCGAAGAGAACATCCGCATCGGCGCGCAGGCGCTCGGTCATCCCAATCCGAACATCAACGAACTCTACGAGACCTTTCCGGTGTTGCGTGAGAAACGCCGCGCGCCGGCCTCCAGCCTGTCTGGAGGTCAGCGAAAAATGCTCGGTATTGCCAAGGCCTTGGCGGCCGAACCTCGCCTTTTGGTAATGGATGAACCCTCAGCCGGCCTATCGCCATTGTTCGTCAAGGAAGTGATCCGCATCCTGAGCGACCTGCGCGGAAGGGGATTGGCTTTGCTGATTGCCGAGCAGAATATCGCCTTTCTTGAGGTAGCCAGTCGCGTGTTCGTGCTCGAAGGCGGCCGCATCCGCTTTTCGGGGACGGTGGCGGAAATGACCGATAACGAAGCGCTGCGGAAGGCGTATTTCGGACTGAAATAATGCGAACCATCCGGATCGGGTCAGGCGCGGGCTACTCGGGCGATCGCATCGAGCCCGCGGTGGAACTCGCCGAAAGGGGCGACATCCAGTATCTCGTGTTCGAATGCCTTGGCGAGCGGACCGTGGCGCTCGCCCAGCAGGCGCGGCTGAAGAATCCGGAGAGCGGCTTTGACCCACTGCTCGAGGAGCGGATGCGGGCGGTGCTGCCCGTGTGTGCCGCCAAAGACATCAAGGTCGTCACTAATATGGGGGCAGCCAATCCGCTTGCAGCAGCCCGCAAGACCGCCGAAATTGCCAGGTCGATGGGGCTTTCCCGGTTGAAGATTGCCGCCGTCGTCGGTGACGACGTTCTGGAAGCCTGCAAACAGCGCGATCTGCCGGTGATGGAGTTCGATGGCACGATCGGCCAGCTCGGCAATCGCCTGATCTCCGCCAACGCCTACCTTGGCGCGGCGCCGATGGCCGAAGCGTTGAGCCGTGGCGCCGACGTCGTGATCACCGGCCGGGCCTCCGATCCCGCGCTGTTCCTGGCGCCGTTGATTCACGCCTTCGGCTGGCCGATGGATGACTGGACCAGGCTCGGCAAGGGCATCGTCGCCGGGCACTTGCTGGAATGCGCAGGCCAGGTCACCGGCGGCTATTTCGCCGATCCGTCGTACAAGGACGTCGCTGGCCTGGCGCGGCTCGGCTTTCCCATCGGTGAGGTCGGCGAGGATGGCAGCCTCGTCATCACCAAGGTCGAAGGCTCCGGCGGCTCGGTGACCGCACAGACCTGCAAGGAGCAGTTGCTTTACGAAGTGCACGATCCTGTCCGCTACATCCAGCCCGATGTGATCGCCGATTTCTCGCAAATTGAAATCGAGGAAGTAGGCAAGGATCGCGTGCGCGTCAGCGGCGGGCGGGGCAGCGAACGTCCACTGAGCCTCAAAGTATCGGTCGGCTATGTCGACAGCTTCATCGGCGAAGGCCAGATTTCCTACGCCGGCCCCGGTGCGCTGGCGCGTGGTCGGCTCGCGCTCGACATCGTTCGCGAACGGTTGAAGCTCACGGGCGTCGCGGCGAACGAATTGCGGTTCGACCTGATCGGCGTCGATTCCCTGCACGGGCCACATGTTTCGGCGCACGCCAATGAGCCCTACGAGGTGCGCGTGCGCGTCACGGGACGCACGGAAAACCTGCGCGAGGCGGTGCGGATCGGCAACGAGGTTGAGACGCTCTACACCAATGGCCCGGCCGGTGGGGGTGGGGCTTACAAATCCGCCCGCGACGTCGTCGCGGTGGCTTCCGTGCTGCTGCCGCGCGAGCTGGCGCAGCCGCGAGTTCAATTTGTGGGAGATGGATCGCGATGAGACTGCGCGAGATCGCTCATTCCCGTACCGGCGACAAGGGCAATATCTCCAATATCTCCATCATCGCCTATGACGCGAAGCACTATCCGCTGCTATTGGCTCAGGTGACCCCTGAGCGGGTCAAGGCGCATTTCGCGGGCGTTGTCGAAGGCGAAGTCGTTCGCTACGAGCTGCCCAGGATCTCTGCGCTTAACTTCGTGATGGACCGGGCGCTGGGAGGCGGGGTGACGCGATCGCTGGCGCTGGATGCGCATGGCAAATCGCTGAGCTCTGCCTTGCTCGATCTGGAGATCGAAGCCGTTCCAGATAAGTTGTAGCCGATCGACGAGAAAGATGACCATGCACAAGACTCCGACACTGACGTCCCTCGCCGCCGACCTCGAAAGCGGCCGCACCAATGCGCGGAAACTCGTGGACGAGTGCCTGGATAAAATTGCCGATAAGTCGGGCGAAGGCGGCCGCGCCTTCGTTCACGTCGATGTCGAAGCCTCGATCGAAGCGGCGAAGGCCATGGATCGGCTGCGCGAGGTCAGGGCGGCACCGTCTCCCTTTGCCGGCATTCCGATCTCGATCAAGGACCTGTTCGACATCAAGGGCCAGGTCACCCGCGCCGGCTCGCGTGCGCTTGATGATTCTCCGCCGGCCGAAGCCGATGCGCCGGTCGTGTCGCGCCTGCGGCGCGCCGGTTTCATCCTGATCGGCCGCACCAACATGACCGAGTTTGCCTATTCGGGTATTGGCATCAATCCGCATTACGGCACGCCGAAGAGCGTCTGGCAGCGCGGCGCCGGGCATGTACCGGGCGGATCGTCGTCGGGCGCCGCGGTGTCGGTCGCCGACGGCATGGCGCATGGCGCGCTCGGCTCGGACACCGGCGGATCGTGCCGGATTCCGGCAGCCTATAACGGCATCGTCGGTTTCAAACCGACGCAGCAGCGCATCCCGCGCGACGGCGGCGCGCCGTTGTCGTTCACGCTCGACAGTTTCGGGCCGCTGGCGCGCACTGTCGAGTGCTGCGCCGTGCTCGATTCGATCCTCGCGGACGAGCCGGTTCGGCCGCTGCAGCCGCGCCCCGTCAAGGGAATGCGGCTTGCGGTGCCGACGACCGTTGCGCTGGATGAGCTTGACGATCATGTGTCGAAAACCTTCGAACGCGCGCTTGAAACCTTGTCGCGTCAAGGCGCATCGATCGAACGCATCGAAGTGCCGGAATTTCTCGACGTCGCCGTCATGAACAGCAAGGGCGGATTCGCCGCCGCTGAAAGCTATGCCTGGCATCGCTATCTGATCGAGAACCATGGCGACATTTACGACCCTCGGGTCTCCACACGCATCCAGCGCGGCGAAGCTATCACAGCGGCAGATTACATCGACATGCTGGAAGCGCGAAAATCGATGATCGCTCGCGCGAACGTGCGGCTTGCTCCATATGATGCATTGGCGATGCCGACCTGCGCGATCACACCGCCGCGGATAGCCGATCTCGCCGACGATCATGCGTTCACAAAAGCCAACCTGCTTTCCTTGCGCAATTGCACGCTGATCAACATGATGGACGGCTGCGCGATTTCGCTGCCCTGCCATCGCGCCGGCGAAGCGCCGGTCGGTTTCATGCTGAGCGCCGTCGGCGGTTCGGATCGTCGTCTCTTCGAGTTGGCCGCAGGCGTGGAGGCTGCAATCCATGTTTGACCTGACGTTTACCATCGAAACAGGGAACGGCACCACGCCGCTGACGATTGCAATTGATCAGGCCGTGATCGCCGGCTGGACCGGTCGCGACCCGGTGGCGCGCGACAAGCACATCGCCGAACTGGAGGCGATTGGCATTGCGCGGCCGGCAACGACTCCGATCTACTATCGCTGCTCGGCGCGGCGGCTGACCCAGGAAGACAGCATTGAGGTCTGCGGCGGAAATTCCAGCGGCGAGGTGGAGTTCGTGCTGATCGGCTGGGAGGGACGCACGTTTGTGGGGCTCGGCTCGGATCACACCGACCGCAAGGTCGAGGGCTATAGCGTCACGGTGTCCAAGCAGATGTGTGACAAGCCCATGGCCTCGACGCTGTGGGAACTCGAGGAAGTGATCGGTCACTGGGACCGCCTGATCCTGCGCTCCCATGCCTGGATCGGCGGTCAGCGTGAGCTCTACCAGGACGGGACGCTGGATGCGATGCTACCGGTCTCCGAGTTGCTTGCGCGCGGCTTTGCCGGCGGCAAGCTGCCCGACGGCTGCGCCATGTTCGGCGGCACGTTTGCCGCCAAAGGCGGCATCCGTCCGGCTAGCCGGTTCGAGTTCGAGCTTGAGGATCCTGTGCTGAAGCGCACGATCCGCCACGCCTATGACGTGGTCGAACTTCCCGTGATGGGATAGCAGAAATCGGGTGGCGAGGGGGCTACCAACCTGCGACGGTGGCAGGCATGAAAACAGCCGCACAACACAGAAGTTCCCAGCTTGAAACCGGCATCGCCACCCGCGTGGCCGGGATCGATTGGGAGCAAGCCACGCGCGATCTCGATGCGCAGGGTTGCGCCGTGCTCAGGGGGTTGCTCCGCCCCGACGAGTGTCGCGCGCTGGCAGAACGCTATCCCGAAGACAAGCTATTCCGCAGCCGCATCGTGATGGGCCGCCACGGCTTCGGTCGCGGCGAATACAAGTATTTCTCCTATCCGCTTCCCCAGCCGATCGCCGAACTGCGGCCGCTGCTCTATGCGCAGCTTCAATCCATCGCGAACCGCTGGAACGAGGCGATGGGGATCGATATCCGCTATCCGGAAGACCACGAGGCGTTTCTGGCCCGATGCCATCAAGCGGGCCAGCTTCGGCCGACGCCGTTACTGCTGCAATATGAAGAAGGCGATTACAACTGCCTGCACCAGGATCTCTATGGCGAGCATGTGTTTCCGCTGCAAGTCGCGATCCTGTTGTCGGAACCCCAGCGCGACTTCGAAGGCGGTGAGTTTGTGCTGACCGAACAGCGGCCGCGCATGCAGTCGCGGGCCGAGGTGGTGCCGCTTCGCCAAGGTGACGGCGTGGCCTTTGCTGTGCATGTCCGTCCGGTGCAGGGGACGCGCGGGATCTATCGTGTCAATATGCGCCATGGCGTGGGCCGACTTCGTTCGGGCCGCCGTCATACCGCCGGCGTGATCTTCCATGACGCCAAGTGAGGATTTGTCGCGTTGACGACAGACTTGTTTGCCTGTTTTCCGGAAGCGCGCGCCTCGCGGGAGGAGATGGCCGAAGGCGCCGTGCTCTTGCGCAGCTTCATTGGCGATTCAGAAGCCGGCTTGCTCGCCGCCCTGCGCGATATTGTGGCTCAAGCGCCGTTTCGCCGCATGTTCACGCCAGGCGGCCATCAGATGTCGGTCGCGATGACCAATTGCGGCAGTGCCGGCTGGGTTACCGATCGCAGCGGTTATCGCTATGACCCCGAGGATCCCGAAACCGGCAAGCCGTGGCCGGCGATGCCGCCGCTATTTCGCGAATTGGCAGATCGCGCGGCCCAAAGCGGAGGCTTTTCCGGATTTGAGCCCGACGTCTGCTTGATCAACCGCTACGTGCCGGGCGCGAAGATGTCGCTGCACCAGGACAAGGACGAGCTCGATTTTGGCGCGCCGATCGTCTCGGTCTCACTTGGCTTGCCCGCGATTTTTATGTTCGGCGGCTTGAAGCGGGCCGACAAGCCGCGGCGATTTCGCCTGGAGCACGGCGATGTCGCGGTGTGGGGCGGGCCGTCGCGGCTGTTCTTTCACGGTGTCGCACCGCTCGCCGAGGGCAGTCATCCGGCGATGGGCCCGCAGCGTCTCAATCTGACGTTCCGAAAAATCCGCTGACAGCGCATGATCCGGAAAAGTGTGTAGCGGTTTTCCCTCGCGACAAACGCGGAACGCGTTTGCGCCGAGATCATGCGCAAACAAAAAAGCCTTTCAAGGCTTCGCCGGATGAATGAACGCCCACGGACTGACCTCGGAATCCCGGGGCACCTCGATGTCGATCAAATAGGGACCGCCGTGCGCCAGCGCTTTCTCCAGCGCGGGGCGGAAATGATCGGGTGAGGAGACCCGCGCGGCGCCGACGCCAAAGGATTCTGCAAGCTTGATGAAGTCCGGATTGACCAGGTCGGAGGCCACGACGCGGCCCTCGAAGCGCTCACGCTGATCGCGCCGCACGTTGCCGTAGGAGTTATTGTTGAACACGAGCACGACCACGCCGATCTTGAATTGCACGGCGGTTGAGAGCTCCTGCACGCCGAACATGAAACCGCCATCGCCGGTGATTGCGACCACAGGCCGGTCGGGATGCGCGACCTTGGCGCCGAGCGCAGTCGGAAATCCCGCGCCGAGCGTGCCCTGATAGCCCGAGCTGATAAACGTCCGCGGCTCGTAGATGGGAAAGCCGTACCAGGACGCGAAGCCGACCTGCGATAGCTCGTCGGTCACGATCGCATTCGGCGGCAAGACCTCGCGCAGGATGTTCAGATAGGCCATCTGCGGTTGGATCTTCTGGATCTCCTTCGACGCCGCGCTCGATGCTTCGCGGATCGCCGCACGCCGGCTGCTGGTTTTGGCGTAGCCAACTTTCCTCACGGCGGACACAAGCTCAGACGTGGCGGCCTTGGCATCTGCCACAACCGCCGTATCCGGAGCGTATCGCCGCATTTCGGCGGGATCGATGTCGATCCGGATGGACTTCAGTCCGTCGGGGCGAAACGGCCAGCGGGTCATCGCCGGCAATTCCAGCCGCGTGCCGACGCCGATCATGAGATCGGTCGTTGGCCACAGCCGGTAGGCGGCGGCCATCGTCAACCCGAGTTCGTGGGCGTTGGAAACGATGCCGCGGCCGCTGCGGAAGGCGACCACCGGCGCGTCGATCAGTTCGGCGAGCTCGAGGATTTCGTCGCCGGCCTCGATCGCGCCGGAGCCGACAAAGATCATCGGCGTCTTGCTGGCCGCGATCAGGCTCGCTGCCGATTTGATCCGGTCGGGATCGGGCAAAGGCGCTGGAAAGCGATCGAATATCTCGGCGGCGCCGACCTCGACCTTCTGCGTAAATACGTCCCACGGCATTTCCAGCGATGCCGGGCCGCGGCGCCCCGACAGCATCTCCTGGAAGGCACGCGCAACGAGGGCAGCCGCGTTGGCCGGATATTCGATACGCTCGGCCCACTTCACGAAGGTGCGGAGCGTCGCAAGCTGGTCCGGCATTTCGTGCAGGTGGCCGCGGCCCTTGCCAAGAAACGCCGTCGGCACCTGTCCGGTCAGGCAGAGCACCGGTTCATTGCCGCCAAAGGCCGTCAACAATGCCGCGCCCGCATTGAGCACGCCGGGGCCGGGCACCACGCTGAACACGCCGGGCTTGCCGGTCGATCGCGCATAACCAAAGGCCATGTAGCCGCAGGCCTGCTCGTGACGGGCGCCGATCACCTTGAACTGCGCCTGATGAAACGCGTCGAACAGGCCGTAGATTTGCGCACCTGGCAGGCCGAACACGGTGTCGACGCCGTGCGCGACCAGACCGCTGACAATGGCTTCGCCGCCAGAACTTAGGGGCATTGAACGATCCGATCAGTAGAAACTTGTCGTGGCGCCATCAACGGCGAACCTGGCGATGTCGGAAGAGATCATCAACTTCTCAAGCCGCAGGTGAACCTGCTAGCTTCTACCCGGAGTCATGCCCCTGGCTTTGACGACAACGCTGGATGCCGGGGACATGATGAAGTCGACGAATGCCTTGGCCGCGTCCTTTTGCTTGGTGTCGACCGCGAGCGCTACCGGGAACACCAGCTCTTGCTGGTATTTGGCGGGGAAGGGACCGACGATGTCGACACCGGGCTCGGTCAAAACGTTATTCACGAAGATCGCGAGTTCCGCGTCGCCATTGACGACGGCCGGAATGATGCCGGTCGGCTGGTCTTGCGGGACGGTCTTGGCTCGCATCGCATCTTCGATGCCGAGCCGTTCGAACAGTCTCAGGATGTAGGAGCCGGCGGCGCTTGCCGGCAGGAACGTGATGGATTTGGCTGCCAGCAGCGTTTTCTTGAAAGCTTCCGGCGTGCTGATATCGGGCTTTCGTGCGCCGGCCTTGATTGCGACGCCGTAGCCGACGCGTGCGAATTCGACCGGGGGAGCGAAATGAGTCTTGGCGACCGGATCATAGAAAACGTCGATTGGAACGACACCGACGTCGAACGGCTCACCTGTTGTCGCTGCCTTGATCAGGTTGGGAGTCGTATCGAAATGGACGGCGAGCTTGTGGCCGGTTGCCTGTTCGAATTTCGGGCCGAGCTCGGTCAAAATGCTGCGGAGCGAGCCGCCAGCCAGCACCCTCAGCTCGTCGGCCTGCGCGCCGGCCGATGGTGACAAAATTGGAGCCAGGCCGAGCACCGAGGCGGCTGCCACAATCAGGGACATTTTCATGAGGTCTCCGTATTAGTCGGCCACCGCGACGTCGGCGACGAACTGCGGCTCGCGCACGGCCTGATCGGGGAATGGCGACCCCAGCTCGAACCACGAGCGCGGGGCGGGCGCCCCCCACAGCGTCTGGCGGCGCGGATCGTTCAACGACCAGCGCATCGGTGCATGGTCGTGATCGCCGGTGAAGTAATCGCTGGTGTAGAGTTCAAGGCGGTGGCCATCTGGATCGCGGACGTAAAGGAAGAATGCATTCGAAATACCATGCCGGCCGGGGCCACGCTCGATATTCTTGAGGTACCCGCTCGAAGCCATCACGTCGCACAGGTGCAAAATGTTCATGGCTGTCGGCACCCAATAGGCAAAATGGTGCAGACGAGGGCCTCTGCCGTTGGTGATAGCGAAATCGTGAACGTTGCCCTTGCGGTGCAACCAGGCCGCCGCGATCCGCCCCTGGGGTCCATCTTCTTCCGCGTACTCGGTCAGACGGAAGCCAAGGCGAGCGTAGAAATCGACCGTATCCTGCACTTCGGCCGCGAAAACATTGAAGTGATCGAGCCGCTGCGGGTGACAGCCTTTGTAGAGATCGTAGCGGCGCAGCAGGTGCGGGCGCTTGTCCATCGACGCGTAGAGCTCGATCGCAAAACCGAAAGGATCGGAGAACTGGAGGGTGCGGCCCTGAAACGGCTGCTCCGAAAAAGCGTGAGCGATGCCATTCTGGGAAAGGAACGCAGCTGCCTTGTCGAGGTCTTCTTCATTGCCGACCTTGAAGCCAAGCCGATGGCAGGCGGCCGCAGCGGCTTTGCGCAGTACCAGTGAATGATGCTGATGCTCCTCGCTGCCGCGCAGATAGATCGCCGTGTTGCCGCGTTCCTCGACATGCAGACCGACGGCATTTTCGTAGAATGCGGAACTCGCGTTCAGGTCCACCACGTCGAGCACGACGTGGCTGCTTCGGATGATGTTGAACTGCGGATCGAACACGTGTTGCGGAATGGGCATCATGGTCCTTCCTGGCAAAGCCGGGGCTCACGTTGGCTCAAACGGCTGTGGCTAGTACCGCCGATCTGAAGTCCCTGCACTACAAGCGGCGAATTCGATCAGGGACTTCAGATCGATAAGCGGTACTAGAATCGGTAAGTTTACTAGTGCCCATGACTTTCCGAAGTTCGTGATAGTGGGTGCTGCGATGGAGCACGAACTTCGGAAAGTGGGCACTAGCGCTAAATTCCCAATCGCTGGATCCTGTGCGTGCCGCGCGCCAGCGAGACATGCTTTGTTTCCATGTAGAAATCGAACGAATAGTCGCCGCCGTCGCGGCCGATCCCGGAAGCCTTCATGCCGCCGAACGGCGTTGGCAGATGGCGGACGTTTTCTGAATTGAGCCAGATCATGCCCGCCTCCAGCGCGTCGGCGACGCGCAGCGCACGGCCCATATCGGCGGTCCAGACATAGCCGGTGAGCCCGTATTTCACCTCATTGGCGATCTCGACGGCCTCGCGCTCGTCGCGGAAGGGGATGACGGTCAGGAACGGTCCAAACACCTCTTCTTGCGCCACGCGCATGTCGCGCGTTGCGCCGGTGACCAGCGTCGGCTGCACGTAATGCCCGCCGCCTGGACCTTGATGCGGTGCGCCCCCGACCGCGATCACCGCGCCGTCCTTCCGCGCCACGTCGAAATAGCTGCAGACTTTCGCGAGATGCCGCTCGTGGATCAGCGGGCCGATTTCGGTTGCGGGATCGAGCGGATGGCCGACCTTGAGCGCTCGCACCCGGGCAGCGAGCTTGTCGATGAACTTGTCCGCAATGCTCTGCTGAATCAGGAGCCGGCTGGAGGAGGTGCAGCGTTCGCCGTTGAGCGAATAGATCATGAAGACGACGGCGTCGAGCGCGCGGTCGAGTTCGGCATCGTCGAACACAATCACCGGGTTCTTGCCGCCAAGCTCGAAATGCACCCGCTTCAGGGTGGCCGCGCCTTGCGTCATGATCGCCGAGCCCGTCGCGCTTTCACCGACAAAGCCGATCGCCTTGATGGCCGGGTGCTCGGTCAGCGCCTTGCCGGCTTCTTCACCGAGACCATGCACGGTATTGAGAACGCCGTCCGGGATGCCTGCCTGCTTGACGAGCCTCGCCAGCAGGTCGGCGGTGACCGGCGACCATTCGGCGGGCTTGTGCACGACCGTGCAGCCGGCCGCGAGCGCCGGCGCGATCTTCCAGGTCGAAAGCATGAAGGGCGTATTCCACGGAGTGATCACGCCGACCGGGCCGATCGGCACACGGGTCGAAATGTTCCAGTGCTCCTCGCTCGGCGTATTCAGCCCATCGCGGGCCTCGGCGCATTTGTCGGCAAAGAAGCGGAAGTTTTCTGCGGCCCGGATCGCCGCTTTGGCCATGAAGCGATAGGCCTGCCCGGTGTCGATACATTCGAGCACGGCAATATCGTCGGCGTGGTCTACGATAGCGTCGGCAACGCGGTGCAATAGTTTGCGCCGCATCGCCGCGGCCATATCGCGCCAGGTCTTGAAGGCAAGGCTGGCGGCAGTTGCCGCGCGGTCGATGTCTTCGGCGGTTCCCCGCGCCACGTTCGCGAGCACGGTGCTGTCGATCGGCGACCTGGTCTCGAAGGTCGCGCCGGAAATCGACGGCACGCTCTGGCCGCCGATCAGATGCAAGATGCCTTCGGTCTTCAATTTCGCGAGCAGGGGAGCGGCGCGGTCTAGATTGGCGCGAAACGGGTCGGACTTTGGAGCCGGTTTATCCATGTGCAGCCTCCGCTTTCAACGCCTCATGGATATTGTTGCGCTTCCAGCTGGTTTCCTTGTCGTTGATCTGCATGTCGAACGACAGGGCGAATTTGCGTTTCGCGAAAACGGGATCAAGGTATGCCGACAACGCGCGAAAAATATGTTCGCCGGCTTCTTTCCGGGTTTTGAGGTCGCGGCCCTCGCCGAGCCGAAGCAGCATGTCGAGGAAAGCAAAATCAGGATTGCCGTCGCCGATTGCATAATGTTCGCAGCGCACCGCGCGGACGCGGATGCCGCCGAGCGGGAAGATACCCGCCTCCACGGCCGCCGTGCGAACCATTTCCACGACCTTCGCCATGTCGATCTGGCTATCGAGATTGGCCGAGTACTCGATCGTGAAATGGGGCATGGCGGGGTTACTCCATGTGGGCGCTCTCGAGCGGGCAATATCGGCTCACCGGGCGAGCCATCGTCGGCACGGATTGTGCCGGCCTTGGCGCAGAACGTAAAAATCCTGATGTCGGGAAGATGATTAACATGTTAAATTATGCCCGGCAAATCGAATTGAGATTTGTGCGGTGCATCATCCTTCGGCCAACGGACGACCGACCATGACGGCTAAGAAATCGATCGGCACGGGCGATACGCACCAGCTTGAGCGTCCAATTCCGATGCGGGACTTCTCGAAATCGCTCCCGATGTCGCTGTTGCGCGCGCGGGAGGCGGTGATGAAACAGTTCCGCCCATCGCTGCGCCGGCATGGATTGACCGAGCAGCAATGGCGGATCCTGCGGGCGCTTGCCGCTGTCGAGGCGATCGAGGTGACGGAATTGGCCCGCCTCGCTTTCCTGCTTGGCCCGAGCCTGTCGCGGATCCTGCGCGATCTTGACACGCGCCAGTTGATCGAGCGCCGAACCGCAAAGGCCGACCTGCGCCGCGGCGTCGTTTCGATCTCGCAGAAGGGACTGAAGCTGATTGAACTTGTTGCTCCTACCTCGGAAGCCATCTACGCCGCGATTACGCAGCGCTATGGCACGCAAAAACTTGCCGAACTGCAGGACATGCTGGCCGTGCTGGAAGCTAGCCTGGCGACGCTCGAAGTGAGCGATGCCGGACCTTCGGAAGGCAAACGATAGCCGCAAATCTTCATGTCGTACCGGGCGTTTCGGCATGCCTGGCGGTCTTGCTTGCCGGACAAAACGCGCGCATGGAAAAGTGCATAAGGCGTCACGATAAAACGGGCGCCGAACCAGGGAGAACGACGACGAAGATGGTCACGATACAGGTTTCAAATCTCATTGACTTTGTGGCCGATGTTTTTGGCCACGCCGAATCCTTGCCGGAGGAAGCGCGCCGCATCGCGAGCTATCTGACGACCGCCAACCTCACCGGGCATGACAGCCATGGGGTGATCCGCGTCCCCGTCTATATGCGCTGGAAGAAGATGGGTTCGGTCGTTCCAAACCAGACGGCGGAGGTCGTGGTCGATATGCCGTCGCTGGCGGTGGTGGACGGGAAGTTCGGTTATGGGCAGACCGTCGCGCCGGTTGCGGTGAAGATCGGCATCGAGAAATGCAAGAAGGCAGGGCTCGCCGCCGTTGCCTTGCGCAATGCCGGACATATCGGCCGGGTTGGCGACTGGGCCGAGATGGCGGCAGCCGAAGACCTCGTCTCCGTGCACTTCGTCAATGCGGCCGGCTCGCTTCTGGTTGCGCCATTCGGTGGTGTGGAGAAACGGCTGTCGACCGCACCTTATTGCGTCGGCGTTCCGCGCCAGGGCCAGGACCCCATTGTGCTCGATTTCGCGACTTCGATTGTCGCCGAAGGCAAGTGTCTGGTCGCAAGCCGCGGCGGCAAGAAGCTGCCCAAGGGCGCGTTGATCGATGCCGATGGCTCGTTGAGCGAAGATCCACACGTGCTCTATGGTCCCTATACATCAGATGGTCCGCGCGATCACACCAAGGGGTCAGGCGCGATCCGCGCCTTCGGCGAGCACAAGGGATCAGGGCTTGCGTTCATGTGCGAGCTGCTCGGCGGCGCTTTGACCGGGACGGGCGCGACCGCACCCAACCGGCGCTTCGCCAATGGCATGCTGGCCTTCTACATCGACCCGAAGGTCGTCGATCCCGCGCATTTCTTCGATGGCGAGATTTCCCGTTACGTCGACTTCATCCGCGCCACCAAGCCGATCGCAGGTGGCGAGCCGGTCATGATCCCGGGCGATGTCGAGCGCAAGACCCGCACCGAGCGCACAAAAAATGGCGTCCCGCTGCCGGACGATACCTGGGCGGCAATCGTCAACACCGCCCGCGACGTCGGCGTCGGCGAGGCGAGCATTCAAAGGGCAACCCAGTAATGCGGGGCAACCCAGTAGTGCATGATTTTGGCGAGCCAAGTGCCTGGTTCAACGCTACAAACGGATATCGAATTGGCCCTTTTGCGGCCTCCGTTCGCGAGGCCGAAACCGATTACAAAGCAGGGAAAGAACTCAGGGAAAGAATGATGGCAAACAAGGTCAAGGAAATCTGGGCGTCGGGCAAGGTGGTTTTGAACTCCTGGCTTGCGATTCCCTCCGGCTTCTCGGCCGAGGTGATCGCGCAATGCGGTTTCGACAGCGTCACCGTCGATATGCAGCATGGCGTGCAGGACTATCAGTCGATGATCCAGTGTTTTCAGGCCATGCACGGCCATCCGGTGACGCCGATGGTGCGCGTGCCGTGGAACGAGCCCGGCATCATCGGCAAGGTGCTCGATGGCGGCGCCTATGGCGTGATCTGCCCGATGATCAACACGCCGGAAGAAGCCAGGAACCTCGTCGCCTACGGCAAATACCCGCCAATGGGCACGCGTTCGAATGGCCCGATCCGCGCGGGCCTCTACGGCACAGCCGGCAGCTATCAAAAAACGGCCAACCATGAAATCGTCCTGCTGCCGATGATGGAGACGAGAACCGCGATCGGCAACATGGAGGCGATCCTCGATGTCGAAGGCATCGACGGTGTTTATATCGGGCCGTCGGACCTCGGTTTCTCCTATGGGCTGGTGCCGAAGCTCGATCGCGAGGAGCCCGAGATCCTCAAGATCTACGAGAAGATCGTGAAGGAATGCGGCAAGCGCAACCTGCATCCCGGCATCCATTGCTCCGGTGCCGATGGCGCACAGCGCGCGATCAACATGGGCTTCCAATTGGTGACCCTGTTCAACGAAGTTGGCCTGATGGCGACCTATGCGCGGATGCAGGTCGCGCAGACCCGCAAGGAGTCGGGCGGCAAGGCCTGAGCCTCTCGTGTCCCGGACGCGATGCAGCGCTGCATCGCAGATCCGGGATCCATTGACGTTGCGCGCTTGCCTGGGCCCCGGATCAGCAGCGCATCGCTCGCGCTGCGCAGCGTCCGCGGCACGATACTTTTAGAGTATGAAGGAGATCCCCATGACCCCACCGCCCGTTATTCGTCTGCATCCCGATGATGGCGTGCTGATCGCGCGATCGAGCCTGCCGGCGGGTCTTGTGGTCGCTGAGGGCGTGACCACCCTCGAGCGCATTCCGGCCGGTCATAAAGTCGCGATCAAACCGATCGCGGTCGGCGAGCCGGTCCGCCGTTACGGCCAGATCATCGGCTTTGCCACCACACCCATTGCGCCGGGCCAGCATGTCCACACGCAGAATTGCGGTATGGGCGATTTCGCCAAGGACTATGCGTTCGGCGTCGATGTGAAGCCGGCACCGAATTTCGACCTGCCGGCGACGTTCGACGGCATCCGTCGTCCCGACGGGCGGGTCGCCACCCGCAACTACATCGGCATCCTCACCTCGGTGAATTGCAGCGCGCATGTCGCCGGTCTGGTGGCCGACGTATTCAGGAAGAATCCGTTCACCGGCGACAATCCGCTCGCTGATTTCCCCAATGTTGACGGCGTCGTCGCGCTGACCCACAAGACCGGCTGCGGCATGACGCAGGATGAGCCGTTGGCGCTGCTGCGGCGGACGCTTGGCGGCTATGCACGGCATGCGAATTTCGCCGCCGTTGTCGTGTTGGGCCTGGGCTGCGAGGTCAACCAGATCGGCGGGCTGATGCTGGAGCAGAAACTCGCCGGGCGCTTGCGCGAGCTGGAGATTCAGCAGATCGGCGGCACGCGCAAGACGGTCGAAGCCGGGGTTGCCTTTGTGCGCGAGGCGCTCACCGACGCCAACAAGGTCAAGCGCGAGGCGGTCGCGGCGAGCGAACTGACCGTGGCGCTGCAATGCGGCGGCTCGGACGGCTATTCCGGGGTTTCGGCCAACCCGGCGTTGGGAGCTGCGAGTGACCTTCTTGTCCGCCATGGCGGCACGGTCATTCTGTCGGAGACGCCGGAGACCTACGGCGCCGAGCATCTCTTGACCCGGCGCGCGGTCAGCCGCGAGGTCGGTGAGAAGCTCGTGAACCTGATGCGCTGGTGGGAGGACTACACGGCGCGCGAAGGCGCCGAGATGAACGCCAATCCGAGCCCCGGCAACAAGGCCGGCGGTCTCACCACCATCCTGGAAAAGTCGCTGGGTGCGATGGCGAAGGCCGGCAGCACCAACCTGGTCGACGTGCTGAACTATGCCGAAGCCGTCACCAAGAAGGGTTTTGTCTTCATGGACACGCCCGGCTACGACCCGGTCGCGGCGACGGGACAGGTCGCGGGCGGCGCCAATCTCGTCTGCTTCACGACTGGCCGCGGCAGTGTGTTCGGCTGCAAGCCCGCGCCATCGATCAAGCTTGCGACCAACACGCCGATGTACAAGCGCATGGAAGGCGACATGGACGTCAATTGCGGCACCATCCTCGATGGCGAGGAGACCGTGCAGCAATGCGGCGAGCGCATTTTTGAGCTGATGCTCAAGACCGCTTCCGGTCTGCCGACCAAGAGCGAGAGCTTTGATTTCGGCGGCGCCGAATTCGCGCCCTGGGTGCTCGGCGCGACAATGTGAGAAGCGAATGGTGAATGCGGACCATTCGTCAGTCTCATGCCCGTTGACGCCTTGCCCGCTGGTTTAGCCGGCGGCAACCGTCAGCGCGGAGTTATCGCTCGCGGCGCGCAGATCCTGGAAGAATTTTTCGACTTCACGCGACAGCCGTTCGGCGGTTGATGCGAGGTCGGTTGAGGTGGAGAGCACCGATGCGGCGCCCTTGTTGGTGTTCTCGATTGCGTCGTTGAGCGAGCCGATGTTCTCGACGAGGGTCGAGTTGCCATCGGCCGCGAGCTGGGCATTCTGCGAGATCTCGCGGGTAGCCGCATCCTGCTGCCCAACCGCACCGGCAATATTGCTGGTGACTGCGTTGATCTCGCGCACCGCGGTGCCGATCTCACGCACCGCTTCGACCGCATTGCGCGTCGAAGCCTGGATCATGCTGATGTTCTGGCCGATTTCCGAAGTGGCCTTGGCAGTCTGGCCGGCGAGCGCCTTGACTTCATGGGCCACGACGGCAAAACCGCGGCCAGCCTCGCCGGCGCGGGCGGCTTCGATGGTGGCGTTCAGCGCCAGAAGGTTGGTCTGCTCAGCGATCGCCTGGATGAGGTTGAGCACGCCGTCGATGCGCTGGGTTGCCGCAGCCAGGCTTTCAATTTCGGCAACCGATTTTTCGGTGCGCTGGCCGGCTTGTTCGACCACCTCCGCCGATTGCCGCACTTGCCGGCCGATTTCTTCGATCGAAGTCGACAACTCCTCGGCGGCGCTCGCAACGGCAAAGACATTGCTGGAGGCTTGTTCGGTCGCACGCGCGGCGGCATTCGCCCGCCCGCTGGCGTCGGATGCGACGCTGGAAATCGACTGCGCGGTATCGCGCATGGCGGAGGCATTGTCGTTCACGGCGCCGAGGACGCTGCCAATGGCGCCACGGAACGATTCCACAGAAGTCTCGATTTGTCGGGTGCGCTCGTCGCGCGCCTTGGAATCCATCAGCACCTGCGAATTGAGGTTGCGGTTGCGTTCCATCGCTTCCTGGAAAATCTGGATCGCGCGGGCCAATGCGCCGATTTCGTCCTGCCGTCCGGTGTGCGGAACCTCAATGCCCTCGGTCCCCTCGGCAACCTGCTTGATGGTGGTGGTAATCACGGACAGCGGCCTCGCTACGGACCGCGCGATGATGAAGATGCCGATGGCGACAAGCGCTAGTTCCAACCCGCCAAGGCAGGTCAGGAGGAAAGCCAACTCGTGATTAACCGCGGTCTGCTCGGCGATCTTCCCGCTGCGTTCCGCATAGACCTTCGAGAGAGCTTCCAGATCCTTATTTAACGCCTTGCGCACGTTTCGGTTGGCGTCGTTGTCGCCCCATTCCCGGCCCGCCCCGTGACTGATTT
This sequence comes from Bradyrhizobium sp., assembly GCF_027307225.1. Classification (GTDB taxonomy): domain Bacteria; phylum Pseudomonadota; class Alphaproteobacteria; order Rhizobiales; family Xanthobacteraceae; genus Bradyrhizobium. The sequence continues at coordinate 54,667 of NZ_DAHUXJ010000006.1, read as the reverse complement.
CGACCGCGCGGCGGACGAGTTCGTTGCGGAATTCGACGAATGTATCGATACGCTTCTTGAAGGCGACAAATTGTTCGCGATCGTCGTCCTGGACGATGGATTGCCACTTTTTGACGACGCCAAGCAACCGGTCGCTGAACTTGTGCAGCCCGTCGCCGTATTTTTTCACGACCGGCAGGTCTGTCGACATGTAGATGCCGCGGGATTCCATCACCACGGCGTAAACCAGCGAGTTGACGCGCTCGACATTGAGCGCAGCCTCGCCCGCCGTTTCGATTTCCTGGGTAAGAGCGGCGGCGCGCCGGGTGTTGTAGTCGGAGAGCACCGTGATCGCTGCGGTCAAGACCGCGAACAGGGCAAAAACCGAATAAAGCTTGAAAGCGAGCGAAAGGCTCGAGGCCTTCTTGGAGCCTGATGGCGCAATAGATTTCATAATGGATTGGCGTCCCCAGCCGCGCTCGGAGGGGCCAGTCGCACCTGACGGCCCGTCATGGAAACTATGTGAAATCTTCCTCTAGAAATTGTAAATTTGACGTTGCTTTAGGCAATATGACACCGTTTCAACCCGCGGTTGGTATTTTGCATGCCAACTCCGATTTCTAAGAACTTTAGTTATATCAATTTGTTAGGCTGAAAACCAGAGAAGCCGAGCGAGGAAATTTGCGGTGTCGAATGGGACCGGTGTTGGGCGCAAGGTGCAGTGCAAAATGCTAGGATAGAGAGGTCATTTTGCTGGTATCGGTGTCCGGCTCGGAGCAGACATGACCCATCGGCACGTCATCGGTAGCACCGCCTACGTCTTCGCTGATCTGCGCGATCTCCTCGCCAAAGCGAGCCCTCCGCGCTCAGGCGATCGCCTCGCGGGGATCGCTGCCGAAACCGCCGAGCAGATGGTCGCCGCCCGGATCGCGCTGGCGGACGTCCCCCTCAAGCAGTTCCTCAACGAGACGGTCATTCCCTACGAGGCCTGCGAGGTGACCCGCCTGATCGTCGATAGCCACGATCCGGAAGCCTTTGCGCCTATCTCTTCGCTTACGGTTGGATCGTTCCGTGACTGGCTGCTCTCGGGGAAGGCCAGTCGAGATGTTCTCAAGGCGATCTCGCGCGGGATTACCCCGGAAATGGCGGCGGCCGTATCAAAGCTGATGCGCAACCAGGATCTAATTCTGGCCGCCAAAAAATGTGAAGTCGTCACCGCCTTCCGCGACACCATCGGCTTGAGCGGGCGAATGAGCGTGCGGCTGCAACCCAACCATCCGTTCGATGATGCGAAGGGAATTATCGCGTCGATACTGGATGGCATCCTGCTCGGGGCCGGCGACGCCTGTATCGGCATCAATCCGGCAAGCGACGATCCTGCTGTCATCGGCAGGCTATTGCATCTGCTCGACGACGTCATCGGCCGGCTGAAAATTCCGACCCAGGCTTGCGTACTGTCCCATGTCACGACGACGCTTCGGCTGATCGCCGAGCATGTGCCGGTTGATCTGATCTTCCAGTCGGTTGCGGGCACGGAAGCGGCCAATCGGAGTTTTGGCGTCGACCTCGCGTTGCTGCGCGAGGCCCACGATGCCGGACGGTCGCTCCAGCGCGGGATCGTCGGCAACAATGTGATGTATTTCGAAACAGGGCAGGGATCGGCGCTGTCCGCCAATGCCCACCACGGCCTCGATCAGCAGACGTGCGAGGCGCGCGCTTACGCCGTTGCGCGTGCGTTCGACCCGCTGCTGGTCAACAGCGTCGTGGGCTTTATCGGTCCCGAGTACCTCTACGACGGCAAGCAGATCATCCGCGCCGGCCTTGAGGATCACTTTTGCGGCAAGCTGCTCGGCCTGCCGCTGGGCGTCGATGTTTGCTACACCAACCATGCCGAGGCCGATCAGGACGACATGGACAACCTGCTGACGCTGCTGGCGGCCGCCGGTGTGAATTTCATCATGGGGGTGCCGGGCGCCGACGACGTGATGCTGAATTATCAATCGACGTCGTTCCACGATGCACTCTATGTCCGGGACCTGTTCAAGCTGAAGCGGGCGCCGGAATTCGACGACTGGCTATTCCGTACCGGGCTTGCGGATGCGAATCATCGCCTTGCCGGTAACGGTGATTTGTTGCCGGAATTCGCCCGTCTGATGATTGCCTGACAGCCTTCGCGAACCTATTTCCTGCAGCGTTTGCAACTCTTCGTTTGATGCAGGGTTAGATCGCTGCCACAATCCCGAAAAATTGGTGGTTCAGCCTGCGGGTTGCGTGATTAACTTAGATGAAAGAGGCGCCAGAGGGAGTGATGAGAGCTGCAAACGCTGACACGGTGCGTCGTATTTTGTGTGTCTTTCCGCGCTATACACCGTCCTTTGGTTCGTTCGAGCACGCCTATCCGTTGACCGACGGTGTCCGGGGCTTCATGCCGCCGCAGGGATTGCTGTTGATCGCAGCCTACATGCCCGAAAACTGGTCGGTCCGCTTCATCGACGAAAATATGCGGCCCGCAACCGACGAGGATTTCGAGTGGGCGGAAGCCGTCTTTGTCAGCGGCATGCACATCCAGCGGCGCCAGATGAACGATATTTGCCAACGTGCGCATGCGTTCGACCTCCCGGTTGCGATCGGCGGCCCCTCGGTCAGCGCATGTCCCGATTACTATCCTTCGTTCGACTATCTGCATGTCGGGGAACTGGGCGATGCCACCGATGAGTTGATCGCGCGCCTCGCGCGCGACTGTTCGCGTCCCGCAGAACAAGTCGTGCTCAAGACCGCCGATCGTCTCGACATGGCCAAGTTTCCGCTTCCCGCTTATGAACTCGCCGATCTCAAGCACTATTTTCTCGGCAGCATTCAGTATTCGAGCGGATGTCCGTATCAGTGCGAGTTCTGTGACATTCCCGGGCTCTATGGCCGCAACCCGCGTCTGAAGACGCCGCAACAAATCACGGCCGAACTCGACAAGCTGCTTGAATGTGGAATTCGCGGCTCGGTCTATTTCGTCGACGATAATTTCATCGGCAACCGCAAGGCGGCGCTCGAACTGCTGCCGCATCTGATCGAGTGGCAAAAGAAGACCGGCTTCGTCCTGCGTTTCTCATGCGAGGCGACATTGAACATCGCCAAGCGGCCTGAAATCCTGGCCGGGATGCGCGAGGCCTATTTCTGCACGATTTTCTGCGGCATCGAGACACCGGATCCGGTGGCGCTGAAAGCGATGCACAAGGATCACAACATGATGGTCCCCATCATGGAAGGCATCCGGACCATCAACAGCTACGGCATGGAAGTCGTGTCGGGAATCATTCTCGGGCTGGATACCGACAAGCCGGAGACCGAACAGCACTTGATGCAGTTCATCGAGGCGTCGCAAATCCCGCTTCTCACCATCAACCTGCTTCAGGCGTTGCCGAAGACACCGCTCTGGGATCGCCTGATCAGGGAGAACCGCCTGGTCGAGGATGAGGGGAGGGAGTCCAACGTCGATTTTCGCATGCCGTATGACGACGTCGTCGGCGCCTGGCGCAGGTGCATGGGCGCAGCCTACGAGCCCGCCAAACTGCTGCAGCGTTACGAATTTCAAATCCGGGAAACCTATAGCAAGCGGATCAAGCCGCCGTCAGAAAAACGGGCAACATGGCCGCACATCAGGCTTGGTCTCATCATGCTGCGAAACATCTTCTGGAGGGTCGGTGTTCTCGGCGACTACAAGCTTGAATTCTGGAAGTTCGCCCTGCGCCGTCTGGCCCGCGGCGAGATCGAGCATCTGATCGAGGCGCTGACCGTTGGCCATCATCTCATCATGTTCGCGCGCGCAGCTTCCGCCGGCCGGCAAAATGCGTCGAACTATTCCATGCGGCTGCGTGAGGCTTCCGTCCCTGCCGAGTAACGTCTTATGAAGACCGAGGTGTCGCAATTGCCGTCGCTCTCGCGCTTGAGCGAATTGACGCCTGCCCGCGTGGCGCTCGGCCTCGCCGGTGCGAGCCTGCCGACCAAAGAACTGCTCGAATTTTCCCTCGATCATGCGCGGGCACGGGACGCGGTCCATGCGGCATTCGACGCAGATGGCCTCGTGGCGGGTCTCGCCGATCTTGGTTTGAATGCCACACGCGTTGCCAGCCGGGCGCCAGGCCGCAAGGACTATCTCGCTCGTCCCGATCTCGGACGCAGGCTTGACGACGATTCGAAAGCCAGGCTCGCAAGCCATTCCGGTCGGGCGGGCGGGCTCGCGATCGTCATCGGTGACGGGCTTTCACCGACCGCGGTCAATACGCATGCTATGGCGCTGTTGCGACGGCTGCTGCCGCTCTTGGCGGCCGACGCCATCGGTTTCGCCCACGGCGTTGTCGCAACCGGCGCGCGCGTGGCATTGGGCGATGAGATCGGCGGTATCCTCGGTTCGTCCATGACCGTCATGTTGATCGGCGAACGGCCGGGTCTGTCGGCGGCGGACAGCCTCGGGGTCTATCTGACCTTTGCGCCGGCCGTCGGAATGACGGACGAAAAGCGCAACTGTGTTTCCAATATCCACCGCGCCGGGCTCAGCCATGAAGATGCCGCAGCAAAGGCAAGCTGGCTGATTCGCGAAGGCCTGGCTCGGGAGGTGACGGGAATCGCGCTGAAGGACGAAAGCGGGGGTCAATCGGGCGGCGGTTTGATCGTCAATTCAGGCGAACGTGACAATTTCGTGGAGGAATAGTGCCCACTTTCCGAAGTTCATGCTCCACCGCAGCGCCCACCTTCACGAACTTCGGAAAGTCATAGGCTACTCACAAACTTATTGATTCTAGTACCGCTTTATCGATCTGAAGTCCCGGATCGAATTCGCCGCTTGTGGTGCAGGGACTTCAGATCGGCGGTACTAGGCCGGTAGTCGCGTTCGGCCAAGGGCTCTGCTTGCGGGAAGCCTTCAGGACCTGCTACACGTCGTCTGCAAAATTGTTGTTTGTTTTCAACAGCTATTGCGTGGCGCTTCGCCCCCATCATCCGGAACTTTCCAGGTTGGATCCGTTTTTCGTTACTTGGTTTGCGACTATTTGAGCTGATGTGAGAATTGGACAGGGCATGCTCGAAAAGAACAGCGACAACGAAGTCCATGTCGAGAAAATCGAACAGCGGCCGATGTCGAGCATCGCCTTCGGGCTTGAACGAATGGGGCTCATCGCAGTCAAAGCCCCGATCGTATCCTGCATCATTCTGGTAGCGCTCATCATCGGCGCGATTTTCGGAATCCAGCGCATCAAGATCGACGATTCGCTGAGCCAGCTGTTCCGCTCGGATTCCAAGGAATACCGGCAGTATGAATCGGAAATCAAACGGTTCCCGGCGACGGAATTCGACGTGCTCGTGGTTGTCGAAGGCAAGAACCTGCTTGCGCGCGACAATCTCGAAAAGCTGCGTGACTTCGTCACCGATCTGCAACTCGTCGAGGGCACCCGCGGCCTGATCTCGCTGTTCTCGGCGCGTCAGGCGCCGGCGCCTGGTAAATTCCCGGCTGCGTTGTTTCCCTCGCAGCTGCCGGAAGGCGCCGACTACGCCAAGTTCATCGAGACGGTGAAGTCGAACGAACTCATTCGCGGCAAGCTGCTGTCGGAAGACGGCACGCTGGCGCTGATCGTGCTGTCGCTCGAGCCGGACGTCGTCGCCAGCAACAAGCTCGGCAAGACGATCGGCGACATCAGGAAGCTGATGGCCGAGGATCTCGGCAATACCGGTCTCAAGGTCGAGTTATCCGGTGTGCCCGTGATGCAACTCGAAATCCGCAATGCGGTCGAGCGTGACGGTCTCACCTACAACATCCTTGGCATTCTGGCCGGGTGCGTCATCGCCATCATCTTCTTCCGCAAGATATCGTTCATGGTAGTGGCGGCGTTCCCGCCGATCATCGCGATCCTGCTGGCGCTCGGCGGCCTGGGCTGGGCCGGTTTCAGCCTCAACATGTTCCTCAACGTGATGACGCCGCTGATCATGGTGATCAGCTTCTCCGATTCGATGCAGCTCACCTTTGCCGCGCGCGACCGCCTGATTGCCGGACAAGACAAATTCACGGCGTTCCGCAACGCGGTGCTGGTCGTCGGACCTGCCTGCGTATTGACCCACGGCACCGCCGGAATCTCGTTCATTGCCTTGCAGTTTTCGAACTCCGACCTGATCCGCAAGTTCGGGGAGGCCGGACTGGCAGCGACGATCATTGCGCTTGTCGCGGTGTTGTCGCTCGTGCCGGTGTTCGGCGTGCTGTTCGTGCGCAACGAAAGATTATTTGCGGTCAAATTCCAGAGCGCCGACGCCGGCGTGCAGATGCTGCGGAATTTTTGTTACTGGATTGCCGTGCGGATGGTCAGCCGGCCCGGCCTTTTCAGCCTGATTGCGGTATTGTTCGTCGGTGGCCTGGCGACCATCTACGCCAATCTCGAGCCGCGCTACCGGCTGGCCGACCAGGTGCCGGACAAGCAGCAGGCGGTTGCCGCCAGCAGCCGGCTCGACGCCAAGTTGACCGGCGCCAATGCGATCGACGTGCTGATCGAATTCCCGAAGGGCGCTTCGCTTTACGACCCGCAAACCTTGCAGACCATCGCGGATGTTCACTCGCAGGTCGAGAAGACGGCGGGCGTCGGAAACGTCTGGTCACTGGAGACGCTGCGGCGCTGGCTCGCAGAGAAGACCGGCAAGTCGGACGTTGCGACGCTGAAAGAATATGTCAGCGTCATCCCCAAATATCTGGTGCAGCGTTTTATCGACGCCAATCAGGACGCAGTGGTGGTGTCGGGCAGGGTGCCGGACCTTGATTCCAGCCAAATCCTTCCCGTGGTCGAGAAGCTCGACCACGGTCTGGATGCCGTGCGCAAGGCGCATCCCGGCTACGAGATCGCGGTCACCGGACTTTCAGCGATCGCCGCGCGCAATTCGGCCAACATGATCGAAAAGCTCAACCGCGGCCTGACCGTTGAATTCGCGCTCGTCGCCATCTTCATCGGGCTCGCGTTCCGTTCAGTCGTTGTGATGTTCTCCTGCATCCTGCCCGGAATTTTTCCGGTGGTACTGTCCGGCACGGTGCTCTGGCTGCTGGGTGAGGGGCTGCAATTTGCGAGCGTCGTGGCACTCACGGTGTCGTTCGGTCTGGGGCTCAGCGCCACCATTCACTTCCTCAACCGCCTGAGGCAGGAGTCGAAGCCTGGCGTCACGCCCGATGTTGCGGTGGAGCGTGCGACGGTGCTGATGGGCCCCGCATTGATCCTGACCACGGTGGTGCTGGCCTGCGGCCTCGTCGTCACGGTATTTTCCGCGCTGCCGTCGCTTCGCCTGTTCGGTTGGCTCAGCGCCTTTTCCATGGTGTCGGCGCTGGTGGCCGACCTCTTCATTCTTCGCCCGACGGCGATGTTTTTGATCACGCTGTCGCAGCGGATCCGCGGAATGACGCATTCCGCAGGACCAGCGCAGCAATCGGGCGGGAAGGGCTAGGTGAGCGCTTTAGCTCCTCACCATCGTGATCGATACGCCCCTGATGTCGCCCTTGGAACTGATCTGAACGGTCTGCCTGTTGCCGGTGGTCCGCAACGTCAAGGTTGCAGAAAAGCCGGCGGATTCGACCGTCACGTCAATCTTGCCGTTGCCGGCGGTTCCTAGCAGGCTCCCCGAGATATTGCGGTTCGTTTCCGACCAGTTGCCGGTGATATGATCGCCGTGGCTGGTGACGTCGCTGGAGAGATCGAACTTGTAGCTGTCGCTGGCGCAGCGAAGCGTTTGCTTCAATACAAGCCCAGTGCCATCGACTTGGTAGACCGCTCGACAGCGCAGCCGCTCGCTCGAGCCGTCCGACAGCGAAACTGTTCCGTTGCCGGACCAGGCTCCGTCAAAGCCGGCAAACGGGCGCGCCTGCGCGTGCCCGGCCGACGTCGACAGAACCAGTGTGGCGATAACGGCGCTTGCCTTGATGGTTTGCCCGACCAAGCCTGAACCCGAGCATTTCATGCTGAACCCCCTTCGAATGTGACATTCCTGGATGCGGCCATCGCCGCGCATGTGGTTGGTGTGTCGGCCAAGGGTTAGGTTCAAAGGCCAGTCGAACGCAGCGTCAGTTCTCGGAAAATCCTGCATGGATGAGGCAAATTGCGGCAATCGCTTTTTTTTGCTCGCGAAACGCGTGCGACTTCAGGTATTGTGAAGTTCTCGCCGCGCGACAATCGTCTAGCGCTTAGATCCGCAAAAATGGTCCGTGATACCAATCGGTTACGCGCTCCTCCGAATCTGCCTTCGAGGACCGCAATTTAGGAGGATGGCCGTCGCAAATTTGGCCGTATTTGCCAGTGCTTCTGTTGCCGCGGTCGGCGGCCTTCACAACCCGAATAGTCTGCCCCGCTGATGCCTCGTGCTATTCGGGTTGGAAATCTCTGCCGTAAGAACAAAGGAACACAATGCGTAAATCTTTCTTCGTAGCCGGCCTGCTGTCGCTGGTGGCCTCCGGCGCGGCGTTCGCCGATCAACACAGCGGAACGCCGGAGGAGCAGAAAGCCTGCGCTCGCGACGTGCAGAAGTTCTGTCGCTCGATGATGGATCAGCCTGATCTGATCGTGCTGAACTGCCTGCAACAGAATCGTCCCAAGCTCACCAAGACTTGCGACAAGGTTCTGACCGACCACGGCCAATAAGGGCTTAAAATTAAGGTCTTTGGAAGCGAGCCGCCCCCGTTCCGGGGGCGGCTTTGCCTTGCTTACCTTCGTTCATGGCATTGGTTTTGAGGAATTATTCCCCTATATGGGGCTTAGGTTCCACACGCGTGCGGCGATATCCGGCGCAAACAAACGAAACAGCGTAGCCAGCTTCCAAGATGATCAACGCGAGCGAATGGCGATCCGGCAAGGGCTACCGCGACGAGAATTTTCCGGTCGCGTCGTGGATCATCCATCCGTCGCATCGGGCGCTGATTCTCGCCTTCTATAATTTCGTCAGAACCGCCGACGACATCGCCGATCATCCGACCTTGAGCGGAGACGAAAAGCTCTCGCTTCTCGATCTTCTCGAGACCGAATTGCTCGGCAAGGGTGACAGCCAGGCGGAGGCGGTCAATCTCCGCCGGGCGCTGGCCGAGCGGGGAATGCCGCCGCGCCATGCGCTCGATCTCTTGACCGCCTTTCGCATGGACGTGACCAAGCTTCGTTACGAGAACTGGGACGAAGTGATTCACTATTGCCGCTACTCGGCGATGCCGGTCGGCAGGTTCGTGCTCGACGTGCATGGTGAAAACACGTCCACCTGGGCGGCGTCGGATGCAATTTGCGCCGGCTTGCAAATCAACAACCACCTGCAGGATTGCGGCAAGGACTTCAAAGATCTCAACCGCGTCTATCTGCCGCGCGATGCGCTCGCCGCCGCGGGCGCTACTGTCGAACAGTTGGGCGAAGCGCGCGCTGCGCCAGCGCTTCTGCAATGCCTGCAGACGCTGGCCGTACGTAACGAAGCGTTGCTCGATGAAGGCAGAATGCTCGCCGCCGACGTCAGGGATTTCCGACTTGGCCTGGAAATCTCCGTCATTCAGTCGTTCGCGGACAAGATCGTTCGCCTTCTCAAGATGCGGGATCCGCTGTCCGAGCGGGTGCATCTCAATCCCCTCGAATTGCTGGCCTTCAGCTTCGGCGGCATGGCAGGCGAAACTATTCGCCGTCTCACCGGGCGTCGCCCCGTTTCGAAATCGGCGGCCGGCGCATGACGGGAGAGGCAGCGGCAGCCAATCCGAATTATGGGACGACGGCGTCGGGCAGTTCATTCTATGCTGCGATGCGCATCCTTCCGCAGGAGCAGCGGGAGGCGATGTTTCAGATCTACAGTTTTTGCCGCCAGGTTGACGACATCGCCGATTCCGATGGTCCGCGCGATGAGCGGCTGGCGGCGCTGCAACAGTGGCGTGAAGATATCGACGCACTTTATCAGGGCCGTCCGCCGGCGCGGCTGCGCGACTACGTCGCGTCGGTCCGGCAGTTTAGCCTCGAGCGCGAGGATTTCCTGGCCATCGTCGACGGCATGGAAATGGATGTCCCTCAGGACATCCGGGCGCCGGATCTGGCGACGCTTGACCTTTACTGCGATCACGTCGCCAGCGCTGTCGGCCGCCTCTCGGTGCGGGTGTTCGGCATGCCGAGAGAGGACGGCATCCAGCTTGCGCACCATTTGGGCCGCGCACTGCAGCTGACCAACATCTTGCGCGACATCGACGAAGATGCCGCGATCGGAAGGCTTTATCTGCCGAAGGAAGCTCTGGCGCAGGCGGGGATCACCTCGACCGATCCGCTTGTGGTCGCGGCCGATCCGGCGCTGCCGAAGGTCTGTGCTCCGCTGGTGGCGCGGGCGAGGGACCATTTTGCGCAATCCGACGCGATCATGGCCCGCAATTCGCGCGGCGCGGTGCGCGCGCCACGCATCATGTCGAAGTACTACGGCGCGATTCTGCAATTGCTTGTTGCGCGCGGGTTCGCTAACCCGCGCACGCCGGTCCGGCTGAACAAAATGGCCAAATTTTCCATTCTGCTCCGCTACGGCTTTTTCTGACGCCCACGATTTTTGATCCGATCCATCGCATGCAAAAAGTTGCCCATATCATTGGTGCGGGAATTTCCGGCTTGTCGGCTGCCGTCAGGCTCGCCAACGCCAATTACAAGGTTAATGTCTACGAAGCGACGCAACAGGCGGGTGGGCGCTGCCGTTCCTATTTCGATGCCGCAACCAATCTGACGATCGATAACGGCAACCATCTTCTGCTCTCGGGCAATCACCACGCGCTGGCCTATGCAAGATCGATCGGCTCCGAGGCCGGGCTGGTCGGGCCGAAACGCGCGCAATTTCCGTTCATCGATCTGAAGACCGAAAAGCGCTGGCGGCTCGATCTCGGCGACAGCCGCCTGCCGCTGTGGGTGTTCGATGCCGCGCGGCGCGTGCCGGACACAAGCGTGCGCGACTACCTGGCGCTGGCGCCGTTGATCTGGTCGTCGCCTCAACGACTCGTCGGCGATGCCATCGCGTGTGAGGGCGTGCTGTACCAGCGCCTGGTGCAGCCGCTGCTCCTGGCCGCTCTCAATATCGATCCGCCGGAGGGATCGGCCGGCCTTGCCGGCGCCATCGTGCGCGAGACGCTGCTCGCCGGCGGCCAAGCCTGCCGGCCGTTGATCGCGCGCGACGGCTTGAGCGCGGTGCTGGTCGATCCGGCAATCAAGCTGTTGCAGGAGAGGGGGGCCGCGATCCAGTACGGGCGCGAGCTCCGCAGTTTCGACAATGCCGGCGGCCGTATCAGCAAGCTGGGCTTTGGCGAGGAGACGATACCTCTTGCTCCTGCCGATGCCGTTGTACTGGCCGTGCCGCCGCGTGCGGCGGCTTCGCTGTTACCCGGGCTGAAAACACCGACCCAGTTCCACGCGATTGTGAACGCGCATTTTCGCTATGATCCTCCACAAGGCCAGCCGCCGATTTTGGGGGTGGTCGGAGGGCTCGTGGAATGGCTTTTCGCGTTTCCCCAGCGCCTGTCGATCACGATCAGCGGCGCTGACCGGCTGGTCGACCGGCCGCGCGAGGAGCTTGCGCAGGCGATTTGGCGGGATATCTGCAAAGCTTCTGGAATAACGGCCGAAATGCCGCCCTGGCAGCTCGTGCGCGAGCGCCGCGCCACATTTGCGGCGACCCCGGAACAGAATGCGTTGCGGCCGGGGGCCGTAACGGCCTTCAAAAACCTGTTTCTTGCCGGCGACTGGACTGATACGGGGTTGCCGGCAACCATCGAAGGCTCGGTGCGGTCAGGAGACCGCGCTTCCGATCTGGTCCTCGCTGCGGCCTAGCGCGGCGAGCTCCGATGATGATCGGCACAGCAGGAGATTTCGAACGAAATGCAGTCTGCAATGAGCAAGCTTGAGGCGGGAAACGCCCTTGAGGCGAGCATTCATTCGGCGACCGAAGCACTGCTGGGGCACCGGCAGGCGGACGGACATTGGGTGTTCGAACTTGAGGCCGACTGCACGATCCCTGCCGAATATGTGCTGCTCGCCCACTACCTCGGCGAGGCGGCCGATACCGCGCTCGAGGCCAAGATCGCCAACTACCTGAGACGCATTCAGGGCGACCACGGCGGCTGGTCGCTGGTCCATGCCGGCGATTTCGACATGAGCGCGAGCGTCAAGGCGTACTTTGCCTTGAAGATGATCGGGGATTCCATCGACGCCCCGCACATGGTGCGGGCGCGCGAGGCTATTCATGCGCGTGGCGGCGCGATCAAGAGCAACGTTTTCACGCGCTTCATGTTCTCGCTGTTCGGCGTCACGACCTGGCGCGCGGCTCCGGTCGTTCCGGTTGAGATCATCTTGCTGCCGCTTTGGTTCCCCTTTCATCTCAATAAGATTTCCTATTGGGCGCGCACGACGCTCGTGCCACTCTTGGTGCTGGCGGCGCTGAAGCCGCGCGCGAGGAATCCCAGGGGTATCGGCATCGACGAACTGTTCCTGGAAGACCCGCGCTCGATCGGTATGACGTCCAAGGCGCCGCATCAGAGCTGGGGCTGGTATCTGCTGTTTAGCGCACTGGACAGCGTGCTCCGCGTGGCCGAACCTCTGTTTCCGAAAAAGCTGCGCGCTCGTGCGATCGATGCGGCCGTCGCCTTCGTCGAAGAGCGGCTGAACGGCGAAGACGGCGTCGGCGCAATTTTTCCGCCAATCGCCAACACCGTCATGATGTATGACGCGCTCGGCAAGGGCGCGGACTATCCGCCGCGCGCCATCCAGCGGCGCGGGCTCGCCAAGCTGCTGGTGATCGGTGAGGAGGAGGCGTATTGCCAGCCTTGCGTCTCGCCGGTGTGGGACACCGCGCTGACCTGTCATGCCCTGCTCGAAGCCGACAGCGATGAGGCGAAGGGGCCGGCCAAGCAGGGCCTGGACTGGCTCGTGCCCCTGCAAGTCCTGGACGTCAAAGGCGACTGGGCCGTCAGGGCGCCGCAGACCCGGCCGGGCGGCTGGGCCTTTCAGTACAACAACGCCCATTATCCGGATCTCGACGACACCGCCGTGGTCGTCATGGCGATGGACCGGGCCAGGCGCGGCGTGCCGAACCCGGCCTATGACGCGGCGATTGCCCGCGGCCGTGAGTGGATCGAGGGGATGCAGAGCAAGAATGGCGGCTGGGGGGCCTTCGACGCCAACAACCTCGAATATTACCTCAACAACATCCCGTTCTCGGATCACGGCGCCTTGCTCGATCCCCCGACCGAAGACGTCACCGCCCGTTGCATTTCCATGTTGGCCCAACTGGGAGAAAACGCCGATACGAGCCCTGCGCTTGCGTCGGGGGTAGCCTATCTGCGGGGCACTCAGCTCGCGGAAGGGTCCTGGTATGGCCGCTGGGGCCTGAACTACATTTACGGCACCTGGTCCGTGCTCTGTGCCCTCAACGCCGCCGGGGTTGATCATCAGGATCCCATGGTGCAGAGGGCCGCGAAGTGGCTGGTCTTGGTCCAGAACGCCGATGGCGGCTGGGGAGAGCATGCGACCAGCTACCGACTCGGCTATAAGGAATTCAAGAAGGGGTTTGACGGCTGCCCGTCAACGGCTTCGCAAACGGCATGGGCCTTGCTTGGCCTAATGGCGGCGGGCGAGGTCGAAAATCCGGCCGTTGCCCGCGGTATCGAATTCCTTATGACCACACAGACTCAAAAGGGCCTGTGGGATGAGCAACGCTATACGGCAACAGGGTTTCCTCGCGTGTTCTATCTGCGCTATCATGGTTATGCGAAATTCTTTCCGCTCTGGGCGCTGGCGCGGTATCGGAATTTGCGAAAGACCAACAGCAGGGCGGTAGGGGTCGGGATGTGAAGTTGGGGGCAAGGATTGGCGCGCCCGTGGGCAATTTGGACCCGCGGCCAGTGCTCATCGTGACTGGTCTTGTTCAGGAGGCCCGGATCGCATCCGGCCCCGGAATGGCCGTTGTCTGCAGCAGTAGCGATCCGCAGCAATTGCGCGCGCTTCTGACCGTATTCGATCCAGCAACGATCCGTGGCGTGATCAGCTTCGGCGTGGCCGGAGGGCTAGATCCTACCTTGAAGTCAGGCGATATCGTGGTCGCGACGGAAGTGCAGGCGGGCGATACCCGCTGGCTGGCCGATCTGGCGCTGAAAGAGGATCTGATCGCCGGCTTTGGTCTTGGGCGCCGGCGCATTGTCAGGGGCCGTCTGGCAGGGGCCGAGGAAGTGGTCGCTGCCCGTCATCTCAAGGAAGCGTTACATCTCGAGACCGGCGCGGCGGCGGTCGATATGGAAAGCCATATTGCGGCGGAATACGCGGCCAATGCCGGGCTGCCTTTCGCGGCCCTTCGCGTCGTCAGCGATCCCGCTCACCGCGCTCTGCCGTCGCTTGCCATGGCCGCCATCAAGCCGAACGGCGACATCGACCTGCGCAAGGTCCTGCGCAGCGTCGCGCGGAACCCGCGGACGCTGCGTGACCTGGTCACGACCGGGATCGATTTCAGTCGCGCGCTGCGCAGCCTACGCGGCTGTCGAGGCTTTCTGCTCGGCAGCGAGGGCCTCGTCGCGGCGGATCTCTGACAGCCGCTTCTGCACTTCTGCGGAGAAGATGTACTGCGCGGGGCGCTGCTGGCTGAGGTCGATTTCCGGCGCCATCGGACCCGTGGTCCGAACGCCGCGGATAGCCACCTTCAGCGCCTTGAGCGGGTTCTTGAATGCGTCGGTCGCCGCGGTCGGCTCATAGCCGCAGTGGGCCATGCAGTTGGCGCACTTCTCATACTTGCCGGTGCCGTAGCTATCCCAATCCGTGGTGTCCATCAGCTCCTCGAAGGTCTTGGCATAGCCTTCACCGAGCAGATAGCACGGCTTCTGCCAACCGAAGATGTTGCGGGCGGGCATGCCCCAGGGTGTACACTCGTAGCTCTCGTTGCCGGCCAGGAAGTCCAGGAACAGGCCGGAGTGCATGAAATTCCACTTCTTGCCCTTGCCGCGCGCGAACACGTCGCGGAACAGGTTCTTGGTCTTGGTGCGGTTGAGGAAGTGTTCCTGGTCGGGCGCGCGCTCATAGGCGTAGCCCGGCGACATCGAAACGCCGACACCGAGTTCGGTGGTGAAGTCGAGGAATTTGGCGATGTCCTCCGCCGAATGTCCGTCGAAGACCGTGGCGTTGACGTTGACCGTAAAGCCCTTGGCCTTGGCCGCCTTGATCGCCGAGACGGCGCGTTCGAACACGCCTTCCTGCGACACGGCCTTGTCGTGATGCTCCTTCAGGCCATCGAGGTGGACCGAGAAGAACAGATAGGGCGACGGCTCGAACAGGTGCAGCTTCTTCTCGAGCAGCAAAGCGTTGGTGCAGAGCGAGACGAATTTCTTGCGCTCGACGAGGCCGCGAACGATTTCGCCGATGTCCTTGTGGATCAGCGGTTCACCGCCGGGGATCGCCACCATCGGCGCGCCGCATTCGTCGGCCGCATCCCAGCACTCCTGCGGCGTCATGCGCCGGTTGAGGATGGCATCCGGATAATCGATCTTGCCGCAACCGACGCAAGCAAGATTACAGCGAAACAGCGGCTCCAGCATCAGCACCAGCGGGTACCGTTTCCGGCCCATCAGCTTCTGTTTCATCAGATAGCCACCGATGCGAATTTCCTTGAAGAACGGTATTGCCATTACGTGTCTTTCTGCATCCAAGATGAGGAATAATCAGCCCGCAGCTAGTTCGGCCGGAAGCCGGAATTCGATATTTTCTTCGCGGCCCGGCAGTACCGAAACCGCAACCGGTCCGATGCGCCGCAAGGCCTCAATCACGTCGTCAACAAGCACTTCTGGCGCCGAAGCGCCGGCGGTGATGCCCACCGCCTTGGCGTCCTTCAGCCATTCCGGATTGAGCTCGCTGCCATCGGCAATCAGGTAACTCGGAACGCCGACTTCAGTGCCGATTTCGCGCAGCCTGTTTGAATTGGAACTATTCGTGGCCCCAACCACCAGAATAACGTCCACGAGCTTGCTGAGGTCCCTTACCGCAGATTGGCGGTTTTGTGTCGCATAGCAGATATCCCGGGTGTCCGGGCCTTGAATGTCTGTAAATCGGGCCCGCAGGGCCGCGATGATGTCCTTGGTATCGTCGACGCTGAGCGTCGTCTGGGTGATATAGGCGATCGGAGCGTCCGAGGGCAGGGGCAGGGCGGCGACTTCCTCGACATTCTGGACCAGCAGCACCGGGCCCGGAACCTGTCCCATGGTGCCCTCGACCTCGGGATGGCCGGCATGG
This sequence comes from Bradyrhizobium sp., assembly GCF_027307225.1. Classification (GTDB taxonomy): domain Bacteria; phylum Pseudomonadota; class Alphaproteobacteria; order Rhizobiales; family Xanthobacteraceae; genus Bradyrhizobium. The sequence goes on along the minus strand of NZ_DAHUXJ010000006.1, from coordinate 38,432 downwards.
CCGATCAGGATCAGGGAGCGGCCCTTGGACATGTAGCGCTTGCCCTGGTTGTGAACCTTGGTCACAAGTGGGCAGGTGGCATTGAGCACCGGCAGGCCGCGCGCGGCAGCCTCTTCTTCGACGCTCCGCGCCACGCCATGGGCACTAAAGACCGTGACCGCGTTGGCCGGCACCTCGGAAAGGTCCTCGACGAAGATCGCGCCCTTGTTCTTCAGGCTCTCGACCACGTATTTGTTATGGACGATCTCATGCCGGACATAGACCGGGGGACCGTACTTTTCGAGCGCGCGTTCGACGATTTCGATCGCACGCACGACACCCGCGCAAAAGCCGCGGGGCTGCGCCAGAAACACTTCCATCGGACGACCGTTACGCAAATTAAGCTACCCTCATTTTGGCGCGCCGCCCGGTCAGGACATCCGCCAACATTTGTGGTCTCCGCGCCGCAATATCTACACCAACGCCGTTGGGTCGTAGACGCACGGCTTTGTGTCAAAAAAAGACCGGATAGGAAAGGCGACTCGAACCAGTTTGCGCCGCGGGAGACCTATATGCGGTTCCCAGCGTTAATTTAGGTAACATGATACGGTTTTTGCCGGTGTCGGCCCAAATCCGCTCACAGCTGCGTCATCGCGTCGGGATAAGCATCGGTCCCATGCGCGGCGGCCCAGATTTGGCGCTTTTTGCGGCTCTTTCGGCGCCCGAGCAAAGCGAAAACCTCAAAATGACCATTAGATTGGCCCGGGGAACTCCGCTAGACAGCGAGCGTTGCCGGCGGGCCGCCGAGACCCAGAAAGAGATGAAGTGCTGACCAAGATAGTTGTTTCGATTGTTACGACATGCACGCGGTTTGCTGCCACGACTGTCCTGATCGCCGTCGCCCTTGCGGTGGGGGCCGGCCTCTATGCGGCCAAACATTTCGAAATCAATACCGACATCAACACCCTGATTTCGTCCAATCTGGACTGGCGCAAACGCGACATTCAGTTCGACAATGCCTTCGACCGCGACCGGATGATCCTGGCCGTGGTAGAGGCGCCCACGCCGGAAGCAACGACCGCGGCGACCGTCACGCTCTTCCACAAGCTCTCCGGCGACAAGCAGCATTTTGAATCAGTGGAATCGCTCGGTACGGGCGAGTTCTTTGAGAAAAACGCGTTCCTGTTTCTTCCGAAGGAACAGGTGGCCCAGCTCACGGGACAGTTTGAGCAGGCGGCTCCGCTGATCGAGATCATGGCTGGAGATCCATCCCTGCGCGGGCTGACGGGGGCACTGGAAACCGTGCTGGCGGGCGTCCGGCGCGGCCAGATCAAGCTCGACAGCACCGAACGTCCCCTTAATCAGATATCCGGGACCATCGAGGATGTGCTGAAAAACGGCAACGCCACCTTCTCCTGGCGCCGGCTTGTCAGCGACAAGCCTCTGACCGACGCCGACCGGCGGGCCTTCATCGAGTTCAAGCCGATCCTGGATTTCAACGCGCTTGAGCCCGGTAAGGCGGCGACCGACGCCATCAGGCAGGCCGCAAGCGATCTCAATCTCGAAAGCCAGTTTGGGGCGCGGGTCCGCCTGACCGGACCGGTGCCGATCGCCAACGAGGAATTCGGGACGGTGGCCGACGGCGCCGTGGTCAACGGCATCGGCACTGTCGTCGTGGTGCTTTTCATCCTCTGGCTGGCGCTGCATTCGGCGAAGATCATCTCGGCGGTGTTCGCCAATCTGGCCATCGGCCTTGCGATCACGACCGCGATCGGCCTGGCGATGATCGGTTCGCTCAATCTGCTCTCGATTGCTTTTGCGGTGCTGTTTATCGGACTGGGGGTGGATTTCGGCATCCAGTTCAGCGTTCGCTACCGTTCCGAGCGTTTCAAGAGCAACGATCTGAAGACCGCCTTGGCCAAGGCGGCGGAATATTCCGCCATCCCGCTCTCACTCGCGGCCATGGCGACGGCGGCGGGGTTCATGTCATTTCTGCCGACGGACTATAAAGGCGTTTCCGAACTCGGCGAGATCGCCGGCGCCGGCATGCTGGTGGCTTTTCTCACCAGCATCACGGTATTGCCGGCCTTGCTCAGCCTCTTGAATCCGCCCGGGGAGGATGACCCCGTTGGCTATGGCTTTCTCGCGCCGCTCGATCGTTTTCTCGAAGATCATCGTGTGATCATCGTTGTCGGCACCCTGGTGGTGGCGGCCGCCGGTTTGCCGCTGCTTTACTTCCTTCACTTCGACTTCAACCCGATGCATTTGCGCAACCCAAAGGCTGAATCGATCGCGACGTTTCTTGATCTGAGGAAAGATCCGAACACCGGCGCCAACGCCATCAACGTGATGACGAACTCGGAAGCCGATGCGAAAAAGATCGAGCAGAAGCTTTCCAAGCTGCCGGAAGTGCTGCGGGTCATGTCGCTCGACAGTTTTGTGCCGGAAGACCAGCCGGAAAAGCTGAAGCTGATCGCGCAGGGCGCGAAAGTTCTCAATCCGGCGCTTAATCCCGACTCCGTCGATCAGGCGCCCTCGGACGCCGAAAACGTCGATGCCTTGAAGGGTTCGGCGGAAAGCCTGCGCAAGACGGCAGGCGAGGCGAAGGGGCCTGGGGCTGTGGCTTCCCGGCGGCTGGCCGACGATTTGGCAAAGCTTGCCGATTCGAATGAAGCCACGCGCGAAAAGACCCAAACCATCTTCGTGACGCCGCTGAAGGTCGTGCTCGATCAACTCAAGAACGCGTTGCAGGCAAGGCCGGTCAGCCTGAACACCTTGCCGGCTGATTTGGTGAGTAGCTGGAAAACCAAGGATGGCCTGATGCGCGTCGAAGCCGAGCCGCGTGGCGATCCCAACGACAACGATACCCTGCGCAAGTTTGCCGCCGCCGTGCTCAGCGCTGAGCCGACGGCGATCGGCGGGCCCGTCTCGATTCTCAAATCCGGCGATACGATCGTCAAAGCCTTCATTCACGCAGGCTTCTGGGCGTTGCTGGTGATCAGCCTGTTGCTGTGGATCACCCTGCGTCGGATCACCGACGTGCTGCTGACGCTGGTGCCGCTGCTGGTGGCCGGCGCGGTGACGCTCGAAATCTGTGTCTTGATCGACCTGCCGCTCAACTTCGCCAATATCGTCGCACTGCCCTTGCTGCTCGGCGTCGGCGTCGCCTTCAAGATCTATTATGTGACGGCGTGGCGCGCGGGGAGAACGAATCTGCTGCAATCGAGCCTGACACGCGCCATCTTTTTCAGCGCGCTGACCACGGCCACGGCGTTCGGGAGCCTGTGGCTGTCGAGTCATCCGGGAACCGCGAGCATGGGCAAACTGCTGGCGCTGTCGCTCGTCACGACGCTTGCAGCTGTGTTGCTGTTTCAGCCCGCGCTAATGGGTAAACCGCGCGATGTCGGGAATTAGACAGATATCGCCGACGGCGTCGGTCGCGATCGCTGCTGCTGCCGCCGGCTTCTGACCCTTGGACAGCTCGGTAGCACCCGTAGTTTTCGGGGCTACCGCGGTCCTTGTCGGTTTTGCTACGTTACCTGCACTGGTCGGCGGAATCGGCCCGGCGATACGGGTCCAGGTCTCGCCGCCGCACAGAAAGCCGAGCACGCAGCCCTGAATCTGCAGCTTGTCCGAACCGACGGGCTTGATCGTCGAGCTATAGGTTTTTCCATCGTTGGCGTTGTAGACTTCGCCCTCCCACTGATCTACTCCCGCCTTCTTCTTCATATTGATCAGGATCGGGATGCCGAGCGTCAGTCTGCTTCTCTTGGAGGCATCGGGATTGTGTGCGTCGAGGCCGCCAGGCTCCTTCTCCCAAATCACCGCGCCCCAAATATTGCCGTTGCATTCCGCCACGCGGATATGGGCGACGCCGTCCGCCACGCGCCAATCTCCCGTCGGATCCGCCGCCAGTGCGGACGCCGTCGTCATCACCGTTAATGCTCCCAAAAAAATAGTCGTACGCATAATCTCTCGTTGGCGATGCAGCATGGTCTAGCCTATGCTTAAAGGGAATTCGGCTGGATGGCAAAACGCCGCATAGGACGTTTTCAGTTGACGGAATGGGCACCAATCGAAGTATTTAGCTGATGACATATCCCAATCTAGACGTTTCTGAGATTTTTGTGGACCGGCAGGGGCAACGCAGCTCCATGCATGCGCGCCACCTGAACGAGCAACTCGTCCGGGTTCTCAAGACGATCGGCTACGACGTCGGTTTCCAGAAGGGTCAGGGCCAATACCTGTTCGATCGCGATGGCGTTCGTTACCTCGATCTATTGAGCGGTTTTGGCGTTTTTGCGATTGGCCGGAACCATCCGGTCCTGCGCGAGGCGCTGAAAAGCGTCCTCGACAGCGACTTCCCAAACCTGGTGCAGCTGGACGTATCGACGCTTGCCGGCGTGCTGGCCGAGCGGTTGCTCAAATATGTCCCATATCTGGACAAGGTGTTTTTCGCCAATTCAGGTGCGGAATGCGTCGAGGCGGCGATCAAATTCGCCCGCGGCGCGACCGGCCGACCCGGCATCGTCTACTGCACACACGGCTATCATGGATTGACCTATGGAGCGTTGTCGCTGACCGACGATCCGAATTTCCGTGGCGGTTTCCAGCCGCTGCTACCGGGCTGCTCGGCGATTCCGTTCAACGATCTCGCTGCGCTCGAGCAGGCACTGTCATCGCGCGAAGTGGCCGCCTTCATCTTCGAGCCGATCCAGGGCAAGGGCGTCAACATGCCGACCGACGAATTCTTGCCAGGCGCGGCGGCGCTGTGCCGCAAATACGGCACGCTGATGGTTGCCGACGAAATCCAGACCGGCATGGGGCGGACTGGACGCTTCCTCGCGGTCGAGCACTGGAATATCGAACCCGACATGGTTCTGTTGTCGAAGGCGCTCTCCGGCGGTCACGTTCCGGTTGGCGCGGTTCTCACGCGCAAGAATATCTTCGACAAGATCTTCAATCAGATGGATCGCGCGGTCGTCCACGGTTCGACCTTTGCCAAGAACGATCTGGCGATGGCCGCCGGCATCGCCACGCTCGAAGTCATCAAGTCGGAAAAGCTGGTCGAGGCTGCCGCCAGGCGCGGCGCGGAGCTCCGCCTCGCGCTCAACCGCATGGTGCCTGAATACGAACTGCTGAAGGACGTGCGCGGCAAGGGATTGATGATCGGCCTCGAGTTCGGTTCGCCGAAATCGCTGCGGCTGAAAGCTTCCTGGAACGTGTTAGAGGCAGCCAACAAGGGCCTGTTCTGTCAGCTCATCACCGTGCCCCTGTTCAAGGACCACAAGATCCTGACTCAGGTGTCGGGTCATGGCAGCCACACCATCAAGCTGTTGCCGCCGCTGACCATCACCGAAGAGGACTGCAACTGGGTCGAACGGGCATTCGATTCCGTGATTGCGTCGAGCCACAAGGTTCCCGGTGCGATCTGGTCGCTCGGCAAGACGCTGGTCGACAACGCCGTTCGCAAGTCCGCCTGAATCTCTGGATTCCCGCCTGGCGCGGGCTCAACGCGAATCTTCCAGGATCATCCCAGCCGCTTTTTCGGCAATCATCGCGGTCGGCGTATTGGTGTTGCCCGAGGTGATCGTCGGCATTTGCGGGGAGCGCGCGCTAGTTATCGGCGATCCATGTCTCAGCACTGAGCCGCGCTTTACTCTGCCGGCTTACAATAATCCACCGCCCGCTGCACCACGACGGCGAGTGGCGGCCGTCCGTTCCTCGCAGACTTCTACCCAAAGCTCGTAGGTCTCTCGGACCATTCGGTCCAATTCGTCGAACGTGAACAACTCAACACCCTGGTCCAAAAAGATCGCTGGCTCGCGCGGTCCTTTTGCCGAAAGCGCGAACTGCACAACCGCTAACGAAACGTCAGCGAAGTCAGGATCGGCCGCTCGAATTCGTTCATGCATTACTGAGAACACAAAGCGTCGACCCTGCACGGTAAGCCGTTTGACGCGACGTGGGTCCAAGAATGGGATGCCCGGCAGCGACGCGCAGATTTGCCTGCTCCTCATCGTCACTACGCGATTTCCTTTGAATTGCTTGCGCAATTTTTGCCCACGGTGTTCGTGGCATCGGCCCGATGAGGTCAGATTGAACGTTCAAAACGTCAGACATAGAGCACCGGACGGGACCGTACGAATACGGCGGGTGGCCTAACCGTATCTGTTCCAACGCTCGCCTCTTCTCATCTCGCAACATCGGTGCAATGCGAGCGAGATCTATTTCAGGCAAAGGGCGTATCTTCACGTGGCTCTCCGACCGACCGGCAACTGCCGACAGAAACTTTGTGATGCTTGAACCGCTCCCGAATCACTTCATCGGGAATGCGCATCCCAAATGCCAGGGATGTTCTGCCTTTGTCCACTACGAAATGCCACGGCGCGCCCTTGGCGTGCGAAATATCCACCAGTCTTCCGGGGGTCATTCGACCATACGACTGAACGATTCTGCTTATGTGCCGAATTATCTCGGGTTCGGTGGGCGGGGCAATTGGCTCACGCGTGCCCCTTACGACGTTTTGTCTATCAGCCCGGAAGCCAATCGGTTCCGCGCCCGCGCGTTTGAACGCTTGGTAGGCGGCTGGATTTACCGGGCCGTATTCCCAAGCCTCAAAATAGCCAGACACTAAAGGGCGCCCTTGTTCGATTAGAAAAATGGCGTGCGCGAAATACAACAGCTTCTGAAGCGCCAAATTGGTCAGGTGCTGACCAATTCGCTCACTTTCATCAAGCATCAGATTCGCGATGCAGCGCGGGTCGTAGACCTCAGTCATCATACACTTCAATCGAGAAAGGGACGCGCTTACTTGGCAGGCGTTGCAATCAGTTCAGCATCCGCAAGCGACGAAAGTGCAATCTCAATAGTGCGATCTTCGAACAGTTTTAGTTTCCGTTCGCCCGCCGCCCTTCCGCCAGGCCAACTCGCCAATCGCTCGCGAATGGCGGCGACGTTTGGCTCTACGGACGCCTTGTTGACTAGCCAGTCGACCGTCGAGAGAAGCTCCATACCTAACGGTGATTCGAAGCCATCGATTAGCTCAGAGGTCTTCTCAAGCGCCGGACGAAACTCTTTTGCTTCGGCCAAGGTCAGATAAGCCGAAACCTTGTCGCGCTTCGAATCGTCGAAATGGATCACATCGAACGGACCAGCGTCGCCGAGCCTTTTGTCGCAATGCAGGTAACTTCCATCTAGCCCATTCAAGAGATGCTTAAGCTTCTCCGAATATGGTCCAAACTTATTGGCCGTGAACTCGAAGTCCATGCGGTTGTCGAGATTTGGCTTCACGACGAAGCGCTCTAAAAAATATCCGAGCTTCTGTATTTCGAGCAGTGTGCAATCAAACCCAAGAATGGAATATCGTCGCACCAGTTCCGCAATCAGCGCGCGCGTTACAGTTAGTTTTTCTACGCCGGTCCTCTTGGCGACATTCTGGTACTTTGCAGTCGGCTCGTAGACGATCACATCAACGTCGCTCAGCTTACCCAGAGCAGCTTCAATTTGTTGACGAACATCTTTCCACGCCAGCCCGCCGTTGCCCGCACCCAAGGGCGGCAGGGCGACTGACTTAACGCTGTTTTCGCTAATGAAGCGCCTTAGGTCCTCCAGTCCTCGAACGATCCATTCCATTTTGGACGGAAAGCGCCAATGGGCCTTCGTCGGGAAATTTATGATCCACTTAGGACCGAACATTTCCCCTCGGCGTTCAGTGACGAACATTTTGCCGATCTGAACTTCCTCAGACCGGCACGCTTCTTCGTACGCTTTGAAGTTTTCAGGATAAGCTTCTTTGAACATCAAAGCGACGCCCTTACCCATCACGCCCACCGTATTCACGGTATTGACGAGAGCCTGCGCGTCAGCGTCCAGCAGATTGCCTTGCGTAAAGCGGATCATGTCAGAGGAACCAATTCCTGCGGGTGATGATCTGAATTTTGCTGCCTTTCGAATCACACAACTGTTCGACGCCGGTCTTTACCGTATCGTTGTAGCAAGCGATGCCCATGATCCCATCCAACGGGATCTTTTTGTGCACCAAGGCTTCCGCCTGGTACTTTTCGAACTTGTCCATGTCGTCTTTCCTGAAGTTCTTCACCTGCAACACCGGCCAAATGATCCAACTAAGATTGGTAAGATCATCCGAAAACTGCGCCAGCTTCAGGTAGGCGTGTCGGTCTGTGAAGACGAACGGGATTCCCTTTTTCCTCAGGTGGTGCAGCGACGAGACCAGAATTACTATGTCCTCGATGGGCTGCTTCGGGATGCCGTTGTACCCGGTCTTGATGTTGTAAAGCATCGGGCTGAACGGAGTGAAATAAAACGGGACATAATCGCCCAGGGTTCCTCCCGGCCCACATGGCACCGGGCGCGCCTTGCGTTTCGCAATCAGCTCTTGATTACCGATCTCGACGTACTTCGAGGCATTCGCTTCGTTTCGGCATAAGCATCCGCCATCGTTCAAGACCTTCTCAAGGTTGCCTTTATGGCAAATCCGAAAAATGAAAGCTTTCTCGGGGTTCAAAAGGTCCTTGGACATCAAACGACCATACGCCGATGCCCTCAGCAGGCGAAAGACGCGCGGCCCCCGTATTCACAGCGCCATCTTCCACAGTGCCAATCTCCCCTAAAGAGAACAAATTAAGAACAAGTAAAGAGTCGGTCAACAGGAAACTCCACCACAACCGCAAATTTCGCTGATTTTCGGGTTAGTCGTTGGGCTCAACGCGAATCTTCCAGGATCATCCCAGCCGCTTTTTCGGCAATCATCGCGGTCGGCGTATTGGTATTGCCCGAGGTGATCGTGGGCATCACGGATGCATCTGCGACCCGCAGGCCCGCAAGCCCTCGGAAACGCAGGCGCTCGTCGACGACTGCGGAGGGATCGTTTTCGGCTCCCATTTTTGCCGTTCCGACCGGATGAAAAATCGTCGTCCCAATATCGCCGGCTGCTTTGGCGAGCGATGCCTCGTCGTCGCCGACCGACGGTCCCGGCAAAAACTCCTCCGGACGATAAGCGGCAAGCGCGGGCTGCTTCATGAGGCGTCGCGTGGTGCGGATGGCGTCGGCGGCCACCTGGCGATCCTCGTCGGTCGACAGATAGTTTGGCGCGATCGAAGGCGCAGAATCGGGAACGGCGGATTTGATGCGCACGGTGCCGCGCGACGTCGGCTGCAGGTTGCAGGCGCTGACGGTGATCGCGGGAAAACGGTGCAGGGGATCGCCGAACTTGTCGAGCGAGAGCGGCTGGACGTGGAACTGGATGTTGGCCCGCTCGCGGTTGTTATCGGAGCGGGTGAAAATCCCAAGCTGCGACGGCGCCATGGTGAGCGGCCCGCGCCGACGGAAGGCGTAGTCGAGCCCCATCAGGCCGCGACGCATATAGGAGTAGTAGGTCTCATTCAGCGTGCGCACGCCCGTCACCTTGTAGATCGCGCGCTGCTGTAGATGGTCTTGCAGGTTGCGCCCGACGCCGGGGCGATCGATGATGCTGGCGATACCGAGCGGCGCCAGCCATTCCGCCGGACCAATGCCGGAGCGATGCATGACTTGCGTCGAACCGATCGAACCGGCCGAGAGGATGATCTCGCCTTTGGTGCGGGCTTCGAAGACCTGTCCGTCTCCTGAGAATACAACGCCCACCGTGCGGCCGTTCTCGACGATGAGCCGATCGACCAGCACGTTCTTCTCAAGCCGCAGGTTGGCGCGCCTCAAGGCGGGCTTGAGAAAGCCGCGGGCCGACGACCAACGGCGTCCGCGTTTCTGGTTGACGTGAAAATAGCCGACGCCTTCGTTGTTGCCGGTGTTGAAGTCCGGGATTTTGTGTATCCCCATTTGCTGGGCGGCCTCGCCGACCGCATCGAGAACAACCCAGGAGAGCCGCGGCGCTTCGATGCGCCAGCCGCCGCCGACGCCGTGATGTTCGCTCTCGCCGAGAAAATGATCCTCCAGGCGGCGAAAGGCCGGCAGGACGTCGTCATAGCCCCACCCGGTCAGTCCAAGCTGGCGCCAGTGGTCGTAGTCGGCGGCCTGTCCACGCATCGAGATCATGGCGTTGATGGCTGACGAACCGCCGATCACCTTGCCGCGGGGATAGGCCAGCGAGCGGCCATTGAGGCCCGCCTCCGCATCGGTCCGGAACATCCAGTCCGACCGGGGATTACCGATAGCGAAGAGGTATCCGACCGGGATGTGAAACCAGATCCAGTTGTCGCCGCCGCCGGCTTCGAAGATCAGTACCCGGTTGCGCGGGTCGGCCGACAGGCGATTGGCGAGGATGCACCCGGCGGTGCCGGCGCCGACGATGATGTAGTCGAAATCTCCCTCAAGCCGCGTGGCCATTTTTGGCTTTTCCATTCTGGCGTGGTGAGGGCCGACAAAGTCCGGCCCATGGGTCTTTGTCAATGATCCAGAGGTATTGGGCTGTCCGTGTCCGGTGTGCTAGATAAGGCGTTGATCAAGCATTCAGAACCGAGTTTGCCATGCCCATCGTCAATCGCGCGGCCGATCTGCAACCCGAAATTCAGGCGTGGCGCCGAGAGATCCACGAACATCCCGAACTGGGATATGAGGAGGGCCGCACCTCGGCCTTCGTGGCCGAGCGGCTTCGCCAGTTCGGCTGCGATGAAGTGGTGACCGGCCTTGGCGGGACCGGCGTTGTCGGCCTCATCAAGGGCCGAAAGCCTGCCGGCAAGGGAGATATCAGGACGATCGGGCTTCGCGCCGACATGGACGCGTTGCCGATCGAGGAGGCGACCGGACTACCCTATGCCTCCAAGGCCTCCGGCAAGATGCACGCCTGCGGCCATGACGGGCATACCGCGATGCTGCTCGGCGCAGCGCGCTATCTGGCCGAGACCCGGAATTTCGGCGGCGATGCTATTGTCATCTTCCAGCCGGCGGAAGAGGGCGGCGCGGGTGCGGCCGCCATGATCAAGGACGGACTGTTCGACCGGTTTGCCATCGATCAGGTCTACGGCATGCATAACGGCCCGGGAATCCCGGTCGGCGCCTTTGCGATCCGGCCCGGTCCGATCATGGCCTCGACCGATGCCGTCAATATTCGTATCGAGGGGCGCGGAGGACATGCGGCGCGTCCGCATTTGTCGATCGACTCCGTCATGGTCGGCGCGCAACTGATCACGGCGCTGCAATCCATCGTGTCGCGCAGCGTCGATCCGCTCGAGGCCGCCGTGGTCTCGATGTGCGAGTTCCACGCCGGCAACGCCCGCAACGTGATCCCGCAGACCGCGGAAATCAGGGGCACTGTTCGCACGCTGACGCCGGAAGTCCGCACCCTGGTCGGAAAGCGCGTTCGCGAAGTGGTGGAAGGCGTGGCGCGGATGACCGGCGCCAAGATCGACCTCGAATACGAGGCGGGCTATCCGGTCGTGGTCAATCACGCGGCGCAGACCGATTTTGCGATTGGCGTGGCGAAAGAGATCGCGGGAAACAGCAACGTTTCCGAGATGCCGCCGATGATGGGCGGCGAGGATTTCGCCTTTATGCTGGAAAAGCGGCCGGGCGCATTCATTTTCTGCGGCAACGGCGACAGCGCCGGGCTGCATCATCCGGCTTATAACTTCAACGACGAAGCGATCGTTTTTGGCACGTCGTACTGGATCAAGCTGGTCGAGAACGCGCTGGCGGCGTGATTTCCGAAGTTCGCATCATCTTGGGGAGCCACGTTTGCGAATTTCGGAATCGGAAAGGACACTGGCAAAATTATTGATCGCGTGTGGCCTTGGTTCAGAAGTCCGCATGATGAGCCCTCGAGGAGTTAGCGCTGGCGACCCCTATTAGGCCGCACTGGCTGACTTCCGTAAAAACACAGCAGCCATCTTCAGGTCATCGACAAAGCGCGCGTATTCTCGCGCCTTGGCGTCCGCATCCGGCAGGCGGAGCAGATAGGACGGATGCACCGTTACCAGCGCCTTGGTTTTTTCATCGAGATCAATGAGGTGGCCGCGGTTTTTATTAATCGGCATCATCTTGCCGAATACGCCTTGCGCGGCGGTGGCGCCCATGGCGACCACCAGCATCGGTTTGATCGCGGCTCGTTCGCGTTCGTACCACGGCCGGCAAGCCCTGATTTCCGGCGTTGCCGGTTTCTGATGCAGGCGGATTTTTCCACGGGCTAAGAATTTGAAATGTTTGACCGCGTTGGTGATGTAGACCTGTTTGCGGTCGATGCCGGCCTCGATCAGCGCGCGGTCAAGCATCTGACCGGCCGGACCGACGAACGGCTTTCCGGCGAGATCTTCCTTGTCGCCCGGCTGCTCGCCCACCAGCATGATCGGCGCATGCGGCGGTCCTTCACCGAATACGGTCTGGGTGGCGTCTTTCCATAACGGGCAGGCGCGGCAGTTGGCTGCTTCCTCGCGCAATGTCTCAAGCTCGTCGCCTGCGGCGACAGTCTTGCGTCTCATCGGCCCTTCCAGCCGCCTTTGCGCCTTGTGCGGCTCGGTCGCGGTTTTCGCGATCATCGTGTCGGTGGCGCGTGCGGCGCCCGCGATCAGAGGTCCAATCATCGAAGCCTCCGGCAGGTTCCTCCAATACTTTTTCGGCATTTCGGTCTGCATCGCCTTCACCTTGAGACGGGCAGGATTGAAGATCGTGGCGTAGTAGCGCCGCCAGGTCTCTTCCAGCCGATCGGAGGTTGGCGCGTCCGCCTTGCTGACGCCCGGCGTGAACGAGATCGCAAAGCCATCCCAATGCGCGCAGAGTTCGGGCGTCAGGATCGACCAGGGCATGTCGGCAAAACGTCGCGCGAAGAACGGGGCCGCCAACTCCACGATGTGGTGTTCGGGCTCGAACCAGGCGACATAGCGGGCTTCCCGTTCACGTCCGATCTCGCGGAAGCGGACGAAGGCGTGCATCTTGTGCTCGTCGTGCCGCACCGCCTTTGCCATGGCCGTAACGCGGATGACGTCGGGATCGGTCGCAACATCCAGGAGGTCGTGATCGCCCCGTAAGCGCCACAGCAAACGATAAAGCACCGCAAATCGCTCGCGGTCGTGGTGCAGGATCGCGATTTTGGCGAGTTCGACAAACCTGGCGGAGACGCTGAAGGTCTCAGCCGATGGGCGCGGTTGCGATGTCGTCTCGGCAGGTGCGAATAATTCTTCATCACCCCTGATACTCCATGTCACATCCTCCGGCCTGATGCCATCGAGGACGAGCGTGCGCGCGGCTTGCCGCCAGCCGTCGAAATCGGTTTGGTGATCAAGGATGATGTGGTGCATGATGTTACTCGCATGACGAAGCCTTAGAATCCGAATCCCAACTGGGCCGCCTTCGGCTTGAAGCGCTGGGCAAGGTTTGCGGCATCAAGCCGGCTTCAGCGATCAGCGCGTCATCGGCCTCGGGAATGGTCTTGAGATGAATGTAGCCGCGGAAATGATGCTCTTCGCGAAGCTTGCGCGCGACACGAACCACTTGCTCCATGGTGTAGTCGGCGCTGCGGATGATGCCGGAAGAGAGAAACAGTCCCTCGATATAATTACGGCGATAAAAGTCGATCGTGAGCTTCACCACCTCGTCGATGGTGAAGCGGGCGCGCGGCACGTTGCTGGAAGCGCGATTGACGCAATAGAGGCAATCGTAGTTGCAGGCGTTGGTGAGCAAGACCTTCAACAACGAGATGCAGCGGCCGTCCGGCGCGTAGGAGTGACAGATGCCCATGCCCGGCGCGGTCGAGCCGAGGCCCTTGCCGTCGCTGGAATCCCGCATCTCGGTGCCGCTGGACGCGCAAGAAGCGTCGTATTTGGCGGCATCTGCGAGAATTTCCAGCTTACGTTGTACGTCCATCCCTAAATCCCTTTGATTCCATTCATGAATCGTCAAATCGCCGATTCGAATTGACTCTTCGGTCTCCGTTAGCTTTAAATTAGAACATATCATGAACAAATGAGCCAGCTTCTGGTTCTCTCAAAATCAGAAGCGGTCACATCAGCTTTCAGAGGGACGCGGCGCATCATGAGGATGAGCGCAGCAAGAAATTTTGCGGCCTTACGCAGCAGCATCGAGCGCATCGAAACGCATGGCGCGGCGTGTGGCCTGCGCAAGGTGCCGCTCGGACATGCGGAGGCCGACGCACACCTGCAAGGCGGGCTGGCTTTGGGCGTCATGCATGAAGTGTTTGCGGAAGCTGGTCGGCAGGGCGCGGCGGCGACCGGCTTTATCGCGGGACTTGCAGGACGCGTCGCCGCCCGGCGGCCTCTTGTGTGGATCCGGCAGGACTTTGCGGAGGTGGAAGCGGGCGCCATCTCGATGCACGGGTTTTCCGAACTCGGCCTCGATCCGCGCCTTCTCGTCACCGTTCGCGCGGCCGACGTGGATCAAGCGTTGCGGACAACGGCTGACGCGTTGGCCTGCGATGCGGTGGGCGCCGTCGTGCTGGAGGTCTGGGGCGAGGCGAAGCAGCTCGACCTCGTTGCCAGCCGCAAGCTGACATTGGCCGCCCAGGCCTCGGGCGCGACCGGTCTAGTGCTGCGGATGGCAGCAGAGCCGAGGGCCTCGACGGCCGAGACCCGATGGATCGTGCGCGCGGCGCATTCGCCGCCGGGCTCAAAGCCCTGGACTGCATGGGGCTCGCCGCAGTTTGAGGCGCAGCTTGTCCGCAATCGTCATGGCCCGACCGGCCGCTGGATCATGGAATGGAAATGTGATGAGTGCCTTTTCGGAAAACCGGCGGCGTATTCTCAGCCTGTGGCTGCCGCGCCTGCCTACCGACCGCATCAAACGGCAATTATCCAGCGACGCGCGAGCTAAACAAATTTCTTGCGGCATAGACGGTCGGCCCTCTCCTTCCGTGCAGGGTAGGGAAATCGTATTTGATGGCGCACGTTCTTATCCCTCCCCCCGCGAAGCGGTGGGGAGGGAAGGCCGCAGCGAAGCTGAGGCCAGGGTGGGGGGCGGTGTCTTGCGGAAACTCCCCCCACCCCGGCCTTCGGCCGACCCTCCCCACCACTCGCTACGCTCGCGGGGGGAGGGATCAAACCTTGGACCCAGCATCGTTGTTGCCAGGGAAAACAACATGCTGCGGATTTCCGCGCTCGACGATGCGGCCGCCGATGTGGGCCTCGCGGTCGGCCTGCCGCTCGCGAACGCCCGCGCCATCTGCCCCGAGGTTCAGGTCTATGACGCCGACGAGACCGCCGACGCCGACGCGCTGAATGCCATCGCCTGTTGGTGCGACCGTTTCACTCCGCTGGTCGCGCTCGATCTCCCGCACGGTCTGTTTCTCGACATCGCCGGCTGCGCGCATCTGTTCGGCGGCGAAGCAGCGATGATGAATCTCGTATCCGGTATCCTGACCGCGCAGGGGTTTATGGTCAGCGCCGCCGTCGCCGGAACGGCCGTCTGCGCCCGGACGCTGACCCGTCATGTCCACGGCCGGATCGTTCGCGATGGCGAGGAGGCCGAAGCCGTCCGGCCGCTGCCGATATCGGCGCTGGGAGCGGATGTGGCTGTCGTGACGGGCCTGCGCCGCGCCGGGTTGAAAACCATCGGCGATGTGGCGGACCGCGCTGGCCACGAAATCACCGCGAGGTTCGGTGCTCGTTTCACGGCGATGCTGGAACAGGCGCTGGGCAAAAGCGATGCGCCGATCAGTCCACGTAAGCCGCTGCCCGATTACATCGTGGAAAAGCGTTTTGCCGAGCCGGTTGCAACCGAGACGGTGATCTCGGCCACCTTGTCGGGATTGGCCGGGATGCTGGTCGCAGCGATGGGCAAGCAAGGCAAGGGCGCGCGGCGGCTGGAGGCGCGTTTTTTCCGCACCGATGGCGCGGTTCGCACCATCTCGGTCGATACCGGGCAGCCCGTCACCAAGGCTGAGGTGATCGACCGGCTGTTTCGCGAGCGGCTGGAGGCTTTAAACGACCCGCTCGATCCCGGCTTCGGGTTCGACCTTATTCGCCTGGACGCAAGCCGCACCGAAATCGTCGTGCAGGAGCAGCGCGATCTCGATACCCATGTGCATGACCGGGACGAAATCTCGGCCCTGATCGACCGCATCGCCGCGCGCATTGGCGGCAAGCGCGTGGTCGTTCATTTGCCGCAGGATACTCACATTCCCGAACGCGCGGTGTGGGCCGGGCCGGCGCAGCATCATCTGATAGAAGCCGCGCAAGCCGCTTGGCCCGCGCGCGTTGAGGGTGAGCCGCCGCTGCGGCCCTTGCGGCTGTTCGAGCGGCCGGAACAGATCAAGGTCATCGCCGAGGTGCCGGACGGTCCGCCGGCGCGGTTTGTCTGGCGCCGCGCCACCCATGCCGTCGTCCGCGTCGAAGGTCCTGAGCGCGTCGCCATGGAATGGTGGCGCGCGCAAGGCGAGATGCTGACGCGCGATTACTTCCGCGTCGAGGACGAAGAAGGCTTGCGGTTCTGGCTCTATCGCGACGGGTTATTCGACGAGGTCGAACAGAAGGAAGGCAAGCCGCCATCGCCGAACTGGTTCATGCATGGGTTGTTCGCATGAACACTTCACTGATGGATTACGCAGAAATCGGCATCACCACGAACTTCTCGTTCCTGCGCGGCGGCTCGCATCCGCAGGCCTATGTCCATCAGGCGGGAGAGCTTCGTCTTCCCGTCATCGGCATCGCCGACCACAACACGCTGGCCGGCGTGGTGCGGGCTTACAGCGAACTCGATAATCCCGAAATCGAACACAAGCCCAGACTTCTGATCGGATCGCGGATCGTTTTCATCGACGGTACGCCCGACATCCTGGTTTATCCGCGCGATCGCGCGGCTTACGGCCGGCTGTGCCAGTTGCTCACCCGTGGCAAGCGGGGCGAGGACACGCTCAAGGGTGAATGTCATCTGAAGATCGATGATCTCCTGGAGTTTGCCGAGGGGCAGCTTCTGGTGCTGGCGCTGCCGCACCGTTTCGAGGAAGCGAAAGCGGACGACCTTCTGAAGCGCTTGCGTTCAAGTCGCGCCGACGGTGTATGGCTCGCGGCGAGCCTGCTCTATCGCGGCGATGACCGGCGGCGTCTGGCCTGGCTCCGGCACATCGCCGACCGCGCCGGCGTGCCGCTGCTGGCGACCAATGAGGTGCTCTACCACGACCCATCGCAGCGTCGCCTGCAGGATATCCTCACCTGTATTCGCGAGAAGACGACCATTGAAGCGGCCGGCAAGCGCCTCGAGGCCAATGTCGAACGCCATCTCAAGCCGGCGCAGGAAATGACGCGGCTGTTTCGCGACGTGCCGGAAGCAATCGCGGAAACCATGCGGTTTGCCGGCCGCATCGTCTTTTCGCTCGATCAGCTCAAATACCAGTATCCCGACGAGCCGGTGCCGCCGGGCAAGACAGCGCAGCAACATCTGGAAGACCTGACCTGGGCAGGCGTGCAAAAATATTTCGACGGAAAAATCGACGACACATTGCGCGCGACCTTGCACAAGGAACTCGCTCTCATCGCCGAATTGAAATACGCGCATTATTTTCTCACCGTGCACGACATTGTGCATTACGCGCGAAAGCAAAAAATTCTTTGCCAGGGACGGGGATCGGCGGCCAATTCCGCCGTGTGCTACGTGCTCGGCATCACTTCCGTCGATCCGACCAAGGTCGATCTCTTGTTCGAACGCTTCATTTCCAAGGAGCGTCTGGAGCCGCCGGACATCGACGTCGATTTCGAACATTCGCGGCGCGAGGAGGTGATGCAGTATGTCTACCGCCGCTATGGCCGGCACCGTGCGGCCATCATCGCGACCGTCATTCATTATCGGCCGCGCAGCGCGATCCGCGACGTCGGCAAAGCGCTTGGGCTGACCGAGGATGTGACCGCAGCGCTCGCCGATACGGTATGGGGAAGCTGGGGCAGTGGCCTCAACGAGATGCAGGTCAAGCAGGCCGGGTTCGATCCCCGGAATCCGATGGTGGAGCTTGCGGTCGAGCTCGCGACCGAATTGATCGAGTTTCCGCGGCACCTGTCGCAGCATGTTGGCGGTTATGTGCTGACCCAGGACCGGCTCGACACCTATGTGCCGATCGGCAATGCCGCCATGGACGACCGCACCTTCATCGAATGGGACAAGGATGACGTCGATGCGCTGAACATGATGAAGGTCGACGTGCTGGCGCTGGGAATGCTGACCTGCATTCGCAAATGCTTCGACCTGATCGCGCTTCACAAAGGCGAGCGTTACGAACTTGCCGACATCAAATCGAAGGATGACGATGAAGTTTATCAGATGCTGCAAAAGGGCGAATCGCTCGGCGTCTTCCAGGTCGAAAGCCGCGCGCAGATGAACATGCTGCCGCGCCTGAAACCGCGCACCTTCTACGACCTCGTTATTGAAGTTGCGATCGTGCGACCCGGGCCGATCCAGGGTGACATGGTGCATCCATATCTGCGCCGGCGAAATGGCATCGAGAAGGAAAACTATCCGGCGCCTTCGCCGGAACACGGCCCCCCGGACGAACTCTACAAGGTTCTGCACAAGACCCTGGGCGTGCCCTTGTTTCAGGAGCAGGCGATGCGTATCGCGATCGAGGCGGCAGAATTTACATCCGAAGAAGCCAATGGATTGCGCCGCGCGATGGCGACGTTTCGCAATGTCGGAACCATCGGAAATTTCGAGGAGAAGTTGATCGGAAACATGATCCGGCGCGGCTACGATCCGCAATTTGCAAAAAACTGCTTTGAGCAGATCAAAGGCTTTGGTTCTTACGGCTTCCCGGAAAGCCATGCGGCAAGCTTCGCGCAACTCGTCTATGTTTCGTCATGGCTGAAGTACTGGCATCCCGACGCCTTCTGCTGCGGATTGTTGAATTCACAGCCGATGGGTTTTTATGCCCCGGCGCAGATCGTCGGCGATGCCCGCAAGAACGGCGTCGAGGTGCGCGAGATCGACGTGACCCATAGCTTTGCCCAGAATACGCTGGAAGAAAAGGACGGGGGCCATTGCGCGGTACGGCTCGGCTTTCGCCAGATCGACGGCTTCAAGTGGAAAGATCCGGACGAGGAGCGGCTGAAATATATCCAGTCGTCATTCCGGGATGCGCCTACAGAATGCTTCTTGGTTGACCCGGTGGGACCGCAGTCTTGCTCCACCTCTCCCCAACGGGGAGAGGTCGATTTGCGCAGCAAATCGGGTGAGGGGGCTCAGGTCCTTCGAGAGACCTTGCCCCTCACCCGCGCCTCCGGCGCGACCTCTCCCTATGGGAGAGGTGTGGCACCGCCGGAGCATGAGATCGACGACTGGGCCGATCGCATTGTCGCCGCGCGCAATCGCCGCCGTTTTACCTCGCTGGAGGACTTTGCCCGCGACACCGGCTTGCCCAAGCGCGCGCTGATCCTGCTCGCGGATGCCGATGCGTTTCGTTCCATCGGGCTCGATCGCCGCGCTGCGCTGTGGGCCGTGCGGCGTCTGCCGGACGATGTGCCGTTGCCGCTGTTCGAGACCGCCGCCGCCCGCGAGCAGCCGGATGAACAGGCAAAACCGTTGCCGTCGATGCCGCTGCCGGAGCATGTGGTCGCGGACTATCAGACGATCAGGCTGTCGCTGAAGGGGCATCCGATGGAATTTTTGCGGAAAAGGTTCACGCGTGAGGGCGTGATCGCCTGCTCGTCGGTGTCCGATGCGCGGGACAAGCAGTATGTCCGCTGCGCCGGGGTGGTGCTGGTGCGCCAGCGTCCAGGCAGCGCCAAGGGCGTCGTCTTCATGACACTGGAGGATGAGACCGGTATCGCCAATATCGTGGTTTGGCCCAAGGCGATGGAGCGTTTCCGCAAAGAAGTGATGGGATCGCGGCTAATTCTGGTTGAGGGCACTATCCAGAGCAGCCCGGAAAAGGTCGTGCACCTCGTTGCTGAAAGGCTGTTCGACCGTTCCCGCGATCTCCTCGATCTCGCTGACGATATGGTCAGCCAGAAACATGCGCTACCGGTGGCTGCCGCCTTGATCGAGCCGCTTAATGACGACCGGCGCGATCACCCGGATAGTCCAGCGCAGAAAATCCGCCATCCTCGCAACGTTCGCATCCTGCCGCCGTCGCGGGATTTCCACTAAAGCGTTTTCGAGCGAAGTGGATACCGGTTCGCGTGAAGAAAACGCGTCAAAACAAAAATTTAGAGCCCCGGTTTTGATTCAATCGCGCGTCTTATTCGAAGCTGAAAACGCGATTCCAGTCGTTCTTCATACTGATGACTGTCCAGCCATTCTTCTTCGCCTCGGCGTCGAGTGCCGCAGTGAAGGTCCCGAACTTGCTGTTGGGCAAGCCGCGCGCCGGGCCGTAGGCGTATTCGCGGGCTGCATCGTCGTGCAGCACCAGCATCATCAACCGCGCGCCGTCGCCGGCTCCGGTATATTCCAGCATCTCGCGGTCACCGTCCGAGTTGCCAAAGGCCGCGTTCGGACGACGGCCGATCATCAGATGAATGCCTTCGGGTTTGCCGGCCTTGTCGTCGTTCAAAAGTAGCTTTGGCTCCTTGGTCAGAAACGGCTTGCCCTCCTTGTCGTAGCCGAACTTCGTGCCGCCCATGCTGCCGACCACCTGTTCGGGAGGGATGCCATAGACGCGCTGCGAATAGACGCGCACAAAATCCTGGCCGCCGCCGGTCACAATATAGGTCTTGAAGCCGCTGGTTCGCAGATACTGCAAGACCTCGAGCATCGGCTGATAAGTCAACTCGGTGTAGAGGCGCTTCCAGCGCGGATGCGTGGCGGTATCCAGCCAGTTTTTGACGTCGGCTTCAAATTCCTCGACCGGCATGCCAGTCAGGGTCGCGGCGAGAATTGTCTCAAGGTCATGCCTCGACAGCTTGGCCATCGCTTCCCGATCGCCGGACAGCACGGTCTTGAACGGTTCGATTCCCTTGAGTTCGGGCTTTTTTTCCACCAGCGCCGAAACGCGGTCCAGGCAATACGTCACTTGCGCGTAGATAGGATGCTCAACCCAGAGCGTGCCGTCTTGATCGAAGGTGGCGATGCGATCCTCGGGCGGCACGAATTTCGAGCTTCCCTGATCGGTAGTGGCGCGTACAAAGTCGAGGATTGCCTGTTTCGCCGCGCCTTCGTTCCAGGAGGCGAGCGGTGCGTTTGGCGTCGTCTGCGCTTTGACTGGCGAGGAAGACAGTGTTGAGGACAGAAATGGCAATAAGATGAGGTTTAAAGCCAGAGTGCGACGGTCAATTCCAGGCGACGGGTCGTCGGACTTCATGGCAGTTCTCCGATATATGAGCCTCGCAACTGCAAACGGCGGGATTTGAAAGGTGGCGCCAATAGTGTGATCAAAGGCCTCGTCGAGGGAAATTTCGTCGAAGGCGACCCGACGCGCTATGCGCCTTCGGCAGATTTCCAGGCGTCACGCGATCGTGTCTGTTGTCAGCGGGAAAATTTCCGCCTCGTCCCGAAAGCGCCGAAATCGAACCAGGGCCCGGGCCATAGGCGTTGCATTTGGCTGGATGACATGGCCAAGCTGGTCTTCGGATTGAACCAGCTCCTGGATGGTTGTTCGACCACCAGGAATTTACGCCCGGCCAACCCACGTCATCCCGGCTACATTAGGCGAACCGCGTTTCGCGCCCTCAGGGGACAAGGAGCACCTTGCCGACGTTGCGTCGATCCTGGATGAAGTGGTGCGCTTTCGGAGCATCATCAAACCTGAAGCTCGCCGCCACCTTCGGTTTGACGACACCGCGTGCCGCAAGCTCCATGATTGCTTCGCCCCACCCGCGCAAGCGATCGATCTCGTCCCACAAATGGCCGACATTTACGCCAAATACGCCCTTGTTCGCGTTCATGAGACCAAGCGGATTGAACTGAAACCACGGTGTAGTGGCGAGCATGGAAAGCATGGACAAGATATTACGCTCCTTGCCGCTCGCGAGCGAAGAAACGCCGAACATCCCCAGCCGGCCGGTAGGGGCAAGCACACGGTATCCTTTTTTCCAGGACTCGCCGCCGACCGCGTCGAGGATCAGCTCGACGCCGCGACCGCCGGTGATTTCGCGGGTCCGCTTCTCGAAATCCTCGGTCCGGTAGTCGATGAGATGGTCGACGCCCAGGCTGCGCATTTCGTCGTGCTTTCCGGCCGATGCAGTGCCGATTACGCGCGCCCCGATATGCTTCGCGATCTGCGTCGCGGCGATGCCAACCCCGCCGCCCACTGAGTGGACGAGTACGGTCTCATCGGCCTTGAGTGCTCCCATGACCACGACAAGCTGCCAGGCGGTAAAGTAGTTCACTGGAATGGCGGCACCCTCGAGTGCCGACAGCCCGGCCGGTTGCGGGAATACTTGCTTCACGGGTACGCATACCACGTCGGCATATCCGCCAAAACGGGTCATCGCAATGACGTCTCGACCGATCCAGCTCTCGTCGACGCCAGAGGCGACAGCGTCAATCCGACCGCTGACTTCGTAGCCAGGCACAACCGGCATGGGCGGCAAATCCGGATACACGCCCATGCGCCCCATGATGTCGGCGAAATTGACCCCGCTCGCCTCGACGCGGATGCGGACCTCTCCCGCCTTCGGCGCAGGATCGGCGGCTTCCTTGACTTGCAGCACCTCCGGAGGGCCTGCGCGGGTGATCCAGATCTGTCGCACGACAAGTGCTCCCTCGCTTGGGCGTGCCTCAATCTACGGCCGGCACTTCAATCTAACAATATTCGCAAAACGGCAATTTCTGAACCGGCAAGTCGGTGATGGGTCAACAGCGCCGAGTTGTCTAGCGCCCGGCCACCTCCGGTCCATCCCTGACATCAGACACATCAGAGAAGCTGGCTCTCGTCAGTATGGGCCACGAGCAGAAGTCGATATCAGCGTTGCCTTTAGTCCGCTGTACCCCTCATGGGCGACCTGCGGTCAAACGCCAGGCGTCACGGGTTGACCGACCTGCCGGCTCGCTGCCGGTCTGACCCGCCACCGCGAGCCTGCGCGTTGAAACACCTTGCTCAGAACCGCGATGCAGCTTTAAATTGATATATAATTCCTTTGCAGGTGTCGCGTTCAATGGATTTTGGATGGGTTTTTATCAGGGGCTCGTTCGCAGGGCTTTACGCGTGCCTTCTGCTTGGTCATGGCGCATTTGCGCAAGGCAGTATGGATTGGAAGTCCTGCAAACCGGGTAATGACGTTCCCGAGGTTCGCGCGATCGCCGACTGCACCGAACTGATCAACGCCGGCAGTTTGAGTGAGGTAGATCGCGCTCAGGCCTACTATCGGCGCGGGGCCGCATATTGGCGAAAAGAAGGTTATGCGGATGCCATTGCCGATGAAAGCAAAGCGATCGAGCTAGACGCGAAATTCGCAGATGCCTACGTGAGGCGAGGCGCCGCCTATTTTGGTACTGGAGACAATAAAAGCGCTATCGCTGATCTTACCAAAGCGATCGAGTTGGATCCCGACAGCAAACGAGCCTATATCGACCGGAGTTCAGCACGGTATAGGGAAAGGGATGCCGGCGGCGCGCTCACTGATGCAAATAAGGCTGTTGAGATTGATCCCGGCTTTCCTACTGCCCACTTCGTCCTGGCCAACGCCTACAGTCTAAGCCAGGAACAATCGAAAGCATCCGCCGAACTCGATAAGCTGATGAAGATCGCACCGAAAGTTGGTTTTGATGGGTTCAAAGTCCGGGGATTTGTCTTCGAGCAGAAGTCTGATTTTAGCGGCGCGATCGCCGACTACACCCGCTGGGCCGCGATAGATCCGCAAAGCGCCTTGCCTTATGCAGCTCGTGCAAATGCGCGCCAGCATAACCATGCAAATGATGCCGCCATTGCGGATGCAACAAGATCGATCGAAATTGATCCGACTTTCGGACGGGCTTACCGGATTCGCGGGTTGGCCCGCGTTGAAAAAAGCGAACTTAGTGGCGCGATAGCAGACTACACATCGGCCATCCAAATAGATCCACGTTTGCCCGCAAACTACCGCCTTCGAGCGAAGGCCTACCAATTGACGGGAAAATTTGATGAAGCGATCGCAGACCTTTCGAAGTTGATCGAATTGAACGGCAAGGATGTTGATGCCTATCGGCACCGTCGCAGCGTGTACTTGCTCAAGCACGACAATGATGCAGCCCTTGCCGACGACGAAAGGGCTAGAGAGCTGACCTGGCAGGGCAGCGGGGTTGGGCCGTACAAAACTTCTCCGCTGAAAGGGCCTCTGCTTACGATCATTCAACAGCAAAAGCCCTGGCTCTACCGACCCTGCTCCCCTATTGGTTCTGGACCAAACGGTCTGCTGCCGACGGTTTGCGCGTCGTCGCACCCCAAATGATCTAACGCGTCACGTCTGATTTGCTCTGGCTGTCCAGCCTTCGCTGCGAAAATATTTCGCTTAACCCGTCGGGCAAATCAATCCTAAAGCTTCGCCCGTCTCGCCCGAAAGAGGGACGTTGGCCATCGTCACGAACGTTGGGCGAGATGCGGTGGACGTTTTTATGCCTGAAGACGAACGGCGCAAAAACGGACGGCGAAGTCGTGTGGTCTTGACGCCTCGACGCTGGCGTTAACCGGCCGATGATGCTGACGCATCACGGCGGGGACGGTGACAAAAAAGCCCGATCGCCGGAGAGAGCACGGAATAAGCCGTTAAAACCATTCGCGCAGGGACTGCCGGAATGCTTCGGCCAACCTGTGGTGACTAACTCGTGTGCTTTCTACTCTTTGCGCACGAGGCCGCGGGCGCGCTGAGCGCCCGGCATTCTCTGCGCCCTCAGTCTTCGAGAGGGACATGCCGTTGCCAACCTCGGACGCTATCCGCGCCGCGAGATTGTGAGCGCGTATCTAAATCTCAGGCGCCGCGCCAATCGGCGGTCCGCCGGGCGGCCGGTGCAGGTAAGTAATCGATACAAATGCGCCGAGCCATGAACCGATCGCTGCAAACGCGACATAAATCCAGTTCTCCGTATAGGAGATCACGGCGTAGGAGGAGAGCAGGTACCAGATGCTGCTCCAGGTCGCCGCGGGCACACGCTTTTGCGCCACCACGGCTGACGTAAACATGACATAGACCGCGTCGGTTAAGGCAGTCGCAAGCAAGACGCCCCCGGCAGTCAATGGGTCGATCGCAGCCATTGCGGTTCCTTCCATGTTAGGACAGAGCAGTGAGATCTAAAGAAGAGCAACCGTCATGCAAAGCCCGAAACAAATCCTGGCCGACCTCTGGACCTCTGTCGACGGCGATCCTGCCGCGCTCGATGCCGTCTCACTATCGGGCGAAGAGCCGCAACTGCCGTCGTCGTTTCGTGTCGCGGCGGCAGCGCAGGTGGGCATTGCCGCGGCTGGACTGGCCGCAACCCGGATCTGGAAATTACGCAGCGGGCAGGGGCAGGATATCGCGGTCGATATGCGCCACGCCGTCGTCGAATGCCGCAGCGAGCGTTACCTTCGCGTCGAAGGCACGCCGCCACCGCCGGTGTGGGACGCGATTGCGGGCGTCTACAAGACACGCGATCGGCGCTTTGTCCGTCTGCATACCAATTTTCCCCATCACCGCGATGCCGTATGCCGCGTTTTGAGCTGCAAGGCCGAACGCGAGGCGGTTCAAGCTGCCTTGATGCAATGGGACGCCGAGGCGTTCGAGACTGCGGCGTATCAAGCCGGCGGCGTGGTCTCGATGATGCGCTCCTATGACGAGTGGTCGGCAATGCCGCACGCCAAAGCGCTGGCCGCCCTGCCTGTCATCTCGATCGAGAAAATCGGCGATGCCGTGCCGAAGCCTTGGCCTTCAGGCGACCAGCCGCTTGCTGGGTTGCGCGTGCTCGACCTGTCGCGCGTGATTGCGGGGCCCGTCGCCGGCCGCACGCTTGCGGTGCATGGCGCCGATGTGCTGCTGGTGTCGGGGCCTGATCTTCCGGCGATCCCGTGGCTCACGATCGATACCGGCCGCGGCAAACTCTCGGCCTTCCTCGACCTCAAGACGGGCGAGGGCCGCGACAGACTGAAGGAGTTGCTCGCAGAGGCCGATATCTTTTCGCAAGGCTACCGTCCGCAGGCGCTTGCCCATCTCGGTTTTTCGCCGGAGGAGGCAGCAAAGATCAATCCCGGCATCATCTATGTTTCGCTTTCCGCCTACGGCCATGTCGGGCCATGGTCGGAGCACCGGGGCTTCGATTCGCTGGTGCAGACGTCGACGGGATTCAACCACGCCGAAGGGCAGGCTGCCGGCATCGACGGTCCGAAGGAATTGCCGGCGCAGATTCTGGATCATGCCACCGGTTACCTGATGGCGTTCGGCGCCATGATGGCGAAAGCGCGCCAGTCGCGCGAGGGCGGCAGTTGGCATGTCCTGATATCGCTGGCGCAGACCGGACGATGGATCTGGAATCTCGGCCGCGTCCCCGACGGGCTCAAGACGGAAGATCTGAAGGCGGAGGCGATCAAGCCCTTCGTCGAGCCGTCGCCATCCGGTTTCGGGCCGCTGCAGGCGATCCGTCACGCCGCGCGGTTGTCGCGGACGCCGGCCTTCTGGTCGCGGCCGGCCGTGCCGCTCGGCAGTCATCCGCCGCAATGGCCGGCGCGATGAGTTATGGGCGCACGCCCACAATCTCTGCCCACTCCGTTTGTGGTTGACGTGCTCCGACGCGCCGCCCTTGATTGCCGGCCAGGGAGAAACGCCGGAGTTCATGATGCGGACCGCAGAGCAGCACAGCCAGCTTCAAGGCCAACCTGGGACCTCCGATCAGATCTTGAGTGAAATACGCGATTATTGCCGGGCAACGCAGACGGCAGAGTCCACGTTCGGGCGGCTTGTCGTCAATGACGGCAAACTGGTGTCGCGGCTTCGCGACGGGGCCAAGATTACCACGGGCACGCTCGACAAGGTCCGCAGCTACCTGTCCGAGCATCGCAGCACCGCCTTGCCGTTGCCTGGCGGAGTACCGGTACAGCCGAAGCCCGGCAACGGAGCCTTGGTGCCGACCGAGGCGGCGCCTTCAGGTTTCCGCTTCTTCGACAATCGCCAGAAGTACCTTCTCTTCGTATCCACCTGTAGCGAGAAGACCGACGTCGCAAACCGGATTTCGCTCGAACTGGGCGGATTACAGCCGACGCCTCCCGCGCTTCGGATCTTTGACGCAGGCGTGGGCGATGGCACCGTGCTGTCGCGCGTGATGCGCGCGCTGCACGCCCGCTTTCCCACCATGCCGCTCTATGCCGTCGCGAAGGAAATCAGCTACGAGGACGTCCGGCTGATGCTCGAGAAGATGGCGGATCGTCTGTTCGAACATCCCGCCACTGTGCTCGTCGTTACCAATCTTTATTATGCCGAAGCGCCATGGTTGACACCGCGCTCGGCGACCGCGGCGCAAAGCTTGATCTGGAAAGATGTCGCGCTGTCGGGCAACACCGCGCACGGTTTTGCCGAGCAGATCAGGCAGCTGGAGGGATTTCTCGCCGAGAACTGGCGTGCTGGAATCAGCCAGACCACCGGCAATCCGGTTTACGCCCGGCCGATCGTGCTCACGCTGCGGCGGGAAGATCACTCGTTCCTGCTCGATCCAATCATGCCGCGGCCCGGCCGGGTGATGGCCGATTACGATCTTGTTATCGCGTCGCAGCCTTACCGGGCGCGGGCCAGCGTCGAGTTCAAGGCATCGAAGGTGATCGGTCCGCTGGCCCGGTCTCTACGGCCGGGTGGCCGGCTGATTGGCATCCATTCGCATGGCAACGATCCGGGGATGGAAATCATCGATGGTGTCTGGCCCGGAGACAATCCCTTCACGTCGGACCGTCATGCCCTTCTGCGGCAGGTCAAGCACGAGCTTGGCGCGGCAGCCCGGCACTACAATTTCAATGCTTCCTCCGACGCGCGCTCGATCTTCCGCTATCACATGCATACGCTTCCGGACGAAGTGAGCGGGCCGATCGGAACCTCCACGCTGTTTGCGGCCTGGAATGCGGCGATCTATGTCGCGCAGATCGAGGACGACAGGTTGTCGGAGGTGGTTCGCGACGGGCGTTACCTCGAGGCCACCGACCGCGTCCTGAAAAAGCACGGCGGCTTGTGGTTCAACGACGAGACTTACGTGATCTCGCGCCGCCGCGCCCCGGCCTGATTTTCGAAGGACCGCATGATGACGGTATCGGATCACGCCATCTCCAGCGAATTCGCGGCGCTCGTATCGGCGGCCTCCGTCGAGATATCATCGGACGGACGTCAGCTGCCGGCGCTACAGGACAATTTCGACCGCGGCACCAGTGTGACGATCACGTTCCTGCCGGGCGACAACTACCGCCGCAACATCGAAACGGCGGCTGCACTGCGCCGTGCTGGCTTTAACCCCGTTCCCCACATCGCTGCGCGGGAGATGGCTTCGCGCGAGGCGTTCGGCGATTTTCTGGAGCGCGCGCGCGGGGAGGCAAATGTCACGCGCATTCTGGTCATCGCAGGCGACGTTGCGGCACCAAAGGGGCCGTTCAGGTCGAGCCTCGACGTGTGCCACAGCGGATTGATCGAGACGCACGGGATCACATCCGTGAATATTGCGGGCCATCCCGAAGGTCATCCGTATCTCGCGCCGCATAACGCTTTCAAGGCGCTCGTTGAATGGCGGGACTGGGGTCGCCGGGCCGGCGTCAGGGTCGAAGTCATGACGCAGTTCTGTTTCGAGAGCGCACCGATCCTTGGATGGATCGGCGAGCTCGAGGCGCATGGCGGCGGACTTCCCGTCATCGTCGGCGTTGCGGGGCCGGCGACGCCGGCGACCTTGATCAAATTTGCGCTTCGTTGCGGCATCGGCAATTCGATCAGGTCGATGCGGAACCAGATCGGCCGTTTCGGCCGCCTGTTGACCGATGCCGGGCCAGACGAAGTCGTCTGCGGACTACAGGCAGGCTTTGACAAATCGAAGGGGTCGATCGCCGCGCTCCATCTGTTTCCGTTCGGCGGACTGCGCAAAGCCGGCGAATGGCGGCGCAGTTTTGCCCAACAGGCGCCGCGCCTGACGGAGCACGCGGCGCCGGCCGGCGATCCTCAGAATCCGTAGAGCCGGGCCGGATTGTCGACCAGGATCTTCTTGCGCGTAGCGGCATCCGGCGCCCAGACGGCGAGCTGGTTGAGCACGCGGCCGTCGTCGATCTGGTAGAGCGGGTTCAAGTCGGTGGCCTTCTTGCCTGGCGGTGTCACCGAATCCGGGTGCGGCCAGTCCGTGCCCCATACCAGGCGATCCGGGTTCGCGGCGATCAGTGCCTTCGCAAACGGCACGGCATCGGGATAGTCGGGCGCCTTGTTCGACAGGCGATATGCGCCGGAGATCTTCACATAGGCCTTGCCGCTCTTCACGGCCTCGACCAGTTCTGCCCAGCCGGGCTGTTCGAGACCCTTCGCTGCCTCCGCGCCGCCGAAGTGATCGAACACCACGGGCACAGGAGACGAGGCAAGGACATCCGTGATGTTCTTGAGCAGCGGAAGGATGGTGTAAACTTGGACGTGCCAGCCGCGGCCCTTCACGCGATCGATCGCACCCTCCAGGCGCTTGCGGCCGACCGACGGATCGTTGGTGCCGCCGGTGGCCAGGTTGACGCGGATGCCTTTGATGCCGGCCTTGCCCATCGCATCGAGATCACTTTCCGAGGTCTTGTCGTCGATCACCGCCACGCCGCGCGCCGTGTTGCCGCGGTATTTCATGCCTTCGAGCGTCGCCCGGTTGTCGGTGCCGTAGACGCTCGGCGTCACGATCACGACGCGCTCGATGCCGAGCGCCTTGTGCAGCGCCGCCATTTCCTCCGGCGTGGCGGGCTCTGGCGTATAAACGCGCCCCGAGAAGAACGGATATTTCTCCGGCAGGTGGATGTGGGTGTGGCAGTCACAGGCGTGGGCCGGAACTTCGAAACTCACTTTGGTTGATGGCTGCGATGCCTTGGCGAACGCTGTCCGATTTTGCATCGCGACGCCTGCGGCAACGGATGCGAGCAGAAGGTCTCGTCGATTAAGCATGGTCGTCTCCTCTTTTGCTGTTGTTGATTATTCGGCGGCGCTTGGCTCCGGCACGGCGGCGGGAACGCCCGACGCGCGCGCGGCAAGGAAGGTGATGACGGCCGCCATCAGCGAACAGGCGGCGAGGAAATAAAGTCCGGCGCTGAAGCTCTTGGTGGATTCCCTGACCCAGCCGACGACGAAGGGGCCGAAATAGCCGCCGAGATTGCCGATGGCGTTGATCATGGCGATCGCGCCTGCCGCAGCCGTTCCGGTCAGGAAGAGTGAAGGCATCGGCCAGAACGCCACGCGCGAGCCGTAGATACCGACGGTGGCGGCCGCCATTCCAAGCAACGCCCAATAAGATGTGCCGCACCATCCGGCAAAAGCGAGCCCGAGCGCGCCCAGCGTCGAGGCGACGATCAGGTGCCAGCGCCGCTCCTTGTTGCGGTCCGACGACCAGCCCCAGGCGATCAAGCCCACGGTGCCGACAAAATACGGCAGCGAGGAAACGACGCCGGTCATCATGTTGGAAAGGCCCATGGCCTTGACGATCTGCGGCATGAAGAAAACGATGCCGTAGTTTGCGGTCACGCTCATAAGATAAATCAACGACAGCGCAACGACGCGGGGGTCGGCGAGCGCCTTTGTCCATGTCAGATGGCCGGCGCCCGCGACTTCGCGGCTTTCGGCCGCCAGCCGCGCCTGCAACCAGCCTCTTTCGTCTTCGGCGAGCCAATCGGCGTGCTCAGGCCGGTCCGTCATGTTGCGCAAGATGAAGAGCCCGAGCAGCACGGCGGGCACGGCTTCGATGACGAAAATCCACTGCCAGCCCTTCAGTCCGAGCATGCCATGCATGCCGAGAATGGCGGCAGAGGCGATCGACGAAACGGCGTTGGCAAGCGGTTGTGCGATAAAGAGAGTCGAGATGACGCGGCCGCGATATTGGGCCGGAAACCAGTAGGTGAGATAGAGGATCATGCCTGGGAAGAAGCCGGCTTCCGCCGCCCCCAGCAAAAAGCGGACAATCAGGAAGCTGGTGGAACCGGTGACGAGAGCGGTGAGGCCGGAGATGATCCCCCACGTGATCATGATCCGCGCTATCCAGATTCGCGCACCGATCTTCTCCAGAATGAGGTTGCTCGGAATCTCGAACAGGAAGTAGCCGAAGAAAAAGATTCCGGCGCCCCAGCCATAGAGGTAAGCGCTGATGCCGAGATCCTTGTTCATGGTCAGCGCAGCGAACGAGATGTTGCTGCGGTCGATATAGGCGATGCAGTAGGCGACGGCGACCAGAGGCAACAGCCGCCAGGAAACCTTTGCGATCGTCTGTCGCTCGATTGCTGTTGTGGCTTCCGCCGCCGCCATGAAATTTCCTCCTGCTCCGTACCTGGTTTCTTTGGCTAGTCTGCCCGCTGCGATATGATACGAATTTCAGAACCGGGACACTAGATATCAGCCCTTTTCGGCCGCTAGCACCTTGCGGACGGCGGGCCGTTCGGCCATGCGGTCGCGATGCGCCTTGACTTTGGCAAAGCGCGCGGGGTCGACGCTGTCGCTTTCCATCCAGTTCGCGATTGTAAACAGATAAGGGTCGCAGATCGTATAGGTGTCACCCATCACCCAGGGTCCCCTGATCATCTTGTTCTCGATCAGCTCGAAGCAGGCGCCGACGGTTTCCGGCACTTTGCGCTTCAGGGCCTCGATCGCTGTGGGATCGTCGACCCATCGCGTGCCGCGCATGCGATGGGCATGGGCGACGTGAACGGTCGAACAGAGGTAGCTGTTGAAAGCCTGCACCTCGGCAAAGCCGAAGGGATCATCGACCGGCGCCAGTCTTGCTTTGGGAAAGCGCTGGGCGATGTAGGCGAGCATCGCCGGTGTCTCGGTCAGAATACCCCGGTCAGTCACCAGCGCGGGGACGCGTCCCTTCGGGTTGATGGCGAGATATTCCGGCGAATATTGTTCGCGGGTCGCGAAGTTGAGCTTGACGGTCGAATATTGTGCGCCGGCCTCTTCCAATGCGATATGGGAAGCCAGTGCACAGGTGCCCGTTGCGTAATACAATTTCATCGTCGTGACCTCCGAACAGAATACTGGCGCTCGTCCACTTCTCGGACAGCTTGCCATTGACAAAACCGTTATCGCAGCCGAACGAACAGAGAAAGCGATATGTCGCATCTCGCCATTGCGGCACGCGGGTAGCGCTCAGCGTCCGGGCGGCTCTGAAGGAAGATAGATGCCAAAGCTGTTTTCCGATCCCGAGGCGATTGCGGAAGACATCGTCCGTGACGTCGGGACCAATCTTGTGGTCGGTTTGCCGCTCGGCCTCGGCAAGGCCAACCATGTCGTCAATGCGCTCTACGCGCGCGCGGTCGCGGATCGCTCCATCCGCCTCACCTTGTTCTCGGCGCTGACGCTGGAGAAGCCGCGGCCGTCCAATCTGCTCGAGCGGCGCTTTATTTCGCCCGTCATCGATCGGCTGTTTGGCGGCTACCCGGACCTCGCTTACGCCGATGCGCTGCGGGCCAACCAATTGCCCCCCAACGTCGAGGTGATCGAATTCTTCTTTCTGGCGGGGAGGTGGCTGCACGTCCCGTTCGCGCAGCAGCACTATATCTCCGCGAATTACACCCATGCTGCGTCCTATCTGCTCGCGCGGGGCCTCAATGTCGTTGCTCAGCTCGTCGCAAAGCGCGTGGTCGACGGCGTCGCTCGCTATAGCCTGAGCTGCAATACCGATACGACGCTCGATGTGCTGCGGGCGCGTGCCGAGGGACGTGCATCCTTCAGGCTGATCGGGCAAGTCAATTCCGAATTGCCCTTCATGCCCGGCGCCGGCGATCTGGCGGCCGAAGAATTCAGCGCGGTGCTTGAGAGCCCGGAAACCGATTTTCCCCTGTTCGCACCGCCGTCCGAGCCAGTCACAGACACCAAGTACGCGATCGGCTTGCATGCGGCCGGCCTCGTTCGCGATGGCGGCAGTTTGCAGATCGGCATCGGCCAGGTCGGCGATGCGCTGGCGCAAGGTCTGATCCTGCGCCATCGCGACGGCGTGCGGTTCAAGGAGACCATGACGCGGCTCGCGCCGGCCGCGCCGCCGTCGGAAACCGCCCACTTCGAAAAGGGACTCTACGGCGTCAGCGAAATGGTGTTCGAGGCCTTCATCGGCCTGATCGACGCCGGCATCATCAAGCGCGAGGTGGACGGCGTCCTGCTCCACGGCGCATT
Source organism: Bradyrhizobium sp. (assembly GCF_027307225.1). Lineage (GTDB taxonomy): Bacteria > Pseudomonadota > Alphaproteobacteria > Rhizobiales > Xanthobacteraceae > Bradyrhizobium. The sequence continues at coordinate 5,334 of NZ_DAHUXJ010000006.1, read as the reverse complement.
TTTCCTGGGCCCAAAATCGTTTTATCGTGCCTTGCGCGAGATGACGGGCGAGCAGATCGCGCGCATCCAGATGACGGCGGTGTCGTTCACCAACGAACTCTACGGCGAAGAAGAAAGCAAACGCCGCGCCCGTGTCGATGCGCGCTTCGTCAACAATGCGATGATGGTGACCTTGCTTGGCGCGGCGATATCCGACGGCCTCGACAATGGGCAGGTCGTGAGCGGTGTCGGCGGGCAATATAACTTCGTGGCGCAGGCCTTTGCGCTGGCCGGCGCGCGCTCGGTCCTGACCGTCGAGGCGACCCGGTGGGCGGGCCGCCGGCTGGAATCCAACATTCGCTGGAACTACGGCCACGAGACCATTCCGCGGCACCTGCGTGATGTCGTCGTCAGCGAGTACGGCGTCGCTGATCTCCGCGGCAAATCCGACGCCGAGGTGATCGCGGCAATGTTGCAGGTCACGGATTCCCGTTTTCAGGACGAACTGACCCGTCTGGCGAAAGATGCGGGCAAACTGCCGGCGGGTTTTCAAATTCCGCGTGCTTTCCGCGAAAACTATCCGGAGCGGATTGCGGAGGCGTTGCGGCCGGCGCGGCAGGCGGGTTTGCTTCCGTCATTTCCGTTCGGCAGCGATTTCACGGATGTCGAGCAGCGCCTGATTCCGGCTTTGCAATTTCTGCAAGAGATGCAGCGCTCGCCGCAGCGTTTGCCCGGCCTGGTATGGCGGGGATGGCGGCAGCCGTTTCAACGCGCCGACGCCGAATGTCTCGCGAGATTGGGACTGGATAAACCTTCGACCTGGCAGGAACGGCTTTATCGGGCGCTGCTGATCGCAGCCTTGGCGCGGAAGCCGAAAGGTTGATAGCCGAGCCGTGATTGCGAGCCAACGGGTCGCGCGAACGCGCGCCCGGTGACAGCCTCCGCGATTTCGCCTATCAGCGCCTACAGATTCACTTGTCAAATAGCAGCGTATCTCCTGGATACAGCTTCGCGATCTCGCGGCATATCTGCCCGAGTTTTGGTTTGGATACCTTGCCCTCGAGGTCAGGGCGCAGGGAATGCCGGGCGCTCCAACCGCACCCGCAGCCTCGTGGGCAAAAGTAAAAAGCACACGAGTTAGTCACCACGGTTGCGCCGGTTCGCCCGGCATTCCCCGCGCAATGGCTTTAGCGGTTTCCTCCGCGCTCTCCTCGGTGACCGGGCTTGTTTGCCACCGTCCCCGCGCAATGCGCAAGCATTGTCGCGAGTTGACGCCAGCGTCGGGGCGTCGGGACCACACGGCTTCGCCGTCCGCTTTGGCGCTGCTCGTCTCGCTGCGCCTTCCGCGTCCATCGCATCCCGCCCCGCGTTCGTGACGATCGCGAGCCGCCCCTTTGTGGGACGGGACCGAATCGCAATAATCCTGCTTCTACCCCGGCGTCAAGTTAAATTCGGATAATCCGAAATAGATCGGACGGCCGGAACGTTTGTAGAGGCCAATTTCAATGGAAGCGGTTGTAAGAACCCCGCTAGATCGCGCATGATTTAGTGATTCAGCGTCGAAATTGCGTGAGACATGGCCTCTTCCGGACAGACAGACCTTTTCCAAGCTGGCAAACAATCTGAACTGTTCGGCGAGGATTCTCCCACGCCGGAATATCGCGGCGATCCTGACTCGGCGCGCGCCGAACTTTACAGGATTTTGGCCGAAGCCCGCGCGGCGGAGCGGTTTCCCTGGGAGCCCAGGACCGTTCTGCTTTACCGGACGATCTTTCCGCAGATGACCAACTGGCTGCCCGACGACGAAGGTGCGCAATTGCGCTTTGAGTTCGAAATAGAAATCAGGCGGCTAGAGGCGGCCTGAACGGTCCAGCAACGAAGAAAGATGGATTGCTTCGTCGCGCTGCTCCCTTGCGCAAAAGCTTCGCGTTTGTCGCAGGCAATGACGGTTCTTGTTCTCGCTTATCCGCAAGGACAAGCTATCTGTTCTTGTTCACGGGCTTCCGCTTTTCGATGAAGGCCGCCATGCCTTCGGAACGGTCCTCCAGCGCGAAGGTGGAGCGGAACAGGTCGCGCTCGACCTGAAGCCCTTCGGAAAGCGGGGTTTCGAACGCGCGGTTGATGGCGCGCTTGGCCATTTCCACCGCCGGATGCGACATCTCGGCGATCTTTTCCGCGATTCCCAGCACTTCGCTCATCAGCCTGTCGGCGGGAACGATGCGGCTGACGAGGCCGGAACGTTCCGCCTCGGTGGCGTCCATCATCCGCCCGGTCAGGCAAAGATCCATCGCCTTGGACTTGCCGATCGCGCGCGTCAGCCGCTGTGTGCCCCCGATGCCGGGAATGGTGCCAAGCGTGATTTCCGGCTGGCCGAATTTTGCGGTGTCGGAAGCGATGATGATGTCGCACATCATCGCGAGTTCGCAGCCGCCGCCGAGCGCATAACCGCTCACAGCGGCAATCGTCGGCTTGCGGCAGGTGGCAACGCGGTCGCCACCAATCGCGATGAAGTCGCTGGAAAACATCTCGACGAAGCCTTTCGGCTGCATCTCCTTGATGTCGGCGCCGGCGGCGAACGCCTTTTCATTGCCGGTCAGGACGATGCATCCGACGCCGTCGTTCGCCTCGAGCTCGTCGACGGCAGTTGCGATTTCGCGAAATACGCCGAAGGACAATGCATTGAGCATCTTCGGGCGGTTGAGCGTGATCAAACCAACCTTGCCCCTGGTCTCGACGATAATGTGTTCGAATGTCTTCATGATCCGCACTCCGTATCCTGCATTGGCCTGCAAATGTGCCTGCTGAAGGAATGCGCTTCAAGTAGGCGCAGTTCGATGCGGATCTGGCCAGACAGCCGGTCCGGCCAGAATCCTACTTTGACGCATCGATATCAGGTAATGAACATGCGCGCGGCCGAGGCCATGGTCAGCAATGCGCCAAATCCGATGAAGATCTTCCCGATCAGGGAGGTCTGATCCCAGGCCGAGCTTTGGCCGGTCATCGTCGTTGCGGATGGGGGCGGCGAACTCGCTGCCATGGCGACTGTCGACGTGCCTTCCTGCAGGGTCCGGTCGATATCGTTCAGCTGATCAGAGGCGACCACCACGGTCCCATTGTCAGCGCTTGCAGTGTCGGTTGTCGTCGGCGGCACGTCGGTTCCCGGCGGTATTGCCGCGGCAGCACTGATCTGCACGCCGGCGAGCAGCATCTGGGCATTGGCGTTGGCGATCGACGGCGGGATATCGGCCAACGGCCTGTTGTCGCCCGTGGTCGTAGCGACCCCCGTTACGATCGCTTTCTTGTCCTCGACCTTTTTGTCATCGACGTTCTTGTCATCGTCGGACTTCGCGATCGTATGGAGCCTGCGGTGCGCGGAGTGTCCGCGGTGGTGCCAAGCGTGTTTGGTGGTCTTTTGGAGGGTCGCAGGCGCGGCGGCGTGGCTGTCCGGCGTTGCGCCGGCTGCGGAATCGCCGCCGTCCGTCGCCTTGACCGGACTTGCGAGCAGCACAAGGAGTCCGGCGGCTGCGATCAAGGCCGAGCGTCCGCTGGCTCTGATGATCATTGGCAATCTCCCCGTTTTGCCAGTCCAGCTAGTGTCGCTAGTGTCCCGGTTCTGACATTCCCTATCGCGGCGGCCACCTTTACGGATGTCAGAACGTCAGTGTCGCTACACGAGGAAAAAGACCGCCTGCTATGTCCGTAGCGGGGCAAAAAATGGGAATCTTCGGACAAGTCCGGGCGAAAGCGCGGCAGGCCCATTGAATTAGCCCTGATTCATCAGGTCCTGCCAGAGGTGCAGAATATGGTATGAGCCGGAGCGCGTGAATCACGTGAGGCGATTCCGGCCGGCTTGTGGCCTAATCACGATTTCGTGACTGGCGCCTGCGGGCGTAACAATTTGAAAAAGCGACCGAATTGAAGTTGGGAGCGCGCGTGCGCGAAAGTGGTGACGAGTGGACTGGCCTGATGCGGTTGGCCATTTCAGGCGACAGCGCCGCATATCATCGCCTGCTCAGGGCGGTCACTCCGGTATTGAGGGCCGGGGCTCGCCGCGGGCTAACGCGGGCCGGCCAACCGGTCGATCAATCCGAGGACGTCGTGCAGGATATTTTGCTCGCGGTACATCTGAAACGGCATACCTGGGACGTCAACGCGCCGTTCGCGCCCTGGCTGTTTGCGATTGCCCGCAACAAGCTGATCGATGCGCTACGGCGCCGGGGCCGGCGGGTTTTCGTCAATATCGACGATTTTGCCGAGACCATTCCGGACCAACCCGCCGCCGAGACTGCTTCCACCAACGAGGTTGCAACTCTGCTGAAAACTCTTCCTCCGCGTCAGCGCGAGGTCTTGCAATCGATCGCGGTAGAGAGCGCCTCGATCAGGGAAACCGCGACGAAGTTCGCCATGAGCGAAGGAGCGGTGCGCGTGGCGTTGCATCGCGCGCTCGCGGGCCTCACCGCCAAATTGCGGGAGGGCTAAGGATGGAAACCGAACAGCTCATTCGAACGCTCGCCGCCGACAATCCGCACCGCGTCCGTCCGGTTGGATTTGTGCTGGCGCTCGCGCTGCTGGCCGCGGCACCGGTTTCGCTCGCGATGTTCTTGATAACGCTCGGCGTTCGTCCGGATGTGATGACGGCGATGCATAATCCGTTTTTCGATCTGAAGTTCCTGATCACATTGGCGCTGGCGATCTCGGCCATCGCAGTCGGCTTGCATCTTTCGCGGCCGGAAGCCTCGCTCAGGGATCGCGGATGGCTGCTGTTGATTCCCATCGGAATCGTTGCCGCCGGGATCGCGGGCGAAATGATGATGCCGCAGCGGTTGCCGATGATGACGCGGCTGATCGGACATAATTCGCGGGTCTGCACGCTCGCCATTCCGCTGCTCTCGCTGCCGCTTCTGGCGGGGACGCTGATCGGATTACGCCATGGCGCGCCGGCGCGACCGGCGCTGGCCGGTGCTATGGCAGGGCTGATCTCGGCAGGCTTCGCGGCGACGCTCTATGCGTCGCACTGCACCGACGACTCGCCGCTGTTCGTGGTGACCTGGTACACGATCGCGACCGCGATCGTGACCGCGGCTGGCGCGTTGATCGGCGCGAAGGTGCTCAGGTTCTAGAGCGTTTTCGAGCGAAGTGGGAAGCGGTTCGCGTGAAGAAAACGCGTCAAAACAAGAATCTAGAGCCTGGTTTTGATTCAATCAAAACCAGATAGGCTCTAGCTGTGGAGCCTCAAGAGGTTGTCCCCGGTCAGACCGAGACGGCTGATAGGTGGTTTGCACTTTAGGCTGCAATGCGGCCGGTGCCAATTGTATCGATGTAGCCACTCTGGCAGATGTCGGGCTCTGTCATCTG
>NZ_DAHUXJ010000005.1 GCF_027307225.1 Bradyrhizobium sp. | reverse complement strand
TGGCTGATGCTGCTGGTGGCCTCCACCGCAGGTCTCGGCGGCGGCAACTTCGCTTCCAGCATGGCCAACATCTCCTTCTTCTATCCCGATCGTATGAAGGGCTGGGCGCTCGGGCTGAACGCCGCCGGCGGCAATATCGGTGTTTCCAGCGTTCAGCTGGTCACGCCGATCCTGATGGGCGCCGGCCTCATCAATCTCTACCAGGCGACCCCCGTCTCCGGCGTTTATCTCCAGAACGCCGGACTGATGTGGGTCCTGCCGCTGATGATCGCGGTGTTCGGCGCCGTCTATTTCATGAACAACCTCACGTCAGCGAAGTCGCCGTTCAGGGATCAGCTTGCGATCGTGAAGCGCAAGCACACCTGGATCATGTCCTTCATCTATATCGGGACCTTCGGATCCTTCATCGGCTACTCGGCGGCCTTTCCGCTTCTGATCAAGACGCAGTTTCCTGCCGTCACGATCGGTATCGCATTCCTGGGGCCGCTGCTCGGCTCGCTGTCGCGTCCGTTCGGCGGTCTGCTCGCCGACAGGATCGGCGGTGCGATCATCACGTTCTGGAATTTCATCGCGATGACGGCGGCCACCGTCGGTGCCCTCTACTTCGTCGATATCAAGGACTTCGCCGGCTTCCTGGCGATGTTCCTGATCCTCTTCGTCACCACCGGCATCGGCAACGGATCGACCTACCGGATGATCCCCTCGATCTTCCGCGAGGAAAACCTGCGCAAAGCGCGCGGCAACGGCGAGGCCGGACGCGCGCTCGCGGTCAAGACCGCGAGCATCGAAAGCGGAGCCGCGCTCGGCTTCATCGGAGCGATCGGCGCCTGCGGCGGTTACCTGATCCCGAGCGGCTTCGGCAAGTCGATCGCGATCACCGGCGGTCCGCAGCTCGCGCTCGTCATCTACCTCGGCTTCTACGCGATCTGTCTCGCCATGACCTGGTGGTTCTACCTGCGCCGCGGTCCGGCCGAAGCGGGAGCGGCGAGCCTGGCCCAGGCACGAATCTAACCGGGCGACGAAATAGGGATCTGCCATGAGCGAAGCTCTCGTCATTGTCGGCAATGGGATGGCCGCAGTGCGCCTGGTTGACGAACTCGCCAAAGTCGCGCTCGGGCGCCATGCGATTGCGGTCATCGGCGCGGAGCCGAGGCTTGCCTACAACCGCGTGCTGTTGTCGTCGGTGCTGGCAGGTGAAGCGGCTTCGCACGAAATCGAGCTCAAGCCGGCCAATTGGTGGCGCGACCGCGGCGTCACGCTGAAATATGGCTGCACCGTCGACGAGATCGACGTCGGCCGCCGCGAGCTGAAGATCGCAGGCGAAGAGAGCGTTACCTTTTCGAAACTGGTGCTTGCCACGGGTTCGTCGCCGTTGCGGCTCAACCTGCCGGGCTCGGAGCTTTCAGGCGTGCACACCTTTCGCGACAGCCGGGATGTCGACCTGATGCTGTCACTGGCGGTAGGAAAAAAGCGCGTGGTCGTCGTCGGCGGCGGCCTGCTCGGACTTGAAGCCGCCTACGGGCTCGCAAAAGCGGGCGCGCCGGTGACGCTGGTCCACCTGATGGACCGGCTGATGGAACGCCAGCTCGATGCGCCGGCCGCAGCGCTGTTGAAATCGCTGGTCGAGAAGAAAGGCATTAACGTCCTGCTCAACGCCAATACCAGCCGCATTCTTGGGCAGAGCCGTGTCGAAGGCGTCGAGCTCAGCGATGGGCGGCAGATCGATGCCGACGCGGTTATTCTCGCCGCCGGCGTCCGGCCGAATATCACGCTTGCCAAAGAGGCCGGCATTGCAGTCAATCGCGGCATCGTCGTCGACGACCGGCTTGGGACCGGCGCAGACGGCATCTTCGCGCTCGGCGAATGTGCCGAACATCGCGGCATCTGCTACGGCCTGGTCGAGCCGGCCTACGAGCAGGCGAGGGTGCTGGCGCAGCATCTCGCCGGCCGCAAGGCTTCGTATCAAGGCAGCGTGGTCGCGACCAACCTCAAGGTGTCCGGCGTCAGCGTGTTTTCCGCGGGCGAATTTACGGGCACGGACCGAAGCGAAGCGATCGTGCTCAGCGACATCAGGCGCGGCACCTACAAGAAGCTCGTGATCGAGGATGGTCGGCTCGCCGGTGCGGTGCTGGTGGGCGATACCACCGATGTGCTCTGGTATCTCGAACTGATCCGCAATCGCGCAAATATCGCTGGCGTCCGCAAGGACATGATGTTCGGCCGCCCAGCTGCTTTGGCGGCGGCGGCGTGATTGGGTACTTGCGATGACCGCGGGCGATCCTTCGCTACGTACCACTTCTACCGCCTGTCCCTATTGTGGCGTCGGCTGCGGCGTACTGGCGACGCCGGACGGAAACGGTGCTGCTGCGATCTCGGGCGATCCTTCGCATCCGTCGAATTTCGGCCGTCTCTGCTCGAAGGGCTCGGCGCTGGGCGAGACACTCGGCCTCGAACATCGCCTGCTCCATCCGATGATCCGTTGCAGCAGTTGGGCGATGCAGCGCATCGCCTGGACCGATGCGCTCGATCATGTTGCGCATCGCTTCGCCCATGTTGTTGCGCGCGACGGTCCGGGTGCGGTGGCGTTTTATCTGTCCGGGCAACTGCTGACGGAGGACTACTACGTCGCCAACAAGCTGATGAAAGGGTTCATCGGCAGCGCCAATGTCGACACCAATTCGCGCCTGTGCATGTCCTCTTCTGTGGCGGGGCATCGCCGCGCCTTCGGCGCCGATACGGTGCCCGGCGTTTACGAAGATCTCGACGAGGCCGATCTCCTGGTACTGGTCGGCTCCAATGCCGCCTGGTGTCATCCGATCCTGTTCCAGCGCATCATCGCCAACAAGCAGCGGCGTGGTGCGCAGATAGTCGTGGTTGATCCGCGCAAGACCGATACTGCGGAAGACGCCAATCTGTTTCTAGGAGTGAGGCCCGGGACCGACTCCGCGCTGTTCGCCGGCCTGCTGGTGCATCTTGCCGACAATGATGCGCTCGATTGCGATTACATCGCGCGCCACACCTCGGGTTTCGATCAGACGCTTTGCCGCGCCCGCGGCCTCGCCGGCAGCGTAGCGGCAACCGCGCTGGCAACCGGTCTTTCCGAGCAACACGTCGCCGCGTTCTTCCAGATGTTTGCGGCGACGCCTCGTGTCGTCACGCTCTATTCGCAAGGCGTCAACCAGTCGGCGCAGGGCACCGACAAGGTCAACGCCATCCTGAATTGTCATCTCGCGACGGGACGGATCGGAAAGGTCGGCGCGTCGCCGTTCTCGCTCACCGGACAGCCGAACGCGATGGGCGGCCGCGAGGTCGGTGGGCTCGCCAATCAGCTTGCCGCGCATATGAATTTCACCCCGCCCGATATCGATCGCGTGCGCCGCTTCTGGGAAGCACCGCGGATCGCAACCCATGAGGGGCTGAAGGCGGTGCAGATGTTCGAGGCGATCGGCCGCGGCGAGATCAAGGCGCTGTGGGTGATGGGCACCAACCCCGCGGTGTCGCTGCCCGACGCGGACGCGGCGCGCACGGCGCTCAAGAAACTCGAACTGTTCGTGATTTCCGAAAACGTTCTTTCCAACGATACCGTCGCCGCCGGCGCGCATGTGCTTTTCCCGGCGCTGGCCTGGGGCGAGAAGTCCGGCACCGTCACCAATTCCGAGCGGCGCATCTCGCGCCAGCGCGCGTTCTTGCCCGCGCCCGGCGAGGCACGGCCTGATTGGTGGATCGTCAGCGAAGTCGCTAAACGTCTCGGTTTCGGTGCCGCGTTCGATTATGCGTCCGCGGCGGCGATCTTCCGCGAGCATGCGGCGCTCTCCGCGTTCGAAAATGGCGGCAGTCGCGATTTCGATATCGGGGCTCTGAGCGATGTCAGCGACGATGCTTTCAATGCGATGACGCCGGTACTGTGGCCGCAGCGAGCCGGCGAGACCGCGCAGGCGCGCTTCTTTGGCGGCGGCGAGTTCTTTACCAACGATCGCAAAGCGCGCTTCGTCGCGCCGGAACCGCCGATGCTCCGGACCGAGACCCATGAAGGGCGTCCGCTGCGCCTCAACACCGGGCGTATCCGCGACCAGTGGCACACCATGACCCGCACCGGCACGAGCGAGCGGCTGGGTTCGCATTTGCCGGAACCCTTTGTCGAGGTGCATCCGGACGATGCCGCGCGGCACGGCCTGACTGACGGGTCGTTCGCCCGGGTCACCACCGATCACGGCCAATGCACGCTCAAGGTCGTGGTCAGCACGCGGCAGCAGCGCGGCATGCTGTTCGCGCCGATTCATTGGAGCAAGGCCAACGCATCGGCCGCGCGCGTCGGCGCGCTGGTTGCGCCGTTGACCGATCCGTTCTCCGGGCAGCCGGAAGCCAAGGCGACGCCAGCTTCGATCGCGCCTTATGAGTATGTCTTCCGCGGCTTCGTGCTGTCGCGCAAGCCGTTGAAACTGCCGGAGCACGCCTTATGGGCGCGCGCTGCCATCAACGGCGGTCTTGGTTATCTCATTGCCGATAATGCAGACCTGAAAGAGTGGTCGTCGTGGTTGCGTTCGGTCGCAGGCGAAGAACTCGCCGAATACAGCGATTTCGGCGGCGGCGTCTATCGTGCGGCCTCGTTCGCGGATGGTGCGATCGAGACCTGCCTGTTTCTCGCTCCCGCGCGCGACGCCGGCGATTGGGAGGTCGCAAAGGAACTCTTCGCTGCCGGCGCCTTGACCGACGCGCAGCGGCGGTCGTTGTTCTCCGGCAAGCCGCTGCAGGGCCTTGCGAGCACGGGACCGGTTGTCTGCGCCTGTTTTGGTGTTGGGCGCACCACGATCTGCGATGCCATTGCCGCCGGCGCGCGCTCGGCCGCCGAGCTTGGTGCCCGGCTCAAGGCTGGCACCAATTGCGGCTCATGCATTCCCGAATTGAAGCGCCTGATCGTAAAGGCGGCGAGCGCCGATCCCGACCAAATGGCGGCGGCGAGCTGATCGACGCCGAGCGCTCTCTCCTCTATGGTGCGCGCCCCGCACCATAGGTAATCACATGAAACACAAGAAGTTCGGCTCTACCGGTCACGACGTGTCCGTCATCGGGCAGGGCACCTGGTATCTCGATCGCGGCGACCGCAGGGCAGCGGTTGCCGCGCTGCGTCGCGGCCTCGATCTCGGTATGACCCACATCGATACGGCCGAGATGTACGGCGATGCGGAACTCGTCATCGCTGAAGCGATCGCGGGACGCCGCGACGAAACCTATCTGGTGTCCAAGGTGCTACCGAGCAACGCCTCGCGTCGTGGCACGATTGCGGCGTGCGAACGTTCGCTGGCGCGGCTGAAGACCGACCGCCTCGACTGCTATCTGTTGCACTGGCGCGGCAGTTTTTCGTTCTCCGAAACCGTTGATGCCTTCGAGCAACTGGTCAAAGCGGGCAAGATTCGCTCCTGGGGCGTTTCCAACTTCGATGCCGACGATCTCGACGAACTTCTCGACGTGGCGGGCGAGGGCAAGATGGCCTGCAATCAGGTGTTTTATCACTTGCAGGAACGCGCAATCGAGCATGCGGTGATTCCGTGGTGCGCGAAGCACAACGTCGCCGTCGTTGCCTATTCGCCGTTCGGTCACAACGACTTTCCGGATCAACGCAGCAAAGGCGGCGCGGTGCTGCAGACGATCGCCAAGCGCCATGGCGCCTTGGTGCGCCAGATCGCGCTGGCTTTTCTGGCGCGCGATCCGCGCGTGTTTCCGATCCCGAAAGCATCAAACGCGGAACACGCTGCAGAGAATGCGGCGGCCGGCGATCTCGTGCTGAGCGCGGATGACATTGCGGCGCTGGAAAGCGGGTTCCCGCGCGGGCCGAAGCCGCGAAGCTTGCCGATGCTCTAATGCCCGCGGTGCCCTGTGGCTCGAATGTCGGTAAAACCACCCGCTGCGACATGATGCGGCAGACCGGGACACCAGCGCATAACCGCTGCCTGTTTTCGGGTCTTGTCGCGGCGGCGCGATGGCGCTTTTTTGTGATCTCGCCCGATTCGCTTCTTTCGCCCTCGAGTTCAAACCGTGACACCCCCCGCAACAGCTGTTAGGCTGGACCGCGCGCCAACGGCATTGCCTGAGCGGCCACCGCCTGAAAAGCAGCCGGTTCCGGCTGTTCCGGCGCGGCCCGACCGGCCGCTGCGCGGCATCATGCTGCTCATCGCATCGACCGTTTTTCTCGGCACGTCGGACGCAACGTCGAAATATCTTTCGAAGACATTGCCCGCGGTCGAAATCGCCTGGATCAGGTTTCTGATTTTTGCGCTGATCATGATTCCGGCTGTCATGCCGGGCTCGCCGATCTATGCGCTGCGGACCCAGCTGCCCCTGTTGCAGGTCATGCGAGGGACGGCGCTTTTGGGCTCGTCGCTGCTGTTTATTACCGGCTTGCGGTTTCTCCCCATTGCCGAGGCGTCCGCCACGAGTTTCGTCTCACCTTTGTTCGTCACCGCGCTGTCGATTGTTTTCCTCAGCGAAAAGGTCGGGTTGCGGCGCTGGCTGGCGACGGCGGGAGGACTCGTGGGCGTGCTGATCGTGCTGCGGCCGGGCACCAGCGCGTTTCATGCCGCCGCATTCTTTCCCGTCGTCTCCGCGTTCGCCTGGGCCTCCTGCCTGATCATGACGCGCATGATGAGCGGCAAAGAGCCTGCGATGGTCACCATGACCTATTCGTCCATCGTCGGCTTTGCGATTCTGTGCGCAATGGTTCCCGCTGTCTGGGTCACGCCGACCTGGCACGATATCCTGTTTGGAACCATCATTGGCGTGGCATCGACCGCCGGGCAGTGGATCGTCGTGCTCGCGTTTCGTTATGCCGACGCATCCGTGCTGGCGCCGTTTTCCTATGTCCAGCTGCTCTGGGTAACGTTGCTCGGCTTCCTGATCTTCGGCGAAGTCCCGGATGTCTGGACCATCACGGGAGCAGCCTTCATCGTCGGCAGCGGCGTTTATACGGCCTACCGCGAACGAATCCGGCATTCGCAGCTCGCAGCGCTTGCCGCGGCGCGGTCGCCCAATCCGTGACCCACGCGACGGCTGTCGTCACACCGGCAGCGCGACCGAATATTTCACCTGGCTCAGCGCAAAACTCGACTCGATCGAGGCGATGCCGTCGAGCCGCGTCAGCTTGTTCTTCAGGAACGCTTCGTAGGACGAGAGATCGGCGGCGACGACGCGCAGCAAATAGTCGCGGTTTCCCGTCATCAGGTAGCACTCCAGCACCTCGTCCCATTTCGAGATCGCGCGTGCAAAGCGGTTGAGGTCTTCCTCCTTCTGCCGGGCAAGCTTGATCGAGATGAAGACGCTGACATGCAACCCCACCGATTTCTGGTCGACGGATGCGATATAGCGTGTGATGACGCCGCGCTGTTCCAGTAGCTTCACACGGCGGTGGCACGGCGAGACCGAGAGCCCAACCCTCCCGGCGAGCTCGGCCATGGTGATGCGGCCGTCGGATTGCAGAAGGCCGAGAATTTTGCGGTCGATGGCATCTAGCGCCGGCATTGGGATAAACCATTGTTTGGAGAGAACGGGTTGGTAAATTATCCCAAAATATCAGGGTATGTCGCCAGGATTTGAGATTTTCGGCCGATGCGGTCGCGGTAACATTGGCGTCAAATCAAGCTAGCCCGAACCGCCTTCAGGCTGGGAGGTACGCCATGCCCACTGAACCCGCACGCCTTGACATCCTGAACGCGCTGACCCGCAAAGTGCTGTGGCTGTCCTCGTGGACCATCCACCATGCCAACCACGTCAGATCCAATGTCGACGGCCTGAAAGTCGGCGGCCACCAGGCGTCCTCGGCCTCGCTCGCCACCATCATGTCGGCGCTCTATTTCTCGGTTCTGCGGCCACAGGACCGTGTCGCAGTGAAGCCGCATGCGAGCCCGGTGTTCCACGCGATCCAGTACCTGTTCGGACATCAGACGCGCGAGAAGCTGGAGAATTTCCGCGGCTTCAAGGGCGCCCAGTCTTATCCCTCACGCACCAAGGATGTCGACGATGTCGACTTCTCGACCGGTTCGGTTGGCCTCGGCGTCGCGCAGACGCTGTTTGCCTCAATGGTGCAGGACTACGTCAAGGCGCACGGCTGGGCCAAAGACCGCCCTGAAGGACGGATGATCGCGCTGGTCGGCGATGCCGAGATGGATGAGGGCAATATCTTCGAGGCGCTGCTGGAGGGATGGAAGCACGGCCTGCGCAACACCTGGTGGGTGGTCGATTACAACCGCCAGAGCCTCGATGCCGTCGTGCGTGAGGGGCTGTGGGAAAAATTCGAATCCATGTTCCGCAACTTCGGATGGGACGTGGTGATCGTGAAATATGGCAGCCTGATGCGCGAAGCCTTTGCCGAGCCCGGCGGCGAAGCCCTGCGCAAATGGATCGATCAATGTCCGAACCAGCTCTACGCAGCCTTGTGCTTTCAGGGCGGGGCGGCATTCCGCAAGCATCTGCGCGACGAGATCGGCGATCAGGGCCCGGTGACGCAATTGATCGACAGGCGCAGCGACGACGAGTTGCTGGCGCTGATGTCCAATCTCGGCGGCCACGACATGGCGAGTATGCTGGAAGCGTTCGAAAAGATCGATCACGACCGGCCCGTCTGCTTCATCGCCTATACCATCAAGGGCGTCGGTTTGCCGTTCCAGGGTCACAAGGACAATCACGCCGGCCTGATGACGATCGCGCAAATGGAAAAGTGGCGCGGCACGCAGAGCATTCGCCCCGGCCATGAGTGGGACAAGTTCGAGGGTCTGCCGCAAACGCCGTCTGAACTTGAGGCGTTTCTGTCGACCGTTCCGTTCAACCGCGAGGGCCGGCGCCGCCTGAACGCGCCCGTGATCGATATTCCGGAGCGGCTGACTTTCTCGCCGTCGCCGCAGATGTCCACCCAGCAGGGATTTGGGCTGCTACTCAATGAACTCGCGCGCGGCGACAGCGCGCTTGCCGAGCGCATTGTCACGGCCTCGCCCGACGTCACGGTGTCGACCAATCTCGGCGCCTGGGTCAACCGCCGCGGTCTGTTCGCGCGCGCCGAGAAAGCCGATCTGTTCCGCAGCGAAAAAATCCCGTCGACCTTCAACTGGGACGCCTCGCCCAAGGGCCAGCACATCGAACTCGGCATCGCCGAGATGAACCTGTTTATCCTGATGTCGGCGCTCGGGCTGGCGCATTCGATTCATGGCGAGCGGCTGTTGCCGGTTGCGACATTATATGACCCGTTCATCGAACGCGGCCTCGATGCGCTGAACTACGCCTGTTATCAGGACGCGCGCTTCATGGTGGCGGCGACGCCGTCGGGCATCACGCTGGCGCCGGAAGGCGGCGCGCATCAGTCGATCGCGACGCCTCTGATCGGCATGGCGCAGGACGGGCTTTCGTCGTTCGAACCGGCTTTTGTCGACGAACTCGGCGTCATCATGGGTTGGGGCTTCCGGCACATGCAACGTGAGGGCGGCGAGGGCGGTTCGGTCTATTTGCGCCTCACCACCCGCGCGATCGATCAGCCGCAGCGGATCATGTCGGGCGAGCTTGAGGCCGGCATTACCGAAGGCGCGTACTGGCTGCGCAAGCCGGGGCCGAATGCGGAAGTCGTCATCGCCTACACCGGCTCGGTGGCGCCTGAGGCGATCGAGGCGGTCGGGCTGCTCGGCGAAAGCCGCCGCGACATCGGCTTGCTTGCGATCACCTCGGCCGACCGGCTGCATTCGGGGTGGAGTGCGGCCCGCAGCCTGCGTCGGGACCGCCGTAGCGTCGCGCATCTGTCCCACATCGAGAAACTGCTCGCGCCGCTGTCGCGCGATTGCGGTCTCGTGACCGTGATCGATGGACACCCGTCGGCGCTGGCCTGGCTCGGCGGCGTGCGCGGTCACCGGGTGGAAGCGCTCGGCGTCGAGCATTTCGGCCAAACCGGCACAATCGACGACCTCTATCGCCATTACGGCATCGATGCCAACGCCATCATCGATGCGGCGGAAAGCCTCACCTCCGGTGCGCCGGTGCGTCACCGCAAATTGGCCGTGTGATCCGTCGTAGGTCCCGGATCAGCGGCGCACCGTTTCACGCTGCGCAGCATCCGGGACACGCCAGCCGCAGCGAAATATTCCGTGTCCCGGACGCGTCGCGGCATGACAATGACGCGCCGCTGAGCCGGGACCTATTTCGCTCCAGAGCCTTGCCACGCCAGCGCCAGCGATCTTATATCCGGACATAGCCGCGACGCGGCGTCCCGCATGTGGCGGGTTCACACCCGTCCATAGCCCCCAAAGAGGTTTCCGATGGTCAACCGCCTGCAGTTTTACATCGACGGCGCCTGGATCGATCCGGTCGTCAAAAAGTCCACGCCTGTCGTCAATCCGGCGACCGAAGAGGCGATGTATGAGATTGCCCTCGGTTCCAAGGCCGACGTCGACAAGGCGGTCGCCGCTGCCAAGCGCGCGTTCGTGACCTATTCGCAGACGAGCCGCGAAGAGCGCGTTGCGCTGCTGGAGAAGATCGTCGCCATCTACAAAGGCCGCATGAAGGAAATTGGCGCTGCGGTCTCGGACGAGATGGGCGCGCCGCTGCCGATGGCCGAGAGGCTGCAGGCCGGCGCCGGCCTCGGGCATATCGCATCGACGCTCGAAATCCTGAAGAACTATCGTTTCGAGGAGCCGGTCGGCACCGCGGTGGTGGTGCGCGAGCCCGTCGGCGTCGTCGGCATGATCACGCCCTGGAACTGGCCGCTGAACCAGATCGCCTGCAAGGTTGCGCCTGCGCTCGCCGCCGGCTGCACCATGATCCTCAAGCCGTCGGAATTCACGCCGACCTCGGCGCTGATCTTCGCCGAAATCCTGCATGAAGCGGGCGTGCCGAAGGGCGTGTTCAACCTGATCAACGGGCTCGGTCCCGAGGTCGGGGCCGCCATGAGCGAGCATCCGGACATCGACATGATCTCGTTCACCGGTTCGACCCGCGCCGGTATCGATGTGGCCAAGCGCGCCGCACCGACCGTCAAGCGCGTCAGCCAGGAACTCGGCGGCAAGTCGCCGAACGTCATTCTCGAAGGCGCCGATCTCACAAAGGCGGTGGCCGGCGGCGTGATGCACATGTTCAACAACTCGGGCCAGTCATGCAACGCGCCGAGCCGGATGATCGTGCCGCTGTCGAAGATGAAGGAAGTGGCCGCGATCGCCAAGGGCGTGGCCGAGAAGACCAAGGCCGGCGATCCGCGCGCCGAAGGCACCACCATCGGGCCGGTCGTCAATCGGGTGCAGTGGGACAAGATCCAGGCCTTGATCAACAAGGGAATCCAGGAAGGCGCGACGCTCGTTGCGGGTGGTCCCGGTCTGCCCGACGGCGTCAACAAGGGCTTCTATGTCCGTCCGACCATCTTCGCCGATGTCACCAGCGAAATGACCATCGCGCGTGAAGAGATCTTTGGCCCGGTGCTCACCATCCTCGGCGCCAAGGACGAGGAAGACGCGGTCCGCATCGCCAACGACACGCCGTATGGTCTTGCCGGTTATGTCTCCGGCGATACGGTGGAAAGTGCGCGTCGCGTCGGCCGCCGCATCCGCGCCGGCAACGTCAACCTGCAGGGCGTGCCGAACGAGCGTACCGCGCCGTTCGGCGGCTACAAGCAGTCCGGCAATGGCCGCGAATGGGGCAAGTTCGGCCTCGAGGAATATCTCGAAGTGAAGGCGGTCGCGGGTTTCAACGCGGCGTAAGGCATTCGCAAGCTTTTAAGTGAGAACGCCGGAACGATGTTTCGCTCCGGCGTTTTTGTTTTGAACGGTCATTCCGGGATGGTGCGTAAGCACCAGACCCCGAATCTCGAGCTTCCGGGCTCGATGCTTCGCATCGTCCCGGAATGACGGGAGTAGTCAGCCCCCCAACGCGCCTTGGGTATTCACATAGAGTGCGTAGATCGATTGGCTCGCCGCCATGAACAGGCGGTTGCGCTTCAAGCCGCCGAAGCAGACGTTGGCGCAGCGTTCGGGCAGTGCGATGCGGCCGATCGGCTTGCCGTCGGCCGCAAAGATCAAGACACCATCGAGTTCGGCATTGCCCATGCCCCAACCGCACCAGAGATTGCCGTCGATGTCGCAGCGCATGCCATCGGGCGTGCCGGGGCCGGCGTCGATCAGCACGCGCTTGTTGCTGATCCGGTCGCCGGAAGGCGAAACATCGTAGGCCAGAATCTTGCGGTTCGGCACGCCGCGGGATTCCACGAGATAGAGAATCTTCTCATCCGGCGAGAAGCACAACCCGTTCGGCCCCAGAACGCCTTCGGCCACGACGGTGGCTTTGCCGGTTTCGCCATCGATCCGGTAGACGTTGGCGTCGATCTCGGATTCCGCGACATATCCCTCGTAATTGCCGAGCAGGCCGAACGTCGGATCGGTAAACCAGATCGAGCCGTCGGATTTAACGACGACGTCGTTGGGCGAGTTCAGCCTCTTGCTGTCGAAGGAGTCCATCAACACCGTGATCGAACCGTCATATTCGGTCCGGGTCACGCGCCGCCCGCCGTGTTCGCAGGTGACAAGGCGGCCCTGGCGATCGCGCGTGTTGCCGTTGCCGAAGTTCGACGGCTTGCGATAGACACTGACGGCGCCCGTTTCTTCTTCCCATTTGATGATGCGCTGGTTGGGAATGTCGCTGCATAACAGATAGCGCCCATCGCCGAACCACACCGGTCCTTCGGCCCAGCGCAGCCCCGTCGCGAGCCGCTCCACGGCCGATAGTTTGAGCCAGTATTTCTCGAAGCGCGGATCGAGTGCATGGATGCAAGGATCTGGATATTGGGTCGCCGGCTGAAAGCCGGGGCGTGCGGGCTGGTCGGACATAGTGTTCTCGTTGCTGTTTGATTTCCTCGCCTCGGCACCTGCTAACATCTGACAGGTCAGCCAGCAAGCAGGTGTGCCCCGGACACTGCGCAGCACGTAAGTGATGCGCCGTAGATCCGGGGCCTACTTTCGGCAAATAGGTTTGGGTCCCGGCTTCGCGAAGCGGTACTACGCACCGCATCGCATCCGGGACACGAATGCTTGCCGCCATCCGCGCACCGCGCCATACTCGCGCAACTAAAGCAAAAACGAGGAATGAAATGCCACGGATATTGATGACCGGCGCATCGGGCGGAATCGGCACGAGCTTGCGCAGGCTGTTGCCCCCGATCTATCCGGATCTGCTGTTGAGCGACCTGAAGGCGCCGGCCGATCTCGGCAAGAACGAGAAGTTCAGGGCCGCTGACCTTGCCGATCTCGCGCAGGTCGAAGCGATCTGCGAAGGCGTCGACGGCATCATTCATTTCGGCGGCTATTCGGTCGAAGGTCCGTGGGACGCCATCCTGCAATCCAACATCATCGGCTGCTACAATCTGTTCGAAGCCGCGCACAAGAAGGGCGTCAAGCGCATCGTGTTTGCGTCGTCCAACCACGCCGTCGGCTTCTATCCGCGCTATCATCGGATCGGCACCGACGTGACGCCGCGGCCGGACAGCCGCTACGGCGTCAGCAAGGTGTTCGGCGAGGCGATCGGCGCGCTCTATGCCGACAAGCACGGCATGAAGGTCACCTGCATCCGGATCGGCAATTTCGGCGACAAGCCGCTCGATCATCGACGGCTCTCGATCTGGCTGAAGCCCGAAGACCTGGTGCAGCTCTGCCGGATCGGGCTCGATCACCCCGACATTCACTTCGAGGTTTTCTATGGCGCGTCCAACAATGAGCGCGGATGGTGGGACAATCACCGCGCTTATGACCTCGGCTATCGTCCGACCGGCCGCGCGGAGGATTATCGCGAACATGCCTTTGCCGAGCAAGCCAAGCTCAAGGCGGATCCGGTCGGAGATTTCTACCAGGGCGGTGCGTTCTGCGGCATGGAGTTCGACGGCGACAGGAGCCGCATCCTCGATCTGAAGTGACGCTTTGCGTCATTCCGGACGGCGCAAAGCGGCGATCCGGAATCTCGAGATTCCGGGCTCGTGCTCCGCACGCCCCGGAATGACAGAATAAAAGCAATAACAAAGGACGACACAAATGGCTGACGGGTTGCGCAAGGGACTAGCGAGTTATGGAGATCCCGGCTTTTCGCTGTTTTTGCGCAAGGTCTTCATCAAGGCTATGGGTTATTCGGACGACGCGTTGAACCGCCCCATCGTCGGCATCACCAACACCTATAGCGATTACAATCCCTGTCATGGCAATGCACCGCAGATCATCGAGGCGGTGAAGCGCGGCGTCATGCTGTCCGGCGCGATGCCGATGGTGTTCCCGACGATTTCGATCGCGGAAAGCTTTTCGCACCCGACCTCGATGTATCTGCGCAACCTGATGGCGATGGATACCGAGGAGATGATCCGCGCCCAGCCGATGGATTCGATCGTGGTGATCGGCGGCTGCGACAAGACGCTGCCGGCGCAGATCATGGCTGCGATCTCGGCCGATTTGCCGACCGTCGTCATTCCAGTCGGCCCGATGGTGGTCGGCCATCACCGCGGCGAGGTGCTGGGCGCCTGCACCGATTGCCGCAGGCTCTGGGGCAAATACCGCGCCGGCGAGATCGATGATACCGAGATCGAGGCGGTCAACGCCCGCCTCGCGCCGTCGGTCGGCACCTGCATGGTGATGGGAACCGCGAGCACCATGGCCTGCGTCACCGAGGCGCTCGGGCTGTCGCTGCCGATGAGCGCCACGATCCCCGCGCCCCATGCCGAGCGTTTCCGCCTGGCGGAGGCAAGCGGCAGGGTCGCCGCCGAAATGGCCAAGGCGAAGGGACCGAAGCCGAGCGAGCTCTTGACCGCGTCTTCTTTCCGCAACGCGCAGGTCGTGATGCAGGCGATCGGCGGTTCGACCAACGGCCTCATTCATCTGACCGCGATCGCCAACCGCAGCGCGCATCGTATCGATCTCGAAGCATTCGACAAATTGGGTCGCGAAGTGCCGGTGCTGATCGACCTGAAACCATCGGGTGCACATTACATGGAGCATTTCCATCACGCCGGCGGCGTGCCGAAGCTGATGGCGCAGCTCGGCAACCTGATCGATCTCGATGCGAAAACCATCACCGGCGAGCGCTTGCGGGATATTGTTGCGCGGGCCGAAGATGTGCCGGGGCAGGATGTCATTCGCTCGCGTGACAACCCGATCAAGAACGTGGGTTCGATGGCCGTGCTGCACGGCAATCTGGCGCCGCGCGGCGCCGTCATCAAGCAATCCGCGGCGACGCCAAAGCTGTTGCAGCACACCGGCCGTGCCGTGGTGTTCGAATCCGTCGAGGACATGACGCAGCGGGTCGACGATCCGGCGCTCGAGGTCTCCGCCGACGACGTGCTGGTGCTGCGCAATGCCGGGCCGAAAGGCGCGCCCGGCATGCCGGAAGCGGGCTATCTGCCGATCCCGGCGAAACTCCTGCGCGCGGGCGTCAAGGACATGGTGCGGATTTCGGATGCGCGGATGAGCGGCACGGCGTTCGGCACCATCGTGCTACACATCACGCCGGAAGCGGCCGTCGGCGGGCCCTTGGCCCTGGTGAAGACCGGCGACATGATCGCCCTCGACGTCGCCAAGCGCAGCATCGATCTTCTGGTCGATGCGACTGAGCTCGAAAAGCGCCGCGCCGCCCTCGAGCTGCCGAAGGCGGACTGGGCCAAACGCGGCTATGCCCATCTGTTCTACGAGACGATCTTGCAGGCCGATGAAGGCTGCGATTTCGATTTCATGCGGGCGCAGGGGAAGGGCTAAAGAGCGTGAGCTAACCGGCAAGCGTCAAGCGGCAAAGCCGCCGGACGAGATTCTAGAGACAAAGCGGAGCCGGCGCAGGGCAACGATGCTTCTGTCATGAAGGCGGGCGTTTCCCGCAGATGCAAAAACACGCCCCCACCCTCAGTTCGATTGACATCCCGACAAGGCCGATGGGATGATCCAAGAAAATAATCAGGGAGGGGGAGACGATGGCAAGCTTGGGCAAGCCGTTAGGCGTGGTCGTTGCTGCTTTTCTGTGCATCGCCGCAGGCGCTTCCGCGCAGGAGGTGAAGCACTATCGCTTCGCCTATGATCAGCCGAAGAGCACCGGTTACGGCATTCTCGCCGATATCTTTTCCGAGAGGCTGAAGACGCTCAGCAAGGGCACGATGCTGATCGATCAGTATCCCGGCGCGCAGCTCGGGCAGGAGCCGCAGGTGCTTCAGCTCGTGAAGTCCGGCGACGTCGAGTTCTGCATCTCTTCCTCCGCCAATGCCGCAACCCTGTCGCCGCAAGCCGGCGTGATGTCGATGCACTTCCTGTTCCGCAACGAAGCCCATCTGATCAAGGCGATCGCGGACCCCGAGGTCTCCAAGGCGGTCAAGGAGATGATCGCCGATACGGTCAAGGGCGCTCACGTCATCGCGCTCGCCACCCTCGGCCTGCGCCACATGTATTCCAAGCGCGAGATCCGCAAGATCGAGGACATCAAGGGGCTGAAGGTCCGGGTCCAGGCGACCCCGACCGAGGACATCATGTTCCCGGCCTATGGCGCGCAGATTGTGCACATGCCGTTCGGCAGCGTTTACACCTTGCTGCAGACCGGCGTGGTGGACGTCGGTGAAAACGGCATCAACGTCTATCTTGCCAACAAGCATTACGAAGTCGCGCCGGTTCTGTCGCTGACCGAACACGAGGCGAACAACAGCCTGGTCTGGATCAGCGATAAACTGTGGAACAGCCTCACGCCGGAGCAGCAGGGCTGGGTGCAGGCCGCCGCCGACGAGGTCAATCGGACCCAGCCAGCGAAAGCGCTCGAGCTCGAGCACCAATCGGCCGAAAAACTGAAGTCGATGGGGGTGAAAGTCGTGACCGACGTCGACAAGTCCGGTTTCATCGCGATCGCCGATCCCTACCTCGACAAGCTCGCCAAGCAGCTCGGACCGCACGCCGAGAAAATCAAGAACCTGATCCGTGCGGTCAACTAACGCTAGTGGTCCGATTCTAACATTCGCATCCCTTCTCGGCAGGCACTCTTGCGAATGTTAGAATCAAAGGACCACTAGTGTCCCGGTTCTGACATTCGTATCGTATCTCGGCGAACACTTTTACGAATGTCAGAACCAAGGGGACACTAGCAAATATATGATTCTAGTGTGGCTTTGACTCTGACGTTCCTTTGAAGAGGTCGCTGTGAAACTGAAAGGAACGTCAGAGTCGCCACACTAGCAAATTTAAGTTTCTAGTGGAGTTTAGGATTTGACATTCGCATTTCGAGCTTGCGGTCAGACGAGGAGCGAATGTCAAATCCACTCCACTAGTGCGGTGAATTTGAAGTTCCTATCCGTTTCGCGGTGACCTCGTCATAGGAACTTCAAATTCTAAACCGCACTAGAATCATATAATTGGCTAGTGCTCCTTTGATTCCGAAGTTCGTAAACGTGGAGCCGCAATATGATACGAACTTCGGAATCGGAGCACTAGCGGACTACCCAAGGGGAGGAATGAACGTTGCGCCATCAAGGAAAAATAACAAGCGTCAAAATAACAAGCGTCCTGGCTTTTCTGGCGGCCGCGGTGTTCGCTGGTGGGGCGAACGCTCAGGAAGTCAGACATTATCGCTTCGCCCACGACCAGCAGCTCAATTCCGGTTACAGCATCGCCTACGACATCTTCTCCGCCAAGCTGAAGGAATTGAGCAAGGGAACGATGCTGGTCGACCAGTATCCGGGCGCGCAACTCGGCCAGGAGCCGCAAATCCTGCAACTGGTTCGCTCGGGCGACATCGATTTTGCCATCGTGTCGTCTGCCAATACGTCGACGATCGCGCCTGAGGCCGGCGTGATGTCGCTGCATTTCCTGTTCCGCAACGAGGACCACAACGTCAAGGCGCTCGGCGACGAGAAGGTGTTCGCAGCCATTCGCGACATGATCGACAATACGGTGACGGGCATTCACGCCATCGGGCTCGGCACCCAGGGCTTCCGGCACATGTACGGCAAGCGCGAAGTGCGCAAGGTCGAGGATCTCAAGGGGTACAAGGTGCGCGTGCAGGCGACTGCGACCGAAGACACCATGTTCCCGGCCTACGGTGCCCAGACCGTGCATATGCCGTTCGGCAGCGTCTACACCTCGCTGCAAACCGGCGTGGTGGATTTTGGCGAAAACGCCGTCAACGTCTATCTGATCAACCGCCATTACGAAGTCGCGCCCGTGCTTTCGATGACCGAGCACGAAGCCAACAACGCCATTCTCTGGGTTAGCGACAAGCTCTGGCAGAGCCTCAATGCCGAGCAGCGCGGCTGGGTCCTGGCGGGGGGGCGGGACGTCAGCCTTCAGGAGCCGAAGCGGGCATTTGACCTGGAGCGGTCAGCAGCCGCCAAGCTGCAAAAGATGGGCGTCAAGATCGTGACCGATGTCGACAAGACCGGCTTCCAGAAAATCGCCGATCCCTATCTCGACAAGCTCGCCAAGGGCCTCGGTCCGCACGCCGAGAAGATCAAGGACCTGATCAAGGCGGTCAACTGAAAGCTATCACGGGTCGTCCCGGCGAACTCCGGGACCCATACGTTGCGGCCTTTCAGTTGGGTGTTGATGTTTCCAACTTTCTCTCGACAATAGACGCCGGCGATTTTGGGTCCCGGCGTTCGCCGGGGACGACAAGAAAGCTATCTAGCCCAACAGCGAGTTGAACCATGCCGATCGCCGACAAACTCGTCCTGCAGCGGCAGCATCATCTGAAATGGCGCGCACTCGACCGGCTCGAGCTCGTGCTGATGATCATCTGCGGCGTGCTGTGCTTCGGTTTCTCGCTCTCGGTGACGTTCGACATCGTCACACGCACCATCGGCCATCCCTGGCTGTGGCTGCAGGAAGTGACCTCGACGCTGTTCATCTACGCAATCTTCATCGGGGCTGCGGCCGCAACCCGCCGCAACGATCACCTGTATCTGGCGGCGATCTCGGAATCACTGCGCGGCACGCCCCGGATGATCGTCGAAATCTTCGTTCGCCTCGTCGTGCTGGCGGTGGCGCTTTGCCTGATCTGGTTCGGCTACATCAACTATCTCCGCGGCTTCGGCAGCTTCCGCCTGCCGTCCGGCACGCCGATCGCGTCGCTCTACGCGATCATCCCGCTTTCCGCGATCCTGATTGCGCTGTTCACGATCGAACAGCTCGTCAACGGCATCCGTAACGGCTTCGATCATCCCGAGCCCGAAGAGGAGTTGATTATCCCGCCTGTTGAATTGTCGCTGGACCGGAGGAGACAGCCGTGAGCGCGCCGCTTGTGCTTGCGTTGATGTCGTTCTGTTTCCTGTTTTTCGGCTATCTCGGCGTGCCGGTGCCGTTTTCGCTGATGGCTGGCGTGTTCGTCGGCGCGTTTCTGACCGACGTGTCGTTCGCCGCGATCGTTCAGAAAATATTCGATGGCGTCGATTCGGAAGCGCTGCTGGCAATTCCGTTCTTCCTGCTGGTCGGCGAGCTCATGAGTTCGGCCAATGTGGTGGTCAGGATCGCGAACCTGTCGCTGTCGCTGGTCGGCCATATCAGGGGCGGTCTGTCGCAGGTCGTCGTCGTTTTCAGCATGTTCTTTTCGGAAATGTCGGGATCGACCACGGCCGATGTCGCGGTGATGAGCCGCGCGCTGGGCACGCCGATGCGGCGCGAGGGCTATAGCCCTGATTTCATCGCCGCGATTATCGCCGCTGCTTCCACCATCGCCGCCCTGGTGCCGCCGAGCATCACAGCGGTGGTATATGGCGCGGTCGGCAACGTCTCGATCGCGGGTCTGTTCATGGCGGGCGTCGTGCCCGGCCTGATGATCGGCTTTGGGCTGATGATCTATTGCTATTTCTTCGGGCCCGTCGGCGCACGCAAGCCGCGCGCCTCGTTTCGCCAGGTCGTATTTGCGGCAGGCGATGCCGTGCTGCCCTTGATGATTCCGGTGATCCTGCTCGGCGGTATCCTCACCGGCTGGTTCACGCCGACCGAAGCCGGCGTGGTTGCGGTAATCTGGATCATTGCCGTCGTGATCCCGGCGCTCAACCGCAAGCATATCCGTAAAATCCCCTATGACTTCTGTCTGGCCGGACTGATCTTTTCCTTGCCGCTGATCACGATCGGCGCGGCGAATGCGTTCGGCTGGATGCTGGCTTATTTGCGCGGGGCGATCGTGATCGCGGACTGGATCACCTCGATCGCCGGCAGCAATCCGCAATACATGATGCTACTCCTGGTGGCGCTGTTCACGGTGGTCGGCGATTTCATCGAGCCGGTGCCGACGATCATCATCTTCATGCCGCTGGTGACGACGTTGACCCAGGCGGGCGATATCAATGGCGTTCACATGGGCGTGGTGCTGATTGCGACGCTGGCCTTCGGCATGATCACGCCGCCTTACGGGCTGGTGCTGCTGATGGCGTCGAAATTCGTCGGCGTGCCGTTCTCCAAAGCGCTGCGCGCGGCGTTGCCGATCTATGTCGTGTTTCTGGTGACAATCGTCTTCACCATCTACTTCCCGAAGGTGGTGCTATGGCTGCCCAAGCACGTGATCCCCGAATCCGTCGGCTGCTTCAAATCGCCGGCGGGGGCAGGATACATCTGCCCGAACTGAAGCCGACCCTCATGGTGAGGAGGCACCAGCTCTACTTGCTGGATTGCTTCGCTCCGCTCGCAATGACGGCGTAACAGGTCTCTCGTCATTGCGAGGGCGATGATCCCGTACTTGACGGATTGATTTAGACATGGCATACTCTCCCCTGTCGATAGGGAGAGCCGTCATGGCCCGCGCCAAGCAACCGAAGCAAATCACCCAACTCACTGTTGGCCAGTTTGAGCAGATGTTTCCGAATGAGGAAGCCTGCGACGCCTATCTGGTGGCGCGCCGCTGGCCAAATGGCGTGATTTGCCCGCGCTGCGGCTCTGACCGGCCCTACGAACTCAAGACCATGAAGTTCAAATGGGAGTGCCCCGAGTGCAGCCCCGGGGGCTATCGGTTTTCCAACATTGCCGGGACGATCTTCGAGAACACCAATGTCGATCTGCGCCGCTGGTTTCAGGTCATTCATCTGTTGCTGACCAGCAAGAAGGGCATGAGCGCGCGGCAAATCCATCGCCATTTCGGGTTCGGCTCTTACAAAACCGCTTGGTATATGTGCCACCGCATCCGTGCGGCGCTCGTGGAGAAGGATTTCGACAAGCTGGGCGGGATTGTCGAGGTAGACGAAACGTTCATCGGCGGCAAAGCCAAGAACAAGCATAGGGGAAATGGACGTGGCGGCCCGGGCCGTGGAGGCATCGGCTCTGGCAAGACGCCGGTCGTTGGCGCGGTTAGCCGCAAGGGCAACGTCGTGGCGCGCGTCATTGACACGGTCAGCGGCGAGTTGCTGACCAAGTTCGTCATGGGCGCCGTTGACAGCAAGGTCAGCTTGCTCGTGACGGACGAATGGATCGGCTATCACCACGTCAAGAAGCTGTACCCGCATCAGGTTATCAAGCACACCCAAGGCGAATACGTCGTTGGTGCCGTTCATACCAACACGATTGAAGGCTTCTGGAGCATCCTCAAGCGCGGCGTTGTCGGCACCTATCACAAGGTCAGCAAGAAGTATTTGCCGCTCTACGTCGCGGAATTTGAGTTCCGGTACAACAACCATGAGAACGTCGATTACAACAACCGTGAGAACGTCGATATTTTCGGAGCGGCGATAGCAGCTTGCTGAGGCGCGGTCACTGGCATCCGTCTCAGTTAGAGACGAATGCCGCCAGCGAACCGGAATGGAGGCAATTGGAGCTGCCATTTGACGCAGGGTCTTCATTTTGAGACTGCCGCGCCGAGAGGTCTGAAATGCTAGAATTGGCGAGGGTTTTTACTGCCGAAACCCATTTCTTGGCAGGCTCCAACTCGCGTTTCAGAGGACTAATAAAGGCACTTATTGAGTCTCTCCTCTCCGCATCTGAAATATTCGGCGGTAGTTGGGATGCTATCTGCGCCAAATTATTGACCACACCAGACAATCTATTAAGGCTGCTTTGGTCGATCACTTTAAGGTCGGAAAAATCCGAATACGTCGAAACAAAATTGCTCAACCGATTGCGCGCATTCGCAAGGCGATTGTTTAGTTCGTTGATCTTTTGAAACAGCCCAAATTGGGGAGATTGCCAATCGGAAACAAGCGTATCTCCTTCTGCCAGTATTCGATTGAATTCATTCATGTGCGCTTCGATACCCCTCCAAGCATCGATCCTAGCTCCAATATCCGACGCTTTCGGTATTGGAGGTGATGGAGGTTGTGGCGGGGGCGAAATGGGAATCCCGTTAGCACGCCGCGCATCATCTCTTTCTAGGATTGCTAAATCACGATCACGTTGCGCCGTAGCTAACTGGGATTGTAACTTCGCTATGGCCGGATCGACCTCGTGCGAGGATATATCTTCCCAGTAGTATGCAAAGCCAACAATCCCAGCCCAAATAATCATAAGAATCGCTAGCGATACCGGGAAATATCGGCGGTTCTTGAAATCCAGCCAATCCTTGAAGGCAACGATAATAAGGATGCATAGCCCAATTGCCGTAGTGCTAATCCAAGCCAAGGGCGGTGCATGATCCATCCATCTGAGCGTTCCCCATTCAACCATCAGGAATGCTCCTGCGGCGATAGCTGGGACCACGAACGGCTTAAGCGTTGGCGTGCGCTCTGTGTATTGCGGGATATAGGGCTGTAGCGGGTGGTCGGAGAGAATTTCTCCATCAATCGGCTTCGGAACGTCAGACATGGTTGCCCCTCCAGAGAGTCTCCCTCTCTGGTAGCTTGACTCCGGACGGCCAATCCGTCAAGAGAGGGATCATCGTCTGTCAGTAGCGCGTGATCTGTCGCCTGTTTGTAGCTCGTGAAGTGTCGTGTTTTTAGTGCCCTGGAACAAAGGGGGCACGATGGGCACGGCATCCATTCACGAGGGTGTACGACGGATGCGGTTTTCAAGTTTGCTGGA
>NZ_DAHUXJ010000003.1 GCF_027307225.1 Bradyrhizobium sp. | reverse complement strand
GAGATCGCGAGGCCCTGGATCACGTTAGTGCCGTGACCGGTGACCGAGGCGGCCGCGATCGACTTCACCGGACGATAGTCGGTGCCGGTGTAGTATTCGGTGATCCAGATGATCAAACCCGTCACGACCAGGCCGACGACGCCGCATTCAAACAGTTCCATGCCGGTGTAGTCGACACCGGCCAGCTTGCCGAAACCGATCAACTGGTGGATCACGATGGCCACGCCGATGAGCGACAGAACGCCGGTGGCGATCAGGCCCTTGTAGAGCGCGCCCATGATCGACTGGCTCGCGCCGAGCTTGACGAAGAAGGTACCGATGATCGACGTCAGGATGCAGATGCCGCCGATGGCGAGCGGCAGCGTCATCATGTCGGTGAGGATCGGCGTCTTCGCAAAGAAGATCGCCGCCAGCACCATGGTGGCGACCGCCGTCACCGCATAGGTCTCGAACAGGTCCGCGGCCATGCCGGCGCAATCGCCGACGTTGTCACCGACGTTGTCGGCGATGGTAGCCGGGTTGCGTGGATCGTCCTCGGGGATGCCGGCCTCGACCTTGCCGACGAGGTCGCCGCCGACGTCAGCACCCTTGGTGAAGATGCCGCCGCCAAGACGGGCGAAAATCGAGATCAGCGACGCGCCGAAACCGAGCGCGACCATGGCATCGACCACGGTGCGGCCGTCAGCCGGCAGATGCAGCGAATAGGTCAGGAAGCCGAAGTAGAGCGTGACGCCGAGCAGCGCGAGACCCGCGACCAACATGCCAGTGATGGCACCAGCCTTGAAGGCGAGTTCAAGACCGCCGGCGAGCGAAGTGGTGGCCGCTTGCGCGGTGCGGACGTTGGCTCGCACCGAAACGTTCATGCCAATGAAGCCCGCCGCACCCGACAGGATCGCGCCGATCGCAAAGCCGATGGCAACGAGGATACCGAGGAGATAACCGAGCAGGGCGAAGATCACGACACCAACGATGCCGATCGTGGCGTACTGGCGTCGCAGATAGGCTTGTGCGCCTTCACGTACCGCAGCCGCGATCTCCTGCATGCGCGGATTGCCGGCATCGGATTTCAACACCGACATGGTCGCCCAGATGGCGTAGACGATAGAAAGCGCGCCGCAGAGCACGATCAACCATAATGCTGTCATTGAACTTGCCTCAGATCTCTTAAAGATGGCCCCACGCCGCGGCCGCGGGTCGCGGCCAGCGCACAAAAAGCAGGCCCACCCTCCCCAAAGGACGGCCTGAAATCGGCCGGGACCATGCCAAAATCGCATGCCCCGTGCAACGCCAAGGCGGACAAAAACCGAGGATTTCGAAAGGTATTTACATCGGAACGGGCCATTTTCATGAATTTCCTAGAAATGGCTATAGGCGGTGCGCGTTAACGGCAGTTCCTTACCCTCGGCGTCCAGCCATTTGGGGGTAGATCCGCCGGCGATAACCGTCCCGATCGGGCTCACCGCCACGCCGGCGGCCTGAGCCGACCGAACGAATTCATCAAACGCGTCCGCGCCGACCGCGCACAAGATCTCATAGTCGTCGCCGCCCGAGACGATTTCACCCATGCTGGTGGCGCCTGCTACAAGAGCTTTGGTGGCGCCCTTCGACAGAGGGATTGATTTCAGGTCGATCAAGGCCGACACACCCGACACCGCGCAAAGCTTTGCGAGGTCTCCAGCCAATCCATCGGAAACGTCCATGGCGGCATGGGCATACCCACGGATCGCCGACGCAAGCGCATTGCGCGGCTGCGGTACGCGATAGCGGCTGACCAGCATGTCCCGCGAGGCTGCATCGCCGGCAAGTGCTTCCGCCACCCGGCCCTGTTTCAGGATATCCAAGCCGAGTGCTGCATCGCCGATCGTTCCCGTCACCACCACATGGTCGCCCGGCTTCGCGCCACTTCGATGAATCATCGTGCCTTGCGGAACGCGGCCAAAGGCCGTGATCGAAACCATCAGCGGGCCCGACGTCGAAACGGTGTCGCCGCCGAGAAGCGGGCAGTTGAAAGCGGTCGCATCCGCACCAAGCCCACGCGCGAAAGCCGCCAACCAGGATTCATCGACCTTGCGCAGCGCCACGGAGAGCACGAAGCCCGCGAGATCGGCGCCCTTCGCCGCCAGATCGGACAAGTTCACGCGCAGCGCCTTCTGCGCGATCGTCTCGGCGGGGTCGTCGGGCAGGAAATGGACGCCCTCCACCAGCGCATCGGTCGTGACCACGATGTCGTTGCCGAGTGCCTTGAGAACGGCGGCGTCATCGCTGAGCCCAAAGGCGCCAGGATCGGTCGCCAGCGGCTTGAAGTAGCGCGCGATCAGAGAGTCTTCGCCGGATGCTGGCGCACCGGGAACGGCCATCCTAGAGCTCCGATTCCGAAGTTCGCAAACTATTGTGGCTACCCCTGATGCGAACTTCGGAATCAAAGGAGCTCTAGCAAATTATTGCTTTCTAGTGGAGTGGATTTGACATTCGCTACCCATCCGACCGCGAGTTTGGAAAGCGAATGTCAAATCCTAAACTCCACTAGAAACAGACATTTGCTAGTGGTCCTTTGATTCTAACATTCGCAAAAGTGCACGCTGAGAAGGGATGCGAATGTTAGAATCGAACCACTAGGCGGCTTTTGAATTTGAAGTTCCTATAACGGACTCGCGACGAAATTGATAGGAACTTCAAATTCGCCGCACTAGCCACCGGCCCGCACGAATTCGCTGCCGCGGAACTGGCGCGCAATCTGATCGAGAACCGCGTTCACCATGCCGGTCTCCTCCGCCTCGACGAAGGCGTGCGCGACGTCGACATATTCCGACACCACGACGCGTCCGGGAACGTCCTTGCGATGTTCCAGTTCATAGGCGCCGGCGCGCAACACCGCGCGCAGGATGGCATCGATCCGCTTCAGCGGCCAGCCTTTCGACAGCGCCTCATCGATCAGCGGATCGAGCTTGGCTTGGTCGCGCACCACACCCGATACAACGTCGCGGAAAAACGCCGCTTCCGCCGGCAGATACTTGTCGCCCTCGACCTCGTTGCCGAGCCAGTGGCATTCGAACTCGGCGAAGATGTCGTTGATGCCGGCTCCGCCGATATCCATCTGATAAAGCGCCTGCACCGCGGCGAGCCTTGCCGCACCGCGCCGGTTGGCTTTGCGCTCCGGAGCCTTCAAAGGCTTTCTCGCCTGGTTTTTCTTGTCGTCGTTCATGATCGCTGATTCAGACGGCGCTTGATCCGCAGCATGGCGAGTGCCGCGCGCGCGGCATCGCCGCCCTTGTTGAGCTCGCTGGCGCGTGCCCTCGCCCACGCCTGCGCTTCGGTGTTGACCGTCAGGATCCCGTTTCCGAGCGGAAACTTCCTCGTCACCGCCAGATCCATCAGCGCGCGCGAAGATTCGGTCGAGACGATCTCGAAATGGATGGTGTCGCCGCGGATGACGCAGCCCAGCGCAATCGCGGCGTCATAGGCCTTGCCTGCTTTTTCCGCCGCATCCAATGCAATGGCGATCGCCGCCGGGATTTCCAGCGCGCCGGGAACCGTGATGACCTCGTGGCCGACGCCGGCCGCCTTCAGTTCAGCGACCGCACCTTCCAGCAGCGCATCCTGAATGTCGTCATAGAAACGCGCTTCGACAATCAGCGCCCGTGCGCCGGAAATGTCGGTCTGGTCTTTCAGAGGTGCGCGTCGCGCGTCTGCCATTCTTCAATCCATCTGGTATCGTCACTGACGGCTACGCCGTCACTTCATTTCCGTCAATCGCGCCGCATAACGCGCCATCAGATCGACCTCGATATTAACCTCGCTGTCCGCCTGCCAGGACGCCAGGGTCGTGACCTTGAGCGTGTGCGGGATGATCAGCACGGAAAACGTCGTGTCCTCGACCGTGTTGACGGTGAGAGAAACCCCGTCGAGTGTGATCGATCCCTTGGGTGCGATGAAACGGGCGAGTTCGCGCGTGGTATTAAGAGTAAATCGCGCCATGTCTGGCAGATTCTCGCGGGAAAGGATCTTCGCCACGCCGTCCGCATGGCCGGCGACGATATGGCCGCCGAGTTCGTCGCCGATCTTCAGCGCCCGTTCCAGGTTGAGCCTGGTGCCGACAACCCAGTGCTTGGCCGTGGTCATACCCAACGTCTCGGCGGCTGCATCGACGTCGAACCAGGTCGTGCCCTTTTCGACGCCCGAAGCGACGACCGTGAGACAAACGCCATTGCAGGCGATCGAGGCGCCGTCCGCGATTGTCGCCCGGTCATAGCGGCAACCAATGCGCAAGCGGTGCAGTTGCCCCTGCGCCACAGGCTTGAGGCTTTCGATCTCGCCGATATCGCTGACGATGCCGGTAAACATTAAACTCGCTCGTAAATGGTCAGAGTGTCGGAACCCAAGGCTTCGCTAGCATGAACATGAAAAGCCGACGACTCCGTGATGGCGCCGAGCGGCAATGCATCCAGCGCTGGCACGCCGCCGGCCCCGATCGGCTCTGCCCCGCGAAGCAGCCAGAATTCGTCGACCAGGCCCGCCCCCGCGAAAGAGGACGCCACGCGTGCCCCACCCTCGACCAGAAGCCGGGTGATGCCGCGTTCCGTGAGCCCGCGCAGGACAGCCGATAAGTCCAGCCCGGCCGGGGTCGATGCAACCCGTATCACTTGCGCGCCGCTTGCCCCCAGAATGGCGGCTGCCGGCGCTTCCGCCGCGTTCGAGGTGACCACCCAGAGCGGCGTGCCGCGCGCAGAATGAACCAGACGGCTAGTCGGCGGGATGCGCAAGGCCCGATCGAGTACAACGCGAACCGGTGAACGCGCCTGCATCCCCGGCAGGCGGCACGTCAACAACGGATCGTCCGACAGCACCGTGCCAATTCCGACCAGAATGGCGTCGCACTGCGCCCGCAACAGGTGCGTGCGCGCCTTGGCGGCCTCGCTTGAGATCGAAACCTGCTTGTGGCCGGCGGCCGCGATCTTGCCGTCGGTGGAGATGGCAAGTTTCAGGATCACATGCGGACGCTTGTCGCGGACACAGCGGAAATGCCCGGCATGGGCGCGGGCGGCTTCCTCCGCCTCAAGTCCGACGTCAACCTCAATCCCGGCGTTACGCAGCTTTGCATGGCCCTGCCCGGCAACTTGCGGATTGGGGTCCTCGATCGCCGACGCCACGCGCTTGATGCCGGCGGCGATGATCGCGTCCGCGCAAGGCGGCGCCTTGCCGATATGGGAACAGGGTTCCAGCGTCACATAGATCGTCGCGCCACGCGCCGCATTGCCCGCTTGCGCCAGCGCTACCGGCTCGGCATGCGGTCTTCCACCCGGCTGCGTCCAGCCGCGGCCGACGATGACGCCGTCCTTGACCACGACCGCGCCGACGGCGGGATTGGGATGCGTGCGGCCGAGGCCGCGGCGGCCGAGCGCAAGCGCAAGCTGCATGAAGCGCCGGTCAGATGCCTTCGAAACCTTCATTTTTTGCGCCAGCTGTTCTTCCAGAATACGGAAGATCATTTGCGTAACAGCGTGATCCGCGCTTCGTCCTCGCCGGAGAGCTCGCCAAGCACGGCCTCGAAGTCCTTGGCCTCGCGGAAATTGCGGTAGACCGACGCAAAACGAACATAGGCGACGTCGTCGAGCTGGCGCAGATGCTCCATCACGATCTCGCCGATCGCCTCCGAGGAAATCTCCGCCTCTCCGCCGCTCTCGAGTTCGCGGACGATGGCGGAGACCATTTTCTCCACCCGTTCCGAATCCACTGGGCGCTTGCGCAGGGAAATCTGCACCGAGCGCACCAGCTTGTCGCGGTCGAACGGCACCCGGCGGCCGTTGCGCTTGATGACGGTCAATTCGCGAAGCTGCACGCGCTCGAAGGTGGTGAATCGGAAATTGCAGGCGACGCATACGCGCCTGCGCCGGATCACGGCGGAATCTTCCGTCGGACGGGAGTCCTTCACCTGCGTATCGAGACTGTTGCAGCTGGGGCAACGCATGCGGATGGACCCTTACTAGAGCTCCGATTCCGAAGTTCGCAGGCTATCGTGGCGACCTCTGATGCGAACTTCGGAATCAAAGGAGCTCTAGTCACTTATTGTTTTCTAGTGCGGCTTTGAATTTGAAGTTCCTATGACGAACTTACAGCAACACTGATAGGAACTTCAAATTCGCCGCACTAGTAAATCGGGAAACGGTCGGTGAGCGCCTTCACCCGTTCCTTCATCGCCTGCTCGACGAGCGGCGCGGAGCCGTCCTTCGACTGCGCCACCGCGTTCAACACTTCGGCGATCATGCCGCCGACCTGCTTGAACTCGGCAACGCCAAAACCGCGCGTGGTCGCGGCCGGCGTGCCCAGACGCAGACCTGACGTCACGAACGGCTTTTCGGGGTCGAAGGGAATGCCGTTCTTGTTGCAGGTGATGGCGGCGCGAACCAGCGCCTTCTCCGAGACGTTGCCCTTCAATCCCTTGGGGCGAAGGTCGACCAGCATCAAATGGTTGTCGGTGCCGCCGGACACGATATCGAGACCTTCGGCGCGCAAGGATTCCGCCAGCGCCCTGGCGTTCTCGACGATGTTCCTGGCGTAGACTTTGAAGTCCGGCCGCAAGGCTTCCGCAAAGGCAACCGCCTTGGCCGCGATCACATGCATCAACGGACCACCCTGGAGGCCCGGGAAGATCGCCGAATTGAATTTCTTGGCGAGAGCCTCGTCGTTGCAGAGGATGAGACCGCCGCGCGGGCCGCGCAGCGACTTGTGCGTGGTCGTGGTGGTGACATGCGCATACGGCACGGGCGAAGCATGGACGCCGCCGGCCACAAGCCCTGCGAAATGCGCCATGTCGACCAGAAGATAGGCGCCGATGCTGTCGGCGATCTCGCGAAACCGCTTGAAATCCCAGGCGCGCGAATAGGCCGAGCCGCCGGCGATGATCAGCTTGGGCCGAACCTGCTCAGCCTGCCTGGCAATCGCATCCATATCGAGCAGCTGGTCCTCGCGCCGCACGGTGTAGTGCACGGCCTTGAACCACTTGCCGGACATGTTGACCGGCGAACCATGGGTAAGATGTCCGCCGGCGGCGAGATCAAGCCCCATGAAGGTGTCGCCGGGCTGCAGCAGCGCCAGAAACACCGCCTGGTTCATCTGGCTGCCGGAGTTCGGCTGCACATTGGCGAAGTTAGCGCCAAACAGCTTTTTCGCGCGCTCGATCGCGAGCGTCTCGGCGACGTCGACCCACTCGCAGCCGCCGTAATAGCGCGCGCCCGGATAACCTTCGGCGTATTTGTTGGTCATCACCGAACCCTGCGCTTCCAGCACGGCACGGCTAACGATGTTTTCCGAGGCGATCAGTTCGATCTCGTGGCGCTGGCGGCCAAGCTCGCCCTTGATTGCCGCGGCGATCTCGGGATCGGCGTCGCTCAAGGCAGCTGTGAAGAAGGAATCGGGTGCGGCAGTGGTCTTGGCCGAAGAGTTCATGGGCGAAATATCTCCACCGCCGCAACCAGATCGAGGTGTCGCGGTCGGTCCATTATGACGGTCGAAAGGGTCTCGCGGGATACCACATCGCCCCGCGCCGGCCAAGCCATTGCGGTAGAAGCCCGATAATTATGCCAGATATGGTGGGGATAGCTGGAAATGCCACTTTCCGGCCGCCGGAGCGCGCTTTCCGCCGGACGGCATGGGAAGACCTTCCCGCGGCGCAGTCACGCCCGGGTTCTGGTCAGAAGTCCCCCTTGGAGGACGCAGGGAATGCCGGGTGCCGGCTGCACCCGAAGCTCCGCGTGCAAAGAATGAAAGCACGCAGATAAGTCCGCTACAGGTTCACCGGAGATCCGGCATTCCCTGCGCGATGGTGTTACGGTTTCCTTCGTAGTCTCCCCGGAGACCGGCTTGATTGTCTCCGTCGTCAGCGCAATGCGCCAGCATTGTCGCCAGCTTGGCACCAGCATCGGGGTGTCAGGACCGTACGACTTCACCGTCCGCTCCCCCATCGCTCGTCAGTCGATGCGAAAGCGTCCGTCGCATCCCTCTGCCAACGTTCGTGACGATCGCGAAGCGCCCTCTCTCATGGGCAGCGGGACGCGCGGAAATCTGCCCGTGATTTGCCCGTCGTCACAAGCGAGGTGCCTGCGGCACATTAACGCGACGGGCAAATCGGGTGGGTCAGGCGAAAAGCTGTCAAGTGCGATCTTCTCGTATCCCGGACGCGGCGCGGCATGAGATGACGCGACGCAGATCCGCGACCCACCCCCTTGGATAAATGGACCCCGGATCAGCAGCGCACCGCGAAAGCGCTGCGCTACGTCCGGGGAACGCAGCATCGTCATTCCGGACGACGCGAAGCGGCGATCCGGAATCTCGAGATTCCGGGTTCAGCCCTGCGGGCTGCCCCGGAATGACGCCGTAGCACTCACCAAAAGCTCAGCTCACGCCGTCGCGGTTGTAAATGTCCTCGCGGAATTGCACGACGCCATCCGGCGTCGCCCACGCCGTCACATATACCCAATACAGCGGCAACGGCTTTGCGACCTTGGCGTCCTTGTGCTCGCCGGACTTGATCACCGCGTCGATCTCGGCCTTCGACCAGCCCGGCGTTTCATCCAGGATCCAGTAGACGAGTTCGCGCACGTTCTGGATGCGCATGCAGCCTGACGAGGCAAAGCGGAAATCCTCGCCGAACAGGCCTTTCGACGGCGTGTCGTGCATGTAGACGCCGTCGGGAGACGGGAAATTGATCTTGATCGAACCGAGCGAATTGAAATCGCCGGCATCCTGCTTGAACTTGTAATTGACCGCGTCGTTCGAATACCAGTCGATCTGCGACGGCTGCAGTTCGTTGTTCTTCGGGTCGTAGATGCGGATGTGGTTCCTGGTGAGATAATCCGGCTCGGCCTGCATCTTCGGAATCAGGTCCTTGCGGATGATCGATACCGGCACCGTCCAGAACGGATTGAAGTTGATCTGGGTGATCTTGCTGCGAACATCCGGCGACGGCCGGTCCGGCTTGCCGGCCACGGCCGCGTGACGCGTCACGGCCACGCCGTTCTCGATTGCCTCGACTTGGGCGGCCGGAATGTTGGCGACCACAATGCGGTTGCCGAGGTTGCCACTGAGCGCTTTCAGCCGGACCGCGTTGGTGCGCAACTGCGCCAGCCGCTGCTCCGCCGGAACATTGAGCGGCTGCAGCGTCGCCTCATGCAGGATGCCGTCGGGATGCAGGCCGTGGCGCACCTGAAAGCGGCGCAAGGCGACGTCGACATGGGAATCGAACACGGCCGGCGCGCCGGAGTTCAGCTCCAGGTCGCCGGCGACCAGCAATCGCTGCCGCAGCGTCGGCACCGCCGCACTCTTCGCACCGACACTCAAACCCTTGGCCGAGGCCGGCACGACGGGCCAGCCGCCCTTGGCGACGACGGCCTCGTATTGCGCGATCGAGGTCTGGGTGGTTTCCGCCGTCGAGGGCGAGAGCGTCGACAGCGACTTCTTTGGCAGGCGGACCTTGCGCGAGGCGTTGTCGAAGCCGCTGCCGATATCGTTGTCCTGGTTTTCCCGCATCAGTTCGTCGAGCAGATGATCCGGCGTCTGCGGCTGCTCGGCAGCCCAGGCTCGTCCTGCCAGCGCACCGGCGGCGAGGCCGGCGGCGGAGATGAGGAACGATCGGCGGGTCGGCGCGCTCATGGTGTGCGATCGGGTCAGTTGACGGCCGGCCTATCTGGTGATGACCAGCAACATTTCATAGCAAAGCCGGAGTAGTGGTCCGATTCTAACATTCGCATCCCTCCTCAGCGAGCACTTTTGCGAATGTTAGAATCAAAGGACCACTAGAAAATATGTTTCTAGTGGAGTTTTGGATTTGACATTCGCTTTCCGAATTTGCGGCTAGGTGGGTCGCGAATGTCAAATCCACTCCACTAGCGGATAAGTCCGCACATCCACTTGATCGCAAACACGTGAAAGGTGGTCGCGCGTCCTGCGCCAAACCCTCATGGTGAGGAGCGCTCTCCGCCCGAGCAGGCCAAGCGATAGCGAGGCCGTTAGCGAACGGCGGCATAAAATGATGCGCGTCGCCGGACGATGCGTTGCATCGCCGGGAGAACCATGAGGCCCGCTATCGGCCTTATCCTTCGAGACGCCGCTTGCGCGGATGAGGGGACAGATGTGCGACGAAGCGCGGCACGGGCCGTCGGCGTTAGCCGGCCGGGCCGCCGCAGCTCGTGATGTCGTTGGCGAGGCTCCAGCTCTCCTTGGTCCGCAAATTGGTTGTCTTGTAGACACGGCCGCGGAGATCGCCGGGACATTGCTGCGGCACCTGGACCAGGCACATGTTGACCTTGTCGAACACCTGCGAGTTAACGATGGTTTTCTCCCGGCGAAGCGAAACCTGAACGCCCGAATTGGAGAAGCGGACAATGGTGCCGGGATCAGGACTCTTCTTGGGACGCGGGACTATGTCCTCACCATAGCGGTCGGTGATCTCGGTGATCGTGGTCTCGAAACATTCGCCAACCTTGCGCGGCATCTTCGAAATGCGCTCGGTGTTCGGCAGGAACTCGTCGTCCGGCGTCTCATCGGGCGCCGGCGTCCACTGGTCCGGCGGCGCCGTTCCGGGGTTCAGCCGCTCCGCGGGCGGCGGAGTTTGATTGGCAAAGGATGCGAGAAAGCCCGCCTGCTGCGTGCAGCCGGCAATGGCGAAGACGGATAACAGACTGAGCAGGCGAACGCGGTTCATCGCTTTCAGCTTCGGCATTCCTTTCCCGGGCTCTATTTGGCAAAACGGTAGGCGCCGCCCTTCTCGATCGAGCGCTGAAAGGCCGGCCGCGCGTGCATGCGCGAAAGCCATCCCTTCAGATTGGGAAACGGCCCCAGCCGCTCGAAGACATCGGCCATCTCGCCGACGAAACTCATCTGGATATCAGCGCCGGTCAGCGATTGGCCTACGAAAAACTCCCTGCCCGTCAGCGCATGGTCGGCATAGCCGAGATGGTTGGCGAGTTCGCTGTCGATGCGCGGATGCAGCGGGCCGCCCGCTTCCTTCAACCGGGACACATAGAGGTTGAGCATCAACGGCAGCATGGCGGAGCCTTCGGCATAATGCAGCCATTCATTGTAGGCCTCGTAGTCAGCCGCCCCCACTTTCGGCATCATCCGCCCATGGCCATAGGTGCGAATGAGATAATCGACGATAGCGCCGGATTCGGCGATTTTGAGATCGCCGTCCGTGATCACTGGCGACTTGCCGAGCGGATGGATGGCCGTCAATTCGGGCGGCGCCAGGCGCGTCTTGGCGTCGCGCTGGTAAAATTTCGTCTCATAGGGCGTGCCGAGTTCCTCCAGCAGCCACAGGATCCGCTGCGAGCGCGAGTCGTTGAGATGATGAAGCGTGAGCATGGTGTTGCCTCCGGACGGGTCCTGCGCACTTGTGGCCCGATTGCGCAGAGCTTTACCAGAGGTTTCGGCAAAAAGGCAGTGAGCCGCGGGTGACATTTTCACCCACGGCTCATCCGCAGAGATCTCGTGCAATCAATGAATTGAGAGCGCCATCCTACAGCCCGGTGTACCCGGCCTTGACGGGATTGCTGGAACCATCCAGCTCGCGCAAATAAGTCAGACCGCACACCGTGAGGCGGTGCATGTCCGTCTCGCCAGCCTCGAACAGGGTCGTGACATATTGGGTGACCTTCTCCCGCGCCTCGGCGCTGGCGGCCGCAGTGCGGTTCAGCAAGAGATCATAAGTCATCATGATACGGTCGATGGCGGCTTCCATGGATTCCTCGCGTTGTGGTGAAGCTTGAATCGTGGATTGAGCGCGATCGGTCGGACGCTTTATCCGTCAACGCTTTCCACCGCCTCGAATTTCGCAATCGCCTTGTTGGCGAGCCTGATCCTGTTGAACTCGCCGCGCTCGAACAACTGCACGATGATCGAGAGCAGTTGTTCGTTGGTCGCAAAGCTGTCGGCGACGGCGCCGCTCCGGTACAGATAGTCGGCGGCGATCGCATAGGCGTCGCTGACCACCCCGACATTCATGACCCGCAATCCGCGCTCGACGAGCATTATCGTCCTCCGATACGCAACGATAAGCGCGCCGATCGGCAAAAGTTCCAATTGCGGCAGCCTTGAAAGGTAACGACAAACCGGAAACCGCAGCAAAAAAAGACAAAACGCACCGGCTTCGGAAAATCCGAACCGGTGCGCTGATGGGGGAAGTTGTCTTCCAGGTCGCTGCGGCTGCCGGTCTTTTAAGTGGCCGGCTTGGCCGCAACTAAAATCAGAGCCGATAAAGGATCTGGTCGGTCCAGAAGCGCTCGAGGCGATGCAGCGACTTGTTGAGCGTCGCAAATTCCTCGTTCGAGATGCCGCCGACCTGTTCCACGGTCTTGACGTGCTTCTGGTACAGCGCGTCGACGATCTTGCGGATCTCCTGGCCCTGCGGGGTCAGGCGAATGCGAACCGAACGGCGATCGACGCGCGAACGCTGATGGTCGAGGAAGCCGAGCTCGACCAGCTTCTTCAGATTGTAGGAGACGTTGGAGCCGAGGTAATAGCCACGGGTGCGCAGCTCGCCGGCGGTCAATTCCTTGTCGCCGATGTTATAGAGCAAGAGCGCCTGCACCGAATTGATATCGGCGCGGCCGCGACGATCGAATTCGTCCTTGATGACATCGAGCAAGCGGCGATGCAGCCGTTCCACCAGAGTCAGAGCTTCGAGATAGAGCGGCTGAACCTGGGTCTGTTGCCCCGGCGCGCGCTCGACGGTTTCCACCGCGGTTGCTGCGGCTTTCATCATGACACTTCCCCTGTTGTCGTCTTTGCGACTTATTCGACGAAACTTTTGTCCCGCCTGATAGACGCAAACTTAAGGGGCGCGTTTGAAGATCAGCTTAAATAAGAGAATAAAGAGATCATGAATTTAGGACAGTGAATCGCGGATTAAGCCTGCAATACAAGGGTCTTTTGCAACCTTTCATTGACGCTTGCTACCCGCCTGTTCACGCTTCGTCTGCATGGCCTGTCACATATGGAAACAGGTTGGCGCAACCTGGAAACGCCTGCGTAACGGCTGTGGCAATGGGGGCGAAGGTGACCGAATGGTTACCGCGACTTTTTCGAGCTACGGCGGCCGCTCGCGGGCGGCCATCCACGCCAGCACGAGATAGGCTGTCAGCACCAAGGCTTCCGCGGCGACGATGAGGAGGCTGCCGCCGTAGATCGCCGGGAACATCAGCTCGATCACCGTCATCGAAACGACGGTGATCAGCCAGACCACCGCGCCCCACGGCGTTGCGAGCCAAAGCCCGACCGCCGCGACGAGCTCGATCACGGCGAAATAGACCGTCGAGGCCCGCCAGGCGAGCGTCTGGTTTTCAAAGGCTTGATCTTCGCCGCCGACGAAACCGGTGACCTGCGCCCAGTGATAAAGGCCCTTGGCGACGGAAATGACGGCCATGATACGCAGGAACAGCACCAGCCGCCCGGTCCAGACATTATCGCCGGACTCGATGCGTTCCGACGATATCGCATCGATCGATATCGCGTGGTCTCGGGAGGAATCGCGCGTGGGCGTGTCGGACATCTTCAGGCTTGTGACCAATCGGGCTGGTTAAGGCCAGTCATGGCCTCCCGGGCCGATAAAATCAATCGGGTCGGCTACGGCCAATAGCCAGTGTCCCGGTTCTGACATTCGTATCATATCGCGGCAGGCACTTTTACGAATGTCAGAACCAAAGGGACACTGGCAACTATATGATTCTAGTGTGGCTTTGACTCTGACGTTCCTTTGAGGCGCTCGCTGCAAGACTGAAAGGAACGTCAGTGTCGCCACACTGGCGAGGCTGGCTCAGAATGCTATATTCGGTTCAACCGCTGCAGCGGCAGCCAGCCATCCGAAAGAAAGAACAGCAAATGGCGATCAAATTCGGGCGTCCGATCGAAATGCGCGATACGCCGCGACGCGACGCCACCCTCTCCGCCCCGTCGCTCGATCTTGCGATCCGGCCCCGCCGCAACCGCAAGGCGGAATGGGCGCGACGCATGGTGCGCGAAAATGTTCTTACCACCAACGACCTGATCTGGCCGCTGTTCGTCTCGGATGGCCAAAACAAGCGCAACCCGGTCGCCTCGATGCCCGGCGTGGAACGGCTTTCGGTCGATCAGGCGGTGCGCGAAGCCGAGCGCGCGATGCAACTCGACATCCCCTGCATCGCGCTCTTTCCCTACACCGATCCAAGCTTGCGCGACGATCACGGCTCCGAGGCCGTCAACGCCGACAATCTGGTCTGCCAGTCGGTGCGCGCGATCAAGAAGGAATTTCCCGATCTCGGCGTGCTCTGCGACGTCGCGCTCGACCCCTATACCAGCCACGGCCATGATGGATTGCTGGAAGACGGCAGGATCCTCAACGACGCCACGGTTGCGGTGCTGGTGCGGCAAGCGGTGGTGCAGGCGGAAGCCGGATGCGACGTCATCGCGCCGTCCGACATGATGGACGGCCGCATCGGCGCCA
This sequence comes from Bradyrhizobium sp., assembly GCF_027307225.1. Classification (GTDB taxonomy): domain Bacteria; phylum Pseudomonadota; class Alphaproteobacteria; order Rhizobiales; family Xanthobacteraceae; genus Bradyrhizobium. The sequence continues at coordinate 6,532 of NZ_DAHUXJ010000003.1, read as the reverse complement.
TTCGCGAAGCTCTGGACGCGGCCGGTTTCCTCGACGTGCAGATCATGTCCTATGCCGCGAAATACGCCTCGGCCTTTTACGGTCCGTTCCGCGACGCGGTCGGTTCGGCGAAAACGCTGACCGGCGACAAGCGCACCTCTCAGATGGATTGCAGCAATTCCGACGAAGCCTTGCGCGAGGTCGAACTCGACATCGCCGAAGGCGCGGACATGGTGATGGTCAAGCCGGGCATGCCCTATCTCGATATCCTGCAGCGGGTCAAAGAAACCTTCAGCATGCCGACCTTCGTCTACCAGGTGTCCGGCGAATACGCGATGCTGATGGCAGCGATCAATAACGGCTGGCTCGACGGCGAGCGGGCGATCATGGAAAGCTTGACCGCCTTCAAACGCGCCGGCGCCGACGGCATCCTGACGTATTTCGCGCCGCAGGCGGCGGAACGGTTGAAGAAGAACACCTAGCCATCCGATGGATCCTGCGCCGGCAACTTCGGCGCCAATGCGATCGCGAGCGGCAGGATCACGACAGCGGTGATGGCGGTCGCCATCAGCGCGCCACGCGCGCCGATGTGATCGCCGAGAATGCCGAACAGGATCGGCGCGGTTGCACCGGCGCCGATCGTCCCGGTGTAGAAGATCGCGAACGCCTGCTCGGTTCGGCCCGCGGGCGCGAGTTCCGGCACGGTGCCGTAGAGCACCGAAGACGTGCCATTGAGCATCACGCCGAGCACAGGTAGCAGCATCAGCGTCGGCGCGAGTGGTAGCATCAGCACGGCTACGATGACGGCTGCGGTCCCTGCCTCGGTCAACAGCACCGTTGCAAGCACGCCGAACCGCGCACCGAGCCAGCCGCAGGCAAACTTTCCCGCAGCCCCGCCGATGAACACCAGCGCCAGCGCCTGGCCGACCGTCGCCAGCGACGCGCCCTGCTCCTTCAGCAGGAACGGCAGGAAGGTCAGAAATCCCATGCGCACGCTGGAGTCGAGAATGCCGATCGCAAGCAGCAGTGCAAACCCGCCGCGCGCACCGGAGGCGTGGGGTTCTGCTTTGATACTTTTGTGGACCGGCCGCAGGTTCGCGGGCAGGAAAATCGCCACCGCAATCGCGACGATCACGCCAAGTACCGCCAGCGCCCACAGCATGTGGTGCCAGGACATCCAGGCAAGCAGAAGCGACGCGCCGCTCGGAATGGCGGCCTTGCCGATATCACCGGCGAAATTGTAGGTGCCGAGCGGACCGCGTGCATCGCCCTGATAGGCGCGCGACACCGCCGCCGAAGCGATCGGGTGCTGCGTGCTCAGGCCGCATCCGACAATGACCAGCGCGATGCAGAGTCCGATGAGGCTCGCCGAATAGCCGGCAATGACGTAGCCGATGGCCGCAAGCGCCGTGCCAAGCGCGAGCGTCGCGCGGCCGCCGATACGCTCGGCGACGCGGCCCATCGGCAGCTGCAGTCCGGCCATCGAAGCCGCCGCAAGCGCGCGCAGGAATGCCAGCGCGCCGTAACCGATCGCAAACTCGGCCTGCCAGATCGGCAGCAGGAGATAGATCAGATCGGTGTAGCCATCATGCAACGCATGCGCCGCACAGGCGGTCCACAAGGTCCGTGCGCGCGATACGGCCGGCGGGTTTGCGGTTTCGCTGTTCGTCGAGAGTGCCGTCATGATATTTCGCATCCACACGGACTGAAAAGGATCCGGCCGGCTTTGGGAGCCTCCCAGGTCCGGAACCCGCAGACGCGCCGATTCTTGCTCGTCCACCGATTTGATAGTCCGCTGGCAACACCCCTTCAACTGAGCTACCGGAGAATATCGACAGAGCGCTCCCCTCGAAATCGCGCAGCAAGCGCCGGGCCGCGCGTTAAGCTTGCGCCGTTGGATGCGGACCGCAATAGGCGCGCAGCGCCTCGCGCTCGTCGCGTGAGAGCACATCGAGTGGATAGATCGGCGCATCGCGGTCGCGCGCGAAGAATGGATGCGGCCACGCCTTGCCGCGCAAGCGCCAGCTAAAAATCTTGCCCAGCGCGCGCAGGATCAGCGACAGTTTGATCCCGGTCGAACCCGGCGGCGCGCCGCCGACGGCGTGTTTTCCCTGAATGGCGCCCGTGGGCGGGCCAAACACGTCGTCCGCGCGCTGCGCGCCTTGATCAAACGCCGATGCGAAAATACCGACGAAGGGGACCGCAGGCGTGAGCGTATTACCGACCGGCGTGTCGCAGCAACTCGCGTACCAGCGATAAAGGCCCTTGGAAGCTAATCGCAATCCCCTGATGCGATCCTGTCCCTGCACGAATGCGAGCGAGGCAGGCGCAACCTGGACAATATCGGAGCCAGCGTGTGCGTCGAGCAAATCGGCTCGACCGAGCTTGTGAACGAAAGCCTGGCAGTCGCCACAATAACAGACCACGCGATTGGCTGTCCGCGGCGAAGCATCCGTGACGACACCGCGCACCTCTCCGCAGCGGCAACGAAATTCTGCCCGTGTGCTCATCTCTCCCCCTTGCCACCGCGGAACATCCTGCCAGAACTGCGAAGTAGACCTGTCTCGGGCTTCTAACACCGAAGATGCAAGAATATTTCCGCCCGGCAGCCGACCGCCGGTCTTGCAACCGCCCTGGCCGTTCCCATGTCCTCACCGACGTTTGGAGGAACAGGATCATGTCATACGGCGGTTCTGGAAATACCGGCGGCGCTCGTAATACTGGCGGCGCTTTTAACGCTGGCGGCGCCTGGCGTAACGACAGCGGCGTTCCGCCGCACGCCTTCGATCCGGACCTCGAGCCGGAACTGTTTCGCGGCGTGCTGACGCGGCGGGTGTTCGCGTTCCTGATCGACCTCGTGGTGCTGTCGGTGCCCGTCATCCTCGGCTACATCTTCATTGCGGTGTTCGGAGTGATTACGCTCGGGCTCGGCTGGGTGCTGTTCTGGCTGGCATGGCCGGCCTCGGTGATCTGGGCCATCGTCTATTACGGCGCCTCGCTCGGCGGGCCGCATTCGGCGACCGTCGGCATGCGTGTGATGGATCTGGAACTGCGCACCTTTTACGGCGCGCCCGGCTATTTCGTATTGGGTGCGATGCACGCGGTGCTGTTCTGGGTGTCCATATCTTTTCTTTCGCCGCTCGTGGTCCTGGTCGGGCTTTTCAACGGCCGGCGGCGACTGCTGCACGATATCGTGCTGGGAACCGTGATCATTAACACCTCGGTTCGTAGTCCCTGGCGGTCCGATTCTAACGTTCGCTTCCCTTCTCAGCCGGCGTGTTAGCGGAAAACCGGGAAACGCACCCGGCCGGCAAACGGTTTGCAAACCAATTGACCGTTAAGCTTGGCGGCGCGATGCTGTGTAAGCTTCGTTCCAGGAAATCCCGTGACCCAGCATTCGCGTGATACCCCGCAATTCTATCTGACGGCACCCTCTCCGTGCCCCTATCTGCCGGGCCGGCACGAGCGCAAGGTGTTCACGCATCTGGTCGGCGACAAGGCCGGCGACCTCAACGACCTGCTGACCCATGGCGGCTTCCGGCGCAGCCAGTCGATCGCCTATCGGCCGGCCTGCGACCAGTGCCGGGCCTGTGTTTCCGTGCGCGTGATCGCTAACGAATTTCGGCCCTCGCGCAACTTCCGCAAGATCACGGCCCGCAACGCCGACATCGTCGGCGAACAGCGCAGCGCCGTGCCGACCTCCGAGCAATATTCGATCTTCCGCGCCTATCTCGACCAGCGTCATCGCCATGGCGGGATGGCCGACATGACGGTACTGGACTACGCCATGATGGTGGAGGACAGTCACGTCGAAACCCGCATTATCGAATATCGGCGCCGCGGCGTCGACACTGCCGTCAACGGACGCGGCAACGATCTGCTCGCGGTCGCGCTGACCGACGTGCTCTCCGACGGGCTGTCGATGGTCTATTCGTTCTTCGAGCCGTCCGAAGAGGGCCGCTCGCTCGGCACCTTCATGATCCTCGACCACATCAACCGCGCGCGGCGGCAAGGCCTGCCTTACGTTTATCTCGGCTACTGGATCGAAGGCTCCAAGAAGATGGACTACAAGGGCCGCTTCCTGCCGCAGCAGCGCCTCGCGCCCGCCGGCTGGATGCGGGTCGAGGCCTCAGGCGAAATGCTGGCCGAGCCGCAGGACTAGCGGACGGGACCAATTTTCTCACGCCACCTTGAAGCCGGCGCAAATGAATTCGTAGCAAGGACCGTCATCAAAACAGATCATGAGGTGCTGTAGCTTCCGTGCCTCTCCCTCCCTGCTCTGGTAGTAGGGATCGGAATTTTTCGTTGTTTCGGCAAGCCACGGCGACGCTTCAATTCGTACTAGCCTGTCGTATGCCATCTCTATCATGTCGACGCTGCGCGCCGTCATGTAGGTGGTTTTGAAAGCTTCGACACCTTCAAATATCAAAGCTTCCTTTCGATCTCCATCGTCTGTCTCAATGTAATACGCGATTTCGCACTCTCGCCCCACTAATACGTTAAGCGTGGGACCTTTAGTTTGAGAGGACGACGGGACCGGCAATTCCCACAGGAGTTGATTCATAGCAACGGTCTCGCCCCGCTATTTCTTCACTGGCGCGTAGAATGTGCCCTGAACCTCGCAGATATCATCGTCATTGAGACGATGCACCTCGATGATGGTGCGCGGCGGGTACGGCCCCTTCCCCCAGAACTCTTCCTGGATCTTGTTTACGATCGGCCGGAAGCGATACATGTCGGTCACATAGACCACGATGCGCACCGCATCGTGTAAGCTTGCGCCTTCGGACTCGGCGATGAATTTCATGTTAGCGAAGGCCTGGCGAATGCGCGCCTCGTTGCCATCGACGAGATGATTGGTTTTCGGGTCGATGCCTCGCATGCCGGCAATGAAGACGAAATCGCCTGCCCGCGTGCCGAGATTCCAGGTGCCGGTCGATTTGATCGCGCCCTCGGGCGCCAGCGTCTTCACGCCGGCGGGCGACAGCGGAAACGTTTCTGCGGCGGCGGGATGAACCCACAGCAGCGCGACCGTCAACAGCATGAACTTCTTCAAGGCGCCTCTCCCGGTTTTTAAAGCTGATGGGCCGGGAGGATACGGACTCACCTCGGCGCTTGAAAGTCCCAAAGATCCCAAACCAGCTTGGCATTGAGGATGATGATCACGGCGGCCGTAGCGATCGCAAGGCCACTCAGCCAGCGCGGCGCCACGAACTGCCCCATCTTGCGGCGGCTCGCGGTAAACATCACCAGCGGCACCACGGCGAGCGGTAGTTGCAGGCTGAGTACCACCTGGCTCAGGATCAGGAGACGACCGGTCGCCTTCTCGCCGGCCCAAAGCGTCACCACCACCGCCGGCGCGATCGCGATCATTCGCGTCACGAGTCGCCGCAGCCATGGCGCAATGCGCCAGTTCAGAAAACCCTCCATCACGATCTGGCCTGACAGGGTCGCGGTGATGGTGGAGTTCAATCCGCAGCAGAGTAGCGCGACGGCAAACAGCGTCGGCGCGAGCGTCGAGCCAAGCAGCGGCGCCAGAAAGGCATGCGCCTGATCAAGCTCGGCGACGTCGAGATGTCCTGAGCGGTGATACGTAGCGGCTGCCAGGATCAGGATCGAGGCGTTGATGACGAAGGCGAAACACAGCGCGATCGAGGAATCGATGGTCGCAAGACGGATGGCCTCGCGCTTCTCCTGCCCGGTCTCGCCGACGAAACGGGTCTGCACCAGTCCTGAATGCAGATAGAGATTATGCGGCATGACAGTCGCGCCGAGAATGCCGAGCGCGAGATAGAGCATGTCATGGTTGGCGAAGATATCCGAGGTCGGCACGAAGCCGCGCAGCACCGCGCCCCAATCGGGATGGGCGAGTGCGATCTGCACCGCAAAGCAGGCCGCTATCACAGCTAACATCGCGACAACAAAGGCTTCGATCCAGCGAAAGCCGAAGGCTTGCAGCGCCAGGATCAAGAACACATCCGCCGCGGTGAGGATGACGCCGATCGATAGCGGAATGTGAAACAATAGATTAAGGCCGATCGCCGTTCCGATGACTTCGGCGAGGTCCGTCGCCGTGATCGCAAGTTCCGCAGACACCCACAGCGGCAGTGAAATCCAGCGCGGAAATGAATCGCGGCAGGCCTGCGCGAGGTCGCGGCCGGCGCCCACCCCAAGCCGCGTGCACAGCGACTGCAGGACGATCGCCATCACGTTCGACAACAGCGCGACCGTCAGCAGCGCGTAACCGAATTTGGAACCGCCGGCGAGCGACGTCGCCCAGTTGCCGGGGTCCATATAGCCGACGGCGACGAGATAGCCGGGACCGAGGAAGGCCAGCAGCTTGCGCCAGAACGGACCTTTTGGAGCCGTGTGGATCGAGCCAAAGGCCTCCGCCAGCGAGGGCGGACCGCGATCGGTACGCCAGGCTGTCCCGGAAATCCGGCCTGAGGCGGATCTCGACCGGGAATCCGATCGCAAGTTGTTGGGTCGCGCGTCCATGGCGAGAAGATGCCGGAAACTCATCATTTTTGCAACTGATTTGCAAGTGCATCTG
>NZ_DAHUXJ010000158.1 GCF_027307225.1 Bradyrhizobium sp. | reverse complement strand
CGGAGCAGCCGTTAAAACCAATCGTGCGGGGAAAGCCGGATCGCTCCGGCCGAACCTGTGGTGAGCTTATCTGCGTGCTTTCATTTCTTGCACGCGGAGCCGCGGGTGCGGCTATGCATCCGGCTTTCCCCGCGCCCTCCGTTTTCGAGGGGGCGACGATTTCAAAACTCGGGCGACCCACGCCGCGAGAACGCGAGGGTGTGTGCTTTCTTATCCCTCCCCCTTGCGGGGAGGGTCGGCTCACTTTGAAGCGCTATTGCGCTTCAAAGTGAGCCGGGGTCAGGGTCCAAGCATGACGGACGTTAGTAGCGACCTCTTTGATGAAGCGAAGCGCCCCCACCCGACACATCTCGCTGCGCTCGATGTGCCACCCTCCCCGCGCGTTCCGCGGGGGAGGGATAAGAAGCCACCTACGCCGCGACGGGCCTGGATCCGGCGAGCGCCTTTCCGAATGCCTCAAACAGCGCGCGGTTGATCGGGTTGCGCTGCGGGTCATATTCGGCGTGCCACTGCACGCCGAGCGCAAAAGACGGCGCGTCGGCAATGCGGATCGCTTCGATGGTGCCGTCTTCCGCAATGCCCTCCACGACCACCCGTGCGCCGGGATTGAGGATGCCCTGACCATGCAGCGAGTTGACGCGGATAGTGTCGCAGCCCAGCAGTTCGGCAAAGGCGCCGCCCGCGAGCAGCTTCACCTCGTGCCGGTCGGCGAAGATCACCTTGGGATCGGGATGGATCTCGCCGTTTTCGAGCCGCGGCATCCGGTGGTTTATGCGGCCCGGCAGTTCGCGGATTTCCGGATGGAGCGAGCCGCCGAAGGCGACATTCATTTCCTGAAGGCCGCGGCAGATGCCGAACAGCGGAATGCCCCTCGCAACGCAGGCCTCCGACAGCGTCAGCGCCACCTCGTCGCGCTTGGTGTCGTAGGGCTCGTGGCTGGCGTGCGGTTCGGTCTTGAAGCGCGTGGGGTGAACATTGGCGCGGGCGCCGGTCAGCACGATGCCGTCGACGACATCCAGCAGGGCCGCAATCTCGGTCAGTTCCGGGCAGCCGGCGAACATCAAGGGCAGGGCGTCGGCCACCTCGGCGATGGCGCGAAGGTTGCGTACGCCGACCGCCTGCACCTCAAAGCGACCTTCGATGCGGTGGGAATTCCCGATCACACCGACAACGGGCTTCCGTCTCATACCCCTTCCATCGCGCAACCCTTCCAGGCGGCAATAATGCCCTTGCAACCGCGCCGGATCAACAATTTGGAACACCTTTCCACGGCTGCCCTGCCCTGCGGGGGATTCATCCCTCGGCCGGCTGACCGGCTACCGCCGCTCGAGGACAAACGCGCCGCCCGGCTTGATCGCGAGCGCATTTGACGAAAGAGTGAAGTTTCAACTTTGGTAGAGACGAAAACGTGCCCCTGACATCAGGCGACCGCCAACAGACCAGAAACGATCGCGCCTGGGCCATTGCGGTCGGCGGCATCGGCGTGGTCACCTTCGCGAGCCTCCTGGCGTTCGCCTGGTGGTTTGCGGCAACGCTGTTTCTGATCTTTGCTGGCATGCTGCTCGCCGTGACGCTCAACGCCCTGACCCTTCAGCTCGGGCGCGTGCTTTCGGCGCCGCACTGGCTGCGGCTCGCGGCCGTCTGCGTGGTGCTGGCCGGCCTTTTGGCCGGCGCGGTCTTTCTTGGTGGCACGACCATCGCCCAGCAGGCCACCGCGCTGAGCGGCACGATCAAGTCGCAGCTTGTCACGGTGAAAGGCTTTCTCGACCGCAACGGCATCGACACCAGCTATTTCGATCTGGGCAATCCACCGCAGGGACAATCGGGCTCCCCGGCCGCCAGCACAAGCCTGCCGCGTAACCTTCCGAACGCCGGCGAGCTCGCCTCGAGCGGCGGCGCCATCGTGAGCCAGACCTGGAAACTCCTGCTGGGTACGCTGAACGCCGTCGGCAACTTCTTCATCGTGATCTTCCTCGGCCTGACCTTTGCCGCGCAGCCCAGCGTCTACCGCAACGGCCTGCTGTATCTGGCGCCCGCGAAACACCGCGCCCGCGCCACCGTCATCATCGATCGCATCAGCGAGACGCTGGAACGCTGGCTGATCGCGCAGCTGGTGGTGATGCTGGCCGTGTTCGCCGTGACGTGGCTCGGGCTTGCCATCATCGGCGTCCCCGGTTCGTTCATTCTGGGCATTCAGGCGGGGCTGCTCGCCTTCATCCCGACCGTCGGCGCGCTTGTCGCCGGCGTCATCGTCGTGCTGGCGAGCCTCGCCTCGGGATGGGTTGCGGCGCTAAGCGCGCTCGTGCTCTTCCTCGGCGTCCATGCGATGGAGAGCTATGTCCTGACGCCCATCCTGCAGCGGCAGGCGCTGGACATTCCGCCTGCCACCCTCTTCGCGTTCCAGATCCTGCTCGGCATCGTGTTCGGAATCTGGGGTATTTCGCTCGCACTGCCGCTGATGGCGATCGTCAAGGTCCTGATCGATCACTTCAAGGCGGAAAGCTTCGCCGCAGGCAGCGCAACAGCGTGAAAGATCAACGCACCACCGTTTCGGTATGCTCGACATCCGGCGGCGCGGCGAAATACTGCCCGACGAGGCCGCGCCAGGCCTGAAAGTCTTCCGAGCCGCGGAAATCCACGGTGTGGTTTTCCAAGGTCGCCCACTTCACGAACAGCCGGTAGCGCGTCGGCTTTTCGACCGATTTGTGAAGCTCCATGCCGCTGCAGCCCTTGGCGCGCGCAAACAGCGGTTTGGCCTTGGCGACGGCGGCCTCAAAATCGTTTTCGGTGCCGGGTTTGACTTCGATCTGGGCGATTTCGGTGACCATGGGTACAGCCTCTTCTTTTGCAGAGGCTTGTCTCTAGCCGAGCCAGCGAAAAAGAAAAAGGCCGCCTTGCCCTCAGCGGAACAGCAGAACCGTGCCGACAACCATCATCGCGCAGCCGATGAACATCAGGATCGGCCAGAGGCTCCGCCGCGAACCATACCGCCCCTGCGCGCGGCGCTCGATAATGACGGCGCTTTCGAATTCCGCCGCGGTCGAAAACATGCAGCCGAAACCGCCGCGGGCCGATGCGGCGGCTGCCTCGAGCGAGCTGAGCGCGGCCTGAGGATTGCGCGTGCGGATCGATTCCATAGGCCCAAGGGTACGGAGCGGACGGTAAACAAGGGGTTACCATCCGCTTCCATCCGCTTACGCCAGACGCGGCACGCTCGTGACCGGACGGGCAGATCCCGCGCTCTTGCGCCGCCAATGTTCGAGCGACAGCGGCAATTCTTCCGCCGCCTCGACGCGGTTGCGGCCGCTGCGCTTGGCTTGGTACAGCGCCGTATCGGCCGCCGCCAGCAGCACCTCGAGCTCGGTGCCGGCCGGTCCGCCCGCCACGCCAATGCTGACGGTGGTGTCGACCGGCCCCTCCTCGCAGACGATGCCGGATGCCTCAAAGGCTTCGCGCACGCGCTCGGCCACGATCACGCCTTCCTCGAGCGGACACGGCAGCAGGGCTGCAAATTCCTCGCCGCCGATGCGTCCCGACAGATCGCTGATGCGCAGGTTATTCACCACGACGGCCGAGAACAGCTTGAGGATCTCGTCGCCCGCGGGATGGCCGAAACGATCGTTGATCGATTTGAAGTGATCAATGTCGAAGATCAAGACCGTCACCGGCCGCCCGCCGTTCGCCTCGCGCTCAATGACCCGCCCGCAGGCTTCGGCAAAGCCGCGGCGGTTGAACATGCCGGTGAGCGGATCGCACGACGCGGCGTTCTTGTGCACGGTCACCGCGCGCTCGGACACAAGCATGAAAATCACGAAGACGGTGCCCACCGCATAAAGAACCACTTCGACGGCGAACATCGTCACCCAAACGCTGTGATCGAAGGCCCGATCGCGCGGGTGCAGGAGATCGCCGAGCAGGATCGGCAACATCAGCACGAAGCCGTGCATCACGGGGACGGCGAACGAGGGCCATCGGCTGCGCAAGGTGCGGCGGCGCTCGGTCCACAACTCGGTCGCCGTGAGTGCCGCATAGATCGCGACGATGCCGGCGCCGATGGTCATCCGCAAAGCCTCGGCACCCGGCGGCAGCGTCGTAACGGCGGCAATCCAGACCAGCGCGCCGAGAACAAGGCCCGGGTAGTTCGGCTTGCGGCCATGGAACAGCCGCGCGGCGTGCCAGACCATTCCGCAGGTCAAAAAGCCGGTGGCGTTCAAACCAAGCGCGAACAGATCGCCGAACCTGGTGCTGCCGAATGTCCACAGGGCGACGGAGCCAGCCCCCAGCAGATAGGCCGATCCCCACCATTTCAAAGCGGCAATCTTTTCCTGAAAACCGAAAAATAAAAGCATCATTCCCAGCAGCGCCGCAATCATCGCGGCGACTGTGTAGAGCGTGGAAGTATCGAGCGACATGGAGTCACCGAAGGTTTGTGATGCAAAGTTGCGGTCTTGCGATCGAAGCGAGACCACCGCTGACTGCCACGCTAGGCCCGCCGCGTTGGCAATCCGTTTGACTCCAGGCGCAAGTTTTCGGGAAAAACTGCGTCAACTCATTATTAAAATGCGAAAAGAAAAAGCGCCCGCGAGCGGGCGCTTTGCATTCTCGGATGGACCGCGTTTGCGGCGAATTTTAACGAAGCAATTAGCGCTTCGAGAACTGGAACGACCGGCGGGCCTTGGCGCGGCCGTACTTCTTGCGCTCGACCACGCGGGAATCGCGGGTGAGGAAGCCGCCCTTCTTCAGCACGGTGCGCAGGTCCGGCTCGAAATTGGTGAGCGCCTTGGAGATGCCGTGGCGGACCGCGCCGGCCTGACCGGAAAGGCCGCCGCCGGTGACGGTGCAGATTACGTCGTACTGGCCGGCGCGGGCGGCGGCGATCAGCGGCTGCTGAATCATCATCCGCAGCACCGGGCGGGCGAAGTAGATTTCGACCTCGCGGGCGTTGACGGTCACCTTGCCGGTGCCGGGCTTGACCCAGACGCGGGCAACCGCGTCCTTGCGTTTGCCGGTGGCATAGGCGCGGCCGTATTTATCGACCTTCTTGACGTATTTCGGCGCTTCGGGAGCGGCCGGCTTGAGCTGCGACAATTGGTCGAGCGACTGCACGGTTTCAGCCATCTTATGCGGCCCTCATGTTCTTGCGATTCATTTTGGCAATGTCGAGCGTCACAGGCTGCTGAGCTTCGTGCGGATGCTCTGCACCGGGATAGACGCGCAAATTGCCCATCTGGACACGGCCGAGCGGTCCGCGCGGAATCATGCGCTCGATCGCTTTCTCCACCACGCGCTCGGGGAAACGACCCTCGAGAATCTGGCGAGCGGTATGCTCTTTGACATGACCGACATAGCCGGTGTGCTTGTAATAGGTCTTCTGCTCGCGCTTGCGTCCGGTCAGCACGGCCTGCGCCGCATTGATGATGATAACGTGATCGCCGCAATCGACATGGGGCGTGTAGGTCGGAAGGTGCTTGCCGCGAAGGCGCATGGCGACCAGCGAAGCGAGGCGGCCGACGACCAGACCCTTGGCGTCGATCAACACCCATTTCTTCGTCACCTCGGCGGGCTTTGCCGAAAACGTTTTCATGTGAGTAATCCGTGAAAAGCAGAAGGCGCACATTGCGTGCGCCAGACTGCGGCGGTTTCTAGAGAGGTCCGGCCGCGCCGTCAACGCCAAACCGAACAAATAATCCAAGCAAAAACAAACTATTATAAATATGGTTATATAATACCACTAAAATCTCTAAGCAGCGGGAATGGAATAGGTCGCGGTCACATGGGCGATAATATCGGGCGATCCGGCCGACATCAGGCCGACTTCCCCAATTGCCAATCGCCTGCCGAGCTTCAAAATACGCGCCTGCGCCAGCACATCCCGTTCGGGCGTACCTTTGCGCAGGAAGTTGATGTTGAGGTTGGTCGTGACCGCCAAACCCACCGGGCCGATCGCCGACAGCAGCACGACGTACATGGCGAAATCCGCAAGCGCCATCAGCGTGGGGCCGGAAATCGTCCCTCCGGGGCGCAGCATCTGCTCGCCATAGCGTTGCCTGAGCCTGCAAGAGATGCCATCGGCTTCCTCGATCAGAATATCGTCGCCACTAAAGGCTTGGGGAAATTCGGTTCGCAGGAACTTCTCGAGCTCAGATACCGTCATTTTTGCAATTGTCATGCTCAGCGGTCCGATTCTAACATTTGCCCGGTGTGGATGGCACTCTTGCAAATGTTAGAATCAAAGGACCACCAGCAAGTATAGGTTTCTAGTGGAGTTTTGGATTTGACATTCGCTTTGCGGGTTCCAGGCTACGAGGTAGCGAATGTCAAATCCACCCCACTGGCCCCTGCCCTCGCCTCGGCCTGCTTATTACATTAGGTTGAGATGTCAGCCCATTATCTTGCCAGCCAGCGAAGAATTCGATGACAAGCCAGACCTCGCGCGCCCCCGTTTCACAATCGCCTTCGCAACCGCCGATCCTGTTGCGTGAACAGGTTGGTGACATCGCGGTATTGACGCTCAACCGGCCCAGCACCCGCAACAGCCTCTCGGAGGGATTGATAGCCGCGCTCACTGCGCAATTGCGGCACATCCACGATGACGCGTCCGTGCGGGCCGTCGTGATTGCCGCGAGTGGCAAAGCTTTTTCGGCCGGGCACGACATCAAGGAACTGACTGGACGGCGCAGCGACGCCGATCGCGGCCGCGCTTATTTCGCCGAGATCATGACGGCCTGCAGCACCATGATGCAGACCATCGTCCATTTGCCGAAGCCCGTGGTCGCCGCAGTCCAGGGCATTGCCACCGCCGCCGGCTGCCAGCTGGTTGCTACTTGCGATCTCGCAATCGCATCGGAGGCTGCGACCTTTGCTACACCCGGCGTCGATATCGGCCTGTTCTGCTCGACGCCGATGGTGGCGCTCACCCGCAACATTCCGCGCAAGCAAGCGATGGAAATGCTGCTCACCGGCGAACCGATTTCAGCGACGACCGCGCGCGACATCGGCCTCGTCAATCACGTCGTGCCGGCAGGCCACGAGCGAGATGCGGCGATCAAACTGGCCCGGAAGGTCGCCAGAAAGTCCGCCCATACGATCAGAATCGGCAAGAGGGCATTCTACCGGCAGGCCGAAATGAGCCTTGCCGAGGCCTATCGCTATGCGGCGGAAGTGATGACGGAAAACATGATGGCGCGCGACGCCGAGGAAGGAATCGGCGCGTTCATCGAGAAGCGCGAGCCGAAATGGCAGGATAAATGAACCACGATAGCTACGACGACAACTACATTCGCGGAATTCTCAACAGCGTGAAATCGATTGCGATGGTCGGCGCCTCGCCGGTCAACGTGCGGCCGAGCTATTTCGCCTTCAAATATCTCGCGCAGCGCGGCTACGACATGATTCCGGTCAATCCCGGCCATGTCGGCAAGAGCCTGCTGGGCAAGCCCTTCGTCGCCTCGTTGCTTGATATCGACCGCCCTGTCGACATGGTCGATATCTTCCGCAACTCGACCAACATCATGCCGGCTGTCGATGAAGCATTGAAAATGATGCCGTTGCCGAAGGTGATCTGGATGCAACTCGGCGCACGCGATGATGCCGCAGCAGAGAAGGCCGAAGCTGCCGGCATGAAGGTCGTGATGAATCGGTGCCCAAAAATCGAATACGGACGGTTATCCTCGGAAATATCCTGGATGGGCGTGAATTCGCGTACGCTGAGTTCCAAACGCGCACCGATGCCCACGCAAGGCATGCGGCTATCACTCGGCCGAACCAGCGTTGGCGGCGGGGCAACCTCCGCAGCCGACCGCGCTGCGAAAAACAGAACCGACCCAAGCTGATTGCAAACGCGCAAGCGACAGCGAAGCCGACAGGCCATTCCAAACAGGGCTGTCAATGGCTTGTCTGCCTTGACGCGGAAGTCAGGCAACATCAGCATATCCCTAGTTGCTCGATGATCTGACGCAGGAAACACCAATGACCGATCGTTCCCCCGGCTTCGCCACCCTCGCCGTGCACGCGGGCGCGCAGCCCGACCCCACCACCGGCGCGCGGGCAACGCCGATTTATCAAACCACGTCTTACGTATTCAACGATGCCGACCATGCCGCCTCGCTTTTCGGCTTGCAGTCGTTCGGAAATATCTACACCCGTATCGGCAATCCGACGCAGGCCGTGCTGGAAGAACGCGTCGCAGCGCTCGAAGGCGGCACCGCAGCATTGGCAACGGCATCCGGTCACGCAGCGCAGGTCGTGGTTTTCCAGATGCTGCTCAAACCCGGTGATGAGTTCATCGCGGCACGCAAGCTTTACGGCGGCTCGATCAACCAGTTCACCCATGCCTTCAAGAGTTTTGGCTGGAACGCGGTGTGGGCCGATCCGGACGACATCGAAAGCTTTGAGCGCGCGGTGTCGCCAAAAACCAAGGCAATCTTCATCGAGTCGATCGCCAATCCCGGCGGCACAATCACCGATATCGAAGCGATCGCCGCCGTCGCCCGTAAGGCAGGCGTTCCCCTGATCGTCGACAATACGCTGGCGACGCCTTATCTGATCCGCCCGATCGATCACGGCGCCGATATCGTCGTGCACTCGCTGACCAAGTTTCTCGGCGGCCACGGCAACTCGCTCGGCGGCATCATCGTCGATGCGGGCACCTTCGATTGGTCGAAAGACGACAAATATCCGATCCTGAGCGAGCCGCGGCCGGAATATCACGGGATCAAGCTCCAGGAGACGTTCGGCAACTTCGCCTTTGCCATCGCCTGCCGCGTGCTGGGCCTACGCGATCTGGGCCCGGCGATCTCGCCGTTCAATTCATTTCTCATCCTGACCGGCATCGAGACGTTACCGCTGCGGATGCAGAAGCATTGCGAGAACACCAAGGCGATCACCGAGTGGCTCGCTTCACATCCGGCTGTGGCTGCCGTCAACTATGCGGGATTGAACGGTGACAAGTACAACAACCTCGCGCGCAAATATGCACCGAAGGGTGCAGGCGCCGTTTTCACCTTCAGCCTCAAGGGTGGTTATGACGCCGGCGTCGACCTGGTCTCGCGCCTGAAACTGTTCTCGCATCTCGCCAATATCGGCGACACCCGTTCTCTGGTCATTCATCCGGCCTCGACCACCCACAGCCAGCTCGACGATGCCGCCAAGACCAAAGCAGGCGCGGCACCCGACCTGGTGCGGTTGTCCATCGGGATCGAGGACAAGGAAGACCTGATTGCCGATCTCGATCAAGCCCTGCGGCGTGAGGATTGAGTTCAGACCGCGTTAACACTCGCTCCGCCTAAAGGTGATTGAATCGTCAACGGATGATTCGGAGCGGAACCATGTGGCGCTGGATATCTTTGTTTGCGGTCGCAGCGTTTGTCATTGGCCCGGCCTCAGCCGCCGATATGCCGGATGGCTACGGCAAAGCTCCGCGCCATGGCCGGATTGCTCACGTTGAGAAGGACTCGGAGCTCTTCTTCACGCCGTCGGAAGCCTTTCCTATCGTCCACTTGCCGCCGCACACGCCGATCCTGCTGGGATCGTCTACACTCCCCGGCTACTACGGCTCGAACCATTCGTATGATTATCAGGGCCCCTATTACGGCGGCGAAAATATCAAC
The DNA here is from genome assembly GCF_027307225.1 of Bradyrhizobium sp. Classification (GTDB taxonomy): domain Bacteria; phylum Pseudomonadota; class Alphaproteobacteria; order Rhizobiales; family Xanthobacteraceae; genus Bradyrhizobium. The sequence goes on along the minus strand of NZ_DAHUXJ010000158.1, from coordinate 7,061 downwards.
TTCCGGTTCCGGCTTCCCTACGCCTGCGGCGTGCTCGGTTATTGCTAGTGGAAGGGATTTGACTTTCGCTACTACCTAGCGGCGAATTCGCCAAACGCGAATAACCGGCACCGGTTGCTGTCAGCGCGCAGCCTGGAAAGCCCGCGGACAAAAGTGACCGAAAAGCTACATTGTCCGGTGCCCGTCCCTTACGGTATGCTTGATCATTCAGTCGGAAGGGAGGGCCGAACGATGTTCGAGATCTCACGTCGCGACATGATACTTGGCGCAGCCGGTTCCTACGCCGCGTTTGGACTCGACAAGCCGATCGCTTTTGTCGGCACGGCTCTTGCGCAACAGTCAACCACACAACTATTCCGCAAATACAAAGTTGGCGACATTGAAATCTTCTCGCTTGTTGACGGCATGCGTGACGTTCCGCTGCCGGAAGGTGTGGTCAGGAATGTCGGCCTTGAACAGGTCAAGACCGTGCTGCGGACCGCCGGTCGACCCGACAGTCAGTGGCCTCGGCGATATATCGTCATGGCGGTCAAGCTACGCGATCAATTGGTCCTGATCGACTCGGGCACTGGCGGCCATACGGTCTATGGTGCGGGGACGGGCCGGCTTTTCGAAAGTATGGCGGCAGCTGGGCTTGATCCGAAGGCAGTTAAGACCATCCTCATCTCCCATCTTCATGGCGACCACATTTATGGCCTCATGAACAATGAAACCAATGCCCAAGTCTTCCCGGATGTCGAGGTCGTGATACCCGCCGCGGAGATGAACTGGTGGACACGCCCGGGCGTCGAGACGCTCGATCTCGGACCGACGCGCAAAGGTCTCGCCAGGCGCATTCAGACTACGTTGGCGACGTGGAAAAACGTCAGGCTCTTCGAAGGAGAACCGGAACTCCTGCCTGGAGTACGCGTCGTACAGGCGCCAGGCCACAGCCCGGGGATGGTCACGCACCTGCTGTCGTCCGGCGACAAACAGTTTCTGATCAGCGCCGACGTCGTTAATTTTGCGCCCCAGATTCATGCAAATCCGGAGTGGCAGCTTGCCATCGACCAGGATCCGCAAATGGCCGTCGAAACGCGCAAGAAGATCTTCGATCGTGCGGTCGCCGACAAACTCACGATTTCAGGAACGCACTGGTTGATGCCGAACGCCGGCACGTTCACCAGGGATGGCAACAGCTACGTATTCGTAGCCGAGGGTTGACATGCCGGTGGCACCGATCGAAGCAGTTGCACGACACAAACCTGCGGCAAAACAATGCGCTCCGCTAGCCGATTTGCGTAACCGGCCGGCCGATCGCCTGCCCCGCCGGTTCGCGCCGAACCCGTGTCAGACGCTCCGCCTGAAACACGACTAATGTCAGCACAAGGATCGCGACGGCCTGATGGGTGAGAGCAAGATCCATCGGCGCCTGATTGAGCAGCGTGAGAATGCCGAGGGTTACCTGTAGGGAAGCGATCCCGAACAGCCACAGCGCGCCGTCCAACACCGCGCGATCGACGCGAGAGCGCGCCGCATCGATCACATGCAGCACCACGACCGCAAACAGCGTGTAAGCCACCATACGGTGCTCGAACTGCACCGTCAGCGTGTTTTCGAACAGGTTGCGCCACCACGGCACGTCGAAGAAGAGCCGCGCGGCCGACGGAATAAAACCGCCGTCGATATCCGGCCAGGTGTTGTAGATCTTGCCAGCCCGAAGGCCCGCCACCAGCGCGCCGAGATAGAGCTGCACGAAGGTCAGCGCCAGCAAGACGACGCCTGTGATTTTCAAACGTGACGGCGCCACCGACACCGCAGTCTCTCTGAGCCTTCGCAGCGTCCACACGATGCCTGCAAAAATAAGCAGCGCCAGCACCAAGTGTGTCGCAAGGCGATATTGGGAGACTTCGACCCGCTTGGAAAGCCCGGAGGCCACCATCCACCACCCGACCGCGCCCTGCAGCGCACCGAGCGCGAAGATCCCCCACAGCCGCCGCTTCAGCTCGGCACCGGGGCCGCCGCGCCACAGGAAGTAAAGAAACGGCAGCAGATAAACCACGCCAATCACCCGGCCCAATAGACGATGGCTCCATTCCCACCAGAAGATGGTCTTGAATTCGTCGAGCGACATGCCGGCGTTCATCTGGCGGTATTGTGGAATCGCCTTGTAGCCATCGAAGGCCTCGGTCCATTCCGCCTGACTGAGCGGCGGCAATGCACCGGCGACCGGCTTCCATTCCACGATCGATAGGCCGGACTCCGTCAGCCGGGTCGCCCCGCCGACCAGCACCATCGCCGCAATCATCAAGGCAACCGCAATCAGCCAGATGCGAACTGGGCGAATATCCGGGGTTTGGGAGCTAGCAACGACGGCCATCGGCAACACACTTGATCGAAGTTTGGCGGACCTTATAGTCCGCCCCTCCGCCGTGCGCAAAGCACGCATTCGAGACCAAACGCCCGTTTCGCGATGAAAATACGTACCCGAAAACTACTGGGAACCGTCGCCCTGTTGCTGCTCGCCGCGATCTGGTCGCTGATGGGCATGACGGTGGCGCAGACGCCGTGGCTTGCGAAGTCGGGCTTATTGCAGGCGATCTTTTATGTCGTGGCCGGCTTGGGCTGGGTGTTACCGGCAATGCCCATCGTGAGCTGGATGTCGCGGCCGGATCCTTCCTGAGGCGCTCTCGCATTCAAGACAACGCGGCACCGGCCAGGATCACGCGCATGGCGCGCAACGAGTGCAGCGTTCCATCCCAGTTGATCCGCGGAAGCGCCAGCAGCGGCGTATGCCCTGCCGACTCAATCACGCCGGAGATTGTCGTGACGGCACTGACGAAACCCGCCTCTTCCGCCATGGCCATGTGCTTGCGCTGCCAGGATTGCCGGTCGCCGAACGGATAGGCGAAGTGCCTCACCTCGCGCCGAAGTGCGGCCGCCACGACCGCCTTCCCCATGGTCATTTGCTTGAGCGCGCCTGCATCCTTCATATTCGACAGGACGGGGAAGTTAACCGTTGCGCTCCCTATCGTGACCAGCGGATCGGCCGCGAGCTTCGCAAGGTCGCCCCAGTCCAATGCAGCTTCGCTCGACAGCCCCGCGAGATCGACGGCGTAACGCGTGCACAAGTCCTTGATGGCTGCGGATAGTTCTGCGGCCTCGAGCGAGCGCAGCCAGTGCGACAGGAACTCGTAAAGTTGATATTTCTCGGCCAACCCGGGAACGTCGAAGTGCCTCTCCTGGCGCCGCATCACCAGGCTGATACGCCGTTCGCTTGCGATCACCCGTTCGAGTGCGAGCCACCAGGCTTCGCCTATTCCGTCGGGAAACGCCGTCGGCACATAGATGGTGAAGGGAACGCGGTGCTGCGACAGCACCGGATAAGCGGATGTGATGATGTCCTTGTAACCGCCATCAAATGTCAGGCAAACGAAACGTTGCCGCGCGGCGAGCGTCACGGCCCTGCGACAGACCTCGTCCATCGAAATGATGTCATAGTTCCAACGCCTCAGTGCGTGGATAGTGCGATCGAGAAAGTCGGGGGTGATTTCACTGGATCGTCGCGGCTGAAATCGCACCGAATGGCGGGGCCGGACCCGCTCAAGGCGCAGGATGACCCCGGCGCCTTTCCGTTTGAACCATGCATGACCGCCGATGTAAGCGAGTTCCAGCTTGAGGCTTGCCAGGGGTCCTGATGACAACGTCTCTACTTTCAGTGCCAATTTTCAAATGAGAGCGCGGATTTCCCGGCTGTCCGGCGGGATCGGCTTCCCGAGCTTTACTGTCATTACCCTTTGTTGACACTTCTTTGCAAAGGTCGACTGAAGCAAAAAGTTAACCTCCTAAACTGGCATTGCGGACAGGTATTTGCGATGACGATGGCTGCCGCGATCGAAAGCCGGACGGCAGACACCTCGGCGCGGTCGACGTCAAGCCGCATCGCCGCCATCGATATCTTTACCGGTCTTGATGAGGCCGAGACCGTCTGGCGAGGCCTCGAGAGCCGGCACCACCTTTTCACTCCCTACCAGCGATTTGATTTCCTTCGTCACTGGCAACAGATGGTTGGAGCGCGCGAAGGTCTTCGGCCGCTTGTCATCGTTGCCTATGATCGCGATCGTGTGCCGTTGTTACTGCTTCCGCTCGTGCTAAAAGAAAGGTGGGGCATTCGTGTCGTTCACTTCATGGGCGGCAAGCATGCGACATTCAACATGGCGCTGTGGAATCGCGATTTCGCCGCGGCGGCTTCCCGCGCCGATCTGGATGTTCTCTTTGGCGTCATTCGCGAACGCGCGGGCGTCGACGTCCTCGCATTCGACCAGCAGCCTCTCTCGTGGCAAGGTCTGCCTAATCCGATGTCGCTGTTGCCGCGCCAGATCTCCGTCAATGATTGCCCGCTGATGACGATCGTGCCGGGTGCGCCGGCCACGGCACGCATCAGCCATTCCCTGCGCGGGCGCCTCAAGGGCAAGGAACGCAAGCTCAAGGCGTTGCCGGGCTATCGCTACTACACCGCCATCCGCGACGACGATATCAGACGACTGCTGGACGCCTTCTTTCGTATCAAGCCGCTACGGATGGCGGAGCAAAATCTTCCCAACGTCTTCGCTGAGCCCGGTGTCGAGGATTTTATTCGCAAGGCTTGCATCGCTCCGCTGGCGGGCGGCGGTCGCGTGATCGAGATACACGCGCTCGAGTGCGATAGCGAGGTGATCGCGCTCTTTGCCGGAGTGGCCGACGCCTATCGGTTTTCGATGATGTTCAACACCTATACCGTGTCGGCGAACTCGCGCTTCAGCCCGGGGCTGATCCTGATCCGGCACATTGTCGATCGCTATGCTGAACGTGGGTATCGCGCGCTCGACCTTGGGATCGGGTCGGACAGCTACAAGAAGCTGTTCTGCAAGACCAACGAGCCGATCTTCGATTGCTTTATCCCGCTCGGTTCGCACGGCGCCGCCGCCGCCATGGTCATGTCGATCGCCGGGCGAGCGAAGCGCATTGTTAAAGGCAGTGCGGCCCTGCTGCGGCTTGCGCAAGGGCTGCGGCGCGTCGTCAGCTAACGCTGATTTTTCCCAAACTGAAATCAGGCGGCTACGACCCGCGGGCCCGGATCAACCGCGTCCGATGGCAGGACCGGTTTGCTCAACATCGTCACCTCGCCGAAGCCGGCCACCTTGAGCTGGTCGCACATGGAGCGACGAGCATCGGCGGCCATCGCGGCATCCGGCACCACGACGGCGCGGGCCTGCGCCGTCAGGAGATCGGCGGGCAGATCCGAGGCATTGCCGGCGTTCAGCAAAACGTGGTCATAGACTTTCAACAACGCGTCGACCGCCAGCGTCAATCGTGGCGATTGCAGCAACGCGCGATCGGAGCCCGGCCGTCCCGAACTGACGAGGTGCGCTCGCGACAGCCGATCCTTGGTGATCACCTGCGCAAACGACGCTTCGCCCTGCATTAATTCGGCCAATCCCGGTGCATTCGGATCGACGGAGACAGCCGAGATCGTTGGCGAGGTAGCGGCGAGGTCAACCACGATGACCTTGGCGCTGCGTGTCATCAGACGTGCGATCGTCAGCGCGGTAAGCGTGATGCTTTGGCTCGAAGCGGTGCCAAGAATCGTGAGCTTGCGCGCTGAGCCACCTGCGGCGAGCAGCCGCTCTGCAAGCTGCTCGACTTCCGCCGACTCGGAATCGATCTCCGGCGCCAGCGGAGCGGCAACAGGTTCGGCCGCCGACTTAGGTTCGGCAGGCTTGCGTTCGGCGGGCCTGGCCTCAGCAAACCTGGGTTCGACCTGTGGGGCAACGATTTCAACGGCAGTGCCAAGCAGGGGAACCGGGATCGACCCGAGCGCTGCGGCGGCGCGCGGAATGGTCATGCGCAGCAACTCCCCGGTGACGATTGTGCCAGTGGACAGCATCAGGGTCGCCAGCGTCGCCAGCAGCACAATCGGCAGCTTCTTCGGATAGGCCGGGCTGTTGGACACGCTCGCCCGGGAAATGATCCGCCCGTCGGTCGGCGCGGCCTCGATATTCTCGCGCGTGGTGGCTTCGCGGTACTTGGCCAGATAGGATTCCAGCAGGTCGCGCTGCGCCTTGGCCTCGCGCTCCAGGGCCCGAAGGTGGACGTCCTGGCCGTTGGCCGAGCTTGCCTGCTCTTTCAACTGGTCGAGGCTGGCGCTGAGATCATCGACCCTGCCGCTGGCAATGCGCGCATCGTTTTCCAGCGAACGCGATATCTTGCTTGCTTCGTCTCGAATCTGGTGATCCAGGTCGGCGACCTGGGCCTTGAGCTCCTTGATCCGCGGGTGGTTGTCGAGCAGCGTCGAGGATTGTTCGGCGAGCTGCGCACGCAGCGTCACGCGCTGTTCGCTCAGCCGGCGTATCAGTTCCGAGTTCAGTACCTCCGAGGCCTCGATCGGCTTGCCGCTCTGAATCATCTCGCGGATCAGCCGCGCCTTGGATTCGGCATCGGACTTGAGCGCCCGCGCATTGTTCAACTGCGTATTAAACTCGCCCATTTGCTGGTTGGACAGCATCGTATTGTTGGTGCCCACGAACAGGCTGGACTTGGAGCGAAAATCCTCGACGCGCGATTCAGCGTCCGAGACCTTCTTGCGCAGGCTGTCAATCTCGCCCGAGAGCCATTGCCCGGCCGACCTCGCCTGATCCCGTCGCGCATCCTGCTGAAGCACCAGATAGCCATCGGCGATGGAATTGGCGACGCGCGCCGCGAGGTCGGAATCGCGCGACTGGAATTCGATGACGATGACGCGCGACTTGTCGACCGCGTAGGCCGCCAGGCGGTCATAATAGGCATCGAGCACGCGCTCTTCCGGCGTCAGCGAAATCGGATCGCGCCCGATCCCGATCAAGGCGAGCAGCGATTTAAACGGGGAAAATCCTCTCAACACCGGATCGAATTCCGGTCGTTCCGCCAGCTTGTTCTTCTTGATAATGTCGCGCGCGAGATCGCGCGACAGCACGAGTTGCACCTGGCTGGTGACGGCTTCGGGGTCAAGCGCGTTGCGGTCGTCGTTGCGCTCGCCGTTGGGCCGCAGAAAGACGTTTTCCCGC
>NZ_DAHUXJ010000153.1 GCF_027307225.1 Bradyrhizobium sp. | reverse complement strand
CAGCAAACTTGAAAACCGCATCCGTCGTACACCCTCGTGAATGGATGCCGTGCCCATCGTGCCCCCTTTGTTCCAGGGCACTAAAAACACGACACTTCACGAGCTACAAACAGGCGACAGATCACGCGCTACTGACACTTGCGATCAGACGTCTTGCAGACGCCGTTCGCCGCTGCCACACTTTCCAAACCCACGGACAAAGACCGCGCCAAACAGTCATGCGGGACGGATGGAAAAAACGATGAGATTCGCTCCGAAGCTGTTCGCGACGCTGCTCTTGCTGCTCGCGCCGCAAGCGGCTGTGGCGCAATCGAGCTATCCGAACCGGCCGGTCAAAATCCTCGTCGGCTTCACGCCCGGCACCGCGCCCGACCTGGTGGCGCGCATCTTTGCTGACCGTTTTGCGGAAGTGTGGGGTTCCCCGTTCGTGGTCGAGAATGTGCCCGGCGCCGGCGGCAACATTGCGACCGCCCAGGTCGCCAAGGCCCCCGCCGACGGCTACACACTATTGATGGGCGGCAACTCGTCGCTCGTCATCAATCCAACCCTGTATAAAACGCTTCCGTTCGATCCGCTGAAGGACTTCGCGCCGATTTCGCAAATCTTCATCGCTGCGAACGTGCTTGCCGTCCCCTCCGAACTGCCGATCAGGAGCGTGGCGGACCTCGTGGCGCTCGCCAGGGCGAACCCCGGCAAGTTATCCTATGGTCATGCCGGCGTTGGCACGTCGCAGCATCTGGGCGCCGAACTGTTCAAATACATGGCGCATCTCGATATCAAATCGGTGCCCTATCGCGGCACGACGGCGCTGATGCCGGATCTGCTCGCTCATCGCATCACGATGTCGTTCGCCAATATCGTCAACGTGCTGCCGCTGGCGCGGGAAGGAAAATTGCGCGCGCTCGCCATCACCTCGATCAAGCGCTCGCCGCTCGCGCCGGACCTGCCGACGATGGCGGAATCCGGATATCCCGGCTTCGAGGCTGTGCCGTGGTTCGGCCTGGTCGCGCCCGCCGGCACGTCGCAGGACGTTCTGGATAAATTGCACGACGAAACCGTCATGGCGCTCGCATTGCCGCACATGCGCCAGAGGTTCGATGAGCTCGGTCTTGAGCCGATCGGCAATACTCGGGGCGAATTCTCGGCGGTCATCAAGAAAGAAATTCCGGAATGGGCGAAGGTGATCAAGGACGCCGGCATCAAGCCCGTCAATTAGCCGGGCTTTGCGGGAAGCCACGGCATTCGCGGCTAGATGCGAGAGAAGCGCGTCGCCGGTTGATTTTCGTCGTTGGCGCGGAATGTGGGGACTTTGGCGAGGCTTTCTCGCCGCCTGTGGCTAGATAACCTCATCGAATTGGTTCGACGTCGCTTTTCGCCGCATGACGCGGCGATGCGCAGAAGCTCGAGTTCGCCCCCAGAGCTATGTAAAAGGAAAAATCACATGGAACGTTTTCCGGTCCATACAACCGACTCCGCGCCCGAAGGCTCCAGGTCCACCCTGCGTGACGTGCAGGCCAGGTTCGGCGCAATCCCCAATCTCGCAGCGGCGATGGCGACCTCGCCCGTGCTCGTGCAGAGCTTTCTCGGCATCTTCGACAAGGTTCACGGCGGTAGCTTTAGCGAACCGCAGATTCAGACCGTGCTTCTCACCGATGCTGTCACCAACGGCTGCGCCTGGGCTGTCGCGTTCCACACCGCGCTCGGCTTGCAGGCAGGCCTCGATCCGGCCGACATCGAGGCGATACGTGGCGGCCGCTCGCCGTCGGACGACGAACTCGGCGCGCTCTCGACGTTGGCGCGAACGCTGATTGAAAAGCGCGGCCGCCTCAGCAATGAGGACGTCCAACGCTTTCTGGCGGCTGGTTTCGGCAAGGATCTTCTGCTCGAAGTGATCACGATCGTTGCCGCATCGACGATTACGAACTACGCCGGCAGCGTCACGAACCCGCCGCTGGAGGCGCACCTTCAGCAGTATGCCTGACGGCTGAAAGAGAGGCGACTGCATCGGCGCGGCGGCAGCAGGGTCGCCGCACCGGGTTTCCGATGAAACGCGAGGTTTCTCAGGAAGCAAACCTGGCGCGATAATCCTGCGGCGTAGTGTCGAGCAGGCGCTGAAAGCTGCGGCGCATCGTCTCTTCCGAGCCAAAGCCGCAACGCTGCGAAATGCGTTTGACCGGCAGACGCGTTTCCGAGAGGAGGTTCCGCGCCCCTTCCACCCTCAGCTTTTCGACCGCACGTGCCGGCGTCAGTCCGGTCGATTCCGCATAGTGCCGGCTGAAACTGCGCTCGCTCATGCCGGCTTGCCTCGCAAGAACCGGAAGCGAAAGGTCGCCGGCGAGATGGCTACTGATCCAGTCGTGCAGTTCGCCGAACCTGTCCTCGCTGGTTTGCAACGACAGAAACTCGCTGAATTGGGCCTGACCGCCCGGCCGCTTCAGAAACACGACCAGATAGCGGGCGACCGCCAGCGCTATCGACCGGCCGAGATCCTCCTCCACCAGCGCCAGTGCGAGATCGATGCCGGACGTCACCCCGGCGGAAGTCCAGACCGGCCCGTCGTGCACAAAAATCGGATCGGTCTCGACCTGAACGGCAGGAAAGCGCCGGGCAAGTTCGGCACAGAATCCCCAATGCGTCACCGCCCGCCGCCCATGGAGCGCGCCCGACGCGGCGAGCAGGAAGGCGCCGGTGCAGACCGAAGCAGTGCGGCGGGCGTGCCTGGCGCGCTGGCGCACCCAATCCACCAGCGTCGCATCCGAGGCCGATACATCGACGCCTCCGCCGCCGGCGATCACGAGTGTGTCCAGTTCAGCATCCACCGGCGAAAGCGGATCTACCGCAAGCGCTACGCCAGCCGTCGCCTCGACGCTGCCGCCGCCCTGCGCGACGATGCGGATGGTGTAGGGTTTGACCTCGCCGGCCTCGGCCATGAAGTCGTTGGCGGACGAAAACACCTGGACCGGTCCGGTGACATCGAGCAGCTGCACCGATGGAAAGGCCAGGACCTCGACGATGCGATTCCTGCCTGGCGGGAAACGTGGGCTCTTTGGCGTCATGGCCGGAAGATGCCGCGATAGGCTTGCCTTGTCTATTCGGGATCGCGGAGACGGAAATGATTGCTCATGATGTTCACTTGCAGATCGGCTCGCTGCTGTTCGACGGGCTGGATCAGATCGATTTGACGGGGCCGTTCGAGGTCCTGTCGCGCATTCCAAATTCGACCTATCGCATCTACGGCAAGACGATGAACGCTGTCCGCGACGTCAAGGGATTGCGGTTGGCGCCCGACGCTGCTCTTCCAGAGGCGCCGCCGCTCGATGTGTTGCACGTGCCGGGCGGCTTCGGGCAGGAAGCCTTGATGGAGGACGCCGAGGTGCTTGCCTGGATCAGACAACAGGCGGCTGGCGCATGCAGGATTTTTTCCGTCTGCACGGGCGCACTGATCTGTGGCGCGGCCGGCCTGCTCAGGGGGCGCAGGGCTACGACCCATTGGGCCTCATTTCATCTGCTGCCGTTGTTCGGCGCAATTCCCGTCAATGAGCGCGTGGTGGTGGATGGCAGTTACGTCTTTGCCGCCGGCGTGACAGCCGGCATCGACGGCGCGCTGCGGCTTGCAGCGGAGTTGCGCGGCGAGGACGCTGCAAAGGCGATCCAGCTTTATATGGCCTATGCGCCAGAGCCGCCCTTCAACAGCGGCACGCCCGAGACCGCGCCGGCCAGGATTCTGCAACAAGCGCGTGATTCCGTGCGAGGCATCACGGCCCAGCGGGAGACGTCAGCACGGCGGGTCGCAGCTCGTTTGGGAATCGCAATGCGGAACTGATTGAGGACAGGCCCGCTACAGCCGCCGGGACGCCGACAACAAGGGTGGAATTGCAAGTGCGGGCAACCGGATCAGGCGGCGCGAGTGCGAGCAACCATGTTGTTCCGACCTGTCGCCGTCGCAGTCGTGAAGATCGTGCCATCATGAACCGCCGTCTTCATGTTGGGGCTGTCGTGTGAGCATGCGATCCGGCTTTTTTGGGAAGCACGCGGCATTTCAGTCAAAGCCGCGCTGCAACAGAACCGGGAGAACCTGCGTCGATGCAACGATGCTTGCAGCCGAGCGCTTCGCCGGATCAATAAAAGCCGTTCCTCGTTGGAACCTGTGAGAACCCGATCAGTTCTATTCGCTGTCTCACAATGTCGGAGGCTCCTATGGGTGGTATTATCTATCTGGTCGGACTGATCGTGATCGTCATGTTTATTCTTTCGTTCTTCGGTCTGCGGTGAACGCAATGACGACTACCGATCCGGTTGTTGACTCTCGAGCCGTCGTTGGCTCTCGAACCATCGATCCCGCGTGGCACCTGGCTTGGTCGCCGGTCGTGCTCGGCGCATTCACGGCGGCGGCTATATCCTCCATCCTGATTGCATTCGGAACGGCCGTTGGTCTTGGCGTCAGTTCGGCCTCACCCACATGGCGCGATGCTTCGGTAGCGTTGTGGTTGCTTTCGGGAATTTTTATGATTCTCGTCGCGTTGGTGAGCTTCGGATGCGGCGGTTACCTCGCGGGTCGGACCCGGCTTCCCTACGCCGCCGCCGCAGCAGAGGAGATCGAACGCCGCGATGGTTGGCATGGCATAGGGTCGTGGGCGCTGGCGGTTGTTCTTGGCGTAATTCTGGTAGCGCTGATAGCGGTTTCGGTCGCAAGCCACACAAGCCCATTAACAGCACGCCCCTCTTCATCCGAACCTTCCGTCTTGAGCTACGAGATCGACCATCTCCTTCGTGCGCCGCGACGGTTGCCGAGTGCTGAGCTTGAGCCGGTTCGATCCGAGGCAGGACGGATTTTGCTCACGTCTTCAGGCCATAGCGGCGTCAGCGCCGACGATCGTGCCTATCTGGTCCAGATCGTGACCGGGGTTACGGGATTGACCGGTGCGGATGCCGAGCGGCGGGTCGATACGAGCATTGCGAATGCAAAGCGCGCGATCTCACATGCCCGGGCAAGCTCGCTCATCCTGGCGTTTTCAGTCGCCGCCAGTCTTCTGCTTGGTGCAATCGCAGCTTGGGCAGGGGCCGAGGCGGGCGGGCGGCATCGGGACGGCATGCCACTCCCTGGATGGATGGAGCACAAGAGCCGCTTCAATCGCCGTTCGAATGCCTGGCAGCGGCCGACGCCCATTGCATAGATTGTTCTATCGGTCGAGCGGAGGCGCTCCCGCCGTCGTGACTGTTGGACTCATCGCGGCTGCTTCCTCGGTCTGTTCGGCATCGGTGTCGCACATTTTCAAGGCGACGCTCAGCCTAGTGCGGCGAATTTGAAGTTCCTATCAGTTTCGCCGCGAGTTCGTTATAGGAACTTCAAATTCAAAGCCGCTACTCAAATCAATAAGTTGCTAGAGCTCCTTTGATTCCGAAGTTCGCATCAGAGGGGCCACGATAGCTTGCGAACTTCGGAATCGGAGCTCTACTCTGGATGGGCGGGAATTTCGGCGTCATCGGCGCGTCGGCGATGGTTCTGGAATGTCATCGTCGCGAGAAAAAGGCGCGGGTCCAACCGTTCAACGACTTCGCGGTCTCTGGTACAATGACTGTCGGTTCGTTCCTGTCCGGCGGGCTGCTGTCTTGCTTCGGCTGGTCGCGCCGCTGCTGATTGCATTTCTGCCACGGACGGCTTTTCATATCAGCGCTGAACCGGCGGAGCATTGATCATGCGCATCAACGACGATTTCACGCTTCCCATTATCGTCCATGCAGCCAGGCATGACTGGATTCCGAGCCCCGCTCCGGGTGTCGACCGGCGCATGCTGTTCCGCATCGGCGAGGAGAAGGCCCGCGCCACCTCGATCGTGCGTTACGCGCCGGGCAGCGCCTTTCCGCGCCATACCCACACCGGGGGAGAAGAATTCGTCGTCCTCGACGGCGTTTTTCAGGACGAACATGGCGACTATCCGGCTGGCGCCTACATCCGCAACACGCCCGGCACGTCGCACGTACCGGCCTCGAAGGACGGATGCACGATCTTTGTTCGCCTCTGGCAGTTTCGTGCGGATGACCAGGCGCAGACGGTGCGCCAACCGGGCGAAGGACAACGCGTGCCTCCCCGAGCCGGCGCTGCGGCCGCAACACTTCTGTTCGACGACGGACATGAGGAAGTGCGGTTCGAAGACTGGCAGGCGGGAGCCAGCGTCACGGTCGAAAACACCAGGGGTTTGGAGCTTCTGCTCCTGCGCGGCGGCCTGACGCTGGATGGCGAAACGCTGGAGCCGCAGGCCTGGATCCGCCTGCCGGCGGGCATGGCGCTTCATGCGCAGGCGTCACCCGGCGGCGCGCGGGTGTGGATGAAGCGCGGTCCACTCATGCATGAGAATGTCTGCGCGTTCTGACCGTCCAACTATTGGTGCTCCGGCTCTTAACGATTGATTTACCAGGAGCGATGCACTTTCGCGGGCGGGGGAGGATCAAGTAGAATGAGCGTATTTCGTATTTGTCTCGCCAATGGCACCCGCCGTCTCAAGGCTGACCTGAAAGCCCTGGACGAGCAGAGCGTCCGGGCAAACCTTGGACGCTGGTTCGATAGCAACCAGTGGCAAGTCCTGGAGATCAGGCGCATCGAGACCTAGCGTAGCTTGGGGTTTCGCCTGGCGAATCATCGAAGTCGAACATCAAGACGAGAAACGCGGAAAGCATCGCGATGATGAATCGCATTTGCCTCGGGAAATGTTCTGTGATGTGAGCTGCGCGCAAATGCGCTTGGAACCTCGACGACATCCGTTACTCCACGGAATCATTCTGCGTTGGAAAGGCGCGCCGGCGCCGTCGTTCGTCCAATTTTCCCAAGCCCGTTGATTCCGCCTCAGCGACGCTGCGCGAGCCGGAGCTCCATCAGCGCAATTCGCTCCAGTATGACTGCGTCTCGTTCGCCGGTGCTGGCCGTCCGCAAGATTGATTCGGCGATGATCGCAACGTGGCTCGAGTGGACAGGTTCAGGCAGTGTTGCCACAGCAGCCTCGAACGCGGTGGTCATGATCTCGATCACCTCGGGAGGGAATGCCGCATTCGAGAGGCCCTTCATGATCTCCGACCGGCCGCCGTACTGCAACGCTCAAAGGACAACTGCGAAGGGAACTCGCGGTTCCTACGGGCGGGCTGCGCGTGTGTCAGGTCACTAGTGGAGTGGATTTGACATTCGCTACCCATCCGGCCGCGAGTTTGGAAAGCGAATGTCAAATCCTAAACTCCACTAGAAACAGACATTTGCTAGTGGTCCTTTGATTCTAACATTCGCAAAAGTGCACGCTGAGAAAGGGATGCGAATGTTAGAATCGGACCACTAGTGCGGCGAATTTGAAATTCCTATCGGTTTCGCCGTTGGTTCGTCATAGGAACTTCAAATTCAAAGCCGCTACTCAAAACAATAAGTTGCTAGAGCTCCGATTCCGAAGTTCGCATCGGAGGGGCCGCAATAGCTTGCGAACTTCGGAATCGGAGCTCTGGAAAAATCATCGCGCAGCAAGGCACGCGGCGTAACAGCCGTTCTCGATTTCCTCGATCAGCGACGGCCTGTTCGGGCGCCAGCCAAGCTCTCGTCTCGCCCGAACGGCCCGAACCCGGCTGTTGGAGCCCATGGTATTTTGCGCCACGCCTTCACCCCATTCCCGCGAGGCTTCCTCGAACGACATCGATAGGGTGCCGCTTGCGATGCCGAGCTTGCGATTGATCCCCTCGCACACCTGCTTCATCGAGTTCTCGCCGTTCTCGGCAAAATAGAATGCGCCTGATGGAGCTGACGCGAGCGCGAGAAGATAAAGGTCAACCAGATCGTCGATGTGCACGTTCGACCAGATGTTTTCACCGGGCCCATAGTGCTTGGCAACGCCGGCTTTCTTCGCCAGCCGGATCAGCCACGGAACCTGCATACTGTGCTCCGTCGGTCCACGGCTGATGCCATAGATGAGACTTGGACAGATGACGATCGCTCGGATGCCTTTCGCCTTGAAGGACAGGATGTCGTCGTTCAATGCGACGCGCGCCGCTCGTCCGGCCGACGGGATCATCGGCGTGTCCTCGTCGAAAAAAGCATCGACGCGTTGTCCGGCAGACTGTGTCCCGACAACGCTGGAACCGCTGGTGTGAATGTAGGCCCTTCCGGTGCCCTCGATCGCGGCGAGCATGACGCGCGCCGACGGTTCATGATCGGCATTGGCTGCATGGACGATCGCATCCGCGCGCGCCGCGGCAGCCCGAAGCACGTCGACATCGTCAAGTGTGCCATGGACCGGAGCGATGCCGAGGCTTCGTACCCGCGCTGCATTCTCGTCGCTGCGCACAAGCCCGGAAACGTCGTGGCCCGCGGCGACGAGCGCCAAGGCGATAGAACCGCCAATATAGCCTGATGCTCCCGTACAGAAGATCCGCACGATTTTCCTTCCGGTCCTGGATTCAATTCAGCCCAACCGCGCTCGTTATACACTCGATTTTTGACGATAAAACAGGATCTAAGGCGGCGTCCGCTCTGCCGGTTGGAGTTTCGAACGAATGTGTCGAGGTCGGAGGGCGTAGGCCGATCTCAAGCACATCTATGCCGGTCAAACCGGAACCGGACGCTTCCTTGTCGAGTTGGTCGCCCGGTTCTTTTCTCGGGAGGAGGCTCATGAAATTCATACCAATCGCAGTCTGTACCGTCGCCATCGCGCTGGCCTCGGTTAGCGCGGCCGATGCCAAGGGCTGCATCAAAGGCGCCGTGGTCGGCGGCATTGCTGGACACATGGCGGGCCATGGCAAGCTCGGCGCAGCCGCCGGTTGCGCCGTGGGTCATCACGAGGCGAACAAAGCCGAGATGAACAAGAAGTCGGATCAGCAGTCGCAATCCGGGCAGAAGCATTGATCGAATCCGTTGCCCGTTGCGGACGACGGTTCAAGATCGCGCATATGAAAGAGGCCGCCATTGGCCGCCTCTGCTGGACTTGTCAGGCCATCCCGGCGGCGGCCAAGACCATCATCAGCATGTGCATGGCAGCCAGGCTCAGGCCTACGATGCGGGCTGTTTCAGCCCATTGTCCCACTCCGAGCTTTCCAAACACTCGGCGGACTCGTTGGTTCCATGCGACCACCAAAGCGCTTTTACTTTGGCGGCCGTAATCCGGTCGAGTTGGCCCAATCGTCGATATTGGCTGCCGTGTCGGCTCTACGCGCTCCCTTCTGCGGGAGGCGCGCATTGACGCCAAGGGCCTGTGCAAGGGGCGCGATGGGCGGCGACAGGTTGTCGTGTGTGCGGCCTTCCTGATGGCGATCTTCCTCGCTACGATGACGGTTACGAGGTCATCGTGGAGGAGGCACAACATGTCCCAAGGCAAGCGTATCGTTCTGGCGTCGCGTCCCGTTGGCGAGCCGAAGACATCCGACTTCCGTGTCGAGCAATATCCGGTGCCTGCGCCCGGCAGCGGGCAGGTGTTGCTGCGCACGATTTGGCTGTCGCTCGATCCCTACATGCGCGGGCGCATGAGCGATGCCGCGTCCTACGCCGCACCGGTGCAGATTGGCGACGTCATGGAAGGCGGTACCGTATCGGAGGTCATCGCCTCCACCAATGCCGCGTTCCAGAAGGGCGACATCGTGCTGTCGCGCGCAGGTTGGCAGACTCACGCAGTGTCCGACGGCCGCGGGCTGAGCAAGATCGACCCCAAGCTCGCGCCGATCTCGACCGCTGTCGGCGTGCTCGGCATGCCCGGCATGACCGCGTATGTTGGGCTGCTCGACATTGGCAAGCCGCAAGCTGGCGAAACCGTCGTGGTGGCGGCGGCGTCGGGTGCGGTGGGTTCTGCGGTGGGTCAGATTGCGAAGATCAAGGGCGCGCGCGTCGTCGGCATCGCCGGCGGCAAGGAAAAATGCGACTACGTCCGCAACGGACTCGGCTTTGACTGCCTTGATCATCGTGACCCCAGACTTGCGGCCAACCTGAAGGAGGCATGCCCGAAAGGAATCGACGTCTACTTCGAAAACGTCGGCGGCGCTGTGTTCGAAGCTGTGTTTCCGCTTCTCAACGCTTTTGCGCGTGTGCCCGTGTGCGGCCTGATCGCGCACTACAACGATGCGGAGGCGAAGGCGCCGAAATGGGCTTCTTCCATGATGCGCGCGATCCTGACCAGGCGGCTCACCTTCCGGGGATTTATCGTCAGCGATTTCGCCGCGCGCCACGCCGACTTCCTGCGCGACATGTCGCAGTGGGTTCGTGAGGGCAAGGTGAAGTACAAGGAGTTTGTCACCGACGGGCTCGACAATGCGCCGGACGCGTTCATGGGTCTCCTTAAGGGAGCCAATTTCGGCAAGCAGCTGGTGCGTGTCGGACCGGATCGCGAATAGGCGACGCTTCGGGTCGCTGTTGGCGTAGGACCCGATGAGGGGCGAAGGCTCTTTGGCGCGCCTCGATTCCGAAGTTCGCATCACTTGCGAAGCCGCGTCTTCGAATTTCGGAAGCGGAGCTCTAGTCCGAACGGACTAGTCAATAAGCCCCGTTGAAAAGACGCAATTCCACCGGTTTTGCCACGATCATTTTGGCGCGACTTTGGGGAGAGGCGCTCGCCATGATGGACAGCAATGTACCGCGGATTGAGCCGCAAACCGATTTCCGGCGGCTCCGTTGCCGCAGATGCGCGGAGTACTCCTGTCTCGCCTATTCAATTCTCGATTCCCAGCGCGGCAAGACCGTCCGCTTGTACCGGTGTGCGACGTGCGAGGAACACATGTGGGACGACGACGTGAAGCCAATCTAGTGCGGCGAATTTGAAGTTCCTATCAGTTTCGCGGTGAGTTCGTTATAGGAACTTCAAATTCAAAGCCGCACTAGAAACAATAAGTTGCTAGAGCTCCTTTGATTCCGAAGTTCGCATCAGAGGTTACCTCAATAGCTTGCGAACTTCGGAATCGGAGCTCTAGAGAGCACGACAAGGAAAGACGAGGGGAAAAGATGCGGGGACAATTCGGGTGAATCGGTAGCCTCTTCGGAAATCGGGAATTGCCGGGTGGTACAGCGCCTCATGCCCGAGGCACTGGCCTGGCGATGTGCGGGCTGGAGGCAGAGCAGCCAGCTCTTTGAAGCGAGAAACTTGCCAGAGGAGTAACTGCAATGAGAGCACAGAATGCTGCGGTAAAGCCCTTCAATGTTAGCGAACTCGAAGGGGACATCCGGGAAGCCGTACAACAAAGGCCCCCCCACATCCAGGCGGTGGAGTCCATGCCGCGGGTTCCGACGGTTCCGGAATATGTCAGCCACCACGACGACGCAACCGAGATCGGCAGGCTTTCTGCAGAGGCCATCGTCAAGGAATATGAGGTGACCGCGAAGGAAATCGAAGCCATCGGCGAATTCGTGAAAGAAATGGCCCAGCGCTGCGAACAACTCACCACCTCGGCTTCCGACATGCTCAAGGAGATCAAGACCACCGCGGCGCGATATCGCAAGGAGGGCAAGCGCATCTTCAACGAAATCGAATCCTGTTCCAGCGCGACGGACGAAGTCCGCCAGCTATGCGGGATGTTCCGCGACAAGATCGCGGCGAAGGCCGCCGACATAGCGAGCTGATCGTGTACCGGGTGGTGCCATACCTTCTGGTCGCGGCACCACTCATCATCGTCCTGCTCTCGTTGATGGTTGGAGGTTGCACGGCGTCAAGGATAGGTGGCGACCGGACCGAGCAGGCGCGGTTCCGTCCCGACCCGGACAGCCGGGCCGGCGAACAGTTGGTCAACGCGCTGGAGCGGCGCGAAACCCGCGCGGAGCTCCATCGCATCATGGACGAGGCGCAGCAATGATCTGTGATTCATGCCGGCGCGATGTGGGTGATGCCAAGGCTTCGTTCTGGCATGGGGACGCCATGATTTGCCGGGAGTGTTTCGCGCAATGGTGCGATCCCGATAACGTCATCGGCGCGGGCGATGCGGCGAGTGTCGGAAACTATGTACGCCTCCAACATGGTCTTCTGCCACTCGCCGCAGCGCTGGCCGTCCTGCTGCTGACCGGCACGACGATGGCGCAGGCGTCGCGTCATTGCCTTGACCAGGCCGAAGCGGCCAGGACATGGCCGACACAGAGGCTCGCGAAGGATGGCGACGGATGCTGGACTTACAACCATCGACCTGTCCGCGAGGAGGTGCCTGTCAGGGTGCCGGAAAAGACGCCCGTGCCGGTGCTGGAGGCGAAGCTGGCGGATCGTTGGGTCGACGCGGACATGCTTCGGCTCGAGCCGGGCGAACTTGAGCCAATGCGCATCTCGGAGCCGCCATCGCCAGGCGGGCCGTTCGAAAGCACCAAGCAATTCGCGCTGTTCGTCGCGCTTGTCCTTGCGGTCGGATCCGTCGTCGAGGTCGCTAGTCGTCCGTGAAAAATCCCGAAGCGACTGGCTGGCAATAGAAATTGCTGGAATTCGTGCAATTGGATTTGCCAGAAATTGGGACCTGGGTGCCGATTTTCTTGCAAATTGCGGTTGGGGATTGAACGAAGCCGCTGGCG
>NZ_DAHUXJ010000144.1 GCF_027307225.1 Bradyrhizobium sp. | reverse complement strand
GCGCGGACGGATCTCGGTGGCGCTCGACACCATGGGCGGCACCGCAGCCGGCCGGGTCACGTCAGCATCCGGGGGAATCGACGGCACAACCGCCGGCGCGACGGGCGGCGGGCAGACTTACACGATGCAGCGCTCGGATCTGCCTAACGTCGCACCGACGTTTACGGGGAATGCGGGGACGGTGAGCGTGACCTCAAGTGACGGCAGAAACTACGTCGCTGGCTCTCTTGTCGGTGTTGCAGGGGGCGGCGGCGGAGCCGTAGCACCTGCCACCGGCGGAACGGCAACGGTTGTTTCGTCGTCTGGCTCATTTACACCTGTCGGAACAATACAGAGCCTCAACGGTGGGGTGACGCAGACACCAATGAAGATCATGCCTCCGTCTATCGTCGTGCCCTATTTGTTGCGGGTCATCTGATGCTACGGAAGATCGCATTATCAGGAGTGCGAGCGAGGAGCTCATAATCGTTGGAGTTCATAATATGAGAAAAGTCGTCCGAAGCTTCGATGCAAATGATTTTCGGACGAAATCTATTAAGATCTATCGATTCCAGAATTGCGAGATTGCATCCCTCGGTATCGATGGATAGGAAGTCGAGGCCGGCTTGAAAGTGGGCCTCCAAGATTTCGTTCGCCGGCACCAACGCCGCTTCTACTTCACCAACTACCCGTTGCCTATCGGACCCCAGCCAACTTTCGGAAAGTTTAACAACGCGATCAGCTTGTTCGGGTAAGAATGTATTAAATGCTCGATCTGACAAGCGTTGCAGTTTTGCTGTTCTACGTTCGTCGAACGCCACGCCAACGTTGAGCACGGAATCGCGCGACCGCGCGCTGCGGAGCTTATTGCAGAGAAGCGGGTCAGGCTCGACTAGTACGCCGCTGGCACCCAATCGATACAGAGCAAATGTATTGCTTAAGTATTTGGGGTGATTGGCTCCGATGTCACAATAACGGACGTCGGTCATCTTCATCCCAGCTACGACACGTAACCAGGCTATAACAAGACGGTCCTCTCCGGCGGCTGAAAATGACGGATAACCAATCAAAGACCGGACAGCGACCGCCACTTTTTGTCTAGCACCCATAACACCCAAGAGCCTTTGAATTCGTCGGACTATCTACTGGATATAATAGCGCCCGGTGATTGGCCAACCAGAGGGCGCATTCGAGCTTCAGCGCGTTAGCGCGTCCGCACCTTCCAGTAAAGTCTGATTAAGCACGAACGACCGCGGTCGTCGACCAGTCCAAAGCCGCCGCCCCCACCCCCAACCACAGCCCCACCCATGCCCTCATCGTCTTCCGGCGAGGTATCGTCATGACTGATTTGGTCGCGCTTCAGCGTATGAACGCCCAGCGCTGGGCCCAAGCCAAACCGACGCGAAATTTGACCGCGATCGCCAAGCGGCTCGGCGCAACGGATGCTCGTTCGCGCTATCAGGTGGTTTCCGCAAGGACCGGCGTACCCTGGCCGGTGATTGCCGTCATCCATGAGCGGGAATGCTCGCAGGATTGGACGCGTTCGCTGGCGCAAGGCGATCCCTGGGATCGCGTGTCGGTGCATGTTCCGGCGGGCAGAGGCCCTTTCAAGTCCTGGGAAGACGCGGCCGTCGATGCGCTGAACGACTGCGCGCCTTACGCTGGCCGCAACAAGGATTGGTCGATCGGGCCGCTCCTGACCAGGCTCGAGCAATATAACGGGCTTGGCTATGCCGCGCGCGGCGTGCCGTCGCCCTATCTGTGGGAGGGCACTGACCAGTATCGATCCGGCAAATACGTCCGCGACGGCGTCTACGATCCCGATGTGATCGACAGCCAGGCGGGTTGTGCCGGCCTGTTGATGGCGATGAGGGCGCTCGATCCCTCCATCTCCTTTCCCGGTGGTGCTCAGCCGGCTGGTTGCGCGGCCGCCTCAAAGAAGGCTGCGCCTCCACCATCAAATATCCCGTCCATCAAAACGCCAGCGCCTGGCTCGATCGGCGCATGGATCGCCTCTGCTCTCGTCTGGCTTCTCGCCGTTTTCAAACCCAAAGGAAAATAGATGCTTCACGCGCTCTCCATCGGCCTTCTTCTTCTCACCGCCCTCATGATCGGCTGGATCGTTTTCACGTTCGTCCATGCCTGGATCACCGAGACCGGATCGTTCTGGCAACGGACCCTGAAGGCCGGCAAGGATTCCGCGACCATCGTCTGGGCCGAGGTCGTGCTCGTCGCGGGCGGTCTCGTTGCTGTGCTCGACAAGATCGCGACCCTGACCGGCGATCCCTCGCTTGCGACCCAGATCCAGCAATACCTCACCCCCCAGATCGTGAGCTACGTCATGATGGGAATCATGTGCGTGAACGTCTGGGCCCGCCTTCGCACGCTCAACAAGTAGGAGGCGCGTCGCATGTGGCTTGCACTCGCCAAATGGCTGGCCGGCTTCGTCACGGGTCCGGTATTCGACGATCTTCTGAAGGGATACCAGGCCAAGCTTGCCGCCGGCAACACCTCGGAGAGCATCGCCGCCGATCTCGCCACGAGGGAATTGGCGGTGCAGCAACGCGAGTTGGAATTACAGACACAACTACGCATCGCCGAGATCGGCCATCCTTTCGAGCCGGATCGCCTGATGGGCTATTGCGTGGCGGTCTATTTCGCAAAGCTGCTTATCTTCGACAAGGTCCTCGGTCTCGGCTCGACCGACGGGCTCGCGGGATTTGCTTCAACCACCGCCAATCTCATTGTCGCGTCCTATTTCGCCAAGCGCGGGTTAGAGAATGTCGCGCGCATTATCAAGCGATGACGCGGGAAACACGCTGGCATGGCTGACATCAGCGAAGACACCATCCGCACCGTTGTGGCGGAAACCCTCGGCGAACAGCAAAGGATCCATCACGGCGATATCGATGCTGTGGTGGACCGCGCCATCACCACGGTGCTTGCGTCCTTTGGCATCGAGGAAGACGACAGGCGCGAGCTTCGCGCCGATTTCCAGCACCTGAGACGGTGGCGCAAGAGCGTCGAGCAGGCTCAGGGTTTTACCTTCAAGGCCGTCATCACCGTCATCGTGGCCGGCTTTCTCGGCGCGGTGTGGCTCGGCATCAAGGTCATGCTCGGCAAATGATCCCTATCGCATTGTTGCTGATTGGTCTGCTGGCGTCATCGTCGCCGGTAGATGCCATTCCCTGCTGGGTCGTCAAGCGCACGGTCGCGCGATATGGCGAGGTGGCAGCTGAGGCCTGGGCGCGCTCGAAAGGCATTTCAAACAGGGATATCGAGCGGGCGAAGCGATGCCTCAAATCGTGATTCCCCGTTACCGCATTCGCGCGGTCGATGCCCGGGACGACGAGACCGCGGACATCCTGATAGAGTTGCATCGTCTGACCTTCTTCAGCGGCGCATCCGTCCCGCCGTTCGATTGTGGTCATTGGTGGCTCGCTTATCGTGGCGAGACGCCGGTCGCCTTCGCCGGCGTTGTTCCGTCGACCCACGTCCGTAATGCCGGATACTTCTGCCGGGTCGGCGTGCTGCAGCCCCACTGGGGCCACCGCCTTCAGTTGCGGCTGATGCGGGCCATGGAGGCACGAGCGCGGTGGAACGGCTGGAGCCGTGTAGTCTCCGATACGACCGCCAACGTGCCATCGGCGAACAACTTCATCCGGGCCGGCTATCGGATGTTTCGGCCGTCCCTGCCGTGGGCATTTCCCGACACGCTCTACTGGCAAAAAAACATCCTAGTGTCCCGGTTCTGACATTCGTATATCATATCGGGGCGGACACTTTTACGAATGTCAGAACCAAAGGGACACTAGCAACCATATGGTTCTAGTGTGGCTTTGACTTTGGCGTTCCTTCTAAGAACTCGCCGCGAGACTGAAAGGAACGTCAAAGTCGCCACACTTTGCCTTCTTCTCATAGCACCCATTCAAAAAGGCGATAGCAGCGAAGTCCCGAGGTCACTTCGCTTGGAAGGACGGCAAAGGGCCGTATACTCTTCCTCAACGATCCGTCGCAAGTGCGGGATCGACCAACGGGAAGGAACGCGCCGATCATGACTGGACGACCGAAACTGCCGGGCCGGCTGCCGCGAGAGAAGGGGGCGCCCACCGCCCTTGATGGTCTTCTGGTCGTCGATTTCACCCGGGTCGTCGCCGGTCCCGCCTGCACGCAGACGCTCGCGGATTTCGGCGCTCACGTGATCAAGATCGAAAACCCCGAAGGCGGCGACGACACGCGGCACTACGAGCATGCGGATCTTGCCGGCGAAAGCGCGGCCTTCGTCAGCCTCAATCGCAACAAGCGCGGCATTGCGCTCGATCTCACCAAGCCGGAAGCTTGTGTCGTGGCGCACGAGTTGATCGCGCGGGCGGACGTCGTGGTCGAGAATTTTTCGGCGGGTGTGATGAAGAAATATGGCCTCGACTATGCGTCGGTGGCGCCGCGAAATCCGCGCTTGGTTTATTGCTCGATCTCGGCTTACGGCCGCAAAGGCCCCTCCGCATCGCGTCCCGGCTTCGATCCGATCACCCAGGCCGAAAGCGGCTTCATGTCGCTTAACGGCTTTCCGGATGGCCCGCCGGTGCGGACCGGCCCGCCCGCGGTCGACATGCTGACCGGCATGTCGGCTTGCAACACCATTTTGCTGGCGCTGCTTGCCCGCGACAAGCTCGGCCGCGGCCAGCATGTCGAGGTAGCGCTGTTCGACATGGCACTCGCCATGACGCAGTTCTACGGCATGGCCTATTTGATGAGCGGTGTGAATCCGAGCCGCCAGGGTAACTCGCCGAACGGTTCGCCTTCGGTTGGCGTGTATCAGGGCTCGGACGCGCCGTTCTACATCGCCTGCGCCAACGATCGTCTCTATCGGCGTCTGGTCGTCGATGTGTTGAATCGTCCCGATCTCGTCAGCGGCGAATTTGGCGACCGCCGTTCGCGCACCGCCAACAAGGAGAAGTTGCGCGCCATCCTCACGGGCCTGTTTGCGCAGGATAGCCGCGAGACCTGGATCACCAAGATGAAGGCCGCCAATGTCCCCGTCGGCTACCTGCGCACTGTGGAAGAAGCCTTCAACTCGCCGGAGGCACGCGAACGTCATCGCGTGAGCGAGATTCCGCATCCCAAAGCGGGCACCGTTCCGAATATCGAATCGCCGCTCAATATGTCGCTGACACCCCCCGTCGATCCCGTCGCGGCGCCGTTGTTGGGTCAGCACACGCGCGAGGTGCTCCGCGAGACGCTCGGCTATGACGAGGCGAAGATTGCCGCATTGGCGGAGGCCGGCGTCTTCGGCAAGGTGTTGGCTGCGGCCGGCTGATCGACGGGACAAATCGTTGAGCATCAATATGCCCGGTGGCCGTTCGGCCGCCGGGCTTTTTGTCGTTTCTAGAGCTCCGATTCCGAAGTTCGCAAGCTATTGCGGCCCCTCCGATGCGAACTTCGGAATCAAAGGAGCTCTAGCGAATATATGTTGCTAGTGGAGTTTGGGATTTGACATTCGCGTTCGGTGTTTGCGACCGGATGGGTAGCGAATGTCAAATCCACTCCACTAGCCCTAATGTTGAGATCGAGTTGGCTTTCACGGATCGCGTGGCTGTGTATTTTGGCATTCGCGACAGGCGCTATAATAATGTATTGCAGCAGCGTTCGCGCGCGGCTGAGCCGTCGTTCAGTTTCATCATCCCCAAGGAGTAACCCCCATGACCCATGCCATCCGCTTTCACAAGACCGGCGGCCCCGAAGTCCTCGTCTGGGAGGAGGTCAATGTCGGCAAACCGGGAGCCGGGGAGGCGCGCATTCGTCACACTGCCGTGGGGCTCAATTTCGTCGACATCTATAATCGCTCCGGCCTTTATCCGCCGCCGCAGCTGCCGAGCGGTCTCGGCGGCGAGGGCGCCGGCGTTGTGGAGGAAGTCGGACCGGGCGTCACCGATCTGAAGCCGGGCGATCGCGTGGCCTATGGCGCGGCGCCGCTCGGCGCCTATGCCGAGGCGCGGCTCATTCCAGCCGAGCGCCTGCTCAAACTGCCTGCCGGCATCGACGACAAGACGGCGGCTGCGATGATGCTGAAGGGCCTCACCGTGCAATATCTCATCCGCCAGACCTATCGCGTGAAGGCCGGCGATACGATCCTGCTCCATGCCGCGGCTGGCGGCGTCGGTCTCATTCTCTCGCAATGGGCGAAACATCTCGGCGCCACCGTGATCGGCACGGTCGGCAACGACGAGAAGGCCGCGCTCGCCAAGGCCCATGGCTGCGCGCACACCATCGTCTATACGCGAGAGGACTTCGTGAAGCGTGTCGACGAAATCACGGGCGGCAAGAAAGTGCCGGTTGTCTACGACTCCGTCGGCAAGGACACTTTCCTGAAATCGCTGGATTGTCTCGCTCCGCTCGGCGTCGTCGCGCTGTTCGGCCAATCCTCGGGCGGTGTCGAGCCGCTCAATCTCGGGATCCTGGCGCAGAAGGGATCGCTCTACGTCACCCGTCCGACGCTCAATACCTACGCAGCGAAGGCCGAGAATCTTCACGCGATGGCGAAAGAGCTGTTCGAGGTCGTGACTTCCGGCGCGGTCAAGATCAATGTCAACCAGACCTATCCGCTGAAGGACGCGGCCGAGGCCCACGCCGATCTCGCGGCGCGCAAGACCACCGGATCGACCGTCTTTCTGGTCTGAGGCGCGCTTGTCCCGCGTTCTCATTTCCTTGCCGGCGCGCGACTTCGACCCGGCGAAGCCGCCGTCAGCTCGCAGGTGTTGTCGAACGCGGGCCACGCCATCATCTTTGCGACGCCAGATGGCAGGCCGGCTGCTGCCGCCGGGCGGAGCAGGTGGTTTGTCTATCCGGCCGTCAATGCTATCAGCACACGGGCGTTTCGCGCTCCTGGTTGAATGGGGATTTTCCGATGAGCATCAAGGTCTACGGCTTCTGGCGGTCGATTGCATCCTTTCGTATCCGGATAGCGCTCAAATTGAAGGCGCTTCCGTTCGAGGAAGTCTCGATCGACATTCTTCAGGGCAAGCAGTTCGAGCCCGGCTATGACGCCGTCAACCCCGAGCATGTGGTGCCAACCTTCATCCACGATGGGTATACGCTGTATCAGTCGCTGGCGATCATGGAGTATCTCGATGAGATCAAGCCCAGCCCGCGGCTGTTGCCGGAGGACGTCAAGGAGCGGGCCTATGCGCGCTCGCTGGCGCTGATGACGATTGCGGACTCCCATCCGCTGATCGTGCCGCGGGTGCGCAAGCATATCGCCAAGACCTTTGGCGCCGACACCAAGGCGGTCGAGGAATGGGGCGCGCATTGGACGAGGGATGGCCTTGCGACCTATGAGCGGTTGCTGGCGCGCCGCAAGCCTGAGCCGTTTGCGCTCGGCAAGGATGTGGGTCTGGCCGATATCTGCATCGCAGGCCAGGTGGTCGGCGCGCAGTATCTCAAGATCGGGCTCGATGCCTGTCCGCTAGTGAAGGAACTGTCGGATCGCTGCTTCAAAATTCCGGAATTCCTGAGCTCACACCCGTTCGAGCAGCCGGAGTACAAGGCATCGGGCGGGCAGCATTGAGCTCCGGGATCCACTGTGTCATTGCGGGCCAACGGGTCGCGCGAATGCGCGCCCGATGATAAACTCCGCGAAGCAATCCAGTGCAAGACTCTGGATCGCTTCGTCGCTTGCGCTTCTCGCGATGACGGATTCCGTCTCCTTTTAAAAGTGTCGGACGAACCTCTGTCGATCCCTAAACATCCAGCCCAAGGACACGCGCGGCATTGCCGCCCGCGATCTGCGCCAGCGTCGTCTCGTCCAT
>NZ_DAHUXJ010000075.1 GCF_027307225.1 Bradyrhizobium sp. | reverse complement strand
CGGGGTCCCTGCCCCCTTCCCGCCTTCCGATACGAACCGCCTGACCGCTTCAGCCGCCACATCGCAGCCGGTGACCTCAAATCCGGCGCGCTTGAGCGCAGTCGCCATGCCGTAGCCCATCGAGCCCAGCCCGATGACGGCGATGCGGGGTTTGACGGAAGCGGACATGCGGCGTTTCCTGACTTTTTGAGATTTGCCTCTTGCCTATCACGGCTTGGCCGCGCTGCCAAAGCGTGAGACAAGACTGTGGGATACCACGATGAGCGAAATAAAAATCCGCGAGGAAATCTGCCGTCTTGGCCGTTCGCTGTTCGAGCGCGGCCTGACTCCGGGCTCCTCCGGCAATATCTCCGTCAAGCTCGATGACGGCGGCTGGCTGGTCACGCCAACCAACGCCTCGCTCGGTTTCCTCGATCCGGCGCGGCTGTCGCGGTTGGATGCGGCGGGCTGGCTCCTCTCGGGCGATGCGCCGACCAAGGAAGTACCGCTGCATAGCGCGCTCTATGAGACTCGCGGCGTGGCGCGCGCCGTCGTGCATCTGCACTCGACCCATTCCGTGGCGCTTTCGATGTTGCCCGACATCGATCCGCGCGCCGCACTACCACCGATGACGGCCTATTATCTGATGAAATGCGGCGCCACCGCGCTCGTGCCCTACTACCGCCCCGGCGACCCCGCCGTTGCCGACGCGATCAAGGGGCTCGCCGGCAAATATTCCTCCGTGCTGCTCGCCAATCACGGCCCGGTCGTTTCGGGCGACACGCTAGAAGCAGCCGTGTTTGCGGTCGAGGAACTGGAGGAGACCGCAAAACTCTATCTGCTGCTGCGCGGCTTGAACCCGCGCTATCTGACGCCAGCGCAGATCGAGGATTTGACGAAGGTGTTTGGCGTGACGCTGCCGGAGCACATGCCTCACATTCCGGCCTCGTCCTGAGGAGCCGCGCGCCCGCGCGGCGTCTCGAAGGACGGACGGGATTAGCGCTCCATGGCCATCCCTTGAGGCGCCGCTTCGCGGCTCCTCGGGATGAGGATCACAATCCCAAATACGCCCTCCGCACGTCCGGATTGGACTTGATCTCGGACGATGTCCCCTGCATCTGCAAACGGCCGGTTTGCAGGATGTAGGCGCGGTCGGCGATATCGAGGCATTCGGCGATGCGCTGCTCGACGATCAGGACCGTCACCCCGGTATCGCGAATATGCTTCACGGCCTGAAAGATTTCGTCGACCAGCTTCGGCATGATGCCCTGCGACGGCTCGTCCAGCATCAATAGCCGCGGGCGCGTCATCAGCGCGCGGCCGATCGCCAGCATCTGCTGCTCTCCCCCCGACAGCGTTTCAGCGCGCTGATCGAGCCGCTCGGATAGTCGCGGGAAAAGCTTGAACACGAGTTCCAGCGGCGCCTCGCGATCCCCCTCGCTGCGATAGAGATAGCTGCCGAGTCTCAAATTGTCGCGAACTGACAAGCGTGGAAACAGCCGGCGATTTTCCGGCACGAAGGCGATGCCGCGCGCGGTAATCAGGTGCTGCGGCATACCGTCGATGCGGGTGCCGTCGAAGGTGACACTGCCGGAACGCGGCCGTTCAGCGCCGGCGATCGTTTTCAGAAGCGTGGATTTGCCGGCGCCATTGGCACCCGCCACGGCGACGACCTCGCCCTTTTCCACCTCGATCGAAACCTGCGAGATCGCAACCAGCCCCTGATAGGCGGTGGTGACTTCACGCACCGACAGCATGACGATCCCCAAGATAGGCGCTGATCACTTTCGGATTGCGGACGACGTCGGTGGGTTTGCCCTCGACCAGAACCTTGCCGAGATCGAGCACGATGGCGCGATCGACCAGCGGCATCACGATCTCCATGACATGCTCGACCATCAGCACCGTGACGCCGGCAGCACGAGCCTTTCGAACCAGTTCGACGCCGGTCTGCGCCTCGATCGGCGTCAGTCCGGTGAGCACTTCGTCAAGCAGTAACAGCTTCGGTTCGGTGGCAAGCGCCCGCGCTACTTCGAGACGCCGCTTCTCCGATGGAATGAGTTGGCTCGCGAGTATATTGGCGCGCGGCGCGAGCCCGCAGAATTCCAGCACTTCGTATGCCTTGCGGCGGGCCTCGCGCATCACGGTGGTGCGGATCAGCGCGCCGACGATGACGTTGTCGATCACCGTCATGGTCTCGAAGCTTTTGACCACCTGGAAGGTGCGCCCGACGCCGCGCTCGCAGCGTTCGGCTGCGGTCATGGGCGTGACATCCTCGCCGTCAAAAACGATCGAGCCTTGCGTCGGCGCATAGACGCCTGCAATCAGATTGAACAAGGTGGATTTGCCGGCGCCGTTCGGCCCGATCAGGCCGACGATCTCGCCGCGCCCGATCGAGATCGAGACGTCGCTGTTGGCGATGAGGCCGCCGAAGCGCTTCCAGATGCCTTTGGTTTCCAGCAGCGCCGTCATCGGACGATTTCCCTGCGGCGGGGCGAGAACAATCCGACCAGCCCTTCCGGGCGCGCCAGCGAAATCACGACAATCAGCGAGCCGTAGACGATCAGATCGACGCCGCGCCCGGAACCGCCAATGAAGGAGCGCGTCAATTCCGTCAGCGGAATGAGAATGACGGCTCCCAGCACTGGACCCCACAAGGTACCGATGCCGCCCAGCACCGCCGGCAGCGCCATCAACAGCGAGAACTGAAAGCCCATGACGCTTTCGGGATCGATATAGGATACGAATTGGGCGTAGAAGCTGCCGCCGATCGCGGTGAGGAAGGCCGAGACGGCGGCCGCACCCATCTTGGAATTGAACACGACGACGCCGAGGCTTTCGGCGGCGTCCGGATTATCTTTCACCGCGCGCCACCAGTAGCCCCACTTCGAGTCTTCCAGCCACCAGGTCACGAACCAGGCGATGCAGGCGAGCACAAGCGCGAAGTAGAAGTAAGGCAGCTTGCTGCGGGCGAACTGGAATTTGAGCCAGCTGTCGCCGTGCACGGGAATATCGATGCCGAGCGCCGCCCCCGCCCAGTCCCAATTCTGGAACAACAGAAGCGCGGTCTCGGCGATAACAATGGTGGCGATGACGAAATAGTGGCCGCGCAAACGGAAGCAGGGATAGCCGAGCGCCATCGCGATGACAGCCGAGATCAGGCCGCCACCGAGCATGCCGAACCACGGCAGCACGCCGAATTTCATGAAAAGCAGCGACGTCGTATAGGCACCCAGCCCGAAATAGAGCGCATGCCCGAGCGATATCTGCCCGCAATAGCCGGACAAAATGTTCCAGCTCTGCGATAGCGCCGCATACATCAGGGTCAGCACCATGATGTTCTGGATATAGACGTCCTTGACGAACAGCGGCAACAGCGCCGCGATCACGACAAAGACGGCGGCGAGGAGGAGATCGCGGCGCCGGCGGTCGGAAAAGGCCGTATCCATCAGAGTGACCCGAACAGGCCGCGCGGCCGGATAAAGACCACGAGCAGATAGACCGCGTAGATACCGACCGATTTCAGCGACGGCGGCAAGAGCAGCGCGGTCGTGGCTTCGACGAGGCCGACAATGATGCCGGCAGCGAAGGCGCCGAACACGCTGCCGAAGCCGCCGAGCGCCACGGTGACATAGGCGATCAGGGCAAAGGACGCGCCGACATCCGGGTAGACATAGAAGAAGATCGCCATGATCGCGCCGGCAAGGCCGACCAGCGCCGCGCCCAGGCCCCAGCCGAGTGCAAACACTCTATTCTTGTCGATACCGACCAGCGCCACCGCGCCGGCATCCTCACGCGTGGCTTCCAGCGCACGGCCGAAGTCGGTTCGATTGATGAAGAAGTAGAGCGCGACGAACGCCGCGATCGCCGTCAGCGCACCGAACAGCTGCGGCACAGGCAGGAAGACGCCGGCGACCGAGATCGTTTTGCCGCCGAGCCATGAATGGGTAATGCTGCGATAGTCCGGGGTGAAGAAATATTGCGCAAGCCCCCGCATCACGATCGCAAGCCCGAACGTTGCAAAGATCTGCACCATGCCGGCGTTGGCCTTGGCGCGGACTGCAAACCGCACGACCAGAAGATAGACCACGGCGCCGAAAACGAACAACGCCGCCGCCACCAGCGGCGCCGACAGCAAGGGATCGATCGCGAAGAACGAGAACAGGAAAAACGTCACATACATCGCGATCATCAGGAACTCGCCGTGGGCGAAGTTCACGACGTCCATCAGACCGAAGATCAGCGCCAGACCTGCGGCGATCAAGCCGTAGAGCAACCCCATCAGGAGGCCGCTCGCCAGGCTCTGGATGATAGTCTCGGCTGTCACCTGCCCCGCCCCCGCGTTAGTGGAGCG
>NZ_DAHUXJ010000136.1 GCF_027307225.1 Bradyrhizobium sp. | reverse complement strand
CTGGATCATTGCCCGTCTTGGAGGTTGGACCGGCTATGCTTCCGAGCGTCCGCCGGGTCCGATCACCATGCGAAGAGGTTGGCAGCGCTTCGAACAAATGGTTCAAGGATGGAGCCTCAGAAATGTGTGCACGCCTTAGCCACAAAGGGGGAGGGAAAAGAAAGCGCGTCGAAACTCAGGCGTTAAAAAACCCCCGGACCGCCTGGATCACCCGATCCTGGCCCGCTTCGTCCAGATAGGCGTGCATCGGCAGGCTGATCACGTCGGCCGACAGACGCTCGGAGACCGGCAACCCGCCATCGGCGACCGGATAGTCCTTGTAGGCGGTCTGCTGGTGTATCGATTTCGGATAGTAGATCGCGGTCGGAATGCCCTGCGCCTTGAGCGCGGCGGCGAAGGCATCGCGGTCGGTGCCTTCAGGCAGGCGGATCGTGTACTGCGCCCAGACCGAGGTATGGTCCTTGGCCAATCGCGGAACGGTGACGACGTTGCCGAGGCCCTGCGCGTAGCGTTCGGCGATTTTGTTGCGCGCGGCGATCTCGTCGTCGAAGATTTTCAGCTTCTCGATCAGCACCGCGGCCTGGATCGTATCGAGGCGTCCAGTCAGGCCGAGCCGGACATTGTCGTATTTGTCGGAGCCCTGGCCGTGGACGCGGACGCTGCGCAGCACCTCGGCAAAGGCCGGATCGTCGGTGAAAATCGCGCCGCCGTCACCATAGCAGCCGAGCGGTTTTGCGGGAAAGAAGCTGGTCGCGGTGATGATGCCCATGCCGCCGAGCCGGCGGCCCTTGTAGCTCGCGCCAAAACCCTGCGCCGCGTCGTCCAGCACGAACATCCCTTCGGCGACGGCTATGGCAAAGACCTCATCATGGTCCGCGCTCTGACCGAACAGATCGACCGGAATCACCGCGCGAGGCTTGAGTCCCAATCGCTTGGCGGTGGCAATGCCGCGCTTGAGCGAGGCGGCATCGATATTGAAGGTCGCTTCATCGACGTCGACGAAGACCGGCGTCGCGCCGGCAAGTGCGACGGCCTCGCCGGTCGCGCAAAACGTAAAGGATGGACACAGCACCGCATCGCCAGAGCCGACGCCCTTGGCCATCAGCACCATGACCAGGGCATCGGTGCCGCTGGCGCAGGTCACGACATGCCTGGCCCCACAATACGCGGCAAGCGCGGCTTCCAGCGCGGTGACTTCCGGGCCGTTGATGAACTGGCAATGCGCCAGCACGCGCGCGACCGCATCCTCCACCGCAGGACCAAGCCGCCGGCGCTGCGCGGCGATATCGATGAAGGGAATATTCTCGGGGCGCAGGTGCTGGTTCATGGAGCCTTGTAACGGTTGGGGAGACATCGAGGGCGACCGTTAGCCGCCGACGAGGCGCGGTCCCTTGCGAGGCAGCGAGCTCGCCGCGGGCTTGGGCGGATTTTCCAGGCAGCGAATTGCGATTTCGAGGCTGGCGACACCCTCATCGCCGCTCACCGCCGGCAGGCCGCCGCTGCGCACCGCGCGCAGGAACGCAATCAATTCGGCGCGCAACGGCTCGTCATGGCCGACCGGCAGATGCCGCATCGAGTAGCTGCCGTCCGGCTTGAAGCCGAAGCATTCCGTCACCTGGCGGGTGAGCAGGTCGCCCATCACATATTTGCCGCGGGTCGCAACGGTGACGTTGCGCGCCTTGAACGGCGTCAGCCAGTTGGTGTTGATATGGGCGAGCACGCCGGAGGCGGTTCTAAATTGCAACAGCGCGATGTCCTCGCGCTCGGCGACCGCGCTCGAAAGCTGCGGCTGCACCTCGATAATGTCCGACTCGGTGAACCAGCGGATCAGGTCGATGTCGTGCACGGCGAGATCGATCACCACGCCGACATTGGACATGCGCGGCGGGAACGGGCCGACGCGCGTGATGCCAATCGAAAGGATGTCTTCGCCCGAGATCGCCTGCTTGATGGCGGCGACCGCCGGATTGAAGCGTTCGACATGGCCGACCATCAAGGTGACGCCGGCGCTGCGCGCGGCGGCGACGATCTCGTTGCCCTCCTCGACCGAGGAAGCGATCGGCTTTTCGACCAGGATGTGAATGTTGCGCGCGATGCAGGCGAGCGCGATTTCGTGATGCAGATGCGTGGGGGCTGCGATTGTCACCGCATCGACGCCCTCGGCCAACAGTTCATCGAGGCTGGCAAAGGCACGGCAGCCGACCAGTTCGATGGCGCGCGCGCGATGCTCGCTCAGGGGATCGACGATACCGACAAGTGTCGTGCCGGGCAGGCCTGCGAGCACGCGGGCGTGGTTGGAACCCATGATGCCCGCGCCGATCACGCCGACGCGAAGCGCCTTCTGTTCGGTGCCCTCGCCCGAAGCGACCGCTTTTGAAACCATGAATTCCGACCCCCGTACCCCAAACCCGGTCCGACCCCGAAAAGCCTGTTTGCGCGGACCGGCCACGGCATAGCCCAAAGAGTGTAGCGCAAATCGTCCCTTACCTGCGCCGCGAACTCTCTAGCACGTCACCATAAGTGTGGCGAATGGCTGGCGACGATGTGCAAACACGTTTTGATTCAAAGAATTACATCAGTCGCCGGCTCGGACCGGTCGCTGCCGCACTCAGGAGCGGCGATAATCGTCCTCGATCCGGATGATGTCGTCCTCGCCGAGATAGCTGCCGGTCTGAACTTCGATCAGGTGAAGCGATATCTTGCCCGGATTCTCGAGCCGGTGAACGGCGCCGATCGGGATATAGATCGATTCGTTCTCATGCACGGTCTTGACCGTCTCATTCACGGTCACGCGCGCCGCACCTTGTACCACAATCCAGTGCTCCGAACGGTGATGGTGCTTCTGCAAGGAGAGCCGCCCGCCGGGCTTGACGATGATGCGCTTGACCTGGTGACGGTCGCCCATGTCGACCGACTGGTAGGAACCCCAGGGACGGTGCACCTTGAGGTGCTCTTCCGTCACCTGCGGAGCCACCGTTTTCAATTTCGTGACGAGCCGCTTCAGCCCGTTGGCATCCTTCTGGCGCGACACGAGGATGGCATCCTGCGTCGCCACCACGACGAGGTCGTCGACGCCTTCGAGCGCAACCAGCGCCCCGTCGGTCGAGACGTTGCAATTGCGGGCATCCTCGAACACGGCGGCGCCCTGCGCAGCGTTACCCTCGCTGTCCTTCTCCGACAATTCCCACACCGCGCGCCAGGAGCCGACGTCCGACCAGCCGCAGGCGACCGGCACGACAGCGGTGCGCGCTGTTTTTTCCATCACGGCGTAGTCGATCGAGATCGCCTTCGCCGAGCCGAACGCGGCCTCATCCAGCGTGACGAAGCCAAGGTCGCGTCCCGCTTTGGTGACCGCATCGGAAACCGCCTGCACGCTCGCCGCATCGACGCTGCGATACTCATCGAGCAGCACGCCGGCGCGGAACATGAAGTTGCCGCTGTTCCAGAGATAACCGGCCTTGACGTAGTCGGCGGCCTTCGCCGCATCCGGCTTCTCGACGAATTGCTTGACGGCGCGAACCTTGCCCGATACCGCCTCGCCCGGATTGATGTAGCCATATTCGGTGGCGGCGCGCTCCGGCGTCACGCCGAAGGTCACGATGCGGCCTGCATCGGCCGCAACAAGCCCCTCGCGGCAGGCGACGACAAAGGCCGCGTTGTCGCCCACGACGTGATCGGCGGCGAGCGCCAGCACCACGGCGTCGCTGGCGCGCGTTTCGGCAAAGGCCGCGCCGGCCGCGATCGCCGGCCCGGAATCCCGCCGCATCGGCTCGAGCAGGATATCGGCCTCGCGCCCGATCTCGGCAAGCTGCTCGGCGACCATGAAACGATAGGCATTATTGGTGATGACGATCGGGCGATCGA
This sequence comes from Bradyrhizobium sp., assembly GCF_027307225.1. Classification (GTDB taxonomy): domain Bacteria; phylum Pseudomonadota; class Alphaproteobacteria; order Rhizobiales; family Xanthobacteraceae; genus Bradyrhizobium. The sequence continues at coordinate 1,322 of NZ_DAHUXJ010000136.1, read as the reverse complement.
ACAGCGCCGGGTCCGATACCCTCAGGATTGTTTCCTGAAATGTCGAACGCGTCCCGAACAACGGCAGGAATTGCTTCGGGCGAACCTCGCGCGAGGCCGGCCATAGCCGTGTGCCGGCGCCGCCGCACATGATCAGCGGAACAATCTTTTTGTCCATCAGCGCCTCTTTAGTTGGCAGCGGCCTGGGGTTGGAATCGCGCGACTTCTCTATCCGGAAATAACGGGAAAATCTGCAAAGTTCCGGCGGTAACCTTTGCGATGGTCGGCGACCGCAGCCCGCCTCTTTAGCCGCCCCTTTGCCGGACCTGCAATAGCCAGTGGGGCGCATTTGACCGGAGAAAACCCGCCTATTGCCAGATCGGTCCCAAAACCATACCAAGGCGCGGAAGTCTGGCGCGCGCCGATACTTTGGGTTCGCGGCCTCCGAAGGTCCCAAAACCTTGTGAATGCAGGCGAAATGCGCCGGTTTCTGCTTTCTGCGATCAAGATTCTGGTCTCGGCCGCGCTGCTTTACCTCGCGCTCCGCAAGGCCAATTTCGCCGATCTTGCCTCCCGCATTGATCTGGTCAGCGCGGCCTGGCTCGCGCTCGCCCTTGCGCTGACCTTTTTCCAGATCTTCATCGGCGTGCTGCGCTGGCGCATCGTCAGTGCCGAATGCGGCGCTCCGCTGCCGCTCCGCGACGCCATGCGCTACAACGTGATCGCGGCCTTCTTCAATCAAACGCTGCCCTCCTCGATCGGCGGCGATGCCGTGCGGCTGTGGCTGGTGGCGCGCTCTGGCGCCGGCTGGAGAGCGGCGACCTATTCCATCTTCGTCGACCGCGCTGTCGGACTGGTTGCGCTTGCGATCGTTATCGTCGCCAGCCTTCCGTGGAGCTACTACCTGATCGGCGATGCCTACGGCCGCTCCGCGCTGGCGCTGGTCGATTTCGCAGCGCTGGCAGGAGGCGCGGGATTTCTCGTGCTCGGCCTGCTGCCCTGGCCATGGCTGAAGAAGTGGTGGGCGACCCATCATATTCACGCCTGCGCGGTGATCGCCGACCGGGTCATCTTCAGCAAAAAGAATGCGCCAGCGATCGCGGTGCTTTCATTTCTGGTGCACTTTCTCGCGGTGGTGATCGCCTGGTGCGTCGTCAAATCGATCGCCGCGCCCGTCGGATTTGAGCAGACGTTTCTTTTGATCCCGCCGGTCATGCTGATCACCATGCTGCCGATCTCGATTGCAGGCTGGTGCGTCCGCGAGGCCACGATGGGACTCGCCATCGGATATGCCGGGCTGATGACGAATGAGGGTATCAACATTTCGCTGCTCTATGGCGCGG
>NZ_DAHUXJ010000132.1 GCF_027307225.1 Bradyrhizobium sp. | reverse complement strand
GACCCACGAAAGCTTCGCTATAATCGCCCATGACTCGCCCTCCTTGCGTGAGGCTCTGCCCGGCCTATCCGGGTAACCCTCGCACTCGCATCGAGGGTGAGTCGCCTCCGCTCTGAAAGAGGGACATACGGTCTGAGGAGCTTGCGCCAGCAAGCGTCTCGATGGATGAGGCCGCCGACGCCTCATGGTTCTCCCGGCGATGCCAACGGGTCGCGCGAACGCGCGCCCGATGACAGGCTCCGCATCGTCCGGCGACGCGCACCGGAGGGCGCAAGCGCCGCCGGGGGCCCCTCACCATGAGGTGACAGACACATGACGAGGAAAATCACCCATGGCTTCGATTCACAAGGACTTCATGATCGACGCGCAGCCGGATGTTGTCTGGGATGCGGTGCGCGACTTCGGCGCGGTGCATCAACGGCTGAACCCGGGTTTTGTCGTCGATTGCCGTCTCGAGGGTACCGTGCGCATCCTGACCTTTCATACCGGCGTGGTGGCGCGCGAGGAATTGGTGGATTGCGACGACACGCGGCGACGGCTGGCCTATGCCATCATCGGCGGCGAGCGCGTGAGGCATTATAACGGCTCGGTGCAGGTCTTCGTTGATGGCGAAAGCCGGAGCCGGATGACCTGGATCGTCGATGTGCTGCCGAACGAGATCGCGCCCTATATCGCGGGCCAGATGGATATTGCGATCAGCGCGATGCAGAAAAACCTCGGACGATAGCCTGTCCGGCGCGGCTTTCGTGATTCCTCTCACAGAAGCCGCCTCGTTCGCCTCCGAAGTCGGCAAATCCGCTTTCCTCAAGCGATCGACCACACGAACGGTGGCCGTCCACCCGCCGCTGTCGCGAGATCGACCGCGATGTGGCGGCCGCAGCCTGCCGCAAGGCCCTCGAACAGACCGTGGAGGACGCCAGCGCAAGCTGGATGGTAGTCGCCGACATCGTCCATCAGCTTCCAGCTCTGCTGGCTGATCTCGAACCGGCCTGATGATTCCCTGACTTCGGCCACATCACCCTCGGCCGCGAGCAACGACATGAGCAGCGCCGCGCATTCCCTTGCGCCTCCATGGTGTGCCGCGAGCGCCTGTGCCACGTCGTCGAAATACTGCATGCCGATCAGCTTGCCGGTGAGACGCAGGAGATAGCCGGCATCCTCGGGGCCAAACAGCTGCACCATCACGGGAGCCGCGGTGCGGACGTATTCCATCGCGTAGTTGCGGTAGGCCTTTTGCAGCCGCGGCTTCGGCCAGGTCGCGACCGGCAAAGCCGGTGCGTTCGCAGGATCGAACAGCGGCGCTTCGAGATGGCGGGCGAATACCAGCCGCTGCTCAGGCTCGAGCGGATGGTCGTACTCGCAATAATAACCTTCGAGACCATCCTGACCGTCGACGCTCTGCTTGGTGCAGACGAAGCCGAGCCTGAGATCGCCGAGCGCGACGCCGTTATTGGCGTGCCAGCCGCGCAACATGGCGCGCGAGACTTCACCCGGCACGCCGCAGATCGCGGTACCCTTCCAGATCCAGCGCGGCACCGGATAGCGGATCCAGGCCTTGCGATCGCTCTCAAACATGTATTCGACATGCACGCCGCCGATCCAGTTGGAGAGATAATGATATTGCGCGGCAGCGACCGCCGGCGGCAGATGTCTGAGGCCGAGTTTGTCGAGCCCCGGCAGGAAGCGCTCCTGCTGCTGGCGGCGAAACACGCGGAAGACAAACTCCGCGGCGTCAGCGCTGCCGCGCCGCGTTACCACCGTGAGGATCAACCCGGTGAAGCAGGCGTGGTAGAGATCGGCGACGCTGCGCCAGCGTTGCCATTCGGCTTGTTGCGCTTCCGGCTGGACTGCTGTCATCTCCGTCCCCCTGACCTCGGTCATCTCATCTGGCTCACAATCCCATGATTTTCACTTGTTGATGCTGTGAAGGTGGTCCGGCTTCCCTTATGCTGCGGTCTCCGGCGAGGGGCCTTACATGCATAACCGACTTTTTCCGCCCGCAAGGCCCGTGCTTTTGTTTTGTATCACGGGTCTTGCTTTGTTGCTCGCCGCCTGCAACGAGCAGGAAACCGCCACGGTTGGACAAACCTTTGGCCCCAAGCCCACGCTGGTCGAGCCGGAAAAATCGCTGACGCCGACGGTCAACGTCGCCAAGGCGATCGGCTGGCCGGCCGGCGGCAAGCCGGTCGCGGCCGAGGGCATGACGGTCAATGCGTTTGCGACCGCGCTCGATCATCCGCGCACGCTCCACGTCCTGCCGAATGGCGATGTGCTGGTGGCCGAGACCAACGCACCGGAACGCCCCGCCGAGAACAGGGGCATCAAGGGCTGGATCACCAGGATCGTCATGGGCCGCGCTGGCGCCGCTACGACCAGCGCCAACCGCATCACGCTGTTGCGCGATAGCGACGGCGACGGCACCGCCGAGACCAAGAGCGTTTTTCTCAAAGGGCTGAACTCGCCATTCGGCATGGCGCTCGTGGGTGGCTATTTCTATGTCGCCGATGCCGATGCGATCATGAAATTCCCTTACCATACGGGCGACACCAAAATCACCGCGGCCGGGACGAAGCTTGCCGATCTGCCGGGAGGCCCGATCAACCATCACTGGACCAAGGATCTCGTCGCCTCGGTTGATGGGTCGAAGCTCTATGCGACGGTCGGCTCGAACAGCAATATCGGTGAAAACGGGATGGACGCCGAAACCAATCGCGCCGCCGTGCTCGAGGTCGATCGCGCGAGCGGCAAGTGGCGCGTGTTCGCATCCGGCCTGCGCAACCCGAACGGACCGGCCTGGCAGCCGCAAAGCGGCGCCTTGTGGGTCGTGGTCAACGAACGCGACGAACTCGGCAACGACCTGGTGCCGGATTACATGACGTCGGTGAGGGATGGCGGCTTCTACGGCTGGCCCTACAGCTATTACGGGCAGCACGTCGATGCTCGCGTCCAGCCGCAGCGGGCTGATCTGGTGGCAAAGGCGATCGCACCGGACTACGCGCTCGGCGCGCACACCGCTTCGCTCGGACTCACTTTCAATACCGGCAAGCTGTTTCCGTCCGACATGACCGACGGCGCCTTCATCGGCCAGCATGGTTCGTGGAACCGCAAGCCACGCTCCGGCTACAAGGTGATCTTCGTGCCGTTCGCCAACGGCATGCCGTCGGGCCAGCCACGTGACGTCCTGACTGGATTCCTCAATAGCGATGGGGAGGCGCAAGGGCGCCCCGTCGGTGTCGCGATCGACAAGACCGGCGCGCTGCTGGTGGCTGACGATGTCGGCAATACGATCTGGCGCGTCACGCCCGCAAAGCACTGATGAAGCTCACACGCGAAAGTGCTTGGAGAGTTTCAGGCCCTGCGCCTGGTAGTTGGAGCCGATGCGCTGGCCGTACATCGCATTGGGCCGCGACAGCATTTTCTCGTAGACCAAGCGGCCGACGATCTGGCCGTGTTCGAGAATGAACGGCACCTCGCGCGAGCGCACTTCCAATACGGCGCGTGACCCCTTGCCGCCGGCGCCGGCATAGCCGAAGCCGGGATCGAAGAAGCCCGCGTAGTGCACGCGGAATTCGCCGACCAGGGGATCGAACGGCACCATCTCGGCGGCGTAATCCGGCGGCACCTGCACCGCTTCTTTCGAGGCGAGGATATAGAACTCGCCGGGATCGAGGATCAGGCTGCCGTCGGAGCGCGCCGCGATCGGCTCCCAGAAATCGTCGACCGCATAGCCGCCGCGACGATCGACGTCGACCACGCCGGTGTGGCGCTTGGCGCGGTAGCCGACGAAGCCGTTGGCCCTCTCGCCAGAGAGATCGACGCTGAGCGCGACGCCGTTGGCAAGATCGGCGTCATCGACGTCGACCAGCTTTTCCAGCGTGTGCAGGGCGTCGAGTTCGTCGGCGTCGAGGATCGCATCGCCGGTGCGGAAGCGAACCTGGGAAAGCCGCGATCCCTCCCGCAACAGCACCGGAAAGGTCTTGGGGCTGATCTCGGCATAGAGCGGACCGTGATAGCCGGCGCCGATCATGTCGAAGCGGCGGGTGCCATCCGCGATCACGCGGGTGAAAACATCGAGCCGTCCCGTGGAACTCTTCGGATTGGCGGCGGCGACGATTTCGCCCGGCAGCGCCAGCGACTCCAGCAGCGGCACGATGTAGACGCAGTTGGTTTCCAGCACCGCGCCGTCGGAGAGGCTGATCTCGTGCAGCTTCAATTCGTCGATGCGCTCGGCCACGGTGGCGCCCGGGCCCGGCAGAAAACTCGCGCGCACCCGGTAGGCGATGTCGCCGAGGCGCAAGTCGAGGCTCGCGGGCTGGATTTGGCTCTCGACAAACGGATAGGCCGGACGGATCAGGCCCGCATCCGCCATCGCCGCGATCATGCGGTCGGGCAGGATGCCATTGGCGCCGGGCGGAAGCGTGAAGCTCACGGGATAGAGTCCTTTACCCAACCTTCCAAATGCCGAAAATTGCGAGCTTTTACCGGTTATCCGATGGTCGGCTTGACGGAAAGGGTGCGAGAGAATAGAGCATGACTTATCCCGTGGTGATTTGAGCCGGCCGGCTTGCAGCCACGTAAAATAAGTCGCTAAACAGGCCGGGGACAATGTGATCCCGGCCTTATGGAGTTTCTCCAGGCCGGTTTTTTTATGGCCGTTTTCGAGAGCGGCCATGACGGAGGTCACATGTCGAATCCTGCGCCTACCAAGTCTGCGTCTGCCACACCCGCCCCTTCCCGCTACCGTCCCGAAACCCGGCTGGTTCACTCCGGAACCATTCGCTCGGAATTCGGCGAGACATCCGAAGCGGTGTTTCTCACCCAGGGCTATGTCTATGACAGCGCCGAACAATGCGAAGCGCGCTTCAAGGGCGAAGACCCCGGCTACATCTATTCGCGCTATTCCAATCCGACGATCTCGATGTTCGAGCGTCGCATGATCGATCTCGAAGGCGCCGAGGCCGGCCGCTCCACCGCGACCGGCATGGCGGCGGTGACGACGGCCATTCTCGCACCGCTGAGGGCCGGCGATCACGTGGTGGCCGCGAAGGCAATGTTCGGCTCCTGCCGCTACGTGGTGGAAGACCTGCTGCCGCGTTACGGCATTCAATCGACGCTGGTCGATGGTCTCGATCTCGACCAGTGGCAGCGCGCGGTGCGTCCGAATACCAAGAGCTTCTTCCTCGAAAGCCCGACCAATCCGACGCTCGACGTGCTCGACATTTCAGCTATCGCCGAGATCGCGCACGCCGGCGGGGCGCGGCTGATCGTCGACAATGTGTTCGCCACGCCAATCTGGCAAAGCCCGCTCACGCTCGGCGCCGACGTCGTGGTCTATTCCGCGACCAAGCACATTGACGGTCAGGGCCGCTGTCTCGGCGGCATGATCCTGTCGTCGGAAGCCTTCGTCGCCGAACACCTGCACACTTTCATGCGCCAGACCGGCCCGTCGCTGTCGCCGTTCAACGCCTGGGTGCTGCTCAAGGGACTGGAGACGCTGGCGCTGCGCGTTCGCGCCCAGACCGACAATGCCGCGAAGGTAGCCGATGCGCTGGCGCGGCATCCGAAGGTCTCGCGGCTGATCTATCCCGGCCGCGAAGACCACCCGCAGGCGGCGCTGGTGAGGAAGCAGATGCGCGCCGGATCGACGCTGGTCGGCTTCGAGGTCAAGGGCGGAAAGCCGGCCGCGTTCCGCACGCTCAATGCGCTGAAGCTCGCCTGCATCTCCAACAACCTCGGCGACGCCAAGAGCATCGTCACGCATCCGGCGACCACGACGCATCAACGGCTGACGCCGGACGCGCGCGCCGAGCTCGGCATCAGCGACGGCTTCATCCGTTTCTCCGCTGGCCTCGAACATGCCGACGATCTGATCGAGGATCTGCATACGGCGCTGGAAAAGGCGTGATTGAAGCGAGTGGCGAATAGGGAGTAGCGAGTAGGATTCTATTCGCTATTCGCTATTCGCCCATATCACATCGGCCGGTTGACCGGCACGCTGGCCGGCACATTGACGCTGACGCCGAACTTGATCTGCCCGACCGAGCGAATGATGTCGTCGCCGAGGATCTGCGCGAAGCAGGCATAGCCCCAATCGTTCATGTGCAGGCCGTCGGCAATCACGAAACTGTCGATCGGCAACGCCTGGTTCTCATGCCACTGGCGCATCACCTCGAAGCGCGGGAACACGCCGATATGGCGAAGCTGGGCAACCCTGTGGATCAGCCTCACCATCTTGCTGGCGCCTTCGGGATGCTCGGTCACGCGCGGCGAATATTGCAGATCGACCAGCACGACGTCGGCGCCTGCCGCCTGGATGCGGGCCACCCCCTCTTGCACGAGCTGCGCCACTGAATCGGGATCGACATTGCGCAATACCGCGTTGGTGCCGACCTGCCAGATCACGAGATCTGGCTTCATGTCGGTCACCTCGCTCTGCAGCCGCTTCATCATCTGGGCCGCTTCTTCGCCGCCGCGACCGCGGTTGATGACGGTGATATCGGCGGTCGGATATTTCCGGTGCAGCTGCGCCGCGAGGCGATTGGGATAAGTGAACTCCGGCGACGACGTTCCGTAGCCCTGGGTCGAGGACGATCCGAAAGCCACGATCACGACCGGTTCGCCGGCCGCGAGCTTGTGCACGAAATGCGGCAGCGCGAACGACTTCGTCACGCCCTTCGGCGGCAGGCAGGGCACACGGCTGAAAATGCCGCCCGCCACTCTCGCTGCCCGCGTCACCCTTTCGATCGCCTTGTCGGTGAGGCTCTTCGGTTGCGCCTGGTTGCTGGGCGGCGTCGCGCTGGCCGACGGCGTCGCGGCGTCGGTCGGAGCAGCCTGGGCGGATCTCTCCGCCGCGGGCGCGGCCGGCTTGGAAACCTCGGGCTTGGAAACCTCGGCCTTGGAAGCTTCGGCCTTGGCGCTATCCGAAATGGCCGCCGGCGGCGCATCCTCCGCGCGGGCGGACGCTGCCGGCATCAGCAGCACCATGGCGATCAAGCAACAAAAAGGGCGGCAATAACTCCGAAGCGTCATCGAAGGCAGACTCTCTCAATTCTCCTGCGTCGGCTTCGGGTGGGCCGAAGCGATAATGAACTGCGACAATGCGCGCCCGAGGCAGCCGTGAACCTGCTTGGCAAGATCTGAACCATGGACCGGCGCGAACAGATCGAACGCTCCATCTTCGGACCATTTCTGCATCAGCGCGAAACGGTCGAACAATGGAACCTCGTGCTCCTGCGCCACCACGCGCATGTTATCCAGGTAGGTCGAAGCCGAAATCATCGATTCCGTGCGTGGACTATATTGCGGATTGATTAGTACCGCATCAGCACCGGCATCCCGCAAGGCAACGACGCCCTGGTCTACCGCGGTGCGGAAATCGTCCGGATCCACCGCGCGCACCGCATCGACGGTTCCGGTCTGCCATATCACCAACGTGGGCTTTTTGCTCACCACCAGCCTTGCAAGATCGGGCGCGACCTCCTCGGCGGTCTTCTTGGGCTGTATTTCTACGGATAAATTAACCTCGACCGCCGGCAGCTTCTCCTTCATGGCGGCCAGCATCTGGCCGGGATAGGAGGCAGCTTCCGAGGCCCCGGTGTTGACGCCGATCGTCGATGACCGGCTTCCGATAACAAGGATATTCAGCGGACCGCCGGCCTTGATGGCTTCTGCCACCTTCGGCAGCGCGACATCGCCGGCCAGGATATAGTCGGGCACCTCGCACGCTGGAGGCGCGGTGGACGCCGCGGGTGCGGTGTCGTCGGCGTGCGCAGAAGCGGCGGCCAGAAAACCGGCCAGCAGGCTCACACTCAGGATTGCCCCTGAGACGAACTTCATGCGCCCCCTCCCGCCAGATCGGCGTTGCCACCGGTGACCTTGGCACGGCCACTCTTGTTGGCGGAATGCTTGTACCATGAAAACATCCAGGCAGCGCCCGACATGATCAGGATTCCCGAAATACTGACAACGAAATGCAACCCGGTTCCGCCGGACAGCTCCGCCAGGATGAAGTGGCCGGCAAAAGCCAAAAACACGCCCAGACAGAATATCTCAAGGGAATGCTGGCCACAGAGGATCAAAGGTCGCAGCCAGGGTGATTTGAGGCCCGGCCAATCCCTCGGCAGGAAGTGCACCGTCAGGGCGGCCAGCGCCAGGAAATGCGCGAAACGCAGCACGTCCAGGTCGGTCTTGCTGATCGGATACATCCACTGCTCGAGCCGCTTCGGCATCAAATGGCCGAACTGCGGCACGTACCAGGTCAGCGTGACCAGGAAGGCAAAGAACAGATAGGCGGCGCAAATCCACAGCGTGATCGGGGATGCGATAATGCGCGACATCCGCTGCGCGCCGCCCTGCGCGCACCAGGCGCCGAACACGAACAGCAGTTGCCAGGCAAAGGGGTTGAAGAACCACGAGCCGTTCGGATAGGCCGAGAAGTGAAGATCGAATTGCCAGGTCGCAGCGTAAAGCAGCACCGAGAGCCCCAGGGTCAGGTCGGCGCTGCGCCGCATCAGCCACAGGATGAGCGGCAGCCACAGCATCAGCACGATGTAGAGCGGCAGCACATCCATGTTGACGGGCTTGAATCGCAGGAGCAGCGCCTGGACGATGGTGACGTCCGGCTGCTTGAGAAAATCCATGATCCCCATTTCTTCGGTATAGAGTGGATTCTCGAAGCTGGTGGCGACGTAGGAGATCTCGGCCAGAAAGATCGTGAACAGGAACACATGCGCGACATAGATCTGCCAGACCCGCCGCAGGATGCGCGCGGTAGCGACCACAAAGCCGGCATCGCGCATCGCGCGACCGTAGACGAAGGACGCGGTGTAACCGGAAATGAAGATGAAGATTTCGGTGGCGTCGGAGAATCCGTAGTTGCGGATGGTCACCCAGGTCAGAAGGTTCTGCGGCAGATGGTCGATGAAGATCAACCACAGTGCGAGCCCCCGGAACAGATCAAGCCGCAATTCGCGCTCCGTCGGACGCGCGATCGCCGGCGCTTTCGCGAGCGCAACAACGCCCGCGTCAGCCGTTAGCGGCGCGGATATCTGACCGGCAACCGAGGTCATCTCACATCGTCTCGGACGGTTAGGCTGCTTCTCCGACGCATCTCACAAGTCTACAGGCCGTCGGGAAACAAGCAAAGCCGCCGCTTAAGCCTCAACTGTGGTGAAACGGCGATGAATCCTTTTCAAAAGTCCTAGCGCGGCGCCGACCGCAATTGGTTCCGGCGAAACGATCGGGTAGGATAAAACGTAACTCCAGAGACAATTGATTCCGCATGTACCGCGCCATAACCCGCGACATCGAAGTGACCGTGGAGCCGAACTTTCTCCCGGAGCGTTCCTCCGTGGAAAAGCGGCAGTATTTCTGGTCCTACACCATCGTGATCGTCAATTCCGGCCGTGAAACCGTGCAGCTGCGCACGCGGCACTGGATCATCACGGACGCCACCGGCCGGCGGCAGGAAGTGCGCGGCGAAGGCGTCGTCGGTGAACAGCCGACGCTCGCGCCCGGCGAGCGATTTGAATATACGAGCGGGGTTCCGCTGCCGACCACCTCCGGCTTCATGACCGGACGCTACCAGATGGTGAACGAAAGCGGCGAGAAGTTCGAAATCGATGTGCCTACCTTCTCGCTCGACAGCCCCGAGGCGAAGCGGGTTTTGAACTGAGGGGTGCATTCCGGCCTCATGGTTCGAGACAGCGCTTCGCGCTTCCTCACCATGAGGGTGTCGAGCCAATAGGTCCGACCTCATCCTGAGGAGCATCGCGCTTCGCGATGCGTCTCGAAGGATTAAGCCACGGGCAAACCCGACCTCCGGTGACGAGGTGCCTTAACGCAACTGCCGTCCCGTGCCGCAAAGGCTTCCTCAATCCGGCTTGTTCAGCCCGTATTGCAGGACCTGGACCTTCTCAAGCGTGATGAGGCCGCTCGACATCATCGCGTCGAGTACGGGCAGGAAATCGTCGATCTTCGCCTCGCTGTCGACGATCTCGATCACGATCGGCAGGTCTTCCGACAGGCGCAGGATCTTCGTGGTGTGCAGACGGCTCGAGGCGCCGAAACCGATCGGGCCGCGCAGAACCGTTGCGCCTGCCAGATGCATCTCGCGCGCCTTCAGTACGATCGCCTCGTGCAGCGGCGCGCCTTCAAACCGGTCGTCCTCGCCGATGAAGATTCGCAGCAACAATGCCTGTTTCGGTATTTGCATGCTCAACTCCCCTTCAACCGATTGAGGCGGCTCGCCGCGAGATGCCCGAGCCAGACAGCCACGAGCCAGGTCACCACCGAAACTGCTATGTTCAGCAAGGCGGTCGCCGTCATTCCGTCGTGCAGCAGCCTGAACGTCTCCAGACTGAAGGAAGAGAACGTGGTGTAGCCGCCGCAAAGCCCGGTCATCACGAACTGACGCTGCCGCGTGCTGGCGAAAAGCCGTCCGTCGGGCTCATTGAGTGTACTATAAAACCCGATCACGAACGATCCGGTGATGTTGACGAACAACGTCGCCAGCGGAAAGCCGGCAATCGCGGGAATGGTAAGCCCGGCGACGTAGCGCGCGACGCTGCCAAGCATGCCGCCGATCGCAACGCAGACGTAGAGGATCGCCGTCTCCCGGCTGTTCGGCTTGGGTTTGCCAGTCATTGTCCGCGAGCCCGTTTCACTTGATAAGATCGCCGAGGGCGAAGCCCAGCGCGACGGCGGCAAGGCTCAACACCACCGAAGATCCGACATAGCTGATCGCACGGACGCGCTCGCCGTCTCTTGCCAGCGCCAGCGACTGCAAACTGAAGGAAGAAACGGTGGTGTAGCAGCCGAGAAATCCCGTGACCGCGAACAGCCAGTTATCCGGTGAGGCGAGGATGGAAGCCTTGTTTTCCGCGAGCGCTCCGAATATCCCGATCACGAAGGCGCCGCTGACATTGATGAGCAGCGTGCCCCACGGAAAGGTCTCGCCGATCCGTCTTGCCACGAAGCCGGAAACAAAATAGCGCGCGATGGCGCCGAGCAGGCTTCCCAGCATAACGCTGATCAATCCGCTCATGTGAGAAAGATCCCTTCCGCCAGAGCCGCTGGCGCTGCCGGCGTTCCGGGATCGGTGCCTTTTGCGATCATGTGCGCCTCCTCCAAACTCAAACCGCAAATCCAAAACCAGTCGCCCCGGGCGGCGCGAACCGACCGGAACAGCGGCTTCTCGTGGAGGAACACAGGCGTGCTCCTACCGACGCCAAGCGCCAAGGTAGGAGTCATCAGCCTTGCGGCGGTTACCGGGGGACCCCATCCCCTCGAATTTGGGGCGATCCTAACCCGCCATCGCGCATTCGCAAGCCGGAATTTCAGCTCGGCATGCGCGGCAGGCGTACTGGAGCGGGCTAATATTCCTTGCAGCGCCCGCCTTTGTTTATCCGACGGCCGTTCCCATCGAGCCGATAATCCCCTGCCAGGAGTCGATGCAGAAGATGCGGCCGCAGATCCGCTGGCCGCCTCAAGCAGCGCCACCTTCGACGCCCGCTTCCTGCGGCGTGAATTGGTAGACCGAGGAGCAGAATTCGCAGGTCACGACCACCTTGCCGTCCTTGACCATCTCGGCGCGGTCCTTCGCCTCAAAGCTCTTGAGCATGGCGGAGACCGCCTCGCGCGAGCAGGAGCATTGCGCATGCAACATCAGCGGCGAGAAGACGCGCACGCCGCGTTCGTGAAACAGCCGGTACAACAGCCGCTCGCCGGACAGATTCGGATCGATCAGTTCGACGTCCTCGACGGTCGCGATCAGCGACTGGCCTTCGACCCAGGCATCGTCATCGGCGACGGTGTGCGTCATCGTGCCCTCCGGGGCATCGCCGGGATCGAGATCGGCCTGCCGTGCGCGCTCCGGCGCCTTGGGCAGGAATTGCAGCAGCATGCCGCCGCCGCGCCAGCGCCGCCGCGCACCGCCCTCGCCGCCCCGCCACTCCTCGCCGACCGCAAGCCGCACCCGCGTCGGAATCTGCTCCGAGCGCAGAAAATATTCATGCGCGGCGTCTTCGAGGCTGCCGCCATGCAGCGCCACCAGGCCCTGGTAGCGGCTCATCTCGGCCCCCTGATCGATGGTCATCGCCAGATGCCCCTTGCCGAGCAGGCTGCCTGAGTCCTGGCCCTCCTTGATCCGGCTGGCATCGAACCGCGCATAGGCGCGCAGCCGATCCGGCGCCTGAAAATCGACGATCAGAAACGATACCGGACCGTCGGTCTGCGTTTGCAGAATGAAGCGGCCGTTGAATTTCAGGGACGTACCGAGCAAGGTCGTGAGCACGATGGCTTCGCCGAGCAGCTTCGCGACGGCTGCGGGATAATCGTGCTTGGCCAGCAGATCGTCGAGGCCGGGGCCGAGCCGTGTCAGCCGGCCGCGCAAATCGAGCGGGGCGACCTCGAAAGGCATGACCGCATCGTCAAGCGGCACATGCGACGGCGCACGGACCGGCGCATCCTGGATTTTGATGTCGGGGGCGTTGGTCATGGCGCTCTATCTGGGGTCCGATGTTGCAAAGCGAAAGGGGTAAATGGTGCGATGAAATTGCTCGCGTCGAGAGACGCGATCTTATCCCTTCCCCCTTGCGGCTAAGGCGTGCACACAATTTTTGTTGCCAAGATGGAATCGAGTCTGATTCCTTATCGTGCGGTCCACGAGAGGGATGACCGCATTGAAGACAGGGATGGATTGGTCAGTCGGCCGCTTTGGCGATGCTC
>NZ_DAHUXJ010000128.1 GCF_027307225.1 Bradyrhizobium sp. | reverse complement strand
CACCGGCTTGTTGGTGAGCAGCGCAAAGCCGTCATCCCGATCGAGCACGGCAAAGCCGCGTGGCTTGTCGAGATCGCTGGCGACCTTGGCGAGGAACTTGTTGCAGGACAGCCCGACCGAGATCGTGATGCCGATGGTCTTTTCGACCTCGCGGGCAAAGCGTGCGAGCGTCAGCGCCGGCACCGCGTGGTGCATCAGTTCGGTGCCCGACAGATCGAGAAAGGCTTCGTCGATCGACAGCGGCTCGACCAGCGGCGTCAGCGCCTGCATGGCAAGGCGCACCTCGCGGCCGACCCGCACATATTTCGCCATGTCCGGCCGGATGACGATGGCGGACGGACACAGCGCCAGGGCCTTGAACATCGGCATTGCCGAGCGGACGCCGAAGGTGCGGGAGATGTAGCAGGCGGCCGAGACCACGCCGCGCTTGCCGCCGCCGATAATCACGGGCTTGTCGGCGAGTTCCGGATTGTCGCGCTTCTCGACCGTGGCGTAAAACGCGTCGCAATCGATATGGGCGAAGCTCAGCGCGGCCAGTGCACGGTGACGCAACAGCCGGGGCGAGCCGCACGCGCGACATCGCCGCGCGCCGAAATCCAGATCATGAAGACAATCCCTGCAAAAACAGGCTGGTCCATCCATGATTGCCGCACTGGATGTCACGGCCCGTCGCGCTCCCACTGAGGATCATTGAGTGCTTGATGAGCCGCGGCAATGTTGGTCGGATGGAGCTGCGAGACTTCGGCAAAGGCCTTAACGGTGGCGTCATCACGGATCACGAAATCGAGTACGTGCGCCAGGAATCGGGGATCGGCGGCGGCACTGCGCAAGGTCTCCGGTCCTATCCCGCTTTCGGCCAGGAACGCGCCCAGCCGCTCGGGATCGCCCGCGACAAAGGAAAGCGCCTGAATCGCAACGATTTCAGCTACTTCGCGAGGGTTCCGTTTCGATTTTTTCAAGATTTCGATTTGCCTTTCCGTAACTTATGGTCTCTATTTTCTGAACGATCATGCCCGAGTCTGCGGAAGTTGTTCAAGCAACCGCCAACTACGTCGCGGTAAGTCGTGCCGGGCTTAACGGGTTAGAGCGAATCTGGCGCTAGTTTGATTTCACTTTTTGAAAGGCCGAGCGGGCTCGGGGGCTTTGCTCCCTATGTCTGCATTGCCAGGAGTGGAGGGGCGGGATGGCAAAGACCGTCCTGATCGTGGAGGATAACGAGCTCAATATGAAGCTCTTTCGCGATCTGCTTGAAGCGCATGGCTATCAGACTTCCGGTACCAGCAATGGTTTCGAGGCGCTCAATCTTGTGCGCAAGCTTCGCCCTGATCTGATCCTGATGGATATCCAGTTGCCGCAGGTTTCGGGTCTCGAAGTGACGCGATGGATCAAGGACGATCCGGAACTGCGTGCCATTCCCGTCGTCGCGGTGACCGCGTTTGCGATGAAGGGCGACGAAGAGCGTATTCGCGAAGGCGGATGCGAGGCGTATCTGTCCAAGCCGATCTCGGTCGGCAAGTTCATCGAGACCGTCCGACGGTTTATCGGATAGGGAGTTGTAAGATGTCCGCGCGTGTTCTTGTGGTCGACGATGTTCCTGCCAACGTCAAATTGTTGGAAGCGCGGTTATCGGCCGAATATTTCGATGTGCTCACCGCCTCGAACGGCGCTGAAGCGCTTGCGGTCTGTGCGCGTGCCGAATGCGACATTATCCTGCTCGACGTCATGATGCCGGACATGGACGGCTTTGAGGTTTGCCGCCGGTTGAAGTCGAATCCGGCGACCCACTTCATTCCGGTCGTCATGGTGACGGCGCTCGACAGCCCCGCCGACCGCGTGCGCGGGCTGGAAGCCGGCGCCGACGATTTTCTCACCAAGCCGGTATCCGACATCGTCCTGATCGCGCGGGTGCGCTCGCTGACCCGGCTCAAGATGATGACCGACGAATTGCGGATGCGCGCCATTACCTCGCTTGAAATCGGCGTGCAAGCGCCGGAGCGGAGCGCGGTTTCCGACGCCGGCAAAGGCGGCCGCGTTCTGCTGGTCGACGATCGGCCGTCGTCCTATGAGCGGCTCGCGCCAGTCCTTTCCACCGAGCACACGGTCGATGTCCAAGCCAACCCGGCCGAGGCGTTGTTTCATGCGGCCGACGGCGATTATGACCTTTTGATCGTGTCGCTAGGCCTCGACAATTTCGATGGGCTTCGGCTGTGCAGCCAGGCGCGCTCCCTGGAGCGAACCCGCCATGTCCCGATCCTCGCGATCGCGGATGCCGACAGCAATACGCGGCTGCTGCGCGGGCTCGAGATCGGCGTCAACGACTATCTGCTGCGCCCGGTCGACAAGAACGAACTCCTGGCGCGGGCCCGCACCCAGATCCGCAAGCGCCGCTATACCGATCACCTGCGCGATAACGTGCAGAACTCGATCGACGCTGCGATTACCGATGCTCTGACCGGCCTGCACAACCGCCGCTATATGGAAAGCCATCTGGCGACGCTGGCGGAACAGGCTTCGAGCCGCGGCAAGCCGCTGGCGGTGATGATGCTCGACATCGATTTCTTCAAGTCGATCAACGACAATTACGGCCACGATGCGGGCGACGACGTGCTGCGTGAGTTCGCAGTGCGCGTACGTAAGTCGATCCGCGGCATCGATCTCGCCTGCCGCTACGGCGGCGAGGAATTCGTGATCGTGATGCCGGAGACTGACCTGCATGTCGCGGGCGTGGTGGCCGAACGGCTGCGGCGCTCGATCGCCGGCGAGCGGTTCGCCGTCAACAAGGGTGAAAAGCGCATCGAGGTCACGATCTCGATCGGCCTCTCCACCCTGGAGCGGAAAGGCGAGGCGGTCGCGGACGTGCTCAAGCGCGCCGACAACGCGCTCTACCGCGCCAAGCATGATGGCCGCAACCGCGTCGTCGCCAACGCGGCGTAACCCGCGGGGACTATCCTTTCGTCCGGCTTTTGGCCTGCGATCCTGGCGGAGCGTCGTCGAACCTGACTCCGGCGCCCGACAATAGCACCCTTGCGGCTTCCTTCGCGGCCCGCGCCATCGCGGGGTCGTCGCGTATAAGGTCCTGCGCAATCGAACCATCGACGAGCAGCACAAGCTGCGTCGCGAGGCTGTCCGGATCAGCAACACCGACCTGCACAAGCAGATCGCAGAACCAGAGGCGGCGGCTTTCCTTGAAAGCGACCGCGATCTTGCGCACGGACCGGTTCTCCGGGCCGACCTCGGCGACGGCGTTGACGAAGGGGCAGCCGCGAAAATCTTTCGCCGAAAAGCGCCGCTCCAGCGAATCGAAGGTGGCGAGAATCTGTTCGGCTGGAGGTTTATCGGACGCGCGAGGCTGCACGAAGCGGCGCTCCAGATAGGCCGATATCAGCGCGTCTTTTGACGGGAAGTGGTTGTAAAGCGTGCGTTTGCTGATGCCGATCTCGGCCGCGATGGTATCGACGCCGATCGCCCTGATGCCCCTGAGATAGAACAGGCGGTCGGCGGTTTCGAGAATCCGCTCCTTCATGGTCGGCTTGGTGGTCGGGCTTGCCATGCGAACGCGCGATATCCTCATGCCTTGGCAACAGGGATTTCACCATAGCCGAAGTAAACAGGTCTGTGTACTCTATATTCGAGCCACCAGACCGTGGATCGATCGCGGCCGGTCGAGGGAGAACACGAACGATGCCCCTGTTGCAGGTCTTGCGTCCCACGCTGCCGATTCTGATCGGCACCTCGTTGATGCTCACCTTGAGCATGGGGCTGCGGCAGTCGCTTGGCATCTTCATGCAGCCGCTGACGCACGATATCGGCATCTCCGTCTCCGATTTCACGCTGGCGATAGCTATCCAGAATCTCGCATGGGGTTTTCTGCAGCCCTTGGCGGGGGCGCTGGCCGTCCGTTTCGGCTTCCGCGCCATCATGGTGGCGGGCGCGGCTGCCTATATCGCCGGTCTTGCGCTGACGGTGACCGCCCATGGCCTCGTCAACGTCGTGATCGGCAGCGGCCTTTTGATCGGGATATCGCTTGCCTGCACGGCGGCGGCAATCGCGATGTCGGTTGCCGCGCGCGCAGTGCCCGCCTCAGTGCGCTCGACGGTGCTCGGCCTTGTATCCGGCGCCGGCTCGCTCGGCGCCTTGCTCTCGGCACCGATCGGACAGATGCTCAATGCCGGTTATGGCTGGCGGGTAGGGCTGGCGAGCTTCGTCGTCCTTGCCATCGGGATGATACCGGCTGCCTGGTTTGCCGGCCGCGTCGACGCCATTCCGCTGCCAAAGCCGTCTCGTGACGATATCGGCAACAACTCGGCGGGCGCCGCAGTCAGGCTTGCCTTCGGCAATGCCTCATTTGTGGTGATGACCTGCGCTTATTTCGTCTGCGGCATGCAGCTCGTCTTTCTGACCACGCATCTGCCGTCTTATCTTGCGATCTGCGGCCTCGACCCGATGCTGAGCGCGCAGACGCTTGCCATGATCGGCGGCTTCAATGTGCTGGGCAGCATTTTCTTCGGCTGGGCGGGGCAGCGCTGGAACAAGCTCGCTTTGCTGGGCGGCATCTATATCCTGCGCTCCATTGCGCTCGCCTGGTACTTCACGCTGCCGCCGACAGCCGCCAGCACGCTCCTGTTCGGCGCGATCATGGGCTCCCTGTGGATGGGCGTCGGTCCGCTGGTCGCAGGCGCGGTCGCAGAAATGTTTGGCCTGAAATGGCAGGCCATGATCCAAGGCCTCGCCTTCATGAGCCATCAGCTAGGAAGCTTCCTCGGCGCCTTCGGCGGCGGGCTGCTCTACGATTCACTCGGCTCCTACACGATGGCCTGGCGGATCGGTGTTGCGCTCGGCCTCGCCGGCGGCATCATTCAGGTCGCATTCGCGCTGATCAGGCCACCAGCACCGCCGATGCTGAAGGCGGCATAGTGGTCCGATTCTAACATTCGCATCCCTTCTCAGCAGCCACTTTCGCGAATGTTAGAATCAAAGGACCACTAGCAAATATATGTTTCTAGTGGAGTTTAGGATCTGACATTCGCCTTGCGAGTTCGCGGCTAGGTGGGTAGCGAATGTCCGATCCACTCCACTAGCGCATCAGGAATCAAAAACGGGGCCGAAGGCCCCGTTCGTCAGGTCGCGATGTAGGCGATCTTACTTGATCTTGGATTCCTTGAATTCAACGTGTTTGCGCGCAACCGGATCGTATTTCTTCTTCACGAGCTTGTCGGTCATGGTGCGCGAGTTCTTCTTGGCGACGTAGTAGAAGCCGGTGTCCGCCGAAGAAACGAGCTTGACCTTGATGGTGACCGCCTTGGCCATGTCAGTAAACCTCTGATGTCAGGATAGAAAGCCGGCCAGCCGGCCCGCGTTTGCGGCGCAACCTAGCCCCAAACCACCCAAAGTCAAGGTTTTGGGGGGCGATACGTCCGGGAAATGCGCCAAAATCCTTGCTTTCGCGCGAATTCTGATCGCAAAACCGGCCCCACTTTTGCACAATGCGCGCGTTACCTCTCGAAAAAGCGGTTTTTCGGCCGGGGCAGCCCGAGATTCTCGCGCAGGGTGCGTCCCTCATATTCCTTCCGGAAGATCCCGCGCTTCTGAAGTTCCGGCACGACCCCGTCGACGAAATCATCGAGGCCCTGAGGCAGGAACGGGAACATGATGTTGAAGCCGTCGCTGCCATAGCTCGTCAGCCATTCTTCCATCTGGTCGGCGATCGATTGCGGCGAGCCGACGAACGACAACCCGCCATAGCCGCCGACGCGCTGGGCGAGCTGGCGCACTGTGAGCTTGTCGCGCGTGGCGAGGTCAACCATTCGCTGACGGCCGCTCTTGCTTGCATTGGTTTCGGGTATCGGCGGCAATTGTCCGTCGGGATCGAAGGCTGAAGCGTCCGTGCCCAGGATCACCGAGAGCGAAGCAATAGCGCTGTCATAATGCACCTTGCTGTCGAGCAACGCGCGCTTTTCCCTGGCCTGTTCGAGGCTCTCGCCGACGACCACGAACGCGCCGGGCAGGATCTTCAGATGTTCGGGGTTGCGGCCGATCTTTTCCATTCGACCCTTGATGTCGGCGTAGAGCTTTTGCGCGTCGGCGAGGCTCCCGCCGCCGGTGAAGACCGCCTCCGCGGTCTCCGCCGCGAGCTGCCGACCGTCATCGGACGCACCGGCCTGGACGATCACGGGCCAACCCTGTACCGGGCGGGCGATATTGAGCGGACCGCGCACCGAGAGATATTTGCCTTTATGATCGAGCGTTTGCATCCTGGCGGGATCGAAATAGAGGCCGCTTTCGACATCCTTGACAAAGGCGTCGTCGGCAAACGAGTCCCACAGGCCGGTGACGACGTCGTAGAATTCGCGGGCGCGCTTGTAGCGTTCGGCGTGCTCCATGTGCTCGTCGAGCCCGAAATTCAACGCGGCATCAGGATTCGATGTCGTGACGATGTTCCAGCCTGCGCGGCCGCCGCTCAAATGATCGAGCGAGGCAAAGCGGCGTGCGATATGATAGGGCTCGTCGAAGGTTGTCGAACCGGTCGCGATCAGTCCGATATGTTCGGTGACAGCCGATAGCGCCGACAACAGCGTGAAGGGTTCGAACGAAGTCACCGTGTGGCTGCGCTTGAGCGCATTGATCGGCATGTTGAGCACGGCCAGATGGTCGGCCATGAAAAAGGCGTCGAACTTGCCGGCCTCGAGTTTTCGGGCCAGTTCCTTGATGTGGGCAAAGTTGAAGTTGGCATCAGGCCATGCGCCGGGATAGCGCCATGCGCCGGTATGAATGCTGATCGGCCGCATAAATGCGCCGAGCTTGAGCTGCCGTTGTGTCATCGCCCCATATCCGTGCCGTTATGGTCTATCGAAGAGATAGGCATGGCGGGCTGCAGCGCCATTGGCTAGCAAGCAGAAGATTATTTTGTTTTTGGAAGGCGGGACGACAAAGCCGGCCGTTGTTCTGTCAGCCGCTATGAGGCGGCTAAAACATCCCGGTGCATCTTGCCGCTATAGAAATGATAGAACGGCACCTCCGCGTCGTGGTTGAGCGCGCCGGCGGCTAAGCGTTTGTCCAGTTCGTTCAACACGTTTCGCGTCATCGGATGCAGGTCGGCGAGCGGCCTTGAGCCGAGTTCGACCCACACCAGTTCGACCAATTCCGCATCCGCATGAATGACGCCGTCGACACGATGGGCGATCGCCGAGGCATCGGCGGTGAAAAAGCGAGTGTCGAAGCGCCGCACGCGGCCGGGCGGGGTGATGGCGCGCGCGATCAGGAAAAGGCCGGATGGATCGGGCAGAAGGCCGGTGTCGGCAAAGGGTTTCCATGGACCCGACAATGCCGGCATCTTGCCCGCGTTCGCGCGCCCGAGACAAAGGCCGGTCTCCTCGCAGGCTTCGCGGATGGCGGCGACCGCGAGCGAGCGGGCGCGGGCTGCCGCGATCTTCGGGCTGCCCTTTAAAAGATTGGCTTCAAGCGCTTTCGAAATAGGGGCAGCCACCGGAACCCGGCCATCGGCCACGTCAACACGGCCGCCCGGGAAGACGAATTTGCCGGGCATGAACACCACCTTGTCGTGGCGTCGGCCGACCAGGACTTTGGGGATCGCACCGGTGCGATCGACCAGGATCAGCGTCGCGGCATCGACCGGGCGGCGATAGGGATGATGGTCGGCTTCCTTTTCTTCCGCCACTGGTTGCCCCGTTTCGCTCATCATGCGCGCCCTGTTCCTGGTCGGAAAACGCTCTAGTCTAGTACCGCCGATCTGAAGTCCCTGCACCACAAGCGGCGAATTGGATCAGGGACTTCAGATCGATAAAGCGGTACTAGAATCAACAAAGTTTGCTAGTGCCCATGACTTTCCGAAGTTCGTGAAGGTGGGCGCTGCGACGGAGCACGAACTTCGGAAAGTGGGCACTAGAGCTCCGGATTCTCTTCGTCAAATCCGTGCATCCGCAGCGCCCATTGCACCCCGACGACGGCCCCCTTGACCGGTTGCAACAGCGCCAGCGAGGCGAAGAAGGTGAACGGCAGATAGATCGCAAGCTGAAGCGCCACGGGCGGCGAATAGTTGGTTTCGATCATCAGCGCCGTGGGCACCACGATGTGGCCGACGATGACGATGACGAGATAGGCCGGCAGATCGTCGGCGCGATGGGGCGTAAAATCCTGCCCGCAGGCCGAGCAGGCGTTGTCGACCTTCAGGAAAGCGCGAAACAGCTTGCCTTCCCCGCAGCGCGGGCAGCGGCCGCGAAAGCCGCGCTTCAAGGCCTGCCAGACGTCGCGCTTCTCCTGCAGTCCGGCTTCCTGGATCCAGACGATGGGGCGATCGCTTACCGTTTCCATGACTTGCCTTTCTTCTTCTTTCCAGCCTTCACTTTATCCGCTTTGCGAGCCTTTTGGCGCGTCCCTTTGCCTGGATTGGCCTTGTTGCCGGAATAGGTTTTGGCCTTCACGAAATTGCGGCGTCGCGTATGAGGAAGCGTTTGGCCTTCCGAGAGCAGTTCGAACCGCAACGCGCCGGCGACAGGTGCAGCTTCTACCAGACGAACGTCGACGATGTCCCCAAGCCTGTGCATGGCACCGCTGCGTGCGCCGATCAGCGCATGGCGCGTTTCGTCATGGTTGAAATATTCCTCGCCCAGCGAGCGGATAGGGACCAGTCCGTCGGCGCCGGTATCGGTCAGTTTGACGAACAGGCCTGCGCGGGTGACGCCGGAAATCCGTCCCTGAAACGTCGCGCCGATGCGGTCGGCGAGGAAATGCGCGATCAGCCGATCGGCGGTCTCGCGCTCGGCCTTCATCGCGCGGCGTTCGGTGACCGAGATTTGGGCCGCGACTTCGCTTAAGCCTTCCATCGTTTCGGTGTCCGGCATGGCGCCTTCGCCGAGCCCAAGCGCCCGGATCAGCGCGCGATGGACGACAAGATCGGCATATCGCCGGATCGGCGAGGTGAAATGCGCGTAGCGGCGCAGGTTGAGGCCGAAATGGCCGTAATTCTCGGCGGAATATTCAGCCTGCGCCTGTGAGCGCAACACCACTTCATTCACCAGCGATTCCGCATCGTGGCCCTTGACCTGCGCCAGCACGCGGTTGAAGACGGCCGGCCGCAAGGCGCCGGCCTTGGCGAAGGGCAGGTCGAGGGTTTTCAGGAATTCCTGGAGCGCGTGAACCTTTTCGAGCGTCGGCTCATCGTGCACCCGGTAGATAAGCGGCAGCGATTTCTTCTCAAGCATTTCGGCCGCGGCGACGTTGGCCAAAATCATGAACTCTTCGATCAGCTTGTGCGCATCTAACCGCTCGGGCACGATGACGCGGTCGACCGTGCCATCGGCCTTCAACTGGATCTTGCGTTCGGGAAGGTCGAGATCGAGCGGATCGCGCTCTTCGCGGGCGCGCTTCACCGTTGCATAGGCCGCATAAAGCGGCCTGAGGATCGGATCGAGCAGGGGACCCGTCGTGTCGTCGGGATGGCCAGCGATGGCGGCCTGCGCCTGCGCATAAGCCAGTTTGGCGGCCGAACGCATCAACACGCGATGGAAGGTGTGCGAGCGCTTGCGCCCGTCCGCTCCGATCACCATCCGCACGGCGAGCGCGCCGCGCGGCTCGCCCGGCACCAGCGAGCACAGGTTGTTGGAGATGCGCTCGGGCAACATCGGGACCACGCGGTCCGGGAAATAGACCGAGTTGCCGCGTTCCAGCGCATCGTGATCGAGCGCCGAGCCTGGCCGCACGTAGAACGCGACGTCGGCGATCGCGACATGGACGATGAAGCCGCCTTTGTTGTTCGGGTCGGAATCGGCTTCGGCGTGGACCGCGTCGTCGTGGTCCTTCGCGTCCGGCGGGTCGATGGTGACGAGGGGGACGTCGCGCCAGTCCTCGCGGCCCTTCAAGGTCGCCGGTTGGGCTTGTTCGGCCTCGTGGAGCGCGTCTTTCGAAAACGCCTGCGGGATGTCGTGGGCATGGATCGCGATCAGGCTGATCGCCTTTTCGCTCGCGATGGACCCCAGTCGCTCCTTGACCTTGCCGGAAGCGAGGCCGAAGCCGCGCGACCGCACGAGATCGACGCTGACGAGGTCGCCGCTTTCGGCCCCGAGCGTGTCAGTCTTGGCGATGTTGAGTTCGCGGCCAGCCTGCTTCTTGTCGACCGGGACCAGCCGTCCGCCGCCGTCGGGATTCTTTCGGAAGATACCGAGCACGCGCGTCTTGGCGTGATCGAGCACCTTGAGGATCCGACCGCGATAGGCGACGCCGTCGCGGACGTGCTCTTCGATCTTTTCAACGCGGAGCAGCACGCGGTCGCCGACGCCCGCCGCGGTGCCCGGCTTTGCTCGCCGCGGCATATGGATACGGATCTTCGGCGGCTCGCCGCTTTCGACCTCATCCCATTCGGCCGGGACGGCCAATAGCTCGCCATCGCCGTCGCGCTTGGTGATGTCGGCCAACAAGGTCGCGGGCAGGGTCTCAGGTTCGCTGATTTCCTTGCCCTGCTTCTTGATGATGCCTTCGTCGGCCAGGTCGCGCAGCAATTGCTTCAGCGCGGCGCGGTCGGCGTTCCTGAGGCCGAACTCGTGCGCGATCTCGCGGGTTCCGATCTTTCCCGGATGCGCGCGAATGAAGGCGACGATTGTCTCTGTCGATGGAAAGCCGCCGTCGCGTTGCCGTGCCACACTAGTGCCCACTTTCCGAAGTTCGTGCACCGTCTCAGCACCCACCTTTCACGAACTTCGGAAAGTCATGGGCACTAGCAAGCTTATGATTCTAGTGCCGCCTTCTATTTGAAGTTCCTGAACGGTATTCGCCGCTTGTGGTGCAGGAACTTCAAATAGGCGGCACCATCCGCTTGCCTTATCCACTTGCCTTGCCGGCGCTCTTCTTGGCGGCAGGCTTGGCGGCCTTCTTCGCCGAGGTTTTCTTGGCCGTCACCGGCGCGCGCGCTTTGGAGGTCGATTCCGATTTCGGCTTGGCAGCCGATTTCTTCGCCGCGGCCTTCTTTGCAGGGGTTGGCGCACCATCGGCTTCCGATTTGGCAGCCGCGGCCTTTTCGGCCTTCGGCTTGGCAGCCTGAGCCTTTGGCTTCGCCGCTCTCTTGGCGCCGCGCTTTCCGCCGCCGCCCTTGGCCGCGCGCTCGTCGAGCAGGGGTATAGCTTCCGCAAGCGTGATCGTGTCGGGCGTCTTCTCGCCGGGCAGGGTCGCATTGATGCCGCCGGCCGAGACATAGGCGCCATAGCGGCCATTCTTGACCACGACCGCACCGAGCGTCGGGTGATCGCCCAGCGGCTTGCCTGGGTCCGCCCCAAAGCGCCGGCCGCTCGGACCTTTGGCGATCTTCTCGGCAATCAGCGTGACCGCGCGGTTGAGGCCGACGTCAAAGACTTCGTCGCCTGCCTCCAGGCTGGCATAGGTCTTCTCATGCTTCACGAACGGTCCAAAACGGCCGAGGCCCGCCGTAATCGGCTGGCCGGTTTCCGGATGCAGGCCGATGGTGCGCGGCAGCGACAGTAGTTTCAGCGCCAGCTCAAGCTCGACATCGGCAGGTGATGTGCCTTTGGGAATGCCGGCGCGCCTGGGCTTTTCGCCTTCCTCATAATCCTTCTGCTCGCCGAGCTGGATGTAGGGACCAAACCGTCCGGCCTTCACGAACACGTCGCGGCCGGTCTCGGGGTCCTTGCCCAGCACGCGATCGGCGCTGGCCTCGCTGTCGGCGGCGAGCGGTCTCGTGTAGCGGCATTCCGGATAGTTGGTGCAGCCAACAAACGCGCCGAACTTGCCGGCCTTGAGGTTCAGCCGTCCGGCACCGCAGCTTGGGCACTGCCTGATATCGCCGCCGTCCGCGCGCGGTGGATAGATGTGCGGCCCCAGCATCTCGTCGAGGGAGTCGAGCACCTCGGCGACGCGGAGGTCCTTGATGTCGTTGACCGCACCGATGAAGCCGCGCCAGAAATCCTTCAGCACTTCCTGCCAGGAAATCTCGTTATTCGAGATGCGGTCGAGCTGTTCTTCCAGCCCGGCGGTGAAGTCGTATTCGACATAGCGGGCGAAGAAGTTTTCCAGGAACGCGACGACAACGCGGCCCTTGTCCTCGCCATGCAGGCGCTTCTTCTCCAGCCGCACATAGCCGCGGTCCTTCAGCACCTGGAGGATCGAGGCATAGGTCGAGGGCCGGCCGATGCCGAGTTCTTCCATGCGCTTGACCAGCGAGGCTTCGGAGAAGCGCGGCGGCGGCTCGGTGAAATGTTGCGTGACGGCGAGGTTCTGGCGCTTGACGTTTTCGCCTTCGCTCATCGCCGGGAGGCGGCGGCTGTCCTCATCGTCGCCATCGTCGTCGCGGCCTTCCTGGTAGAGCGCGAGGAAACCATCGAACTTGATCACCTGGCCGGAGGCGCGCAGCTCGAGCGTGCGGGAGCCTGCCTTCGCCGTAATATCGACCGTGGTGCGCTCGAGTTCGGCGGACTCCATCTGGCTCGCGATGGTACGGGTCCAGATCAATTCGTAAAGCCTGGCCTGTTCCGGATCGAGCCGGCGGCGCATGTCGTTCGGCCGCCGCGACAGATCGGTGGGACGGATCGCTTCGTGGGCTTCCTGCGCGTTCTTGGCCTTGGCCTGATACTGGCGCGGCGCGTCCGGCACATAGGCGTTGCCGTAATCCTCGCCGATCACCTTGCGGGCCTGCGTGATCGCCGAGCCGTCGATCTGCACGCCGTCGGTTCGCATATAGGTAATGAGACCGGTGGTCTCGCCGCCGATATCGATGCCCTCATAAAGGCGCTGCGCGATCCGCATGGTGTGCGCGGGCGCAAAGCCGAGCTTGCGGCTGGCTTCCTGCTGCAAGGTCGAAGTGGTGAAGGGGGCCTGCGGGTTGCGCCGCGCCGGTTTGGCTTCGACCGATGTCACCGTGAAGGCGGCGGTGTCCAGCGCCTTCCTGAAATCTTCGGCTTCCGCGCCGGTGCCGATGTCGAGGCGCTGGATCTTCTTGCCGTCGGCGCCGACAAGCCGCGCCTCAAAGGTATCGCCGCGCGCAGTGGTGAGCGTCGCCACCAGGGACCAGTATTCGCGGGCGACGAATTTCTCGATCTCGAGCTCGCGGTCGCAGACGAGCCGCAGCGCCACCGATTGCACGCGGCCGGCCGAGCGCGCGCCGGGCAGCTTGCGCCACAGCACGGGCGAGAGGGTGAAGCCGACGAGGTAGTCCAGCGCGCGGCGCGCCATATAGGCGTCGACCAGCGCGCCGTCGATCTGGCGCGGATGCTTCATCGCCTCCGAAATCGCCTGCTTGGTGATGGCGTTGAAGACCACGCGCTCGATCGCCTGATCCTTCAGCGCGCGCTTTTCCTTCAGCACTTCGAGGACGTGCCAGGAGATCGCTTCGCCCTCGCGATCAGGATCGGTCGCCAGAATGAGCTTGTCGGCGCCCTTCAAGGCCTTGGCGATATCGTTCAGCCGGCTGGCGGCCTTGGGGTCGACCTCCCAGATCATCTGGAAGTTGGCGTCCGGATCGACCGATCCGTTCTTGGCGGGGAGGTCACGGACATGGCCGAAAGACGCCAGCACTTCATAGGAAGCGCCCAGATATTTGTTGATCGTCTTGGCCTTGGCCGGCGACTCCACGATGACGAGATTCATGTCATTCCAATGGCTTAGGGAAAAAATAACGGCCGGTTCCGCGGGACTCGCGTCGGCCGTTTCGATCCGAACATGGGTGGTGCGGCCGCCCCTGTCAAATCGCCAGCAGTTGAAAGCAGGCGAAAGAGGGTAATTTCCACCTCACATAGGTTGTAAAACATATACTATAGATTGTAGTCCGAGCCGGCCGGCGGCCTCCGGAAAGCTGGAAAGCCTCAGGCGGTCGTGCGGCGTTTTGCCTTGGCCGGTTGCCGGGGTTTCAACACCGTGTCGCCGACACCAAGCCGCCGTCCGTCCTGGGCATGCAGTTCAAGCTTGCGGACTGGTCGGCCTTTTTCGCGATCGACCAGGTAGGTTCCGATTTCTTCCGGATGAGCGTCGAAGGTCTCGGTCCATTGCCGCAGCGCCACGATGACCGGGAACAGCCCACGTCCTTTTTCGGTTAGGACATATTCCTGGTAGGCGCTGCCGTCGGAGGCGGGCGCGGTTGCGAGAATTCCTTCCTCGATAAGCATGCGCAGCCGAGCCGTCAGGATGTTCTTGGCGAGCCCGAGACTTTTCTGAAACTCGCCGAACCGGCGCCCGCCGAGCATGGCGTCGCGGATGATCAGGAGCGACCACCAGTCGCCGATCACATCGAGCGCCCGCGCGATGGGGCAGGCGTCGCCCTCAAAGCTTGTCCGTTTCACGGTTCCTCTCCGCCTTCATGGTCCGCTTCACAGGTGCGAAGCGCGCTCACGGTCTTGTGTGGTTGCAATATTAAACCATCTGGCTTACCTAAGCCAAGCAGTTTAATTATGCAACCATCTCACGGAGACGATCATGGCTAACCGGCTAGCGAACAAGACGGCGTTGATTACGGGCGGCAACAGCGGCATCGGGCTCGCAACAGCCAGGCTGTTCGTGGCCGAGGGCGCCAGGGTGACGGTCACCGGCCGCAACAAACAGACGCTTGATGCGGCAGCAAAGGAATTGGGGCCGAATGCTCTGGCCGTCATCGCCGACGCCAACGACGTTGCCGCAACCGAAGCGGCGGTGAAGCAGGCGGCGGAAAAGTTCGGCAAGCTCGATATTGTCTTCGCCAATGCCGGCATTCCCGGCAACACGCCGGTCGGCAAGACCACGCTTGCCGCCTTCGAGCAGGTGATCCGCACCAACCTCACCTCGGTCTTCTTCACGGTGCAGGCGGCATTGCCTTACCTGAACGACAATGCCTCGATCGTCCTCAACGGCTCGGTGATCTCCGTGCTCGGCAATCCCGGCTACTCGGCTTACGCGGCGACCAAGGCCGGCGTGACGGCGATGGCGCGGGTGATGGTGTCGGAACTCTCGCCGCGCGGCATCCGGATCAATGTCGTGGCGCCGGGTGCTGCCCGCACGCCGATCTGGAATGGCGCGGCGCCGACCGCAGAGGCTTTTGCGGCATTGGAGAAGCGCATCGCCGGCGTCACCCCGCTCGGGCGGATCGCCGAGCCCGATCACATCGCCAAAACCGTGCTGTTCCTCGCGTCTGACGATGCGGCCCACGTGCAGGGTCAGGAGATCTTCGTCGATGGCGGCGCGACCAGTTCGCCCGCGGGTGCGCCGGTCTTCCGCGGCTAATCGTCGAGCAGTGAACGAACCCGCTGCTTCATCGCAGCGGGCTCTTATTCGTCTTAAGCCGCGCGCAAGTTAGTGACGGCCTCAAGCGCGCTCGCAAGCGCTTTTTCGCGGTACTCCGGGCCGACCTGGATGCCATCAGCCGAAATGAATTCGGGTTGCGTCACGCCGATGAAACCGAAGATTCCACGCAGGTAAGATTCTAGGTGTTCCAGCGCCGCAGCGGGCGTGTCCGCGCCATAGAAGCCGCCACGCGAGATCGCCACGATGACGCGCTTGTCGCCGGCCAGGCCCTTCGGCCCTTGCGCGTCATATTTGAAGGTCTTGCCGGCCACGACGATACGATCGATCCAGGCCTTGAGCTGGCTTGGAATGGTGAAGTTGTACATCGGCGCGCCCAATACCACGGTATCGGAGGCAAGAAACTCATCGAGCACGACCTGACCCGTTGCCAATTCCTGCGCGATGTCCGCATTCGCAGTGGCGCCTTGCGCAGCCGCAAGATGTGCGCCGGACAGATGAGCAAGCGGCGTCGAAGTCAGGTCGCGGTAGCGGACCTCGAGGTTCGGCGCCGCTCGGCGCAGCTGGTCGACAATCGCGGCCGACAATTGCCGGCTGACGGAGTGAGGACCGAGCACGCTGGAATCGATGTGGAGGAGCTTTTTCATTGGGAGTCACCCTTGGTATTGGTTTGTAACCAACGCTATATGAGTGACTACCCCGACCCCACAAGAACGCACTTTTTTGAGCCCAAGGCACTTTCTTGAAACCCGAGGCACATTCTTGAAACCGAAGAACAGCAAAGTTCCCGTCCTTCCTTCGTCACCGGACCCGCACGCAGATTGCCGAAGCGTCGCTTCGGTGCTCGCGCGCATCGGCGACAAATGGAGCGTCTTCGTCATCATGATGCTGTTCGACGGGCCAAAGCGCTTCAACGAGATCAAGCGCCTGATCAACGGCATCTCGCAGCGGATGCTGACCCTGACGTTGCGGGGCCTGGAGCGAGACGGCCTCGTCACACGAACGGTCTTTCCGACCATCCCGCCGCGGGTCGATTACGAGCTCACCGATCTCGGACGCGGTTTGAGCAAGCCGGTGATAGCGCTTGGCCAATGGGCCATGGAGCATCAGACCGAGATCGAAGGGGCGCGCACCAAGTTCGATGGCCGGAAGGACGCGGCGGAGTAAGCTAAATCAGCGAAATCAATCCGCCGCCGTGCCGCTCCAGCCGCCCCGCGAGTTCAAGTTCGAGCAGCACGGTGCGCACCACCGCGGCCGAGGCGCCTGACAGGCGGATGAGGTCGTCGAGTTGGACCGGCGTGGGGCCGAGCAGGGAGACAACGCGGTCGCGTTCGGCCGTATCTGGATCGGGCGCGAGCGGCTCGACGTCGTCTTCGCGCAAGTCGATTGGCCGGCCCATGATCGGCTGGACCGCGTCGATCACGTCAGCCGCTTCGGTAATCAGCGTCGCGCCCTGCTTGATCAGGCCGTTGGTGCCGGCGGCCCGCGGATCGAGCGGCGAACCCGGCACGGCGAAGACTTCGCGGCCCTGTTCGTTGGCGAGGCGCGCGGTGATCAGTGAGCCCGACCGCAGCGCGGCTTCGACCACGATCACGCCCAGCGAGCTACCCGAGACCAGGCGGTTGCGCCGCGGGAAATCATGGGCGCGCGCCACATAGCCGAGCGGCATTTCCGAGATCGCGGCGCCATGCCTGAGGATCGCGGTCAACAGGTCCGTGTGTTCGGGCGGATAGATTTTGTCGGGACCGCCGGCGAGCACCGCGAGCGTGCCGCCTTCGATCGAGGCGCGATGCGCGGCCTGGTCGATGCCGCGCGCCAGGCCGGACACGACGACAAAACCGGCATTGGAAAGATCATGCGCCAGCACTTGTGCGAATTTCAATCCGGCGGCGGACGCATTGCGCGAGCCGACGATGGCGATCATCGGCCGCATCAGGACGTCAATGACGCCGCGCACGCCAAGCAAAGGCGGCGCATCGTCCAGCTCGGTCAGCCGCGGCGGATAGCCGGCTTCTTCAGGCGCGATGAGACTGACGCCGAGCTTCGCGCAGGCGTCCAGCTCCGCGTGCGCATCCGCCTCGCTCGGGATGCGCTGCGGACGCGATGCTCCGCCGCGGCGGGCGAACTCCGGCAACCGCTCCAGTGCAGCGCGCGCGCTGCCGAAATGACGAACCAGCGACCGAAACGTCCGTGGCCCGACGTTATCGGCGCGGATCAGCCGCAAGCGGTCGATGCGCTCTGCGTCGGTGAGATGTGTTGTCGGGGGCGATCGCTTGTCCATGCGGTGCAGGATGGATCAACCGGACGGTGAGGGGAAGGGGGCACGCCGCCCGCATAACACCCATCGTCAGGTGTGGGCTTGTCCCGGCCATCCACGTCTTGCTACGTGTCAAACCGAAGACGTGGATGCCCGCCATAAAGCGGGCACGACCAAGGGGGAAACCGCATGATCTCGCTCGCCGACCAGAAGTGCCGCATCGAGCAGGGCGCGCTCACCCCGGATGCCGCGCTTGCGGAGTCGCTTGCCGCGATCGACAAGCACGAGGGCGAGATCAAGGCCTTCGTCTGCCGTGCCAAAAATCCGAAGGCGCAGCAAAAGGGCCCGCTCGCCGGCATCGCGGTCGGGATCAAGGACATCATCGATACGGCCGACCTGCCGACCGAAATGGGCGCCGCGATCTACAGGGGTCATCAGCCGCTTGCGGACGCGCCGATCGTGATGCTGCTCAAGCAGGCCGGCGCTACCGTGGCCGGCAAGACGACGACCACGGCCTTTGCAGCGAACGATCCGACGCCTACGCACAACCCGCGCAACCTCGGCCATACGCCCGGCGGATCGTCGTCGGGCTCGGCCGCGGCGGTCGGCGCCGGAATGCTTCCGCTCGCGGTCGGCACGCAAACCGGCGGCTCGGTGATCCGGCCCGCGTCGTTCTGCGGCGTGGCGGCGATCAAGCCGTCCTATCGGCTGCTGCCGCCGGTCGGCGTCAAATGTTTTTCCTGGACGCTCGACACCGTCGGCCTGTTTGCCGCCGGCGTCGAGGATGTCGCGATCGCGCTTGCGGCCATCACCGGCCGCAGCGAGTTGAACGCGTCCGAGATGAAGTCGCCGCGCATCGGCGTGGTGACGCAGGATTTTGCCGGCGCTCCCGAAGCGGGCGGGGCGGAAGCCTTGCAGCATGCCGCACGTGCGGCGGCGAAAGCGGGCGCCTCGGTGCGCGAACTGAAAATGCCTGACATCGTCGCGGAAGCCTGGCGGATTCACAACGTGGTGCAGCAGGTCGAAGCACACCAGGCCTTCGCCTGGGAGTACCGCGAGAAGTACGACATCATGCCGC
This sequence comes from Bradyrhizobium sp., assembly GCF_027307225.1. Lineage (GTDB taxonomy): Bacteria > Pseudomonadota > Alphaproteobacteria > Rhizobiales > Xanthobacteraceae > Bradyrhizobium. The sequence goes on along the minus strand of NZ_DAHUXJ010000128.1, from coordinate 52,066 downwards.
CGCTATTGCGCAAGCGGCTCGACGACAGCCGCCACTACACGGCGGCCGACTATGACGCGGCACGTATCGTGACGTTGAAAGCGCGCGCGGCGTTGAGCGAAATCCTGAAAGACGTCGACGTGCTGCTCGCGCTGTCGGCGCCAGGCGTTCCGCCTGCGGGTTTGGATTCGACCGGCGATCCCCGTTACAACCAGCTCTGGACGCTGATGGGATCGCCCTGCGTTAACGTGCCGGCCTATGTCGCCGAGGGTAATTTGCCGGTCGGCGTGCAGATTATCGCCGATTTCGGTGACGACGCGAAGGCGATCGCGGCGGCGCGCTTCATGGAGCGCGCGCTGAAGTCGCAACTACAAGAATGATCAATGGGATTCTGGTCATCTCAGTTTCCTTGAGGGTGCGTTAACGTTCAATCGCGTTCAAATCGAAAATTCCCGCCCTCCCGCTCGGTCAGCCGATAACCCTGATGGCAGGCCAGGAATATGGCTTCCGGGATCGACGTTTCGCGATAGGCAACATCTTTGACGTCAGTCGTCCCCGGAATGATGCCCGGGCCGTTGTCGACAAGACGCGTCACCTGCATTCGGCTTTCAACTGATGCTGTCGACAGAGTCAATCTCTTCCAAAGCATGATGCGAGCGCGGACGGCACACAGCGCGCGGACGGTTGCTTCCGGGTCTGGCGTGTACTGTATCGCGCCATTGGAATGCATGACGTCGACGCTGCCAAGCCAGCTGACTGCGGCGTCTATTCCCGTAAAGAATTGCAGGCTTTCGGTCGAGAGTTCAGCGGCGCGCCGCGCCATCGCCGGCGTTTCCACAACGGCCCAGCGGATCGCGGGGTCGCAGGCCATCTTGTAATGAACGCCGCAAGCGCCGCCAAAGTCCAGAACCGTTTTCGCGCCGGACAGCTCGTCGCGGAAAGATCGAAAGGCCAACGTTTTCCGGAAGGTGATTTCGATCAATTCCGGGTTTTCATAACCTTCCAATACCTCGCGATGTGGCGCGGCCGGAGCGCTGGTCTCGACCATTCTTCGCAAGAGACGTTTTGCGATCCCAATCATTCGTCCATCCACTTGTTCAGCTTCGCCGGCGTCACTTCTGCCCGATCTTGCCTTCGGTGCCCGCCATCAGCCGGCTGATATTGGCGCGGTGCATGTAGAACAGCAGCAGCGTAAGCAGCGCAAACAGCGCCGCGAGCGTGAGGTGCCCGAACGAGAGCAGGAAGATCGGCGTCACGACGCTGGCGACCAGCGCCGAGAGCGAGGAGTAGCGCGAGATCACGGCCGTGATCAGCCATACCGCGCAGAACACGATCGCGGCCGGCCAGAACAGGCCGATCAGAATGCCGATATAGACGGCAACGCCTTTGCCGCCCTTGAACTTCAGCCACACCGGAAAAAGATGGCCGAGAAAGGCGCCGAGGCCGGCGAGCATCGCCGCTTCCGCGCCACCATAGCTCGCAATGATCACGGCGACCGTGCCCTTCAGCGCGTCGAGCACAAGCGTTGCGGCCGCGAGACCCTTGCGGCCGGTGCGCAGCACATTGGTAGCGCCGATATTGCCGGAGCCGATCGAGCGCAGGTCTTCCGTGCCGGCCAACCGGGTCAGGATCAGGCCGAAGGGGATCGAGCCGAGCAGATAGCCGATGATCAAAGCGAGCGGCAGCCACATATTGGCGGACATCACAGCCTCCCCATTGCGCTCATTTCGCGCATCAGTGTGCCGCGTTTTGCTCGCGCAAGCTAGCTGGCTCAGACATGTTCATACGCAGTTCGTCCGCCGACGATGGTGCGGACGACGCGTCCCGAAAAGCGCGCTTCATCGAATGGCGTGTTCTTGCACTGCGACTTGAGGTCGGTGGGATCGAGCACCCACGGCGTGTCGGTGTCGATCACGATCACGTCCGCTGGCGATCCCGGCCGCAGCGAGCCGCCGGGCAGGCCGAGCAACTCGGCCGGTCGTGTCGACATCGCACGGATCAGCGTCTTGAAATCCATCTCGCCCTGATGGATCAGGCGCAGCGCCGCTGGCAGCATGGTCTCCAGCCCGACCGCGCCGACAGCGGCCTCCGCAAAGGGCAGGCGCTTGACCTCGACGTCCTGCGGATTGTGGTCGGACATGATCACATCGATCAGGCCCGAGGCGAGCGCCTCGACCAGCGCGCGCCGATCGTCCTCGGTGCGCAGCGGCGGGCACATTTTAAGGAACGTCCGGTAGGGGCCGATGTCGTTCTCGTTCAGCGTGACGTGGTTGATCGAGACCGAGGCCGAAACGTCGAGGCCTGCCTCGCGGGCGCGCTTGAGGATCTCGAGCGATTCCCTGCAGGTGAGCGATCCCGCGTGATAGCGGCCGCCGGTGAGCGCTACGAGCCGCATGTCGCGCTCGAGCATCACGGCTTCGGCCGCGGTCGGAATGCCCATCAGCCCAAGGCGCGTGGCGAATTCGCCTTCGTTCATGACGCCTTCGCCGACCAGATGCGGGTCCTCGGTGTGGTGGACGATCAGCGCATCGAAGTCCCGTGCGTAGGTCAGGGCGCGCCGCATCACCTGCGCATTGGTGACGCTCTTGTCGCCGTCGGTGAAGGCGACCGCACCGGCGGCCTTCAACAGCCCGATCTCGGTCATTTCTTCGCCGGCGAGGCCCTTGGTCAGCGCCGCCATCGGATGAATGTTGACGATCGCGGTGTCGCGGGCGCGCCGCAGCACGAAATCGACCGTCGCGGAATTATCGATCACCGGCGAGGTCGAGGGCTGGCAGACGATGGTGGTGATACCGCCGGTCGCTGCGGCCTGGCTGGCCGACGCAAAGGTCTCGCGGTGGCTGGCGCCGGGCTCTCCGACAAACGCACGCATGTCGATGAGGCCGGGCGCGACGATCTTGCCGGCGCAGTTGATGACGTCGGTGCCCTCGGGCACGCCGGCAGCACCAATGCCGCGCTTGTTGTCGCGGACCAGGCCGTCGGCGATCAGGATATCGCCGGGACCGTCGAAGTCCCGCGACGGATCGATCACGCGGGCGTTAGCGAGCAGGATGGGGCGGCGATCGGTTAACATCTAGAATAAATTCCGCTTCAGTAGAACGACGGGCTCTATCTCGGCCTCATGATCTCGGCCTCATGGTTCGAGACGCGCTTCGCGCTCCTCACCATGAGGAACAGGCCTATCGCCTCGTCCTGAGGAGCCGCGAAGCGGCGTCTCGAAGGATGACGCGACATCTGTATCATCGTCACGCGTTCGGCAGGTTGCGGGCGAGCGCTTCCAGCACCGCCATGCGCACTGCCACTCCCATTTCCACCTGCTCGCGGATCAGCGATTGCGCGCCGTCGGCGACAATGGAGTCGATTTCCACGCCCCGGTTCATCGGGCCCGGATGCATGACGAGCGCATCCGGCTTGGCGTAAGCGAGTTTCTTCTGGTCGAGCCCGAAGTAATGAAAGTACTCGCCGCTCGACGGCACGAACGAGCCGTTCATGCGCTCGCGTTGCAGCCTAAGCATCATCACGATATCGGCGCCTTGCAGTCCCTCGCGCATGTCGCGGGCGACCTCGACACCCATCCGTTCGATGCCGTGCGGCAACAGCGTGGAGGGCGCGACGACCCGCACGCGCGCACCCATGGTGTTGAGCAGGATGATGTTGGAGCGCGCCACGCGCGAATGCAGGACGTCGCCACAGATCGCAACCGTCAGTCCTTCGAGCCGCCCCTTGTTGCGGCGGATGGTGAGTGCGTCGAGCAGCGCCTGCGTCGGATGCTCGTGCGCGCCGTCGCCGGCATTGACAACGGAACCGTCGACTTTGCGTGCCAGCAGTTCCACCGCGCCGGAGGCGTGATGCCGGACTACGAGAATGTCCGGGTGCATGGCGTTCAGCGTGACGGCGGTGTCCATCAGCGTCTCGCCCTTGCGGATAGAGGACGAGGACACCGACATGTTCATGACGTCGGCGCCGAGCCGCTTGCCCGCCAGTTCGAACGAGGACTGGGTACGGGTCGAGGCTTCGAAGAACAGATTGACCTGGGTACGGCCGCGCAGCGACGTGCGCTTCTTGTCGACCTGGCGGTTGAGCTCGACATATTCCTCGGAGAGGTCGAGGAGGCCAGTAATGTCGGCGGCGGAAAGGCCCTCAATGCCCAGCAGATGCCGGTGACCGAGGACAAAGGTCGATTTCGATGCTGTAGTCATTAAAGCGAGAGCTATAGGCGTGGGGGCGGCATCGAGCAAGGGCGAAGCGGGAACTTAAAAGTTATCCCCCGGTCTGTCCGCCTCGCTAACGTTAATCCGGGCAAGGTCTTGTCCACCATGCCGGTGGAGGGGGCCATATATTTAACGTGGCGCCCGCGTATGATTGCGCGAAGGCCTCTTTCAGAGAGGGGAGTTTCCATGAGCTTGACGCACGAAGTGCTCAACCAGTCGCCGCCTTTTGCCGATGTCGATCTGTTCGCGCTCGATACCGCGTTGGCCGAGGCCGTAGCGGCCAATGGCGGGGCGGGAGCAGGCAGGGAACTATCCGAGTTCGGCCGCCACTGGGGTTCGGCGGTCATGGCCGAGCGCGGACGGCTCGCCAACGAAAATACGCCGAAACTGCGCACGTTTGACTCGAAGGGAAATCGCCGGGACCAGGTCGAGTTTCATCCGGCCTATCACGAACTGATGGCGCACAGTGCCCATGCCGGGTTGCACAATTCGACCTGGAGCCCGGACGGCCGCCCCGCGGGCAAGGCCTCCGAAGTGGTTCGCGCGGCGAAATTCTACATGGCCGCCGGTGTCGAGACCGGGCATCTCTGTCCGATCACGATGACCCGCGCCTCGGTGGCCGCGCTCGCCGTGCAGCCGGATCTCCTGAACGGGACCATGCCTGTCATAGGCACGCGCGCCTATGATCCGACGTTTGCGCCATGGCCGACCAAGCGCGGGATGACGCTCGGCATGGGCATGACCGAGAAGCAGGGCGGCACCGATGTGCGCGCCAACATGACGCGCGCGGAGCGCGACGGGAGCGCCTATCGCATCACCGGTCACAAATGGTTCATGTCGGCGCCGATGTGCGATGCGTTCCTGGTGTTGGCACAGGCCGAGCAGGGCTTGAGCTGCTTCTTCATGCCCCGCTTTCACCCGGACGGATCGGTCAACGCGATCGAGTTCCAGCGGCTGAAGGACAAGCTCGGCAACCGCTCGAACGCCTCATCCGAAGTCGAATTCCTCGGCGCTTATGGCGAACTGGTCGGCGAGGAAGGCAAGGGCATCCGCACCATCATCCAGATGGTGCAGCTGACGCGGCAGGATTGCGCGATCGCTTCCGTCGGGCTGATGCGCTCGGGGCTCGCGCATGCGCTGCATCACGTCAGGCATCGCAGCGTGTTCCAGAAACACCTCGCCGATCAGCCCTTGATGCGTGCGGTGCTCTCCGACATGGCGTTGCATGTCGAAGCTTCGATCGCGCTCGTGATGCGGCTCTGCCGTGCGTTCGACGGCGCGCCCGTGGACGCCAATGAAGCCGCTTACATGCGGCTGCTGACACCGGCGATCAAATACTGGACCTGCAAGAGCGCGCCCGGATTTCTCTATGAGGCGATGGAATGCCTCGGCGGCAATGGCTATGTCGAGGAAAGCATTCTCGCGCGTCACTACCGCGAGGCGCCGGTCAACGCGATCTGGGAAGGTTCGGGCAATGTGATGTGCCTCGACGTGCTGCGCGCGCTGTCGCGCGAAGCCGAGGCTGCGACGGGAATTCTGCAACGGCTCGCTGAGGAAACTCACGGTCTGCCGGGGGCGGGCGAGGCGATGGCCTTTATCGGCAAGGCTTTTCGTCGCCCGGACGCCGAAGGCGTGGCGCGGCTCGCAGTTGAAAAACTGGCGTTGCTGGCCGCAACGGCGGCGCTCAACCAGATCTCGCCGCGCCACTCCGAATTGTTTGCAACGACCCGCCTTGCGGGGAATCACGGCGGCATGTACGGCGCTGTGGACCTCCCGCCTGATGATATCGGCCGGTTGCTCGACCGCGCATTACCTCAGTAGAAGGTTAGTTGATGGATTCTCTCAACCCTGAATCTCCCATCGCCGCCGAGCCGACCGTCACGTCCAGCCCTCGGGTCTGGAAGTTCTGGGGCACGTCGTTCTGGGGCCTTGTCGTTTTCGCCGCGATGTTCATCGGCCAGCTGGCGGTCGTCGCCTGGTTTCTGTTCCGGCAAAGCGAGCCGATCAATCAGGAGACGTTTGCAGATGCGGTTGGTATTGTCGTCAGCAATGGCCTGACGATCTCGCTCTCGGTGATCACCGGATTGCCGGCGGTGGCCTTGGCGTTGTGGATCGCGATCCGGATCAAGGGAGCGCGGTTTGCCGACTACCTCGGCTTGCGTTCCTTCTCATGGATCAATCTCGCCATCGGCGTCGTCGCGCTGTTCGTCCTTGTCATGGGTTGGGATGCGGTGTCGCGAGCCACGGGACGCGAGGTCGAGCCGGGCTTCATGGGTGACGTGCTGAAGACGGCCCGGGCCGATGGCGCGCTCTGGATCCTGGTTTTTGCGTTTTGCGTCGCAGCCCCGATCACGGAAGAATTCTTCGCCCGCGGCTTCCTTTACCGCGGCTGGTCGGAATCGTTTCTGCGCGTTCCCGGCGCGATCGTGCTGTCGTCGCTGGTCTGGACCGGGCTGCACCTGCAATACAACTGGTATTTCCTCGGCGAGGTCTTTTCGATCGGACTCTTGCTTGGATATCTGCGCTATCGCTCCGGCTCGACGTGGCTGACGATCATTCTGCACGGTCTCAATAATCTCGGCGCCGTGGTGCAGACGATCCTGCTGACGAACTCATAGTTTCTTCGAAAGCCGGTCCAGCGCGCCCTGCAGGATAAAGATCGCCGCGTGCTCGTCGATCACTTCGGCGCGGCGGGCGCGGCTCATGTCCATGCCGATCAATTCGCGTTCGACGGCGGCGGTCGAAAGCCGCTCGTCCCATAGCGCGATCGCAAGCTGCGTCAGTTGCGAGAAATTGCGCGCAAAGGCGCGTGTCGACTGCGCGCGCGGCCCTTCGCTGCCGTCCATGTTGATCGGCAGCCCCAGCACAAAGCCGACCACCGCGCGTTCGGCCGCGATCCCGATCAGTTGCGCGGCGTCAGCCTTGAACGCCTTGCGCTGGATGGTGGTCACGCCCGTCGCCAGCCGCCGGTCGGGATCGGACACGGCGACGCCAACGGTCTTGGTGCCGAGATCGAGCCCGATCAGCGCGCCGCGTGCGGGCCAATGCGTGGCGGCTTCGATCAGGGGGAGAATAGGCGCGGGCATGTTGTCCCGAATAGCACCGGGCCAATCGATGCGCAAAGCTTCGGTCAGGCCGCGATGACGTGATCGGCGCCGGTCAGGCAGGAGGTAAAGCCGCCCAACGCGCTATATTGATGGGCGCTGCGGCGCTGGATGAAGAGCGTGTCGACCTGCGACCACGGCGCTTCGAGAGGATGGATGCTGACATCCTGGCGCTGCTCGCTGCGTTCGACGACCGCGCGTGGTAACACCGAGACTCCCATGCCCGCGGCGACGCAGCCGATCATGCCGTCCAGCGTGCCAAGCTCGAAACGGGCGGCCGATGGCCAGCCGAAATCGGTCAACAACTGCTCGAGCCGCTGACGGTAGGTGCAGCCTGTGCGAAACACCAGCGCCGTGGGACCGGATTCCGGCGTGCCAGTGCGCAATGAGGCCAGGCTCGTGAAACGCCGCGGCGTGACCAGCACCAGTTCTTCATGGAAAGCGACGGTCGAGGCGAGATCGTCATGCTCGATCGGAGCCGCGACAAAGGCGCCGTCAAGCGTGCCGTCCAGAACGGCAGCGATGAGATCCGCAGTCGTTGCCGTTTTCAGCGTCAGCGTCACTTTCGGAAGGCGGCGGTGGAATTCGGCCAAAAGCCCCGGCAAACGAACCGCGGCGGTTGTTTCCATCGAGCCGATCGCAAGCGGGCCCTTCGGCTCGCCGTCATCGCGCGCCGCCAGCACCGCTTCGCGCGACAGCGCCGCCATCCGCTGCGCATAAGGGAATAGCCGGCGGCCGGCGCCCGTTAGGGTCATGCCGCGGCTATGTCGCTCAAACAATGTGGTGCCGATTTCGGCCTCGAGCGCTTTCACCCGCTGGGTGACATTGGATTGCACAGTGTTGAGCTCTTCGGCGGCGCGGGTGATGCCGCCGTTGCGCGCAACGGCGGAGAACGTCACCAGGTCGATCAGTTCCACCGGCGGCTCCCGTTTTCATTTCGAGATAGCTAGCTTCTCGAATATTCACTTTTGAAGAATGCTAGTCCGGGCTACCATGCCTGTCCATAGGATAAGGAGCGATCATGCCGATCAGCACGCCACTCACCTCCTTGCTGGGAATCCGGCATCCTGTCCTTTCGGCTCCGATGGCGATCATTGCCGGTTCGCGGCTCGTTGAGGCGGTCGGTCGGGCCGGCGGCTTTGGCATTCTCGGCGGTGGTTACGGCGAGAAAGAGTGGCTGGAGCGGGAAACGGCGAAACTCCAAAAATCCTCGGTGCCATTTGGTGTCGGTTTCATTACCTGGAGCATGGCCAGGAAGCCCGAACTATTGGACATCGCGCTCAAGGCGCAGCCGCGCGCGATCATGCTGTCGTTCGGTGATCCAAAACCCTTTGGGCAGCGGATCAAGTCGGCCGGCAGCCTTTTGATCTGCCAGGTCCAGACCGAGGACATGGCGAAGCAGGCGCTGGATGCCGGCGCCGACATCCTGATCGCGCAGGGCACCGAAGCCGGTGGCCACGGCGCCTCCCGCACGACGCTCGACATCGTGCCAGCGATCGTTGATTTCGCCGCTGGCCGCGTACCGGTCGTCGCGGCCGGCGGCATTGCGGACGGGCGAGGGTTGGCGGCTATGCTGATGATGGGCGCGAGCGGCGTCCTGCTCGGCACGCGCTTTTATGCAAGCCGCGAATGCGATGGCGCCGACGAAGCCAAACAACGGATTTGTGCTGCGACCTCTGCCGATACGGTGCGAGGCATGATCTTCGACATCTCGCGCAAGATCTGGTGGCCGGCGCCTTTCACCGCTCGTACTTTGATCAATGACCATGCGCGGCGATGGATCGGACGCGAGACCGAGTTGGTCCACAACGTCGAGGCCGTCGCGGCCGAGTACGCGCTCCAGCGCGACGCCGGGAATTACGATGTTGCCGCCGTCTTTGCCGGCGGAGCCGCCGCCCTGATCCACGACGTTCCGCCGGCGGGTGAAATCGTTGAGCGGATCGTCACTGAGGCCGACCAGATCCTGGCCGGCCGGCGTAACTTCCAGGCAGCGTGAAAGCGAGGTACGAACATGTGGCCCGACCGCCGATTGATCGACCTTTTCAAGACGGAATTTCCAATCGTGCTGGCGCCGATGGCGGGTGTGATGGACGCGGACCTCGTGGTTGCGGCAGCTAAGGGTGGTGCGCTGGGATCGCTGCCTTGCGCGATGCTCTCGGCGGACAAGGCGCGGGAGCAGGTTCAGATCATCCGCCAGCGCATCTCGGCGCCAATCAACATGAATTTCTTCTGCCACAAGCAGGCGGCGGCCGATCCCTCGCAACAGGCCGCCTGGAAAGAACGGCTCACGCCGTACTACAAGGAATTCGGCCTCGATCCGGCTGAGCCGATCAATGCCGCCAACCGCGCGCCCTTTGACGCGGCCATGTGCGAGGTCGTCGAAGAGCTGAAGCCCGAGATCGTGAGTTTTCACTTCGGCCTGCCCGAGCAAAGCCTGCTGGCGCGGGTCAGGGCGACCGGTTGCAAGATCATCGCGGCGGCGACGACGGTGAAGGAAGCAATCTGGCTCGAGGAGCACGGCGTTGACGCGATCACCGCGCAAGGTGCGGAAGCAGGCGGCCATCGCGGCATGTTCCTGACCGACAATATTGCCGAACAGCCGGGTACCTTCGCCTTGGTGCCGCAGGTGGTCGATGCCGTGCACGTGCCAGTGATTGCAGCGGGCGGTATCGCCGACGGGCGTGGTATAGCGGCCGCCTTTGCGCTGGGCGCGGCCGGGGTAGTGATCGGGACCGCATATCTGCGCTGTCCGGAATCGAAGGTTTCCGCATTGGCGCGGACCGCGCTGGCGCAGGGACGCGACGATTCTACCGTCGTCACCAATGTCATGACTGGGCGTCCGGCACGGGGGCTGGTCAACCGCGCCATGCGGGAAGTCGGTCCGGTTTCGCCGCTCGCGCCGCAGTTTCCCCATGCGGCGACGCCTTTCGCGCCGTTGCGGGGCGGCGGCCGAAAAGCGGGGCAGCCTCGATTTCACCAATGTCTGGGCCGGTCAGGCCGTACGGCTGGGCCGGGACATGCCGGCCGCCGAGCTGACGCGGGCGCTGGCCGGCAGCGCCTTGGCGCGGTTGAGCAAAATGGCGGGGTGATAGGGCTGCCAATCCGCCATCTTTTGCCGCTCCCGGTGGGACAGCCAAAAGAGGCTGAGGTTGCCGCGCAAAACCGGCCTCTGCTATACCGCAGGCTGAAAATCCGCACGTGAGGCCATATATTATGTCGGTCGATGCTGACACCGTTCGCCGTATCGCGCATCTGGCGCGGATCGGGGTGAAGGATTCCGAGGTTTCCCACCTTCAGGGCGAGCTGAACGCGATGCTCAAGTTCGTCGAGCAGCTCGAGGAGGTCAACGTCGACGGCGTCGAGCCGATGACCTCGGTGACGCCGATGGCCATGAAGAAGCGGGCCGATGTGGTCAACGATGGCGACATCGCCGACGACATCGTCAAGAATGCGCCCGAAACCCAGGATCACTTCTTCCTGGTGCCGAAAGTCGTCGAGTAGGATATTTGAGCGAGGCGTCCGATGTGCATGCTCTGCGACGATGAACAAGCCTACCGCGCCTACATGGAATATCTCGACGCCATGGAGCGGCAGGGCAAGCAGGCCGATCCCGACAAGGCGATCGATGCGGTGCTCGATGCGCTGGAAGCCGCAAGCGAAGCGCGCGGCGAACTGAAGCGCGACGATCCCGCCGCCGACAAGACGCTCTCTCCGTTCTTCTGCAGCCCGGTTAATAGCAGCAATAAATGACCGACTTGACATCGCTGACGCTGAGCGAGGCCCGCGACGGCCTCGCCAGGAAGTCTTTCACCTCGCTTGAATTGACCGAAGCCCATTTGAAGGCAATGGAAGCGGCACGCGCGCTCAATGCGTTCGTGCTGGAGACGCCGGATCGTGCGCGCGACATGGCCAAAGCCGCCGATGGCAATATCGCCAAAGGCGCGGGCGGTCCGCTCGCCGGCATTCCTTTGGGGATCAAGGATCTCTTTGCGACCAAGGACGTCAGAACCACCGCCTGCTCGAAGATTCTCGGTAACTTCGTGCCGACCTACGAGTCGACGATCACCTCGCAGCTCTGGCGCGACGGCGCCGTGCTGCTCGGCAAGCTCAACAACGACGAATTCGCCATGGGCTCCTCCAACGAGACGTCGTGCTTCGGCCCGGTGGTCAATCCATGGCGGCGCGAGGGCTCCAATACTTCGCTGGTGCCGGGCGGCTCGTCCGGCGGATCGGCGTCGGCCGTCGCCGCGCTGCTTTGCATGGGCGCGACCGCAACCGACACCGGCGGATCGATCCGCCAGCCCGCCGCGTTCACGGCGACCGTTGGCATGAAGCCGACCTACGGGCGGTGTTCGCGCTGGGGTATCGTCGCGTTTGCCTCCTCGCTCGACCAGGCCGGCCCGATCGGCCGCACCGTGCGCGACGCCTCGATCCTGATGCGCTCGATGGCGGGCCATGACCCGAAGGACACGACTTCGGTCGCCCGTCCGGTGCCGGACTACGAAGCGGCGATCGGAAAGTCCGTAAAAGGCATGAAGATCGGCATCCCGAAGGAGTATCGCCTCGACGGCATGCCCGCGGAAATCGAGAAACTCTGGAGCGAGGGCGCGGCGTGGCTGAAGGCGGCAGGCGCCGAGCTCGTCGAGGTGTCGCTGCCGCACACCAAATACGCGTTGCCAGCCTATTATATCGTGGCGCCGGCGGAAGCATCCTCCAACCTGGCGCGCTACGACGGCGTGCGTTATGGCTTGCGTGTGCCGGGCCGCGCCATCGCCGACCTGTACGAAAACACCCGCGCCGAAGGTTTTGGCGCCGAAGTCCGCCGCCGCGTCATGATCGGCACCTATGTGCTCTCGGCCGGTTACTACGACGCATATTATCTGCGGGCGCAAAAGGTCCGCACGTTGATCAAGAAGGATTTTGAGGATTGCTTTGCGCGAGGGGTGAACGCGATCCTCACTCCGGCGACGCCGTCGGCTGCCTTTGGTGTCGGCGAGAAGGGCGGCGCCGATCCGGTCGAGATGTACCTCAATGACATCTTCACGGTGACGGTGAACATGGCGGGCTTGCCGGGCATCGCGGTGCCCGCCGGCAAGGATTCACAAAGCCTGCCGCTTGGCCTGCAGCTGATCGGGCGTCCCTTCGATGAAGAGACGCTGTTCTCGCTCGGCGAAGTGATCGAGCAGGCGGCCGGACGCTTCACGCCTATGAAGTGGTGGTGATAATGGCGCACTTGAAAATGACGCTCGCCAACGCAACCCCGGAAAGCGGCCTCAAGCCGCCGCTCGCCGCGCTCTGGTGGGCAGCCAAGGGCGACTGGGACGCCGCCCACAAGATCGTCCAGGACGAGAGCGACGCCAATTCCGCCTGGGTGCACGCGTATCTGCACCGTGTCGAGGGCGATCTTTCCAACGCTGGATATTGGTATCGCCAGGCCGGCCAGCCGGTGGCGGCGGATACGCTTGATGCGGAGTGGGAGCGGATCGTCTCCGCGCTCGGGGGTCAACACGCATGACGGCGACGAGCGGAAAATTGATCAAGGGTTCGACCGGCGATTGGGAAGTCGTGATCGGCTTGGAAGTTCATGCCCAGGTCACGTCCAACGCCAAACTGTTCTCGGGGGCCTCGACGGCGTTCGGCGGCGAGCCGAACAGCCATGTCTCGCTGGTCGATGCGGCGATGCCGGGAATGCTGCCAGTCATCAACGAGCAATGCGTCAAGCAGGCGGTCCGCACCGGACTCGGGTTGAACGCGCAGATCAACCTTCGCTCGGTGTTCGACCGCAAAAATTACTTTTATGCGGATTCGCCGCAGGGCTATCAGATCAGCCAGTACAAGTCGCCGATCGTGGGCGAGGGCGAGGTGACGGTCGAGTTGGAAGGCGGCAGGACCGCCACCATCGGCATCGAGCGGCTGCATCTGGAACAGGATGCCGGCAAGTTGCTGCACGACCAGTCGCCGACCATGTCCTTTGTCGATTTCAACCGCTGCGGCGTGGCACTGATGGAGATTGTCTCAAAACCGGACATTCGCGACGCCGAGCAGGCCAAGGCCTATGTGACCAAGGTGCGCTCGATCCTGCGCTATCTCGGCACCTGCGATGGCGACATGGAGAAGGGGAACCTGCGCGCCGACGTGAACGTCTCGGTGCGCAAGGTGGGCGGGCCGCTCGGCACGCGCTGCGAAATCAAGAACATGAACTCGATCAATTTCATCGGCCAGGCGATCGAGTACGAGGCGCGCCGGCAGATTGAAATCATCGAGGAAGGTGGTGCGATCGACCAAGAAACCCGCTTGTTCGATCCCAACAAGGGCGAAACCCGTTCGATGCGCTCCAAGGAAGAGGCGCACGACTATCGATATTTCCCGGATCCAGACCTTTTGCCACTGGAATTTACCGACGCGTACGTCGCGGAGATTAAAGCGGGCCTGCCGGAACTGCCGGACCAGAAGAAAGCCCGCTTCATCGCCGAGTTTTCGCTCTCGCCCTATGATGCGGGCGTGCTGGTGGCCGAGCGCGAAAGCGCGGATTTCTTCGAGACGGTGCTGGGTGGCCTTTCCAACAAGGCGCGCGACGGGAAAGTTGCGGCCAACTGGGTGATCAACGAGTTGTTCGGGCGGCTGAACAAGGAAAGTGTAGCGATCGGCGCCTCGCCGGTCTCCGCAGCGCAACTCGGCGGGATCGTCGGCCTGATCGGCGAGGGCAAGATCTCCGGCAAGATTGCCAAGGACCTGTTCGAGATCGTCTGGCAGGAGGGCGGCGACCCCCGCGCGATCGTCGAGGCACGCGGCATGAAGCAGGTGACCGACTTGTCCGCGATCGAGAAGGTGGTCGACGAGATCATCGCGGCCAATCCGGACAAGGTGGCGCAGGCCAGGGAGAAGCCGCAGGCGCTTGGCTGGTTCGTTGGTCAGGTGATGAAATCATCCGGCGGCAAAGCCAACCCGCAAGCCGTCAACGATCTCCTGAAATCCAAGCTCGGCATCTGAGTTCGCCGCGTCGACGTCGTGCATTGGCTCGGCGCGGCTCACGCTTGGTCACCGATCATTCACGATGTTTGGCGATACGCGGCGTCGGTCGCGTGGTGTCGCCCCGAATCGGCCGCATTCGAGTCCAGCCGAAATCGGCGCTTGACGAGTGCCGACGAGGCCGCGAAGGCGTTGATCGCAAAAAATTTTTTTGTTGCCAAAAGCCAAGACTCAGAGTCCGAAACCGCCCTCCGCGGACAGACTCCACGACGCACCGCGTCGTCCGTCGCCCACGCATCGTCGTGGCCGTGAGTAACAGAAATGCTGCAATAGAAGCGTATTCCTTCAATCGTGCGAATGTCACGCCGTCGCGGCGTGCGGATTTTTCGCGTCAGTGCGCAAACGTCTTCTGTTCGCGTTGGTCGTCGCGCGTCGCGTGTTCGCCGCGCGAGGCGTCAATACTTCCTTAAGCGGGAAGCTGTTTTTTTCACTGTGTTGGTGTATTCGGGATGCAGTGCATTTCGATTCCCGAGTGCACGCAGCGATTAGGCCATCTCACATTGGAGGGCAACATGGCTAAGAAAGCGAAGAAGGCGAAGAAGGCGAAGAGCGCAGTGAAGAAGACTGCGAAGAAGACCCGCAAGGTCTCCAAGAAGAAGTAAGTCTCGCCTGACGAAGATGCCGGCGGTTTGATGCTGGCACGTCACACGAGCCTTCCGACCGTTTGCTTCCCTTTGCGGAAGCGGATTTGAAGAGAGGCTCTTGTCGACGATAGAGGGTGTCGGCGAGACATCAGGTCAAACGGCTGGACCGCTACCCCGAGGGAGTTCGCTTTTCTCGAAGAGGTCCGGCAGAAGAAACAGGTTTTCTTCGTTCGGTGCGGATCGCAAGTGGTTCGCAATTTCACCGGTCCCACGGCCCGATTGCCGGAAGACCCCAAGTGAAATCTGGTCCTGACGTGTTCGCCGACGCCCTCGTTCCAAGCCGGAAGCGAGTAGGCCCGGCATCCCTTTTTCAAAAATCCCGTAAACTGCCGCCGCCGCATCCGCCTGGCCGATGCGCGAAGTATCTCGGCCGCTGTGGCCGGCCGGTTGCGGCAATGGTTATCGGTTGGCGAAGCGCCAGGGTAAACCGATCTCTTAAATCCGCCGGAAAGACGCATAAACGGGCACTTCTCGTATGTTGCCACGGCGGCGGGCGATCGTTCGTTTACGCGCGATTCATCGCGACGCTTAAACTGTCCTTCAAATTTTAGCAGCCATGATCGCCCCACCAGCCTGTCAACGGCGATGCGCGTCAAAAGCGCATGGGGAAAACAAAGTGGACAGGGGCTCCGCGCGGAAATGCGCGCGGACGAACAACAAAAACGGGGAGACCACCATGTTTCAGGGTTCTTTCGATCTGGATTTGGCCGTGCCGGTGACGGCGACCGCCATTCCTGACGTGCTGTTCGAGCGCGGCCTTTACTGGGCGAGCGGTCGTTCCGGCGTCGTCAACCTGGTCGCTGCGCACAAATGGTTCAACCTGGCGGCCGTGAAGGGTCGCTGCGATGCCATCCAGATGCGCCGCGAGGTTGCCGAGTTGATGACGGAAGCGGAGATCGCGACGGCCCAGCGCGAGGCTCGCGACTGGATGAAGACGCATTGATCGTCTGATGCTGACGCCTGATCACTGTGGTTCGGCGTCATTTCGGCTGGCCCGCACGGTTTATCGGTCGCGACGCCCGGGCCTCCAGCGCGCTGACGCGAAAGCGGTCATCGTGGCAACCGAAGGAACGTGGATCGCTGTCCGGCCTTGTGGCGTTGCAGGTCATCGACCACTGATCGTCAGCCCCTCGTTGTCCTCGGGCGCAGGTCTCCTCGCGAGGGGAAGCTGCGCTCGATTGTTTTCGACATGGCCTTGCCGCTACGTCCAACCCTCAACCAATGAGGTTGATCCCGGCGTCATCGAACGCCGTGCGCCTTGGCGCATCGACGATGAAGGCCCCTTCGTTTTTGGACCCTACGAGAAACAGAATTCCGCAAATTTCGAACTTGGGATTGCCGGAGATCGCTTATACTCCATCCTTGAATGAGTGGGGTTCAAGTGACTGCAAGACCGGATGCCTCGACGTCTCGGCATTGGCTCGCCATTGCCGCGTTGATCGCGGGCATGACGGCGCTTCGGTTGATTTACGCCAGTACGGTCGATCTGCGGACGGACGAGGCCTATTACTGGACCTGGTCGAAAGAGAACGTGCTTTCCTTCCTCGATCATCCGCCGATGATTGCCTGGCTTATCCGCCTAAGCACCGCGGTCTTTGGCGATACCAATCTCGGCGTCCGGTTCCCGGGCATCCTGGCGATGCTGGCGACGCAAGGCCTGCTTGCCGATATCGTATGGCGCGTGACGCGCGACTCCCGCGCTGTCGTCGTCGCGGTCCTGATGATGGAAGCGTCGCTTTATTTTGGCCTGCTGATGGCAAAGGTCTCGCCAGACGTCGCGCTGATTCCCTTTGTCATGGCGATGGCATGGGCGCTGGTCCGCCTCGTGGAGAGCAATGATGAGCGCTGGTGGCTGGCCGCCGGCACATTCGCAGGTTTGGCGTCACTTTCGAAGTTCACCTGTGTTCTTCTGCTCCCGGCGTTGTTGGCGTTCATGCTTGTGCCGCGGTGGCGCGTGCGATGGCTGCGCAGCCCCTATCCGTGGGCGGCGGCTCTGATTGCGCTTGTGCTGTTCCTGCCTGTTCTGATCTGGAACATGCAGCACGACTGGGCATCGTTTCGCTTCCAGTTTGTCCGGGTGGTGGCGACCCATGCATGGTCGCTGCGCACGCTCGGAGAATTCATCGGCCTGCAGTTGGGACTGGTCGGATTCATCCTGCTGCCCGTGGTCCTGGCCGGCGTCGCGCTGACGGCAAGACGCGGCTATCGCCACCTCGATGCGGTCGCTGTTTTGTTGTCGACGGCTGTGATTTTCCCACTCCTTTTCTTGCTGTGGAGGTCGCTCCGTCTGAGGATCGGCGACACCTGGCCGATGTTTATCTGGCCGTTCGGGTTTGCCGCCGCCGCCATCAATCTTGCGATGCAGCCCGATGGTTGGCGGAAATCATCCGCGCGCTCGGCGCATGTGGCGATTTTTTCCGGCATCGCCTTTGTCGTTGCCGCGTTCCTTTATTCTGTGGCAGCGCCATGGAACTTGATCGGGAGAACCGACCCGATCGGCCGCGAAGCCGGCTATGAGCCCATCGCGCGCCACGCCGAGGCCGAGCTGAAAAAGACAGGCGGCACCTGGATCGCCACCACCGACTACCGGACCTACGCGATGCTGCGCTGGTTTTTGCGAGACCGCGTACCAGTGGTCCAGATCAACGAGCGCGGACGTTACATAGGCTTTCGCGAACCCAATATGGATCAGATCAGGGGCCACACCGGCATCTATGTCGCCCGCGAGCCCGACAATAACCCCGGCAATCCGCTGTGGCCCCTGATCACGGCGACCCGGGAGCCGCTCGAAAGGGTCGACCGCGTCTGGCGCGGGACCGTGATGGACACCTACGCGTTGGAAAAGTTCACCGGCTGGACGCCGGAGCTTTCACCGCCGCCGGACTCGCAGCTGTTTCGCTGGAACCTGCTGGCGGGCGCCGGCGGCGTTCCGGCATTTTATCCGCCGTGGATTTCTGTTGCAGCTTCGCTCCCAGCGGCCCGGCGGGACGGATAATTGACGTCGAGCGTGGTCGCAGCGCGATCAATTGGCTGAGGAGACCCTTGAATCCGATCAAGACGGGCCAGATATTCATGGATTGGCGGAGCCGGAGGGATTCGAACCCTCGATAGGCCTTTACAAGCCTATAACGGTTTAGCAAACCGCCGCCTTCAGCCACTCGGCCACAGCTCCGTTCAGCGCGGATATGCCCGACACCGGGCCAAGCCGCAAGCAGCAGATTTGACGGACCGCCGTTTCATGGCCGAAACGGCCGTGCCCGGTTAGCGCTCCAACCGATTTGCGTGCTTTTTGTGCAACATCTTCCAGAAACATCGATCTGAAAGCGGCTCCCGCGCCGTCTTTTCATTGCGTGTGCAGAAGCCTTCGGTAATTCTCGCGGCGCGACGGAGGGGGCACCCGAGGTCGTTCTCGGCGGTTCGCAGGAATTCCCGCGCTCCACGCGGGAGAGGCGAGGGCGCTAAGAAGCTGAGCAGTGTTCCCGGGGGACATATCCTGGGGGGTGTGGGGGAACCTGCTCAGCTTTTTTGGCTTCTGTCGAATATCCGCCGCGGCGGACGACGCCGTGCTTGCAACGCTCATCATCAGCTTTGTCGGACAAGCGCAGCCGGGCTCAGCGAGCGCGCAGGCAGGCTCGCGCCTTGTAGCCTCACTTGAGCGGAATCAACTCCGCCACTGCAGCGGTTGATTCGACGTAAGTTGGCGGGCAATTGTCGGCGGCGAGCTTGAGCAGCTTTTGCGCTTCCTTCTTGTTCTTCTTCAGAAGCGCGAATTCGCCGCTGTAGAAATTAGCCTCACAGGTCTGCGCCGCCTTGACTTGCGGATCGGTATCGGACGCCGCGCCAAGGGTCTGTTCGATGCTCGTCTCGCCGAGGAACAGGCGAATCACCGGCGCCGGCCAAACCGTCATGTCGAGTTGTTTGGCAGCTTGTGCCAGATGGCTTGGCGCACTGTTGCGGCGCTCGGCAAGCTCGCGCCACAACGCGGCGTAAGCGTCCTTCGGGTTGAGTTCTGTGGCTTTCCTGAAATCGGCTTCCGCATCTGCATTGCGGTCACCGATGGTGTAGTAGGCGACGCCGCGGTCGAAATAGGACATGGAGTCGTTAGGCTCCAGTTTGATGGCCTTGCCGAAATCCGTGAGTGCCGCGGGACCATTGCCGAGCATGAAGGAGAGGCGCCCGCGCGTGAAATAGGCGAGCGGATAGTTGGGATCGAGCCGCAGCGTTTCGTTCATGTCGTCCATGGCGCGCGCGAGATCGCCCTTTTTCCTGTACAGATCGCCTCGCAGGAAATGCGCGAACGCATAGTTCGGATCGAGCGTGATCGCCTCGTTCAAATCCGCCAGCGCGTGATCGAGGTCTCCCTTGTTCCTGTAGAGATTGCCGCGCTCGGTATAGGCCCAGGCGTTTTTGGGATCGAGCCGGAGCGCTTCGTTGAAGTCGGCGAGTGCGCGGTCCGGATCCGATTTGCTGAGGTAGACGTTGCCGCGGTTGAGATAGGCGGCCGCGGCGTTGCGATTGACGCTGATGGCTTCATTGCAGTCGGTCAATGCACGATCTGTATCTTTCTTGGCCCACCACCATCCGCAGCGGCTGCTCAAGGCGTCGGCGCGATCTTGCGCGGAGGTCTTCGAATCCTTGATGACGCGATCGCAGGCTGCGATCCCGGCATCGGCCTTTTCGAGTTGTCCAACGAACTTGCATTGATCCGGGTCGCTCTGCGCATCGGCTACATCGATGCCGAAGAGCATCAACGACGCGGCCAAGGCCGCCAATGCGGCGGAGCACGAACTCCTAAAAGTGGGCGCCGGCGCCGCCCATTTGAAATTCCTGGACAGCACTCGGCAGAATCCCTTTGGCAGCTTCAAATGAAACGTAGGCACTACTGGAAACCGCATTTTCCCTCCGCCGCTTTTTCGCGCGCCGCAGCCGGCTGATGTTGTGCGACTACCTACGTTGGCGGAGGGGTTTTCTGCAAGATTCTTGAGGCCTCTGCGTGATCGCGAGAGTGTGTTGCGGCCGTGACCTGCGGCCTCAAATTGAACATGACGACGTCGCAACGCGCGAAAAGCTACACAGCCAATTTCGTCGCAAGGAATTTTGGGAGTCGTTGTGACAGCCGCCAGAGATGCAAAAATCGCTATAAAAAACAGTGGCTTGCTTGATTTAATGCCGACGACCTGTGTGTGCATATTTTGCAACACCTATCGGAAAAGAGACTGTGACAAAGAGTCATAAACCAAGTTTAAATTGCCTTTTCACCCCTGAGCGGCAACTCTCCGGAACAAGAGATAGGCACGTCGGATTCGTCGCGTTCGGATAATTCCGATGACGAGGGGCCAAAGTAAAACCGGCGGCCTGGGGTGGTTTTGAGTTTCACACTAAGAGGGGACACATGAAATTTAGCAGCAAAGCTCTCGTGGCGGCAGCGGGTCTGACCGCTCTCGCATTTACGCCCGCCTACGCAACCGAGGGCGGCGATCAAGCCACCAAGCCGGGTGCGTTCATCGGCTCGAGCGCGGGCGTTCCCCCGCCGGGCATCTACATGTTCAACCAGGTCTTCACCTATCAGGCTAACTTAGTTGGACCTGGTACCGTGAACGCGTTGGGGAATGCACCTGGCCACAAGACCGGGGTTCAGGCGGCTGTTGACGTCCAAGGCTTCTTGTTCGTTCCGGGCTGGACCTTCCTGGGCGCAACCTATGATGCCGTCTTCGTGCAGCCGTTTGTGATGCAGAGCCTCGGCACTCCCATCAACGTGCAATCTTCCGGCATGTTCAACAGCTATATCGTTCCGGTCGAATTGAGCTGGAAGCTCGGGGCCAGCGGCTTTGCCGTCAAGACCGGCCTTGGCATTTACCTGGCGGATGGAACTGACACGAGTCCAACTACCCTCAACGGCCCCGCCAACCCGTACTACACCTTCCAGCCTGAGTTGATCCTCTCGTATCTGGCTAATGGCTGGAACCTCAGCGTTGCCATGTACGATGAAATCAACACCGAAAACCGGGTCACCCACTACACGACGGGTGATATCTTCCACGCCGACTTCACTGCTACCAAGACCATCGGCAAGTGGACGTTCGGTCCTGTCGCCTATTACGTCGGTCAGGTTACCAACGACTCCTGTAACGCCGGTTGTATTGGCAATACCTTGTTCCACGTTCAGCGATACAATGAGTGGGCAGTCGGTGGTCTCGTAGGATATGACTTCGGTCCGGCAAGCTTGTCGGTCTGGGCTACGCAGGAAGTCAGCGCCAATGGGAAGAACGCCGCAGCTGCTGCGCTTGGGGCGGATCCTTCTCTGGTCGCTCAAGGTGCCACGGTTTTTGCGACCCTCAGCTATCGCCTCTGGGCGCCTGAGGAGCCTGCAAAGGCCCCGATGTTCCACAAGTAAGGACGATCGGGTAACGACCTGAACGTAACAAAGTCCCCCTTCCGAGAAATCGGAGGGGGGATTTTCTGTTTTCGGCTACTTCTTTCCGCCTCATGTCGAAGTCTGGCGCCCGCTTTCAGAGGCTCGTGGTCCACCTCGGCGCGCGCCGTTCAAGAAATTCGGAAGGTCATCGGCATTCGCCGCGCGACAGGCGCAGGCGCGCCGGCCCCTCCAAGCCTTCATCAAACGGGAATGGCTTGGGCGTGAATCGCTACTCGACGCTGCCGCGATGCAGGTCGGCTTCGATTTGCAGCCGCGTTCCGCCGCCGAAGCGGGCGCGATAGACCTGCAAATTCTCGATGATCCGCTGCACGTAGTTTCGAGTTTCGGAGAACGGGATGAGTTCGACCCAGTCGACGGCATCGACCCTGGGATCGCGGGGGTCGCCGTAACGCTCGATCCATTTTTTGACGCTGCCGCGGCCGGCGTTGTAGGCCGCAAAGGTCATGATGTAGGAGCCGCGGTAATCATTGAGCAGGCCGCCAAGCTCGGCCGCGCCCAGCGCGGCGTTGTAGACGGAATCGGTCTTCATCCGCGTGAGGTCGAAGTTCGCGCCGTACTTCTTGCAGACATATCTGCCGGCTTCCGGCGTCACCTGCATCAGGCCGTAGGCCTGGGCGGGCGAGACGACCGCCGGATTGAAGGCACTCTCCTGCCGAGCGATAGCGTAGACGACGCTCGGCTCGACTTCAGGGCCGATCGAGCGGAACGGCGGAACTCCCGTCACCGGATAGGCGTAGAAATCGAACGGCAGCCCGCGATTGAGCGCGGCTTTGCCCATCAATAGCATGCCGCGGGCATCGCCATAGCGGGCGGCCACCTCGCCAAGTCCGACCAGCGCGTCGGCGTCGCCATTCTCGCCCATGTCGGCAAAAATCGGCACGGCGATTTCGCCTTCGTCGAGTTCGAACAAGAGGTGCACTGCGCGCACGATCTCCAGCCGCTCGACGCCGCGGCTGCGCGCGGTCGGCTGCCCGTTCAGGACGAGCTGGGGTAGGCCGAGCTTGGCGCGCGCGAGCTGCCCATAGTAGCTGGTCGACTGTTGCGCAGCGGCTGAATAGGCGGCGCGTGCCTCCTGCGTGTGGCCGGCCGCTTCCGCCGCGCGGCCCTGCCAATAGCCGGCGCGGGCCAAAGTCGTCGGATTGGCGCTGCCGACGCCGATGCGGGCAAAATGCTGTGCGGCCGTTGCCGGGTCGTCAAGGAAGCGCAGCGCAATCCAGCCCGCGGTGAATTCCTGCTCGGTCTTGTAGATGTCGCGCGAAGGCAGGGCTGCATCGCGCGCGATCAGATACGCGGTGCGGTGCTCGCCGATGTCGATCATCTTGCGCGCCAGCAGCCGCCGTTCGACCCACCACTCATCGAGATTATAGAGGCGGTTGGGATCCCTCGGCGCACTCATCATCAACTGGGCGGCCTCGGCGAATTTCTCTTCCCGCCGCAAAACCTGAATCTTGCTGAAGATGTAGCCGGGATCGCTGTGCAGCTCGTATGGGACCTGTTCCAGCAGCGCACGGCTGTTGGGGGCCTTGCGGTAGGTTGCGATGCGGGCTTTGGCCAGCGCCACTTCGTCGCTGCCGAGACGTTTGGCCGCGCGTAGCGCTATTTCGTGCTCGCTGCCATAGAGGAAACGGTCCATCCGCGCCTTCTGATCGCCGGGCGTGATCAGCGCCCCGAACAGGTCGAGCGCGGTGTTTTCGGTTTCCTCCGACATGGTGTCGTTGCGCCAGGCGTCGCGCACCAGGCGCTCGGCATTGACCCGGTCGCCGCGCCGGAGCATGACCCGCGCCAACGCGAATTTGCCCTTGGCTGAAATCGGCGATTCGTTCTCGAACCACGACCAGACAGTCGCGTCGTCGCGGCGGTCGTCCCATAAAGCGGCCTCAAGCCGCCGCCGCAGGAAGGTCTGCGAAGGCCAGCTCGGATTGGCGGCGATGAAGGCACGGTAGCGTTCGACGGTGGCACCATTGTCGTCGCTGCGCAGGACGATCCATTCGGCAAGCTTTCTGGCGAGTGGATCGGAGATCGATGTTTCAGCCTCGGTCGCGTCGGCGGGCTTGTGCTTGCGCACGAGGTCAATGACGTTCTCGAGCGTTTCCTTGTCGTCGGCCGAGGTCGAGGACGTGGCCGCAACTGCAGCCGGCACTGTCGGTTTGCGGGCCGGCGGCGGCGGTAACGTGGCGTGCTGGCGCGTGAAGGGCACGAGCGCGGGGCTGACTGGCGTGGCCTTGGCGGACGACTTGGGGGCCGTCTTGGCCTTGGCCTTATCGGCTGACCTGTCCGCCTTTTTTTCGGTCTTCTTCTCGGCTTTCTTCTCGGTCTTGTCAGTCTTCTTCTCGGTCTCCTTTTTAGCCTTCTTTTCCTTCTTTTCGGTCTTTTCGCTTCGTTTTTCAGGCTTCTTTTCAGCCGTCTTGTCGGTCTTTTTGGATCCGGCGTTGTGGGTAACCGGATGAGCCTTAGGCGGCGGCACCTTGTCCTTGTCCGTCGTCTCGGTCGCGAGGGCATGCGAGCCCAGGACCAGTGCAAGCACGGCCGCCAGGGTCGTTGCCAAGGCGGTCGAGCGCAAAACTGCGGCGCGGACGGAACGGGTCACGGCATTCCTTCGGCGAATCACGAAAGACCTCGAACTTAAGGTCTACCTGATTGACTATTTGGAAAAAAACACCCGACACGCCGGGAAGGGCGTTGGTTTGCTTCATCACCACGGCAAAATCGCGGCCGGCGGTTCCGTGAGACGCCGGACCTGTGACCTTTCGCCAGACCGCCATACCCGGTATGAATGGGCTCAATTCGGTGAAGAAACGAGCGGCCGGGCCGCTTTCGGAGTTGAGGAGAAGTCCATGGCAGCGAAGACGAAATTCCGCGGATCCTTCACCGCCCTGGTCACGCCGTTCAAGAACGGTTCGCTGGACGAGGCGGCGTTTCGTGGCCTCGTCAATTGGCAGATCTCAGAGGGAACCCACGGCCTTGTGCCGGTAGGAACCACTGGCGAAAGTCCGACGCTGAATCATGAAGAGCACAAGCGTGTCGTGGAATGGTGCATCGAAGAAGCGCATGGGCGGGTTCCCGTGATCGCGGGTGCCGGATCGAATTCCACCAAGGAGGCGATCGAACTCGCCGAGCACGCCGAGAAGGCGGGCGCGGACGCCGTGCTGGTGGTGACGCCCTACTACAACAAGCCGACCCAGGAGGGCCTGTACCAGCATTTCAAGGCGATCAACGACGCCATCGGCATTCCGATCATCATCTACAACATCCCGCCGCGCTCGGTGATCGACATGAGCGTGGACACCATGGCGCGGCTGTTCCAGCTCAAGAACATCGCGGGCGTCAAGGACGCGACGGCCAGTATGGTGCGGGTCTCGCAGCAGCGCGCGCAGCTCGGTGAGGATTTCAACCAGCTTTCGGGCGAGGATGCGACCGTCATCGGTTATATGGCCCATGGCGGCCATGGCTGCATTTCGGTGACCTCCAATGTCGCCCCGCGGCTATGTTCGGAATTTCATCAAGCTTGGCAGAAGGGCGACCATGCCACGGCGCTCAGGCTGCACGACAAGCTGATGCCGCTCCACACCAATCTCTTCATCGAGTCCAATCCGTCGCCGGTCAAATACGCGCTGTCGCTGCTCGGCAAGATGGAGGAGACGCTGCGGCTGCCGATGGTGCCGGTCTCCGAGCCGACGCGCGTTGCGGTCCGCAACGCGATGGTGCATGCGGGTTTGATCAACTGATTTTTTCACGCGGCTAGACGTTTTCCTGTTCGCATCACTGAAGAAGGGGTCAGAAAATGTTGAAGGAATTTCGCGACTTCGCAATGAAGGGCAACGTGGTCGACCTTGCGTTCGCCGTGATCATCGGTGCGGCGTTCGGCGCCATCGTCAATTCACTGGTCGGCGACATCATCATGCCGATTGTCGGCGCCTTCGGCAGCCTCGACTTTTCCAACTATTTCCTGTCGCTGTCGAAATCGGTCACGGCCGCCAATCTGGCCGACGCGAAGAAGCAGGGAGCGGTCCTGGCCTACGGCAGCTTCATCACCGTGACGGTGAATTTCATCATAATTGCCTTCGTGCTGTTCCTTATGGTCCGCCTGATGAACCACCTCAAGCGCAAGGATGCGGTGGCTCCCGCGGAGCCGCCAAAACCCGCCGCGGAAGTCATGCTCCTGACCGAAATTCGCGACCTCCTGAAGAAGGGGTAGATCGGAAGTCCAAGTGGCCGAGAAGAAAGAGCGCCCTATCAAGGTGATTGCGGAAAACCGCAAGGCGCGTTTCAACTATGCCGTCGACGATACGGTTGAGGCCGGGATCGCGCTGACGGGTACCGAGGTCAAGTCGTTGCGCAGCGGCAAGTCCACGATCGCGGAATCCTATGCCGATTCCAAGAACGGCGAGATATGGCTGATCAACGCCAATATCCCCGAATATCTGCAGGCCAACCGTTTCAACCACGAGCCGAAGCGGCCGCGCAAACTGCTGCTGCACCGCAAGCAGATCAACCGCCTGATGGGCGCGGTCGATCGCGACGGCATGACGCTGATCCCGCTTAAGCTGTATTTCAACGAGCGCGGCCGCGCCAAGCTGCTGCTGGCGATAGCCAAGGGCAAGAAGCTGCACGACAAGCGCGAGAGCGCAAAGAAGCGCGACTGGAGCAGGGAGAAGGGCCGCCTGATGCGGGCGCGGGGGTAACGGCATTTATCGATAAGTTGGGACGCAAGATGAATCAGAAAAACCTGCTTGAAGTCGACTGGAGTCAGATTCCCGCACCGAAGGATGATGGTGCCGCCGATCATCTCAAGGGCCGGAAGCTTCCGCCGGTCGGCCTTGTCGCGACCGATGACACGTCGGTCATGCTCTCGGCGCTGCCGGGCCGCAGCGTGGTGTTTGCCTATCCGCGCACGGGCGAGCCAGGCAAGATCTCGCTGGTCGACGATTGGGACCTGATCCCGGGCGCGAGGGGCTGCACGCCGCAGACTTGCTCATTTCGCGACCTCTTTGCAGAACTGCGATCAGCCGGCGCGCAACACGTGTTCGGTCTGTCGACGCAGAGCAACGCTTACCAGCTTGAGATGGCCTCGCGGCTGCATTTGCCGTTCCCGGTTCTCTCCGATGAGAAGCTCGAATTGACGCGGGCTCTGAATCTTCCGACCTTGGAAGTTGCCGGTCTCGTGCTGATCAAGCGGCTGGCGCTGATCATCGACGACGCGCGCATCACGCATGTGTTCTATCCGGTCTTCCCGCCGGACCGGAATGCCGGCGACGTGCTGGAATGGCTGAGGGAGAACCGGCGCTAGGCGAGCAGCGCTAGACCAGATCGGCGCGCACTTTCGCGAAGACGCTGCGAAACATGTCGGGCGTCAGCACGCCGGTGTTCGTGTTGTAACGCGAGCAATGATAGCTGTCATAGAGCCTGAACCGGCCGGCCTCGTGGATGGCGCCGTGTGCAAACGGCACAGATGAGGCGCGGAGTCCGAGCGCCTTGACGGTCGTTTCGTGGGCGATATGGCCGAGCGCAACGAAGGCCTTCAGCCTTGGCATGTTCTCGATGGCCGCCAAGAGAAACGGGCGGCAATTCGCGATCTCGGCGGGCAGGGGTTTGTTCTGGGGCGGCACGCAACGCACGCCGTTGACGATGCGGCAGTCGACCAGCGTCATGCCGTCATCGGGGCGGGCCTGGTAGATGCCATTGGCGAAGCCGTATTCGATCAGAGTGGCGTAGAGGAGATCGCCGGCGTAGTCGCCCGTGAACGGCCGTCCGGTGCGGTTGGCGCCCTGCAAGCCCGGCGCGAGGCCGACAATCGCGAGCCGTCCGTTTCGGTCCCCGAACGACGGAACCGGCGAGTTGAACCATTCCGGCTTTTGTGCGCGGTTGGTCGCGCGGAAGGCCGCGAGCCGCGGGCAAAGCTGACAGTCGCGGTCAGGCTCGGGGTTGGACGGACGGGGAGTGGCTGTGGCCGGAGCAGGGCTCTTAATCGTCGAAGTCGTCGCCATCGCCCCTCGACGCCAGCGTGGTCGCCCGTTGCAGAAACTGCGGCGCGTGATGGCGCGGCTCACGGGGCGCGGGGCGTTCGGAAGGGTCGCGCCCGAGCTTGGATTGCAGCTCGACCAGGTCGGTGAAGACGTCGGCCTGGCGGCGCAATTCGTCGGCGATCATCGGCGGTTGGCTCGCAATCGTCGAGATCACGGTGACGCGCACGCCGCGGCGCTGCACGGCTTCCACCAGCGAGCGGAAATCGCCATCGCCGGAGAACAGCACCATCTGATCGACATGCTCGGCGAGCTCCATTGCATCGACCGCCAGTTCGATGTCCATGTTGCCCTTCACCTTGCGCCGCCCGCTCGCATCGATGAATTCCTTGGTCGCCTTGGTCACGACGGTGTAGCCGTTGTAGTCGAGCCAATCGATCAGCGGGCGGATCGAGGAATATTCCTGATCCTCGATGATGGCGGTGTAGTAGAACGCCCGGACCAACGTTCCCCGACTTTGGAATTCCTTGAGAAGGCGCTTGTAATCGATGTCGAAGCCTAGCGTCTTGGCGGTTGCGTAAAGGTTGGCACCATCGATAAAGAGCGCGATCTTATTGGAAGCGGGTGACATTCAGAGTTCTCACAGAGTTCTCACAGGGGTTTTCCGGAATTGTTCTTGGCACGACCGAAGCGCTCGGCGGATCGTGGTGACGATGCTGCCGAGCCCTGCGGATGTCCAGACGCCGCCGGAAGAAAAGGGAGGTCGAAACAACCCGGAAGTGGATTTTGTCAACGCAATGAAGCGTTTTCTTGTCCGCGCCGATGTCGTGACAGCGCGAAAATGCCGCGCCGCCGGCCCCCTGATCTGGGTTATCAGAACAAATTAGGCGGGCCAAATCACAAATTAATCTTGCAGAACGACCCTCGCCCATATAACTAGCCCAACATAATCAACATATTCCATCCCCTTTAGCGGAGCGACAGACGATGGCTCGCGTCACCGTAGAAGATTGCATTGATAAGGTCGACAACCGGTTCGACCTGGTCCTTTTAGCCGCGCATCGCGCCCGGATGATCTCGTCAGGGTCGCAACTCACCGTCGACCGCGACAACGACAAGAACCCGGTTGTATCGCTGCGCGAGATCGCCGATTCGGCGATCTCGCCGGAAGACTTGCGCGAAGAACTCGTTCATTCCCTCCAGAAATTCGTTGAAGTCGATGAGCCCGAGCCCGACACGGTTCCCCTGATCGGTTCGGCCGGCGCCAGTGTCGATGCGGACGATACCGAGGTCGCCATCGAGCGCATGACCGAAGAAGAACTCCTGAAGGGTCTGGAGGGGCTCGCTCCCCCGGAAGAACAACCCGAAGAAGACGAGTAAGTCGTCTAAATTAGATTTTAGGGGTCTCTTGCCCCGCCCTGGTTGACCAAAAGGCCCGGACCCAGTCCGGGCCTTTGGTTTTTGTCAGCGGCCTTTATGGTTACCACCCCTAAACTGAGCTCGTCGAAACCGTCGGAAGCTGTCTGGAATTTGAGCTGACGACAGCTCGTTTCGCGTTAGACTGCTGGCGTGTTCCCTGCGGCCGCGCGCACCCCGCTGGCAGGGAGGGTGACGCAGGGCTTGGGAACCCACTACATTATTTCGATCATTTGGGACGCGGACCTCGGGCGAGGGTTCGCTGGTAGAGGTGTTGACCCGATGGCGTATCGGCGCCAGAGCCCGGAGCAGATGCAGGCCGGGAGTTCGATCTCGGCGGCGCCGGCTTCGGCTGCGCCCGCCGCCGGGGCGAGGCTGGCCAAGTCCCGCGCGCGCATGATGCGGCAATACGATCTGGTTGAACGCGTCCGCTCCTACAATCCCGACACCAACGAAGATCTCCTGAACCGCGCCTACGTCTACGCGATGAAGGCGCATGGTTCGCAGACGCGCGCCTCCGGCGATCCCTATTTCTCGCATCCGCTTGAGGTCGCGGCGATCCTGACCGACCTCAAGCTCGACGATGCCACGATCGTGGCCGCGCTTCTGCACGACACCATCGAGGATACGGAAGCCACTCGCGCCGAAATCGATGCGGTATTCGGGCAGGAGATCGGCGCGCTGGTGGAGGGCCTGACCAAGCTGAAACGGCTTGAGCTGGTGTCACGCGAGGCCAAGCAGGCGGAAAACCTGCGCAAGCTTCTGCTCGCGATCTCCGACGATGTGCGCGTACTGCTGATCAAACTCGCCGACCGCCTGCACAATATGCGCACGCTCGAATTCGTGCCTCCAGCCTCGCGCCAGCGCATCGCCGAAGAGACGCTCGACATCTATGCGCCGCTGGCCGGCCGCATGGGCATGCAGGAGATGCGCGAGGAGCTCGAGGACCTCTCGTTCAAGACGCTCGATCCGGAAGCCTATTCGGTGGTGCGGCAGCGGCTCGACTCGGTGGCGGAACGCAACCGCAATCTGATCGGCGAGATCGAAAGCCAGCTCTCCAAGGACCTCCAGAAAAACGGCCTGAGGGCACGCGTCTACGGCCGCCGCAAACAACCGTTCTCGATCTGGACCAAGATGCAGCGCAAGTCGGTGGGATTCGAGCAACTGTCCGACATTTTCGCCTTCCGCGTCGTGCTGGGGGACGTCGAGTGCTGCTACCGCGCGCTTGGCGTCGTGCACACCACCTGGCCCGTGGTGCCGGGCCGCTTCAAGGATTACATCTCGACGCCGAAGCAGAACGACTACCGCTCGCTCCACACCACGGTGATCGGTCCGGGCAAGCAGCGCGTCGAACTGCAAATCCGCACCGAGGACATGGACGAGATCGCCGAACTCGGCATTGCCGCGCACGCCTTCTACAAGGACGGCGCGGGATCGCCGACCGAGCGGCTGAAACGCGAATCCTCGGCTTTCGCCTGGTTGCGCCACACCATCGCGATTCTATCCGAGAGCGCCAATCCGGAAGAGTTTCTCGAACATACCAAGCTCGAGCTGTTCCACGACCAGGTGTTCTGCTTCACGCCCAAGGGCAAGCTGATCGCGCTGCCGCGCCAGGCCAATGTGATCGATTTCGCCTATGCCGTGCACACCGATGTCGGCAACAGCGCGGTCGGTTGCAAGATCAACGGGCAGTTCGCGCCGCTGTCGTCGGAATTGCAGAACGGCGACGAGGTCGAGGTCCTGACCTCGGATGCCCAGTCGTCGCCGCCGTCGGCTTGGGAATCGCTCGCCGTGACCGGCAAGGCGCGGGCGGCGATTCGCCGGGCGACGCGCACTGCTGTGCGCGACCAATATGCCGGCCTTGGCCGCCGTCTGGTCGAGCGGCTGTTTGCCCGCGCCAAGATCGAATATGCCGACGACAAGCTGAAGGGCGCGCTGCCGCGGCTGGCGCGCGCCTCGATTGACGATGTGATGGCCGCGGTCGGCCGCGGCGAGATGAAAGCCTCCAACGTCGCGCGCGCGATGTATCCGGACTACAAGGAAGAGCGGGTCGCACGCTACGGCGGCAAGAAGGGGGTTGCCGAGAACCTGAAGCTGAAATCGCCCAGCGGGACAGGACGGAACCTTTCGGCCATTCCGATCCGCGGCATCAATTCGGACCTGCCGGTCAAGTTCGCGCCAAATGGCGGCGCCGTGCCGGGCGACCGTATCGTCGGGATCATCTCGCCGGCAGAGGGGATCACGATCTATCCGATCCAGTCGCCGGCCCTGAAGGATTTTGAGGAGCAGCCCGAGCGCTGGCTTGACGTGCGCTGGGATGTCGATGACAGCACGCCGCAGCGCTTTCCGGCGCGGATCCTGGTGGACAACGTCAACGAGCCCGGAAGCCTCGCCCAGATCGCGACCGTGATAGCCGAGCACGACGGCAATATCGACAATATCCACATGGCCCGCCGCTCGCCGGATTTCACCGAGCTCACCATCGATCTTGAGGTCTATGACCTCAAGCATCTCAGCGCTATTATCGCCCAGTTGCGTGCCAAGGCCGTGGTCGCACGGGTCGAGCGCGTCAACGGGTGAAACCTTCAACCCTCATCCTGAGGAGCGGCGTTGCGCCGCGTCTCGAAGGATGAGGCCTGACTGGGGCCTCATGGTTCGAGACGGCGCACGCGCCTCCTCACCATGAGGATCGCCAGCCTCATTGAGAGTTAGAGATGTCTACGGCTTTGCCGCTACGCCTCGGAGTAAACGTCGACCATATCGCGACCCTTCGCAATGCGCGGGGAGGGACGCGGCCCGATCCGGTGCGCGCGGCGCTGCTTGCGATCGAGGCCGGCGCTGACGGCATCACGGCGCATTTGCGTGAGGATCGCCGCCACATCCGCGATGCAGACATGGCGCGGCTGAAGGCGGAAATCTCAAAACCGCTGAATTTCGAGATGGCGGCGACCGCCGACATGATGACGATCTCGCTGGCGACCAAGCCTCATGCGGTCTGCCTGGTGCCGGAGCGGCGGGAAGAATTGACGACCGAGGGCGGCCTTGACGTCGTCGGTCAGCACAATGCGCTGGCGCCGTTCATCGCGCGGTTGAACGATGCCGGCATTCGGGTGTCGCTGTTCATCGCGGCCGATCCGGCGCAGATCGAAATGGCCGCCAGATTGCGCGCG
The DNA here is from genome assembly GCF_027307225.1 of Bradyrhizobium sp. Taxonomy (GTDB): domain Bacteria; phylum Pseudomonadota; class Alphaproteobacteria; order Rhizobiales; family Xanthobacteraceae; genus Bradyrhizobium. The sequence goes on along the minus strand of NZ_DAHUXJ010000128.1, from coordinate 20,117 downwards.
CCCGTGATCGAAATTCACACCGGCGCCTGGTGCGACGCCGTAGGCGACGGCCTCCTCGGCAAGGCCGAATCGGAATGGCAGCGCATCGTCGCAGGCGCCGCCCTGGCGCGCGCGGCGGGCCTCGAGGTGCACGCCGGCCACGGGCTCGACTACGCCACCGCGGAAAGGATCGCCGCCTTGCCGGAAATCGCCGAACTCAATATTGGCTACTACATGGTCGGCGAGGCCTTGTTCGTTGGCCTTGCGGAAACGGTTCGCACGATGCGGGCTGCGATGGATCGCGGCCGCGGCAAGGCCGCGGGGAATGGATAGGGCATGATCATCGGCATCGGCTCCGACCTGATCGATATCCGCCGGGTCGCCAAGGTCATCGAGCGCCACGGCGATCGCTTTCTGGATCGGATTTTCACCGACGCCGAGCGCGCCAAGGCCGAACGGCGGGCCAAAAACCAGAACATGGTCGTGGCGACCTATGCCAAGCGATTCGCCGCCAAGGAGGCCTGTTCCAAGGCGCTCGGGACCGGCATCCGGCAGGGGGTCTGGTGGCGCGACATGGGGGTGGTCAATCTGCCGGGCGGGCGGCCGACCATGCTTCTGACCGGCGGGGCGCTGGTCCGCCTGCAGGAGCTCACACCGGTGGGCTTTGACGCCCGGATAGACCTCAGCATTACCGACGATTGGCCCTTGGCGCAGGCCTTCGTCATCATTTCGGCTGATGATGCGCGGAAGGCCTAGGCTTTGGCTCCGCGGCTGGCTTCAAAACTAAAATGATATATATTTCAATGGCTTGTAAAATTTTGATAGCGCCATTGATTGCGCCCCCCAAAACAACCGTCTACAAACGGCGCTAACATATTCGCTACCCGAGCGGATTCGGACCGGGGTGCCGTAAGCTCGCTCGCCACATCAGAAACATTCCTCCACGCGAAGCGAATGGCTGGTCGCGCATGGGGATCGTTTTTCTGCCGCGCTTCCGGTGCGGCGGGCACCAGGAAGCAGGAAGTTTAGGGAATCGATGAGCGTGACATCCTCTACAAAATCCGAAGGCGGCGTCGGTGAGACCATTCGCGTCGTCGTTCATGCCCTCCTGATCGCGCTCGTCATCCGAACTTTCCTGTTCCAGCCTTTCAACATTCCGTCGGGATCGATGAAGGCGACGCTCCTGGTCGGCGATTATCTGTTCGTTTCGAAATACTCCTATGGCTACAGCCGCTATTCGTTTCCGTTTTCGCCGCCGCTGTTTTCGGGCCGCATCTTCGGCTCCTATCCCACGCGCGGCGACGTCGTCGTGTTCCGCCCGCCCAATGACACCTCGACCGATTTCATCAAGCGCGTGATCGGCCTGCCAGGCGACCGTATCCAGATGAAAGAGGGGCTGCTCTACATCAACGGCACCCCGATCAAGCGCCAGCGCCTCAGCGATTTTGTCGGCGATGACCCATGCGGCCGATCCGAGCCGGTGAAGCGCTGGAAGGAGACGCTGCCTAACGGCGTCAGTTACGAATCTCTCGATTGCGTCGATAGTCCGGGCTTTCCCGACAACACCAATGTCTACGAGGTGCCGCCGGGAGATTTCTTCATGATGGGTGACAACCGCGATAATTCCAGCGATAGCCGCGTCTTCGGGTACGTGCCGTTCGAGAATCTGGTCGGTCGGGCCCAGATGCTGTTTTTCTCGATTCACGAGGGTGACAGCGCCTGGATGTTCTGGCGCTGGCCGTGGACGGTTCGCTGGAATCGCATATTCAAACTGGTGCGATGAGCGACGACGCCTCCGACATCATCAATCCATTGGCATCCGGCGAAGCGGGCTCGCAGATTGAAGCCGCCGGACGCGAGGCTGCGGCAAAAAAGAAGAAGCGGCCGAAGGCAAAATCCGGCTCCAAGGCCTTGGGTTCGAAGGCGGCCACCGCCGCCGTCGAGACGCGGATCGGACACAAGTTCGCGGACGCAACGTTGCTGGCGACTGCGCTCACTCACGTCTCCGCGCTAAAGCCTTCGCGCAAGCGGGGCGATAGCTATCAGCGGCTGGAATTCCTCGGCGATCACGTGCTCGGGCTTATTGTCTCGGACATGCTCTATCGCGCGTTTCCGAACGCCGACGAGGGCGAGCTGTCGAAGCGGCTCGCCGATCTCGTGCGCAAGGAGAGCTGCGCCGACGTCGCGAAATCCCTGGGCCTCGTCGACGACATCAAACTGGGCGCGGTCGGGGCAACCGCGGGCGTACGGCTGCGCAAATCCGTGCTGGGCGATATCTGCGAGGCGGTGATTGGCGCGGTGTTTCTTGACGGCGGCTATCAGGCCGCGGCCGAATTCGTCGAGCGCAACTGGACGGAGCGGATGCACAAGTTGCGGCGACCGCTGCGCGATCCCAAGACCACGTTGCAGGAATGGGCGCAGGGCAAGGGACTGCCGACGCCGGTCTATCGCGAAATCGAGCGCACCGGACCGCATCATGATCCGCAGTTCCGGATTGCGGTCGAATTGCCCGGACTTGCCGCCGCAGAAGGCGTCGGCGGCAGCAAGCGCGTTGCCGAGAAAGCTGCGGCTTCCGCCATGATCGCGCGCGAGGGCGTTGGCGGCAGCAATGACTGAACCGTCGCCGGGCGGCGCCACGCCCTCCGCCACGCGTTGCGGCTTTGTTGCGCTGATTGGCGCGCCGAACGTCGGCAAGTCGACGCTGGTCAATGCGCTGGTCGGCTCCAAGGTCACGATCGTCTCGCGCAAGGTGCAGACCACCCGAGCTCTGATCCGCGGCATCGTGGTCGAGAAAAATGCGCAGATTATTCTGGTCGACACCCCCGGCATCTTTGCGCCGAAACGGCGGCTCGATCGGGCCATGGTGTCAACCGCCTGGAGCGGAGCGCATGACGCCGATCTCGTCTGCGTACTGCTCGACGCCCGCGAGGGCCTGGACGAGGAGGCCGACGCGATCTTCACCCGCCTGGCGGATGTCGCCCACCCGAAATTGCTCGTGATCAACAAGATCGACCTGTTGCTGCGCGAAAAGCTGCTCGCGCTCGCCAAGACCGCCAACGATCGTCTCGCTTTCGCGCAGACCTTCATGATTTCCGCGCTCTCGGGCGACGGCGTCGACGATTTGCGCCGCACGCTGGCTGCGATGGTGCCGCCGGGGCCATTTCACTATCCTGAAGACCAGATGTCGGATGCACCGATCCGGCAACTGGCCGCGGAAATCACGCGCGAGAAAATTTTCCAGAAACTGCACCAGGAACTGCCGTATCGCTCGACCGTCGAGACCGACAGCTGGACCGAACGCAAGGACGGATCCGTTCGCATCGAGCAAACCATCTTCGTCGAACGCGAAAGCCAGCGAAAGATCGTGCTCGGCAAGGCGGGCGCCACCATCAAGTCGATCGGGGCGGACGCGCGCAAGGAGATCGCCGCCATCATCGAGCAGCCGGTTCATCTGTTTCTGTTCGTGAAAGTGCGCGAGAACTGGGGTGAAGATCCCGACCGCTACCGTGAGATGGGGCTTGAGTTCCCGACCGAATGATTGCGGGATGGTCTGTGAAGAATTGAGGGATCGTTGGCGGCGTCGATGAAAGTTCCGAACAACGTAGTCTGGTTCGAAGTGTTGCTGTACCTGTCGCTGACGCTCGATGCGCTGTCGGTTGCATTGCAGGATCGGTCCAGCATTGAGGGCGATCTTCTCGCGCCGATGATCCTGGAAGCCGGGCTGATCCTGCTGCTGGTCTATTTCGTTCACCTCGCGGCACGGAAGCGCAAGAACTGGCCGCGTTGGGTGCTGACGGCGCTGCTGGTGCTGTCGGTCTTTTCCCTACTGCCGATGCTGGCCGAAAACGGCCTTCAGATCGATAGCGCAATCGAGATCGTATCCTGCATCCTGACCGCGGTTGGCCTCTATTGTTCCTATACCGGCGACGCCCGCGGCTGGTTCAATGCGTAGCGGCAGATACGTCATTCCGGGGCGCGAGCGAAACGAGCGAGCTCCGATGTGCAATTGCACATCGGAGAATCTCGAGATTCCAGGTCTGGTGCTGACGCACCATCCCGGAATGACGTAACTCCGGCTGCGCGCTCGACCGGAATCCGGTAAGACTACTCCATGGAATGGACTGACGAAGGCGTCGTGCTGGGGGTCAGGCGGCATGGCGAGTCCTCCGCCATTGTTGAACTGCTGACGCGCGGCCATGGCCGGCATCTGGGCCTCGTACGCGGCGGCGCAGGAAAACGGATGCGGCCGTTGCTGCAACCCGGCAACAGCGTCACGGCAGTGTGGCGGGCGCGGCTGGATGAACACCTTGGATATTATCTGATCGAAGGCACGCGGCTGCGTGCGGCCAACCTGTTTGCCTCGTCGCATGCGGTCTATGGCGTCACCCATCTGGCCTCTGTGGTCCGATTGTTGCCGGAGCGGGACCCGCACGAGGACATCTACGAGATGGTTGTCCATATGCTGGACGATTTTGACGATGCGAGTGGAGCGGCGGCGCATCTGATCCGGTTTGAACTCGCCATGCTCGCCGAACTCGGCTTTGGCCTTGACCTTGAGACCTGCGCGGCGACGGGCGCCACGGCTGATCTCGTCTATGTCTCGCCGAAATCCGGTGGCGCGGTTTCGCGCAGCGCCGGCGCGCCGTTCCAGGACCGTCTGCTGCGGTTACCTGCGTTCTTGCGCCAAAGCGAGGAGGCTGCGAACGATTGGACCGAGCAGGATCTGCGCGACGGCTTTGCCTTGACGGGGCTGTTTTTGTTGCGCCATGTGCTGGAGCCGCGCGGCCAAGGCCATTCCGACGCCCGCGACGGCTTTATCAACGCCGTGACTCGGCCCAGGGCCAAGGCTGCGGTTTCGTAGCGCCGCTAGGAGGTTTTTGTTTGCAAACGACTGTCATCGCGATTCCAGTCGACCAGATCACTGGATGGGACAGTTTCCATTCGGTCTTTCAGGCTGCACTCGGGTTTCCTGACTTCTATGGCCGTAACATGGATGCGTGGATCGATTGCATGACGTCCATCGACACCCCGTCGCACGGCATGACCAGCGTTTATGCTCCAGCGGGAGGACTAGTTGCCCTCCGCATTGACAGCGCGCCGGAGTTCCAGCGGCGCTGTCCTGAGCAGTATCAGGCCTTGTTGGAGTGTGCTGCTTTCGTGAACTTTCGGCGCGAGGAGGTCGGCGAGAAGCCGGTCCTGACGCTTATGCTTAGTGGCCAGTTTTCTGTGGTCTCGTTTACTTGACATTGCAAAGGCCCTTGGCCTCACGCGCTGGAACCCGCGGACGCGAATCAGTTCGACGATTTAACCTCGCTTTTTTGACCTGTCGTCCCGGCGAACGCAGGGACCCATACTCTGAGCCCTCTCGATCCAAGCCGCGGCGGCAGCTATTTTTGTCATAAACTCCTGTGGTTATGGGTCTCTGCGTTCGCAGGGACGACGCCGCAAAATATTGCCTCCATTCGTTTCTTGCCCGATCGATTGCCAGAGTCTAATTCGTCCCCATGGGAAAACGAACACCTCCGCCCGAGCCGGCCGAAATTCACGAGGTCATGCTGCGCGATGCGCTGGAAGAGCGCTATCTCGCCTATGCCCTCTCGACCATCACAGGCCGCGCCTTGCCGGACGCGCGCGACGGCTTGAAGCCGGTGCATCGGCGCATCCTCTATGGCATGCGGCTGCTTAATCTTAATCCGACCGCTGTTCCCAAGAAGTCGGCGAAGATCGTTGGCGACGTCATGGGTTCGTTCCATCCGCATGGCGACCAGGCCATCTACGACGCCATGGTGCGGCTCGCGCAGAATTTCTCCTCGCGCTATCCGCTGGTCGACGGTCAGGGCAATTTCGGCAATATCGACGGCGACAATCCCGCTGCCTATCGTTACACCGAAGCGCGCATGACCGACGTCGCGCGCCTTCTTCTCGAAGGTATCGACGAGGATGGGGTCGAATTCAAACCGACCTACGACAGCACCGCCAAAGAACCGATGGTTCTTCCCGGCGGATTCCCGAATTTGCTCGCCAATGGCGCGCAGGGCATTGCGGTCGGCATGGCGACCTCGATCCCGCCGCACAACGCAGCCGAGCTTTGCGACGCCGCGCTGCATCTGATCGAGAAACCCGACGCGAAATCGAAGTCGCTATTGAAATGGGTCAAGGGCCCGGACTTCCCGACCGGCGGCATTGTTGTCGATTCCAAGGAAGCCATCACGGAGGCCTACGTCACCGGCCGCGGCTCCTTCCGCGTCCGCGCCAAGTGGCAACAGGAAGAGGGCGCGCGCGGCACCTGGGTGATCGTGATCACCGAGATTCCGTACCTTGTGCAGAAGTCGCGGCTGGTCGAGAAGATCGCCGAACTTCTCAACGAAAAGAAGCTGCCGCTGGTCGGCGATGTTCGCGATGAATCGGCCGAAGACGTCCGTCTGGTGATCGAGCCGAAGTCGCGCGCGGTCGATCCCGAGCTGATGATGGAATCTCTGTTCCGTCTCACCGAGCTCGAAAGCCGGATTCCGCTGAACCTCAACGTGCTGATGAAAGGCCGCATTCCCAAGGTCGTCGGCCTTGCCGAGTGCCTGAGGGAATGGCTCGACCATCTGCGCGAGGTGCTGATCCGCCGTACCAATTACCGCAAAGAGCAGATCGAGCATCGCCTGGAAGTGCTCGGCGGCTTCCTGATCGCCTATCTCAATATCGACAAGGTGATCAAGATCATCCGGACCGAGGACGAGCCGAAGCCGGCCTTGATCAAGGCGTTCAAGCTGACGGAAATCCAGGCCGAGGCCATTCTCAACATGCGCCTGCGCAACTTGCGCAAGCTGGAGGAGATGGAGATCCGCGGCGAAGACAAGGAACTTCGTGCCGAATTGAAAGGCGTCAAGGGGATCCTCGCCTCGGAAGCCGAGCAGTGGAAGAAGGTCGGCGAACAGGTTGGCAAGGTCCGCGACATGTTCGGACCGAAGACGCCGCTCGGCAAACGCCGCACGCAATTCGCCGACGCGCCCGAGCATGATCTCGCCGCGATAGAGGAAGCCTTTGTCGAGCGCGAGCCGGCGACGGTCGTGATTTCCGAGAAGGGCTGGGTGCGCACGCTCAAGGGCCACGTCGCCGATCTCTCGAGCCTGGCCTTCAAGACCGACGACAAGCTCGACCAGGCCTTCTTCGCCGAGACCACCTCGAAGCTGCTGCTGTTCGCCACCAACGGCAAGTTCTATTCGCTCGATGTCGCAAAACTGCCTGGCGGCCGCGGCCATGGCGAGCCGATCCGCATGTTCATCGATCTCGATCAGGATGCCGCGGTTGTCTCGACCTTCGTCAACAAGGGCGGCCGCAAGTTCCTGATCGCAAGCGGGGAAGGACAGGGCTTCGTCGTCAACGAGGACGATTGCGTCTCGACCACCCGCAAGGGCAAGCAGATCCTCAATGTCGAGATGCCGAACGAAGCGCGCGCGATGACGGTTGTGGCGGGCGACCGGGTCGCGGTGATCGGCACCAACCACAAGATGGTGATATTCCCGATCGATCAGGTGCCGGAGATGGCGCGCGGCCGCGGCGTGCGTTTGCAGAAATACCTCAAGGCCGAACTGTCGGACGTCACGGTGTTCGACGCCAAGACGGGTTTGACCTGGAAAGATTCCGCCGGTCGCGAGCAGAGCCTCACGGCCAAGGAATTGTCCGACTGGAACGGCAACCGCGCCGACGCCGGGCGGCTGGCGCACGGCCTGCCGAAATCCAACAAGTTCGGCAAGCCGGTGGAATAATCCGATATCCCCGGTGTGACGTGATCGACGCCGCTTCGCCATTGTTGACGCGGCGTCCGTCACGGTAAGGTAGTATGCTCGGCCCAAGAGGCTGGCAGGCAGAAACCTGAGACCAGAAAAATCGGGGAGGGGCAGCGTGCAAAAGGCATTCGGCCTGGCGATCTTTAGCCTTGTGGCAATGGGCGTAATCCAGGCCAGCCCGGCAAAAGCCGGCGTCGAGAGGCTTTACATCCTCAATTGCGGTGAAGGCACGGCCGGCGACATCTCTCGATGGTCGCCCGGCGTCAACGTCGGCAAGTCGATGGACTTCGTCGACAATTGCTACCTGATCAAGCACTCACAAGGCTGGTTCCTGTGGGACACCGGCATTCCGGATGCGGTCGCCGACATGCCGAACGGTCTCGCGCCGGCCGATCCGAGGTCGGTCACCTGGCACCGGCCGAAGAAGCTCGCCGCACAGCTCGAGCAATTGGGCGTCAAGCCTTCGGACATCAAGGCGATGGCGATCTCGCACACCCATCCCGACCATATCGGCAATGTCGAGATGTTCCCGAATACGATGCTGTACGTGCAGAAGGCCGAGTATGACTGGCCGGGCGCCAACAATGGGCCGCGCTTCAAGGCGGGGCATCCCGTCACCAAGCTCGAAGGCGACCGTGATGTCTTCGGCGACGGCAGCATCGTCATTCTCTCCACGCCCGGCCACACGCCAGGGCATCAGTCGCTGCTTGTGAAGCTGCCGAAGACCGGTGAGGTCATTCTTTCCGGCGATGCGGTGCACTTCAGGAGCAATTGGGAAAGCCGTGGCGTGCCCTCCAATAACTTCAGCAAGGAAGGGACGCTGGCGTCGATGCAGAAGATCGCCGACCATCTGGCGCAGGACAAGGCGACGCTCTGGATCAATCACGACAAGGTCCAGCGCGATACTCTGAAAATGTCGCCGGAGTTTTATGAGTGAGGCGATTTCATCTCGTCGCAAACAGCGCCGCTGGAAACGCCATTTCGCAGCGGCGCTCGTCGTTGCGTCGATGACGATGGCCACGATTCCCGCGCGGGCCGAACCGGAGCGGGAAATCGCATTCTATGACAATATCCGCATTGAGGTCCTCTCCGAGGGACACGGGCCGCTCATTGTCATGTTGCCGTCGCGCGGCCGCGGTGCGGAGGATTTCGACGGCGTCGCCGATGAATTGGTCAAAGCCGGATTTTTTGTAGTGAGGCCGCAGCCGCGGGGCGCTTCACTTAGCCTTGGGCCGACGCAAAACCTCACGCTTCACGATCTGGCCAACGATGTCGCGGCCGTGATCCGCATCAAGGGCCATGGTGGTCCCGCCATTGTCGTGGGACATGCCTTCGGCAGTTGGGTCGCGCGAACGCTGGCGGTCGATCATCCCGATCTCGTGCGAGGTGTCGTGATGGTTGCCGCCGCAGCAAAGGCTTACCCGGCCGGATTCGCCGGCGCGAAGGAGTTGTCGGAAGCCGTGCGGAAATCAGGCGATTTCGCACTCTCCGACGCCGACCGGTTGAACTATCTGCACCTGGCCTTCTTCGCGCCGAATAACGACGCAAGGACCTGGCTTCAGGGCTGGCATCCGGCGGCAGACGAAATGGAATCGGCCGCCGCTCGTGCCACCAAACAGTCAGAGTATTGGGCGGGCGGCACGGTGCCGTTGCTCGATCTTCAAGGCGCGTTCGATCCGTTCAAGCCACGGGCCATGTCGAACGAAATGCGCGAGGAGTGCGGCGAACGTGCGTCAGTGGTCGTGATACCCAACGCGAGCCATGCGTTGATCGCCGAGCAGCCGCGGGCGGTGGCGGCGGCCATCGTCGACTGGATCGGCAAACTGCCGAAATAGATCTCAACCGCTTGCCGCATCCGTCACAGGTTGGGTTGAATTCGGCCGCAGCAACAACAGTGCCGCCAGCGCCGAAAGGCAGAGCGCGGAAGAGACGATCAGGACCTTGATGCCGATCAGGTCGATCAGCAGACCGAATGCCAATGGCGCTGCTGCCTGCGCCATTCGCGCCGGCGCGCCGATCAGGCCGAGGCGATAGCCGTAATCCTTGGGGCCGAAGATCGCCAGGGGAAGGGTGCCGCGGGCGATCGTCAGGACGCCGTTGCCCATTCCGAAGAAGATCGCAAACGCTCCCGCTGCCGGTCCGCCAGCGACGGCCAGGATAGCTGCGCCGATCGGATGGGTGAGGCAGGCCAGACGCGTCGAGACCAGCGGATGGTAACGCTTGAGCAGCGTCGCTTCGAGAATACGCGCGAAAACCTGTGCCGGACCGAACAGGGCGCCGGCCGCCACGGCTTGCACGGCGGTGGCGCCGCCGGCTTCGAGAATGCGCGGCATATGGGCTGCCATGGCGCCCGTCACCGTCCAACCCGCCGCAAACGTAAACGCCAGCAGGATCATGGTGCGATCGATCGGGACGTGCGGCTTGACCGCGTTGGCGGCAGCGGCCTTGCCGCCCGCAACCTTCGGCAGCATGAAGAAATTGAGCGGCAGACCGATCAGCATATGCGCGAGAGCCCACGCAAAGCAGGTGTCGCGCCAGCCGATATGGTCGAGCCCCAGCGCGGTCAGCGGCCAGCCGACCGTCGAGGCAAAACCCGCCATCAGCGTAATGCCGGTGATCGGGCCGCGCGCCGCATCGCCATAGATCCGCCCGAGCGCCGCGAAGGCCGCATCGTAGAGGCCATAGCCCATACCGATGCCGAGCAGGATCCAGGCTAGGATCAGCACCGGAATCGAATTGCAGAAGCCGAGCAAGACGAGCCCGCCTGCGATAGTGAGATTGGAGGTGCAAAGCACGGGCCGGCCGCCGAACAGATCGATCTGCCGGCCGATCCGGGGGCCAAGTACCGCCGAGATCACCAGCGCTGCCGAGAACGCGGCAAAGATCCAGTTGGCGGACATGCCGAGGTCGTGCCCGATCGGATCGGCGAGGATGGCGGGCAGGTAGTAGCTCGACGCCCACGCCAGTGTCTGCGTCGTGCCGAGCGCCAGAATAATCGGAAGCCGGCGGCCGCTCATACCTTAGTCGCCATATAGTGCTCGCCTCACTTGCATCCGCATCCTGTCTTGCCCCCCTGGCGTGCATTTGCATCAGCCACGCAACAAGCGTCAACATCCGTTAGTGCAGGACCACCACAGCATTTATTCGCATCAGGCGTAGCCGATCGGTTGCAAACCCCGGTTTCGGGGAGTTCAAGTTCGACGCGTTCGGCCGCTTCGTGGTCGCCGGCGATTTCTGCGGCGATCGAGCGAACCTGTTCATACCCCGTGATCATGAGAAAGGTCGGCGCGCGTCCGTAGGATTTAACGCCGGCGAAATAGAATCCCGGCTCAATTTGCGCCAATTCGCGCGCCCCATGCGGCCGCACCGTGCCGCAGCTATGCTCGTTCGGATCGATCAACGGTGCCAGCGCCACCGGGCATTCGACGGTCGGATCGAGCTGAATACGAAGTTCGCGTACAAAATCCAGATTCGGCCGAAAACCGGTTGCCACAACAAGTTCGTCCGCGACCACCTGACGACCGCAACAGGCACCGCCGGTACCGATCGTCAGGTGCGAACCCGCAGCGGTGAGATGCGAAACACGAAATTCAGTTTCCACGCTCACCCGACGGGACGCAACCAAGGTGGCGAAAACCGCGCCAAGTTCACCTCGGGCGACGAGCTTGTCGTTCGCACCGCCGAAAGCCTTTGCCGGATCGCTGCCGCGCAACAACCATATTGGCGTGGTTTCTGGCACTTGAGCTGCAAGGTGCGCCAGCTCGGTGAGGGTTCCGATCGCCGAATGTCCCGCGCCCAGCACAGCAACGGTCTTGCCCGCGTATCGTGCCCGATCCCGCCCCCGCACATCGGGCATCCCGTAAGCGATCTTCCCTGCGGCCTGCGCCTCGCCAATGGCGGGGAGGCCGTTGGCCCCGGCCGGATTTGGAGACTGCCACGTACCGGAAGCGTCGATCACGGCGTCCGCTCGCAACACCTTCGGGCCTTGCCCGTTCCGATAGCGAATTTCGAACGGCGCGGCGTCTCGGCCCTTGGTCTTGAGCTTGTCGAACCCAACGCGGCTGATCCCGGTGACACGGCTCGATGTATGAATGTGGGTCGCGAGAACGGTCTTGGCAGCGAGCGGCTCGAGGTAGCGTTCGAACAATTCCGCGCCGGTTGGATACTGATCGGGCTCGGGCGAGTTCCAGCCGGTCGGCGCCAACAAGCGGGCAGCTGCGCGATCGATGTTGTACTCCCAGGGCGAGAACAGTTGGACGTGACCCCATTGGCGCACCGCGTGTCCCGCGCTTTCGCCGGCTTCCAGCACGATCGGGCGAAGTCCCCGCTCCAGAACATACGCAGCTGCGGCGAGGCCGACTGGGCCGGCTCCGATGATTGCTACCGTCTTGATTTCGGCCATGGCATCTTCCTATAGTTCCAGAAATATCGAAATTATAGTCGCACAAAAGCTATGCTGCCTTGCTATCGTTGTCCTCCACAGCATCGGCACAGCATTCGGCGGCCAGAAAATCCACCAGCCCTCGCATCACCTCGTAGTTCGCGTGACACATCAGCGTGGTGGAATCCCGCACTTGGTTGACGAGGCCAACCACCACCAGCGTCTTGATGTGATGAGACAGCGTTGAGGGAGCGATCTTCAGCTTGTCCTGAAGTCGACCGACGGCAAGTCCGGCATCCCCGGCGCGAACGAGTGCGCGATAAATCTTGAGCCGGGTAGGATTGCCCAGGGCTTCGAGATTTGCGGCGGCGTCATCAAGTTTCATGACCACACCTTGTCACGTCGCGGGCTGGGCTGTCAATTGGTATTTCTAGAAAGATAGAAATATACTCCGATGGCCTTAATAGGTCTGGTCGGGCTGGCGTGTCAGCGGGTGCCACAATAGGGCGCGGACCATGAGTGGAATCCCAATGACCGCCGGCAACAGCCAATACGTCACCGGTGGGAGTTCCTTCCAGAGCGGCAGACTCTTGCCGTTGTCAACATAGAACGCGATCAATAGCAGAACATATGACGTTGCCATGCCGGCGATGTGCAGTCTGATCCAATGACGCCAACGACGCCGTCTCGCTTCGCGTCCAAAGCAAGCCGCGGCGAACGATAACGTGCCCAGGATAAACAAGTGGTAGTCCTGAGCCCAGCGCACGGCGGCCAGGCCAGCCATGGTCAGGAACACCCCGGCCAGGCACCAAAAGTAGATTGTGCCGTTGCTGGGATGGCGACCTGCGCGTTTCTCGCTCAGCATCGCAATCGCGCCAGTGACGACGCAGGCGAGCCCCAGCAGGATGTGAATTCCGACGATGGTCAGAAACACCGGATTGGCGGAGGGGATTTCGATCCCGGCTATGACGGTTGCGCCCATGTCATTTCGGCCCAGCGCGGCGGCCCTCGATGTTCGAGGTTCTCGCCAGTGTTAACAGAAAGATTCGGCGAGGGGTTGCGGGGCAGGTTGACAAGAAATAATATATCGAGATATCTGGATATATGGAATTAAAAAAAGCGGTCGTTGCGCTGGCGGCTCTCGCCCAATCGACGCGGCTCGAGGTGTTTCGCCTGCTCATCAAGCACGAGCCGGAGGGGCTTGCGGCCGGCGAACTCGCGCGGTTGCTGGCGATCCCGCAAAACACGATGTCGTCGCATCTTTCGGTACTGTCCCGTGCAAGGCTTGTGTCGGCGGAGCGTTTCGGCCGGTCGATCGTCTACCGCGTCGATCTTGAATCCTTCCGCGCCGTCATGCTGTTCATGCTGAAAGACTGCTGCAACGGCCGCCCGGAAATCTGCACGCCATTGATCGAAGATCTGGCATCCGGTTGCCCGCCGGCTTCCAAGAAACGCGCACATGCAAAACTTTGACCTGACCCGCCGGCTCGCCGCGGAGGCGCTCGGCACCATGTTTCTGGTCGCGGCCGTCGTCGGTTCCGGCATCATGGCCGAAAGCCTCACCGAGGACGTGGCGCTTGCACTGCTGGCCAATACGCTGGCGACCGGCGCGGTTCTGGTCGTGCTGATCACGATCCTCGGTCCGATTTCGGGCGCGCATTTCAATCCGGCCGTCACCATGATCTTCGCTCTCAAGCGCGAGCTCGCGCCAAGCGAGGCATTGGGTTACGTCCTGGCGCAAATCGCCAGCGGCATCGCCGGGACTTTGGTGGCGCATGCGATGTTCGCATTGCCGCTCTGGGAAGCCTCGCTGAAGGTGCGGACTGGCGGGCCGCAATGGCTGGCGGAAGGCATCGCCGACTTCGGCCTCATTGCGACGATTCTGGCCGGGCTGAAATTCAACCGGCCGGCGATCCCCTGGCTGGTCGGCCTCTATATCATCGCGGCTTATTGGTTTACGTCTTCCACCTCGTTTGCGAATCCGGCCGTTGCCATCGCAAGGTCGCTGACGAACACGTTTTCCGGCATTCGGCCGGTCGATCTTCCCGGCTTCATCGCCGCCGAACTTGCCGGCTCGCTCGCCGCGCTGTGGCTGATGAACTGGCTGCTACGCTCCAAAAGCGAGGCGACTTTCATCAAGGAAGAACACGCATGAGCATCACGATCTATCACAATCCCTCCTGCGGCACCTCGCGCAACACGCTGGCCATGATCCGCGCGAGCGGTGAGGAGCCTGACATCATCGAATATCTGAAGACGCCGCCGGACCGTGCAACGCTGCTCGAACTGGCCAAGGCGATGGGGATTTCAATCCGCGGGCTGCTGCGCGAGAAGGGTACGCCCTATGCAGAACTCGGTCTTGCCGATCCCAAGTGGAGCGATGACGAATTGATCGATTTCATGCTGGCGCATCCGATCCTGATCAACCGGCCGATCGTCGTCACGGCGACGGGCACGCGGCTCTGCCGGCCATCGGAAGCGGTGCTCGATCTGCTCGACAATCCCGTGACGTCGTTCGTCAAGGAAGACGGAGAGAAGGTCACGCGAGGGTAAGCCAGGTTTGAGGGTACAGGTGCTTTCGCGTGTCACGATGGCGGGGCATAATCCGGCCATGGAAATCACCGCCCGCGTCGGATTGATGAACTGGCTGGTCGGCCAGGGCCTCACCGGCCTCTCCGAAAACGACGTGATCCGCGGCTTCTGCGAGCGCTGCGGTGCCGCAGGCCTCGATCTGTCGCGCGCCCTCGTCGCCATCGATACGCTTCATCCGATCTTCGAGGGGCGCGGATTTCGCTGGAACGATTTCGAGACCAACGAGAGCGATCGGTTCGAATATGGACCGGTCGGCGACAATGACGAGAGATGGCGCCACTCGATCTTCTATCACATGCTCGAACACGGGCACGATGAGCTGCGGCTCGACCTGGCCGATCCCGCGGTCCTCAGCTTCTCGCGGGTCCCCGAACTCGTCGAAAAAGGCCACCGGCACATGCTGGGTTTCGTCCATCGCTTCGGCGAGACCGGCGCGCTCGGACAGATGGACTGTTTCTATTCCTACTGGCTGACCCGGCGCGTCGAAGGATTTGCCGAAACGGAATTGGCCGCGTTGCGGGACCTGGTGCCGGTGCTCGGCCTCGTCATCAAGTCGGCGCAGCAGGTCGACATCGTCCGCACCCTGGGTCGCGTCTATCTCGGGCGCGACGCGTCCGAGCGGGTCCTGCACGGGAAAATCTCACGCGGCGTGACCGAGCAGATCAACGCCGTCTTATGGTACTCGGACCTGCGCGGGTCGACGGCCATCGCCGAAAGCATTTCTCCCGACGAAATCATTCCGTTCCTCAACGATTATGCGCAGGCCGCCATCGGCGCGGTCCATGATGCCGGCGGCGACGTGCTCAAGCTTATCGGCGACGGCGTGCTGGCGATGTTCACCGGCGAGAATCCCGCTCACGCCAAACGCGCAGCGCTGCGGGCCGAGCATCGCTTTCGACTCAATATGATCGCGCTCAATGCCAGCCGCGGCGCGGAGGGAAGGGCGGTCACCTCCGCCTACGTCGGCCTGCATGTCGGCGAAGTGTTCTACGGCAATATCGGCCATGACGACCGGCTGGATTTCACCGTGGTGGGACCGGCGGTCAACGAAGTGAGCCGCATCGCCTCGATGTGCCGTTCGGTCGACCGCGAACTCCTGGTGTCGGCGGCCTTTCGCGACGGCCTCGACACCGCCGGGCGGAATTATCTGGTCTCCACCGGCCGCTTTGCGCTGCGCGGCATCGGCCGCGCGCAGGATCTCTATACGCTCGAGCCTGCGATCGCGATCGATGAAGTGCTGGCCGGGCGCTACGAGCGGTATCTGAAAGGATAGATGCCGCCGTCGTGATCAGCCCGCCGCCCGGCGCGGCACTGCGTCCGGTGCGTCGTCGCGTGCGGGCGCTCCGACCTGCACGAGGATGGTCTGCTTTCCGGAGGCGATCTCGATGCCGCATTCCTGAAAGCGGCGCTTCATGCGGCGATTGAACTCGCGCTGGACGGGCCAGCGTCCGCTGTCGCTGCAGCGGATCTGGCCGACGATCGTCGCCGTGGAGCCATCGATCTTGTCGACACCCCACAGTTCAAGATCGCCGCGGATCAACATCCGGTATTCCGGCTCCTTGCGCATGTCCGCGACGATATCCTTCAGAATCTGGCTGACGCGATCGGTGTCCTCCTTGTAGGCGACGCTGACGCTGACAGCGGCATTGCCGGCCCCGCGGCTCGCATTGGTGATCGTCGTCACTGCACTGAAGGGAACGATATGGACCGAACCGTCGCCGGCGCGCAGGCGAATGGTGCGGATCGATACGTTCTCCACATTGCCCGTCAGGCCGGCGACACTGACGTCGTCGCCGACCTGGACGCCGTTTTCCACGAGCAGAAACAGTCCCGTGATCAGGTCCTGCACCAGCTTCTGCGAGCCGAAGCCGATCGCGATGCCGACGATGCCGGCACCGGCGAGCAGCGGAGCGACATTGACGCCGATCTCGCTGAGCACGGTGAGGCCGACCACGGTGACGATCAGGCACAGCAGCGCCGTGCGCAGCATCGGCTGGAACGTGCGAAGCCGTGCGGCGCGCGCGTAATGACCGCCGCGCGAGAGCGCATTGATCTGGCGATCCAGAAGTGCGTTGCTGGTCTCCCAGATCGCGGCGGCCACCAGTGCGGCGATGGCGACGGTGGCCAACGCGGACAGAAGGCGGCTGCCGATCTGGCCGCCATAGAACCAGACGATGGCGTCCACGCCCCATACCTCAAGCACGGCAACGAAGCCGATAAAGGCGATGATGCTCGCGACGATCTTGCGCAGGAGTGGCAGATAGCGGTTGGCGCGGATTTCCAGTCCGGGGAAACGCTGCAGGACCTCGGGGCGGATCGAGAAACCGCGATCGATCAGGCCGAGCGCCACGATTGTGGCGAGGCGCGCGATCACGATCACCGCGGCGGTGCCGACGAAATATTGCAGCAGCAGCGAATAGCCGTTGTGGATATTCAGCGCCCACACGGCCCAGAGCGCAATATCGAGCGTGATCGCGAGATAGTGCCACACGGCTGCAAGCCGGTTGCGCGCCCTCGCCGCGATGCCTTCGCGGCCATGAGGCGCGCGAATGAGGTGGGCCACCTGCGCGCGGCATTGCAGGATGATGACGACGATGAAGAGATGCACGACCAGCATCACCAGACGCAACAGTGCGGCATAGCCGCCGCGGCTCAAGCCGAGCAGCAGCGCCACGTTGGCGAAGGCGATGCCGGAGACCGCGACACTGACGATGCGCCTTGCCCATATTTCGGCATAGGCTGCGGTCTCGGCACGGACGCGCAGCAGGCCGAATGGCCCGGCGAGTGCGCGCACGGCGCAGATCAATCCGCGCGAGAGCGCATAGGCATTCACCACGGCGAGGATCACGAGCCGTGTGGTCCGCATGTCGCCGATCCCGGTGCCGAGCAGCAGGGTGGCGACGCCGACGAAAACGACGACGGGAAGCAATTCAAGCAGAAGACGTCCGAATAAAAAGGGCAATCGGATCATCGACTGCCAGGTCCGAGTCAGGCTAAGGCGGCGGCGCTGTGGCTCCGCCTCGGCCATCACATCGGCCGCGGAGGACGGCGGATCGACCAACATCTGCGCCGGTGCGCGTGCGGCCAGTGGAATGCGCGCTTCCAGAAGCGCTACCGGCCGTTTGACCAAACGGAAGATCAGCCATTCGGCAACGAAGGCGCAGCCAAATACCAGCGCGAGCTTCCAGCCGATGTCGAGCAGCTGATCATAAGCTTCGGGATCGTTGGCGGTGCGAATGAACCACCAGTAGAACGCCCTGAAATGTGTCAGCGAGCGCGCGATGCCGGCAACCTGGTGTGAAATGTCGCCGATCTGGTCGGACACGGTCGCGAGGAGCTGTGCGCCGAGGCTGTCTGCGGTGAGCGGGATCGCGGACGGCTTTTCGGTTGCCGACGGGGCCGCTTGGGCCTGAGGTGAAGCGTTGGCGATCGCCCGCAACGTCTGGATCATCCGCGCGCGTTTCTGGTCGTCCTGAAGGGTTTCGAGCGCCCGCTTGGCCTGCTCAGGTGTCAGCGCGTCCGCCTTGTTCGCCGCGGCTGGCGGTGGGGCGTTGGTCTGGGCGAAGGCGGGGGCTGAGACCAGGACGAAGGCGAGCAGGATCGCGGAAACGAGCTTTTGCGGCACGCAGGCCTCTTTTGGATCGGTTGGGCAGCCCCGGGTGCGGAGTTGCGATGGGTCATGTCAGAACACACCGTTTCTCCGCCACCATGTGTCGGAAGTTTGCCGGTGTGACGGCTTTCTTTTGGAATCTGTAACGTTTTCGAACGAAGTGGGACCGGTTCGCGTGAAGAAAACGCGTCGAAACAAAATCTCGATCCCGATTTTGATTCAATCAAATCCGGAGAGGCTCAAGTCCAGAACAAACCCGACACCGGCCTGAATTTGTCAGGCCGTCAGACCAATCAGCCTAAGCGCACTCTCCGACCATCTCCGGCTGCCGCGTCAGCGCCACCGCCGGCGACATCAGGATGACCAGCGCCTGCACGGCGAAGATCACGGCGGCAAGGTAAAGGCACGCCTGCGCACCGTAGAGTCCGCCGATGATGGCGCCGAGTGCCGAGCCGAGCGGACGCGCGCCATAGCTCAGGATATTGATGGCCGAGACACGCCCGAGCAGGCTCGGCGGGGTCACCGATTGCCGCAACGTCGTGGTGCTGATGACCCAGAGGATCGGGCCGACACCGAGCAGAAAGAAGCTCAAGCCCGCCAGCGGCGCGGCTGGAATGAAGGTGGTGAGCGCCATGATGGCGGAGGCCGCGAATCCCGTGACCGGGCCAAGGCCGATCACGGTGCCGAACGAGATGCGGCGCATCACCCGCGTCGCGAGCAGTGCACCGACCACCATGCCGACGCCATACATCGCAAGCGTAACGCCGACGCCGGTTGCGGACAGTGCCAGATGGTTCACGGCGTAGGGCACGAAGATCGCCAGCATCAGGAACGAGCCGGTGTTGAAAATGAACTGTGTGATGAACACCGGCCGCAACAGCGAATGCTGCATGACGAAGGCCGCGCCTTCCTTGACCTCGTGCAACGGATGCCGCCGGGGCGCCGCCGTGCGCGCGGGCTCGTAGAGGCCGGCCAGCAGGACAACCGCGACTACCGACAGTGCGGCGGCGACGGCGAAAGCGGGTGCGGCGCCAAGCCAACCGACCAGCACGCCGCCGAGCGCGGGGCCGCTGGCGAAAGCGATGGTGCGGGCAAGTTCAATTCTGGCGTTCGCCGCCGGCAAGGCTTGCGCCGATACCAGGGAGGGGACAAGGGCCGGCGCCGCGACGCTGTAGACGACGGTGCCGCATACCGCAACGAACCCGACCACGGCCAGCAGCGGCAGCGTCAGCCAGTGAAACGCGATCAGCAGCAGGATCGTGGCCAGCGCGGCCGCGCGCAGGGCTTCGGCACCCGCCATCAGGCGCCGCCGCGAGATGCGGTCGGCGAGCAAACCTGCGGGGACCGCGACCAGCACGAAGGGCAGCGTTAGCGCCGTCTGCAGCAGGCCGGTAGCGCCTTCGCCGACACCGAGCATGAGCACGGCGACGATCGGGGCGGCGGCAAGCGCGATCTGTTCAGCCGATTGCGCGGCGAGATTCGACCAGGCGAGGCGGTTGAAGGTTGCGGGCAGCGTGGGATTGTTCGGGGCGGACATGACGGGTTCCTCAATTCCAATTCCATTTCTCATGCTGACTGTGTGGGGGTTGTCCCCGGTCCAACCCACCCGTTTCCGGACGAAATAGCTTGAGGGCGGCAGATGCACTTGCAAATCAGTTGCAAAAATGATGAGTTTCCGGCATCTTCTCGCCATGGACGCGCGACCCAACAACTTGCGATCGGATTCCCGGTCGAGATCCGCCTCAGGCCGGATTTCCGGGACAGCCTGGCGTACCGA
>NZ_DAHUXJ010000123.1 GCF_027307225.1 Bradyrhizobium sp. | reverse complement strand
ACCATGGCCTCTCGACCTTTGGGCGTCAGGGGGGCATTCTTGTGGGTGTCCATTCGGTTCTCCGCGAATCGCTGGTGGTTTGGCGACTTCAGAGTTCCCGGTCAGGGCCGAATGGACAACCTCCTGAAAGCCCACAGCTAGCTCAGCAGCGCGTCAGATGCTGACATTTTCCGGTGTCGCTATTTCTTCTTCCCGGAAGCCAGGCTCGGCTGCCACACGACGGTCTTTTGGCTTGGCGCCGCGGCAATTGTCTTGATCTGCTGCTTTTTGGGTTTCTTGGCTTCGCGATTGCCTCTGTGCTCGCCTTTGGCCATGTCGCTCTCCTTGTGTCGTTGACACTGACGGGATGCCAATATCGCGATCGCGTCGACGGCGTGGCTCGATTAGCCGCGTGCAACTGTGCGCCCTTTGATGCGCAATAGCCATCTAATAGTTATGGCAGCTCGACCCATCCCGATCATTAGCGCGGCGATCCTGATGCGCGGCTCACAGCGATGTGCGTTCCACCGCGTTAGGGACGCGCTCCAGTGCATCGATCAACATCCGGGTCTCGAAAAATTGTTGCTTGCCCGCTCCGCCTTGTTCCGCCGAAAATCGAAGCGAGGAGCGTCGGGCATGTACCCACGACCGCGGTCAGGGGTGTCGGCTGCGGAAAGTCGTGGATCATCTCGAAGCCGACCCGAATTTTCATGGGAAGACCTGATTCACGCCGATCTCACCATGACAATTGAGGCCGCCTTGTCCCGAAACCGTGCCGTCCGACTTCGAGTCGAACGTTGAAGAACGTTTGCAAAAAGCGCCGCCGCAGGCCTCGACCGGGCCACATTTGAGCAGCTTGCCTGCGGATTCCCGGAAAAATGCTCCGCGGGGCTGGACAGGTGGCGGTGAAAGCGGCGGAATACAAGACAAAGCGAGGCTATTCGGCGCCTATCTCGTGAGAAAGCGATAGCTATTCGGCGCGAAAGGGCGCACGGTAAATCCATGCACCCCAACAGACTCGGGCGAGGGCCGCTTACGATACGTATCGCGGCATGACCGTGCGCTCGCGGCGTGAAACCATCACGTTTCAGCATCCGTTCCGGATCAGGGGCATCGACCGCCTGCTGCCTGCGGGCGCCTATGAGGTCATCACCGATGAGGAGATGATCGAAGGACTGTCGTTCCCGGCGTTTCGCCGGGTTGCCACCATGATCATGGTGCCGGCAGCAGCGCAAAACGCGGCGATGGAGATGGTTTCGATCGGCTCGGTCGATCTATCCGACGCTCAGCACATCGATGCGAGCGGGCCTCATGACTGACGAGCCGCTCGATCTCGACAAGCACCGGGGCGTGGCGGCGCAAAAAGCCACCGACATCAGGCGTGCACTGGCGGAGGTCGAAAACAACGCAAGGCAATTGCGCGAACGGCAAGAGGTGCTTGAAAACCAGTTGCTGTCGGTTCAGGCGACCTCTTGGCCGGACGCCGCCGCCAAGGCCAGGTACGTCCTGAATTTGTATGCCGCGGAGCTGGCTCCGGGAGACACCCATCACCGCGATCTTGTCGAGGCTATCTTTGCCGATTTTGCCCGGCTCGCTGACAAGATCTGAACTCGTCGAAATCTCCGAATGGTCGGAGACAGCGCTCGATCAACGATCGAACGCCAACTTGAAAGACACGTAATCCATGCAAAATCTCTCGCCGCGTCACGTCAAGACGGAGGAATCGCTTCGGCTTGGCGTCGTATCCGGCTGGTACAGCACGAAAGTGAGCGGAACGTTCGTCTCCGGGCCGCACGATTCGGAGGCCGAGTGTCTTCGCAGGATCGCGGAGATCAATCCGCTGCCGCCGAAAGTCAAAAGGGCGGCGCCCATCGCGTAACGATCCAGGAGGTACGTCAATGGCACTGACCCGCGGCAGTTTTGGCAGTTACGAATTTGACCGGATGGTGGTGCTGTTTTCGATGGTTGACGGTGAAAGGGAAATATCCTGCGCTGTCAGCACATCCGCCATGGACGATCTGGAAAAATCGGAGCGGATCAAACCCGACCAGCGCGAAGCGCAGTTCATGCGGTTGCGCGATCGGATTGAAGAGCGTGCCGTTCAAAAATTCATCGCGAGGGAATTCGAGGGCACGCCCGCCGGCATCATCCTACGTAGCCTGGATTTCAGAAAGTGATCGATGGCAAGGTGGCCGGAGATCCACCGGCTTTGCTGAGCACCGAAGAGTTCGATTCGTTGCGTGAAGTCGGCAAGGGCGACGCCCAAGGCGATATTCCCCAGGTGCATTGGGAGCGCCTGGTTGCCTTGGGTTATGCGCTCAGACGGCTTGGTGTCCTTGGGCTGACTGAGTCCGGCAAGCGGCGCCTCGCCACCGGAAACCTTCAAACTGAAAGCAAAGAATTTAATGATGAAAAAACCTGTTCTCTCGATTGAAGAGCCAGAGCCCAAGAAAAGACTGCGAGCCGACAGGCCGCCCGTTGATGGGTTCGTGACGATTGTCGACGGTCATTTCAAGTCGGAATTCGACACCGCCGACGCAGCCGAGGCGTCGGGCCGAAAACTGAAATCGGCCTATCCGATGCTTCAGGTAGAAATCTACGACGCCAATGCAAAGACCCGCACCTTGTTGAGCTAGCGTTTGCGTTACTCCCGACGCATGAAGCCGCCCGGCAATCGTTTGGCAGCTTCAACGCCTGGCTTCTCATTATTTTCACGCAGACCCTTTCATCGCTCGGGGAAAGAACGATATGGCCGAAGCGATTGCCGGCAATCCGAGATTTTTCAAGCGAAGCGGGCCGTATTCTCTGGCAATCGTTGCCGGAGCGGCGGGCGGAATTTCCAGCGGCGTAGACCTGTTGCTCGAGGGTGTAGCTCCCCTCCAAACAGCCGGTCCCAACGAAGTGAGCTTTCTGGACAATCGGCGCTATTTGCCGGCCCTCGATCGGACGTCGGCCGGTGCTGTCATTGTGCACCCCGATGTGGCTCCAAGGGTACCCAAGGCGACAGCGACGATCGTCACGGTCGAACCATATGCAGGCTGGGCGCGGGTCGCTGCATTGTTCCATCCCGCATTGCCGGTCTCTCCGGGCATTCATCCCTCCGCCATTGTGGCGAGCAGTGCCGTCATCGATCCATCGGCGGAGATTGGACCGCTGGCCGTTATTGAATCCGGCGCGGAGATAGGTCCAGGCTGTCGCATCGGACCTTGCGCAGTTGTAGGAAATGGCGTGGTGGTCGGTCCGGATTGCCGGATTGGCGCACATGTAAGCTTGAGCCACGCGCTGCTGGGAGCGCGCATATACGTCTATCCCGGCGCACGGATCGGACAGGAAGGCTTCGGATTTGCCGCTACGCGAGACGGTTTCCTGTCAGTGCCTCAGCTTGGGCGAGTGATCATTGAAGACGACGTTGAAGTTGGGGCCAATACGACCATTGACCGGGGATCGTCGCGCGACACGGTGATTGGCGCGGGGTCCCGTCTCGACAACCTCGTGCAGATCGGCCACAACGTCGTCCTCGGCCGCTGTTGTGTCGTCGTCGCACAGGTCGGCATTTCAGGTTCAACCGTACTTGAGGATTTCGTTCGCGTCGGCGGGCAGGCGGCGATGGCGGGACATCTGCGAATCGGCCAGGGCACCGAGATTGGAGCGCAGGCCGGCGTCATGTCGGATCTGGCCGCCGGCTCAAGGGTACTCGGCACACCCGCTCAACCGAAGTATGATTTCTTTCGGCAAATTGCCATGTTGAAGACGATGGCAGGGCGCAAATGGCGGTCGAGGCGTGAGCCCCCGAACTGAGGTTCTTTCGGACATCCGCTATCTCGTCGTAGCCGATAGGGGGAACGCGCTGGCGGTCGATGTTTGCGCCTATAACGCGCTCGACGGATTTATTGCGCCTTTACGGCGCCCCGTAGTCCTGCTTGCGCGGCCAGCCGCGCGACAAGACCGCTGGTGCGCACATTGTCAACAAAGCCTTTGATGTATTCCAGTCCGCCAGCGTGTTCTTTGGGAATTGCGACTGCGAGATGTTCCTCGCCCCATCGTCCCTCCAGGATTCGCGATCCCGGCATCTGGTCCGACATCTCGAACAGGATCGGCTTGTTGGTGGCATAGGTATCGATCTCGCCACGCTCCAGCATTTCGATGCCACGCTTGTAGTTTTCGGCGGGCGCCACGATCGCAGTTGGCAGCAATTTTGGAATTGCGCTTTGCGACGTGCTGTTTTTCGTCACGCCGATACGAAGGCCAGCCTTCTGGATATCGGCAAGGGATGCAATCGGCGAGTTCGCCGCGACAAGATAGCCGAGCTCGATCGTGAGCAGGGTCTGGCTGAATGCGGCCGACGCGGCGCGCGCCGGCGTCGAGTTGCTGATCGTGAAGTCGACGTCGCCCGCTTTCATGCCTTCGATGATCTCCGAGATGCGCTGGTAGTTGACCTGCTCGAAGGGAACGCCCAGCCGTTTGGCGAGCTCGTGGCCCAATTCGAAGCTCAGGCCGTGACTTTCGCCGGTCTTGGGATCGTGCACCAGCGAGGTCGGACTGCCGAGATAGACGCCGACGCGCAGCTTGCCCGTCGGCGCCAGTATCGCTTTCGCGTCCTGCGCGAAGGCCCTGGGGCTCGTGGCTGCCAGCACGGAGGCGGTCGCCATCACGACGGTCCAGGTTTTCATGGGGGACTCCGCGCAACTTACAGCGTCACGACGATCTTGCCGAGATGCTTGTTGGCTTCCATGTGCTCGAACGCCTTGCCGATATCGTCGAAGGCAAACACCTTGTCGATCGGCAATTGCAGTTTTCGCGATTCCACCGCCGGCCAGATATCCCTGCGCACGCCATCGAAAATATCGCGGATTTCCTCGATGCTGCGGGTCCGGAAGGTGACGCCGATATAATCGATGCGGCGCGCCGCATGCAGATCGAAATTGAAGTCGGCGTGGGTGCCGCCGAGCCGGCCGACATTGACGATGCGGCCCTTGATTTTGGTTGCCTTCAGGTTCTGGCTCGCGACCTTGCCCGAGACCTGGTCGACGATCAGGTCGACGCCTTCGCCGGAGGTGGCCCGCAACACCTGGTCGACCCAGCCGGCGTCGCTGGAATCCACCGCAAGGTCGGCGCCGTATTCCGTCAAGCGGGCACGGCGGGTCGCGTCCGTGGAAGAGCCGACCACGAGCTGGGCGCCCTTGAACTTGGCGATCTGCATCGCCATCAGGCCGACGCCGGAGCTTGCGCCCTGGATCATCACGCTTTGCCCGGCCTGCAAGCCGCCGATGGTGACGACCGCATTGTGCATGGTGGTGATTGCGATGGGCAGGGTGCAGGCTTCATCGAAATTCATGTTCGAGGGCGCGCGGAACAGGCGGCCGTGATCGGCGAGGGTGTATTCGGCGAACGCCGCCGCACCCGAACCCATCACCTTGTCGCCGACCTTGACGCCCTTGGCGTCGGGACCGAGCTCGGCGACTTCGCCGGCCCATTCCATGCCGAGCACGGTGCCGGCGCCGCCGACGCTGCCGTGGGCATGTCCCTTGGTCATGCCGAGATCGGCGCGGTTGAGCCCGCAGGCGTGGACGCGGACCAGCACCTGTGTGCCTTTCGGGGAAGGCTTGGCGACATCTGTGATTTCAGCGCCGTTGGCGCCGTAGACATAGGCTTTCATACTGATATTCCTTTTTTCGCGAGACTATCTCAACCCTCATGGTGGGGAGCCCCCGGCGATGCGAAGCATCGTCCGGTGCGCGTCGCCGGACGATGCTTCGCATCG
>NZ_DAHUXJ010000122.1 GCF_027307225.1 Bradyrhizobium sp. | reverse complement strand
ACCATGGCCTCTCGACCTTTGGGCGTCAGGGGGGCATTCTTGTGGGTGTCCATTCGGTTCTCCGCGAATCGCTGGTGGTTTGGCGACTTCAGAGTTCCCGGTCAGGGCCGAATGGACAACCTCCTGAAAGCCCACATCTAGATTTCGTCTTGTGCGGCCGGGAAGGCCCGACATTGCAGGCGCTTATGGACCGCGACGATGGGCGCTGATGATGGCTCTTGTGTTTCGCGGACATTTACCGTCTTCGGCATTTTGGATGCCAGCAAACGGGCCTCCGGCTGCGATGTTTAAACCATCCTTTAGATGTGGGGCCTATCGTGAAAAGTACGATTGCCCCTGATTTATCTCAGGGATTTCAAAATCCTTATTGCCGGTTAACCAACCGACTTTCCAAGATTTGGACCGAATAAAAATCCCGGGTGGATGGCCTCAAGGAATGAGCGGCGCCGGCAACGAGATTGACTTCGATATCGCGACGACGACCGCGGATCGGGCCAACCGTTTAATGTCGCAACACGGCGTGCCGCCGACTCCCGATAATTTCTCGGTCTGGTTTTATTACACGATGGGCGGATCGCTCACGCTGAAGAAAACCATCGACATCCTGATCGCGAACAAGCGCAAGTTCGATTCCGCCATCAACCGCGATCTTTACCTGACTTACGTCAACCCTCATTCGAGCACGAGCGGGGATTTTCCCGAGCAGTTGCACGGCGTGATCGCCAGTGCGCAGGAATTTTTAGCGAGCGCTATCTCCGACAACCGCGAGCAGATGGAGAACCTCGGCGAGGTCGAGTCGGAATGTCAGACCGCAGCCGATCCACGGCCGATCATCGAAAAGCTGGTGAAAGAGCTGTCGACCGCGACGACGCGTTCCTCGGCGCTTGAAGCGAATTTCCTTCAGACCACAAAAGACCTTGACCAGATCAAGGACTCGCTCAAGGAGGCCGAGCAACACTCCAACACTGATGCCCTCACCGGGCTCGCCAACCGGCGTTCGCTCGATGCCTTCCTGCGCGCCGAGCAGATCACGGCGATGGAGGCGGGAACGCCGCTCAGCATCCTGCTGATCGATATCGACCACTTCAAGCAGTTCAACGACGGCTTCGGCCACCAGGTCGGCGACCAGGTTATTCGGCTGGTCGCCAAGGTCTTGCAAGAGAACGTCCGCGAGTGCGACCTCGCCGCGCGTTATGGCGGCGAGGAACTGATGGCGATCTTGCCTGGTGCGGCGCTCGATATCTGCTTCGAAGTGGCCGAACGCATCCGCCGCCGCATCTGCGAGGCGCGATTGACCCGGCGCACGACAGGCGAGGAAATCTCAAGCGTCACAGTCTCGATCGGCGTGGCGCAATTCCGTATGGGCGAAACGGCCGACGGCATGATCGATCGCTGCGA
Source organism: Bradyrhizobium sp. (assembly GCF_027307225.1). GTDB lineage: Bacteria > Pseudomonadota > Alphaproteobacteria > Rhizobiales > Xanthobacteraceae > Bradyrhizobium. The sequence goes on along the minus strand of NZ_DAHUXJ010000122.1, from coordinate 29,086 downwards.
CCGCGCGCTCTATCAGGCCAAGCGCCTGGGCCGCAACCGCACCGTCAAGGAAACCGGCGAAGAAGTGATCGCGGCCTGAGGCCGCATCGCCTAAATGCGCGATCGGCGCCGTATCAGATCATCGCCGCGACTTTTTCCAGACCGATCAGGCGGGCAAGCTGGCGCACTTCGCGCTTCTGGTCTTCACGCAGCTGGAACAAGAGCGGCATCGCCGCCGATTTCAACTGCTGGACTTCGGCAGAGTCCGGATCGAGATGCATGGGCGCATTGGGATCGGTCTGCCGCGTGGCGTGCAGCCTGTGGGCCACCGCGCGCAGCGCAGTCTCGACCGCCGGCCAATAATATTCCTGCGATGACGACAGTTGAAGCCGCTCCCTGATGCCGGCGATCTGCGCGTCGCTCAACAGCGTGTACGATTTCTGAACCGGCGGCCTGGCAACGGCCTGCTGCTTCGGCTTGGCTGGCACCGGCTCCGCGGCCTTCGGGATTTCCCTGGATATCTCCCTGGAGATTTCTTTGGGGCCTTCCGCCTCGGTGGAAGCGGTCGGCGCGAAGGCCTGCCGCAGCGGCTCGTTTGGGATGGTGGCGGTGAGTTCTGCCGGGACCGGATCGGGTGCTAGCGCGGCAACGGTCAGCCTGTCAGCCTTGCTTTCCCGGTTCGACACGACTGCCTGCGCGGAGATCGATGGCGCCACCATCGCGGTAACCGCCGCGGCGGGCACGCTGTCCTGGCCCAGAATGGCGGCGACGGCAGAACCCACGACCAGGAAGCACGTCAAGGCGATGATGGTGACGGCTTTTGACAGGTAACTCTCCATTTTCAGCTTGGTCGTCACGACCGGCCCGGCTGCGCGCGGGCACCTTCCCGACAATAGCGGCGGGAAATAAGGCCTAACCGCGCCACCAAGGTGACGATGCTTGCTCACCGTAAAGGAACCGGGTGATCAGGCGGCCGCGACGAGTTCGTAGGCGTCCTGGATGTCGGCGACGATATCGGAGGCCTCCCACAGTGCATTCGGCGCGACCGTCTGCCAGTTGATGGTCCAGTTTCGACCGCCTCCTGCGGCGCGAGGCATGCGGACGACATCGAATTGCACGTTGCGGCAAAGCGGGTGGCGCTCGAGTGCATAAGCGACGCGGCGTCGGATATCATCCAGGGTTGCCGGCGTCTTCGCAAACAGCGTCTCGAAATCCATGTCACCCCCGCAACCACTGCTCCCGCCGGATGCGCGCACTGGCGCGGCCGGCCTTGAAGCTGAATCTTGGGCGGACGTGGTTAAGGGCGGGTTAAATGGCCGCTAGTGGTCCGATTCTAACATTCGCATCCTTTCTCGGCGGGCATCTTTGCGAATGTTAGAATCAAAGGACCACTAGGAAATATAAACGTCTAGTGGAGTTTCGGATTTGACATTCGCCTCACGAGTTCGCTGCTAAGCGGGTAGCGAATGTCAAATCCGCTCCACTAGCGCCGCGACCGATCGCGGCGACTTCATATCGGAGAGCCTTCGGCGGAGATGCTCGCGCTACAGCGGCAGATCGACCGCCGCGTCATATTCGTTTTTGAAACGCGAGATCAATTCGGCCGCCGGTACGACCTGGCCGACGCTGCCGACGCCCTGACCGGAGCCCCAGATTTCCTTCCAGGCCTTGGCCTTGGCGCGTTCGCCGGAAGCATCGGTGCCGAAACTCATCTTCGAGGCATCCGACTGCGGCAGATTATCCGGGTCCATGCCGGCGGCCACGATCGATGGCTTCAGGTAGTTGCCATGCACGCCGGTGAAGAGATTGGAATAGACGATGTCTTCCGCGCCCGACGCCGTGATCATTTCCTTGTAGCGCTCGACCGCATTGGCCTCCCTGGTGGCGATGAAGGCCGAGCCGACATAGGCGAAGTCCGCTCCCAACAGACGCGTGGCGCGGATGGCGCGGCCATTGGCGATGGCGCCCGACAGCGCGATCGGACCATCGAACCATTGCCGGGTCTCCGCCACGAAAGCGAAGGGCGAGATCACGCCGGCATGGCCGCCGGCGCCGGCCGCGACGAGGATGAGCCCATCGGCGCCTTTCTCGACCGCCTTGTGGGCGAATTTCTGGTTGATCACGTCGTGGAAGACAATGCCGCCCCAGCGATGCGCGGCCTCGTTCACTTCCTCGCGCGCGCCGAGCGAGGTGATGATGATCGGCACCTTGTGCTTCTCGCAGAGTGCCAGATCGTGTTCGAGCCGATTGTTCGAGCGGTGCACGATCTGGTTGACCGCAAACGGCGCCGATGGCCGCTCCGGATGGGCGGCATCATATTCCGCGAGTTCCCGCTTGATCCTCGTCAGCCATTCGTCGAGCAATTCGGGCGGGCGCGCATTCAACGCCGGAAACGCGCCGACAATGCCGGCCTTGCATTGGGCGATCACGAGATCGGGCACCGAGATGATAAACAGCGGCGCTCCGATCACCGGAAGCGACAGGCGGCCCTTGAACAGCGCAGGCATCGACATCGGCAAAATTCCCTACAATTCCGGGCGGCGGGAAATTCCACCCATGAAGCAAAGGATGCCAGACATCATATCAAAAAGGCAATCGTGCTTCGTGCCGGTCACCTCCCACAAAATGAGGCGACCGAGCTACTGGCACAGCGCGCGGGTAACGAAATTGTTGGTGTGGCAATCGTCGGGTTTGCGCGTCCGGCCCGGGATCAGCACCTTCGCCGAACAGGCTTCGACCGAATCCGTCGACAGGCTCTTGCCTTCCTTGAACCCCTTGGACTGGCAAAGCCTGTCGGCCGCCATCCTGCAATCGGACGCGCCGTTGGCGGCGGCAGGACAGGCAATGCGGCCGGTCACCATCGACGACGGCTTGGCTAGTCGCGACAGGCTTTCGCCGGCATCCTTGACGACGTCCTTGGTCTTCGCGTTGAGATCGTCGAGCGTCTCGCTCGGGCTCTTCAGGGTCGGCAGGATCGACAGGGACTTTTCCAGCGCCTTGCCCATTTCGTTGAACAGGCCCGGATTCTCGGGCGCGGCCGGCTGGGTTCCGGCCGGTGGCGGCGCCGGGGCTTGTGGCGCCAGTTGCTGTGGGGCTTGTGGCGCGGGCGTCTGCGGCCAGCCGCTGCCGACCGCCAAAATCCACACCAGGGCAGCGAGGCCCGCCGACCTCAAATCAGCTTGACAGCGATGACGAATCCGGCGGCGAGCAGGAGCAGGAATGCCGTCAGCCACAGCCCGAGACGCTTCTCGATTTCGGCGCGGATCACATCGCCATAGCGGTTGAGCACGACCGCCACGATGAAAAAGCGGCCGCCCCGGGCGATGATGGAGCACAGGATGAACAGCCAGATGTTGTAACCCGCAAAACCCGAAGTGATCGTGACGAGCTTGTAGGGGATCGGCGTCAGCCCCTTCAGCAGGATGATCAGGCTGCCCCATTGGGCGTAGGACGCGCGAAAGGCGTCGACCTTGCCGCCAAGATGGTAGAGATTGATCAGCCACTGCCCAACCGAGTCATAGAGAAGCGCTCCGATCGCGTAACCGAGCACGCCTCCGGCCACCGAGGCAATCGTACAAAGCGTCGCAAACAGCCACGCGCGCTTGGGGCGCGCCAGCGACATCGGCAGCAGCATGATATCGGGAGGAACCGGGAAGAAGGAACTTTCCGCAAAAGCGACCGCGCCGAGGATCCACAGCGCGTAAGGCTTGTCGGCGGCGTCGATACACCAATCGTAGATACGTCTCAGCATGCCGCGATGAAGCATCACGCGATGGATTTGTCCATGCGGCAAGCGGATATTTAGTGGCGCTTGCGCATGCCGCGGCCTTCGAGCGCGACAATTGGCCGCCGCGTCAGGCGGGACGGCGGGACCTTGACCGGCGACTTCGGCAGCTTCTCGGCGATCCCGAGCAGATGCTCGCGCCGCTCCATCTCATGCCAGACGTCCTCCGGGCGAACACCGGCGGACGCCCAGAGCACGGTGAGGTTATAGAGCAGGTCGGCGCTTTCGCGGACGACGGCTTCGGTCTTGCCGTTGACCGCATCGATAACGACTTCGATCGCCTCTTCGGCGAGTTTCTTCGCCATCTTGTCGGGACCGCGCTGAAACAGCTTGGCCGTTCGCGAAACCGAGGGATCGAGATCCTTGGCCACGATGACTGCCTGATAGAGCCGTTCGAGCGAATCACTCATATCTTCAAGATAATCCAAACGCCTCGCCAGCGTGTTAACGACGCTGCAAAAACCAGGAAACAGCGGCCACGGTGACCGGCAGCTTAACTCGCTCGTGAGATTTGTAGGGTGCCGAAGCAGCGGGCGGCGCAACAAAGCTGCCGCATGCCTGACGCGGCAGCAATATCCACCAGAACTGGCAGCGCCATCGCCGCAATATTACGGAGCCCGCGCGCAATCGCTCAGATGTGAACGTGGCTGCTTGCGCAAACCAACCGGAAACCACGCCTGCTCACCTGCCGTTCAGATTAGCGAGAGCAGGATGGCGCGGCCCGAACGGTGTCATAAAACCGACGTATCCGGCGCGGCAACTGCTTCCTGTATCTTGGTGCGATGCTGATGCGCACAATTCAGACCATCATTGCCTGTTGCATTGCCGCCTGGGTCTGCCTGGGCCTGCCTGCAAGTCGCGCTGTGGAGACCGGCCACCCGCTCGCCGTCAGGCTTTCCTTCGATCGCCCCATCACCGCCGGTGAAGCGCCTGTGGTTGTCGCCATGACCGATGGGGTGTTCTCCGCCGAGGGCCTCACGGTCACGTCAAACATGGCTGCCGGCTCGCCCGAAGCGATCGCCCGGGTCGCCTCCGGCGCCAGCGAATTTGCCCTTGTCGATCTCAACGCGCTGATCCGCTTCCGCAGCCAGAGCTCGGCGCCGGTGAAGGCCGTGTTCGTGCTGTTCAACAAGGCGCCCTATGCCATCGTCGCCCGCAAGAGCCGGGGCATCCACGTGCTGTCCGACATCGAGGGCAAGACGCTGGGCATGGCCCCCGGCGGCCTTTCGGCCGGGCTGTGGCCGGCGCTCGCCCACCAGAACGAGATCCGTCTCGACCATATCAAGCAAAGCCCCATCAGCGCCGCCGTGCGGGAGCCGATGTTGTCGGCCGGTCAGGTCGACGCCGTCACCGGCTTCTCCTACCTGGCGGCCGTGGATTTGCGCGACCGCGGCGTTCCCGCCGACGACCTCGCGGTGCTTCGCTTCTCCGATTATGGCTGCGACGCCTACGGCTTTGCCGTGATCGTCAATCCCGCCTTCGCGGAGAAACAGCCCGACGCCGTGAAGGGCTTCGTGCGGGCCCTGATTGGGGGGATCAGCCTGACCCTCCGTGACGAGGGCCATGCGGTCGACCAGGTCCTCACCCAAATGGAGGAAGGCTCGCGCGATCTTGAGCTGGAGCGGCTGCACGCCGTGGTCCGCGACAACATCATGACGGATGAAGTCAATCGCAACGGCCTCGGCGCGGTCGATCCGGCGCGCCTCGAACGTTCGATCGATCAGGTCGGCGAAGGTTTCAAATTCGCCAAACGACCGCACGCGGCCGACATTTTCGACGACCGCTTCCTGCCCCCGCGCGCCGATCGCCTGATCAACTGAGCAAAAATCTCTGGTATTGCTCGCTATCGCGGGTTCAGCACCTCACGCGCAAAGGAGGATCGATCCATGGCGCCTCGTATCACGATGAGTCTTACAGCTGGCGGGGAGTTCGAAATCTACCTCAACGACGAGGGACGTAACCTCCTCATCCAGAAGCTTCAGTCTATCGGCGAGAGAAATGACCACTTTCATCTGGTCGCTTGGTATGACGCCGAGGTCAGACTTGGTAAGGTCGCGTACCGCCCGAGCGACAAGATTATCGACGCCGCTAAAATTCTCTTTCGAACCGACGAATGGGACCGGCAACACTACCCACACGTATTAGACGACAAAAATTAGGTTATCCCTGATGAGGAAGGGATATTCACGATGCGCACCGACAAAAGGGACGCTGGTCCTTTACGCCGCTCCCTGATTAGATGCCGCTGACAGGATGAGCGCCATCCCGGTCGGCCGTTTGGAGCTGCATGTCTTTGCTTCGCCTCTATGCGCGCGTGCTTGGGCTGCTCGGCAAGGAAGCACGGTTGGGATGGATTCTCGCCGGCGCCAACCTCTTGCTCGCCGGCGCGCAATTTGCCGAGCCGGTGCTGTTCGGCAAGATCGTCGACACGCTGTCCGGCAGGCCGGCTGCGAGCCCCTTTGGCTCGTCGTCGGCCTGGCCGATGCTGCTCGCCTGGGCGGCGTTCGGCCTGTTCACGATCCTGTGCGGGGCATGGGTGGCGCTGCACGCCGACCGCCTGGCGCACCGCCAGCGTCAGGCCGTGCTGACCGGCTATTTCGAACACATCCTGCAATTGCCGCTCACCTTCCACACCGGCACCCATTCCGGGAGGCTGATGAAGGTGATGCTCAACGGCACCGACGCGCTGTGGCGGCTGTGGCTCGGATTCTTCCGCGAGCATTTCGCCGCAATCCTGTCGCTGGTCGTGCTGCTGCCGCTCGCGCTCTATATCAACTGGCGGCTGGCCGTCCTCTTGTTCATGCTCTGCGTGATCTTCACCGTCCTGACGACGCTGGTGGTACGCAAGACCTACGGCATGCAGAACGACGTCGAGACCTATTACGGCGACCTGTCGGCGCGCGCGTCCGACGCGCTCGGCAACGTCGCGCTGGTGCAAAGCTTCGTGCGCATCGATGCCGAGGTGCAGGGCGTGCGCTTCGTCGCCGACAAACTGCTGGCGGCGCAGATGCCGGTGCTGTCGTGGTGGGCGATGGTCACCGTGATCACGAAAGCCTCGACCACGATCACGATTCTGGCGATCTTCGCCGTCGGCATCCTCCTGCACGAGCAGGGCCTGACCTCGGTCGGCGAGATCGTGATGTTCGTCTCCTTCGCCACACTTTTGATCCAGAAGCTCGAGCAGGTGGTGAGCTTCATCAACAACGTCTTCATGGAGGCGCCGCGGCTTGCCGAATTCTTCAACGTGCTCGACGCGGTGCCCGCGGTGCGCGACCGGCCGGATGCGATCGATACCGGACGCCTGTCGGGCCTCGTCGAGTTCAACGATGTATCGTTTTCCTATGACGGCAAGCGGCCCGCGGTCGAAGATCTCTCCTTCACCGCGCTGCCCGGCCAGACCATCGCGCTGGTCGGCCCGACCGGCGCCGGCAAATCCACCGCGATCGCGCTACTACACCGCGCCTTCGATCCGCAATCCGGCTTCATCAAGATCGACGGCATGGACGTGCGCGGCTTGAAGCTGAACGCGCTCAGGCGAAATATCGGCGTGGTGTTCCAGGAAGCGTTGCTGTTCGACCGGACGATTGCCGACAATCTGCGCGTCGGCAAGCCGGACGCGACCGACGAGGAATTGCGGATTGCAGCGAGCCGCGCGCAGGCTTTGGATTTCATCGAGCGCGGCGAGCTCGGCTTCGACACCAATGCCGGCGAGCGCGGACGCATGCTGTCCGGCGGCGAGCGTCAGCGGCTGTCGATCGCGCGTGCGTTGCTCAAGGATCCGCCGATCCTGATCCTCGACGAGGCGACCAGCGCGCTCGATGCGGTCACCGAAGCCAAGGTCAACGCCGCACTCGACGAAGTGATGAAAGGGCGTACGACGTTCGTCATCGCCCACCGCCTCTCGACCATTCGCAACGCCACGCTGATCCTGGTGTTCGACAATGGTCGCGTGATCGAAAGCGGAACTTTCGATCAACTTGTCGCGAAAGGTGGCCGCTTTGCGGAACTGGCCAGGGCCCAGTTCATGGTGCAGGAAAGCGCACGCGCGAGCCTGACGGCCTCCTGAAGTACCTCACATCGCCGTCAAGGCTGACGTACCGTCGAAATTCGGCCTATTTCATCGCCGATTTTTGGTTGTTGAGTCTGTTCCCGCGCGGCAAGCCAGTATAGGTTGGCACCCACCGCCGGACACGCTTGAAACCCGCATGTCACATCGTGAAGACCTCCTTGATGCAAAGGCGGGTCTCAAAGGACCGGAATCGGATAGTGCATTTCCATCGCCCGTCGCATTTCAGATCGTCACTGCGTTCGATCGTCCTTCTCGCTGCGTTGACGCTGGCCTCGCACGCCGCGAATGCCGAAGCACTGCTGCTGGTGGAAGCCGATAGCGGCAAGGTCCTGCAAGCCGAGAACGCGACGTACCCGTGGTATCCGGCCTCGATCACCAAGCTGATGACGGCCTATGTGACGCTGAAGGCGGTCAAGGAAGGACGCATCACCCTCGATACGATGTTCACGGTGTCGCCGACGGCCGCATCGCAGTCACCGTCGAAAATGGGTTTCCGGCCCGGCACGCGGGTCACCGTCGATAACGCCCTGAAGATGTTGCTGGTGAAGTCGGCCAATGACATGGCCGTGGTACTGGCCGAAGGCGTCGGCGGCTCGATCGATGGTTTCGCGGCGATGATGAACGACAACGCCAGGCGGCTCGGCATGACGCAGACCCACTATGTCAATCCGAACGGGCTGCCGGCCGACGGTCACGTCACCTCGGCGCGCGATATCGCGATCCTGGCGCGCGCGATCGTTCACGACCTGCCGGAATACGAATATTTTGTCGATATCCCTTCGATCCGCTACGGCCACAGGATCACGCAGAATTTCAACAAGCTGATCGGACGCTACCCCGGGGCCGACGGCTTCAAGACCGGATTCATCTGCGCGTCCGGCTATAACCTCGTGGCCTCGGCGACGCGCAACGGCAAGCGGCTGATCGCCGTCGTGCTTGGCGCCTCTTCCGGTCATGCGCGCTCGATCAAGGCGATCCAGATGCTGGACCGCGGCTTTGCCAACGACTCGCTGTCATGGCTGAAGCCTTCGCTCGGCACGGTGGACAGTCTGGTGCCAGTCGATGCTTCGCCGCCCGACCTGCACGACGAGATGTGCAGCGGCAGGCGTCACAAGCCGGCCAGCGACGAAGACGAAGATACGACCGCGACCAGCGACAGCTCCGGGCAGGCGCTCGCCTTTTTCGCGACCGGCCAGGCGCCGGCCTTGAAGCCCTCGGAAGTCCTGGCCGCCGCGCCCACGCCGTCGGAGCCGATCCCGGTCTATACCGGACCGACCCGCACCGGCGCGGCGCTGATCGCAGCGGTCGCCGCCGATTCCAATGAACAGACGGCGGCGGCGCGGCATGGCAAAAGGTCGCGCCACACGGCGAAAAAGCCGCCCGAGGCAGGCCCCGACGAAGCTGGCAACGCAGCCAAGCCAAAGGCGGTCAAGCATGCCAACGCCAAGCCGGATGCGGCAGCAAGGAACGCCGACAAGCCGGCGACATCAGACAAGCCGGCAAAGCCAAAGGCTGCGGCGAAACGGACCAAGCCCGCGCCGAAGTCCGACGTCAAGAGCAGCGGCTAGCGCAACATATCCGATCAAAAATCGCGCTCATTGACCCTCAGGGGCGCCCGAACCGGGGATCCCTGCGGCCTGCAGTCGCTTGCCATCGGCGGCGGCAACGCCCAATATTGCCAGCAAATAAAATGTCTCGTGGCGGCAACGGACGAGGTCCAACGAAATAAACCGAGAGGGGAAGCGACATGGAGCGCATCTGGCTCAAGCAATATCCGGCTGGCGTGCCCGCCGATATCGATGTGACCCAATATTCATCCCTGGTCGAACTGCTGGAGGAAAGCTTTGCCAAGTTCCGCGACCGCAAAGCCTTCATCTGCATGGACAAGTCCATCACCTACCGCAATCTCGACGAGATGTCGCTGGCGCTCGCCGCCTATCTGCAGCGCAAGGGCCTGCAAAAGGGCGCCCGCGTCGCGTTGATGATGCCGAATGTCCTGCAATATCCGATCGCGACGGCCGCGGTGCTCCGCGCGGGCTATGCGGTCGTCAACGTCAATCCGCTCTATACGCCGCGCGAGCTCGAGCATCAGCTCAGGGATTCCGGGGCTGAAGCCGTCGTCGTTTTGGAGAATTTTGCGACCACCGTGCAGCAAGTCATCGCCAAAACCTCCGTCAAGCACGTCATTGTCGGCAGCATGGGCGACCTGCTCGGCCTCAAGGGCGTCATCGTCAACCTCGTGGTCCGCCGCGTGAAGAAGATGGTGCCCGCCTATTCGCTTCCAGGCAGCGTCTCGTTCAACGACGCGGTTGCGGCGGGGCGGACCATGACCTTCCAGAAGCCTCGGCTGATGCCCGACGACGTCGCCTTCCTGCAATATACCGGCGGCACTACCGGCGTCTCCAAGGGCGCGACGCTGCTCCATCGCAACATCCTCGCCAATGTGCTGCAAAACGATGCGTGGTTGCAGCCGACACTGAAGAAGCCGCCGCAGGTCGATGAGCTTTTCATCGTCTGCGCGCTGCCGCTCTATCATATCTTCGCGCTGACGGCCTGCTACCTGCTTGGCGTGCGCGCCGGCGGCGTTAACCTCCTGATCCCCAATCCGCGCGACATGGCCGGTTTCATCAGGGAGCTTGCAAAATATCAGGTCAATTTCTTTCCGGCCGTCAACACGCTTTACAACGGCCTGTTGCACACGCCGGGTTTCGACAAGCTCGATTTCTCGAAGCTGAAAGCCTGCAACGGTGGCGGCATGGCCACGCAAAAGCCGGTCGCCGAAAAATGGATGGCCGTGACCGGCTGCGCGCTGTCGGAAGGTTATGGCCTGTCGGAGACTTCTCCGACACTGACCTGCAACCCGGCCGACACCGACAAATTCTCCGGCTCGATCGGCCTTCCCGTGCCATCGACCTGGCTATCGATCCGCGACGACGACGGCAACGAACTGCCGCTCGGTGAGCCCGGCGAGATCTGCGCCAAGGGCCCGCAGGTGATGGCCGGCTACTGGAACAGGCCGGACGAGACCGCCAAGGTGATGACCGCGGACGGCTATTTCCGCACCGGCGATATCGGCGTGATGAGCGAGGACGGCTACACCAAGATCGTCGACCGCAAGAAGGACATGATCCTGGTCTCCGGCTTCAACGTCTATCCGAACGAGATCGAGGAAGTGATTGCAAGCCATCCGGGCGTGCTCGAATGCGCTGTGATCGGCGTCGCGGATACCAGGTCCGGCGAAGCGGTGAAGGCCTTCATCGTCAAGAAGGATCAGAACCTCACTGCCGAAGACGTCATCAAGTTCTGCGGCACGCAGCTCACGGCCTACAAGGTGCCGAAGCAGATCGAGTTCAGGACCGCGCTGCCGAAGACCAATGTAGGCAAGATCCTGCGCCGCGAGCTGCGCGACGAGAAAAAGGCGGCGGCCGCCTGAGTGGAAACGGACCGCGCCGGCGCCATGACGGACGATTCACTCCTCCGAGAGGTTGTCGCCTTCTGGCGCGAAGCCGGGCACGAGCGCTGGTACACACCGGACGCCGACTTCGATGCCGCCGTGCGAGACCGCTTCTTCGCGCTCTGGCGGGAAGCCGCGGCCGGCCAGTTCACGTCATGGGAACACTCCGACGAAGGCGCACTGGCGTTGGTCATCGTGCTGGATCAATTCCCGCGCAACATGTTTCGTGGCGACGCCAAGGCCTTCTCGAGCGACGCTCTGGCCCGTGAGGTCGCAAACCGCGCGCTGCAACGCGGCGTCGACCGGCGCATGGAGCCGCCGCTGCTGCAATTCCTCTATCTGCCGTTCATGCATTCGGAGCATCTGCCCGATCAGATCCGCTGCGTTGAGCTCTTCCGTGCCGGCGACAATGCGGAAAACCTTGGGTACGCCGAGATCCATGCCGACATCATCCGCCGGTTCGGGCGTTTTCCGCACCGAAACCGCATCCTTAGGCGCATAACGACTCCGGAGGAGCAGGCCTTTCTCGACGCTGGCGGCTTTTCGGGCTAGGTGGTGGTCCGATTCTAACATTCGCATCCCTCCTCAGCGGACACCTTTGCGAATGTTAGAATCAAAGGACCACCAGCAAATTCAATATTCTAGTGGAGTTTCGGATTTGACATTCGCCTTGCGAGTTTGCGGCTAAGTGGGTGGCGAATGTCAAATCCACTCCACTAGTCGCGATATTGTGCCGCACAAGGGCCCGGTCTAAAAACGCCCGCACCATCCCCAAGGAGAATTGACGATGACGATCAAAGTTGGCGACAAGCTGCCCGAGGCCAAATTTCGCGTGATGACGACGGACGGCGTCCAGGTTAAAAGCACCGACGACATCTTCAAAGGCAAGAAGGTCGCGCTGTTCGCCGTGCCCGGCGCCTATACCGGCACCTGCCACAAGATGCATCTGCCGAGCATCTTCCTGAACGCCTATGCCATCAAGGACAAGGGCGTGAACACGATTGCGATCGTTTCGGTCAATGATGCCTTCGTGATGAACGCCTGGAAGCGCGACACCGACCAGCGCGACGAAGCCACGTTCCTGGCCGACGGCAACGCCGAATTCACCAAGGCGATCGGCATGGAGCTCGACGCTTCCGGCAACGGGCTCGGCATCCGCTCCAAGCGCTATTCGATGGTGGTGGAAGACGGCGTCGTGAAGAAGTTCAACCTTGAACCCGCGCCCGGCAAGGTCGAGGTTTCCGGCGGCGACACGCTGCTCGGACAGCTTTAACGGCTGTCGTCATTCCGGGATGGTGCATAAGCACCAGACGCGGAATCTCGGGATTCTCTTGTGCGCAACTGCGCACGATAGTTCGATGCTTCGCATCACCCCGGAATGACGGGCTCCCCCTACCCCTTCAGCCTTGCCATCGCGACGCCGTCGCGCGCGAGCTGGTCGGCGCGTTCGTTTTCGTCGTGACCGGCATGGCCTTTGACCCAGTGCCAATTGACCTTGTGAGGCTTCAAGGCATCATCGAGACGTTGCCACAGCTCCGCATTCTTCACCGGCTTCTTGTCGGCGGTGCGCCAGCCGTTCTTCTTCCAGCCGTGGATCCACCCGGTGATACCCTGCCGGACGTACTGGCTGTCGGTATAGAGATCGACCGCGCAGGGCCTTTTCAGCGCTTCCAGCGCCGAGATCGCCGCCATCAATTCCATGCGGTTGTTGGTGGTGTGGGCTTCGAACCCGACGAGGTCTTTCTCGACCTCGCCGAATTTCAGGATCGCGCCCCAGCCCCCCGGACCGGGATTGCCCGAGCAGGCGCCGTCGGTGTGGATGATGACCTGGGGAAGTGGGTTCACGACTAGTGTCCCGGTTCTGACATTCGTATCATGTTGCAGCGAGCTCCTTTACGAATGTCAGAACCAAAAGGGACACTAGCAAATATCATCTGGTAGTGCGGCTTTGGATTTGACATTCGCCAAAACAACTCGCGGATACGCTATGCGAATGCCAAATCCGCCGCACTACACGCCGTAATCGCGGATCGACGATACGCTTTGGTGAAAGCGCAGCTTGCGAACGTATTCCAGAGGATCCTTTGGACGCACCAATGCGCCCTTCGGCACGTTGAGAAAGTCGACCAGACGCGTCAGCAGGAAGCGCAGCGCCGAGCCGCGCGCCAGCAGCGGCAGCGCATCCTCTTCCGCTTTCGATAGCTGCCGCTCGCGGCCATAGGCCGAGAGCAGCGCGCGCGCCTTGGTGACGTTGAACGAACAATCGCCCTCGAAGCACCAGGCGTTGAGGCAGATCGCCACGTCGTAGGCAAACATGTCCGTGCAGGCGAAGGTGAAATCGATGATGCCGGAGACCTTGTCCTCGAGAAAGAACACATTGTCCGGGAAGAGATCGGCGTGGATGACGCCGCCGGGCAAATGCTGCGGCCAGCCGCCGCTCTCGAGATAATCGAGTTCGGCGGCGATCTGGTCGCGCAGACCCGGCTGCACATCGTCGGCGCGCGCTTGAGCCTGCTCGAGCAGCGGCCGCCATCCCGAAACCGACAACGCATTGGCCCGTGACATCGCAAAATCCTTGCCGGCCAGATGCATTTGCGCCAGCACCTTGCCGACGCCGGCGCAATGGGCGGCGGTGGGCTTGCGCGGCCAGACGCCTTCGAGAAACGTGATGATCGCCGCGGGACGGCCGGCGAGCGTACGCAGCGCCTCACCGTGCTTGTCATTCACCGGCTGCGGGCAATTGACCCCGCGCGAGGCGAGATGCGTCATCAGGCCGAGAAAGAACGGCAGGTCGCCCTTGGCGACCCGCTTTTCGTAGAGCGTCAGGATGAAAGCGCCCGACGTCGTGTGCAGCAGGAAGTTGGAATTCTCGACGCCCTCGGCGATGCCCTTGTAGGACAACAGTCCGCCGATCTCGTAATCCTTCAGAAAGTCCGCAAGCTCATCGGCGGCGACGTCGGTGTAGACCGCCATGTGCGCTCATCCCGGTCTTGAAGTTATTCGGCCGCGTCAGGCCGCAGCGAACGCGGCAACGGGAAGAATTCGTTTTCTTCCGCAGCCGACACCGTCTCCACATGCAATTCGTAGCGCTCGGCGAATGCGCCCATGATCTCTTCGACAATCACTTCCGGCGCCGAAGCGCCCGCCGTGATGCCGAGGCTCTTGATGCCTTCGAAGCGCGCCCAGTCGAGATCGCCGGCGCGTTGCGCGAGGACTGCGATCGGGCAGCCTTCGCGCTCGGCGACTTCGCGCAGCCGCTGCGAGTTCGACGAGTTCGGCGCGCCGACCACGATCAAGGCGTCGACCACCGGCGCCACCTTCTTCACCGCCAGTTGGCGGTTGGTGGTGGCGTAGCAGATGTCTTCCTTGTGCGGGCCGGAGATGTTCGGAAACCGCCCCTTCAGCATCGCGACGATCCCCGCGGTGTCGTCGATCGACAGCGTGGTCTGGGTCACGAAAGCCAGATTGTTGGGATCCTTCGGAGTGAAGGTCGCCGCGTCCTCCGCGGTCTCGATCAGCGTCACCGCGCCGGCCGGCAATTGGCCGAGCGTGCCGACGACCTCCGGATGATGGGAATGGCCGATCAGGAGAATTTCGCGGCCGCGCTTGAAATGGATCGCCGCTTCCCGGTGCACCTTGGTGACCAGAGGACAGGTCGCATCCAGCGAGAAGAAATTGCGGGTCCGGGCCTCGGCCGGCACCGATTTCGGAACCCCGTGGGCCGAGAACACCACCGGCGCATTGGTGCTGTCGGGGATCTCCGACAGTTCCTCGACGAAAATAGCGCCCTTGGTCTTGAGGCTGTCCACCACATAGCGGTTATGCACGATTTCGTGGCGGACATAGACCGGAGCGCCATAGATCGTCAGCGCGCGCTCGACGGTATCGATCGCCCGGACCACGCCGGCACAGAAGCCCCGCGGCGAACAAAGCACGATTCTCAGGGGTGGTTTGGCTGGCATAAGGCGGCCTCGGACCTCCTCAGCCCAAGCCTTAACCATGGCCAAAGGGTCGCGGAACGGTCGATTCAAAGGGATTGATCCGTAAGAGGACTTGGGACGGCTTTCGGGCCCTGTCAAGGGCAACCCATTGCGCTAATGATCCGATTCTAACATTCGCATCCGTTCTCAGCTGCCACTTTTGCGAATGTTAGGATCATAGGATCATTAGCAAATATCAGATTCTAGAGCTCCGATTCCGAAGTTCGCAAGCTAGTGCGGCCCCTCCGATGCGAACTTCGGAATCAAAAGGAGCTCTAGCAACTTATTGATTCTAGTGCGGCTTTGAATTTGGAGTTCCTATAACGAACTCTCGGCGAGACTGATAGGAACTTCAAATTGGCCGCACTAGTGAAGTTTAGGATTTTGACATACGCTTTGCGAGCCTGCGGCCAAGTGGGGAGCGAATGTCAAATCCACTTCACTAGCCGCCCGGGAAGGCATATAAGGGGCCTAATTCCCGTCATCGTTGATGACCATGGCTTCGCCTCCGGGAGGTGGGCGAAGCGCAAAGGAGATTTGCCATGAGCAATGCACCGCTGATGCCGAAGGCAACTGCCGTGTGGCTGGTCGATAATACCGCTTTGACCTTCGATCAGGTGGCGGATTTCACGAAAATGCATCCGCTCGAGGTGCGCGCCATCGCCGACGGCGACGCCGCCCAGGGAATCAAGGGCATGGACCCGATTTCGACCGGCCAACTGACCCGGGACGAGATCGAAAAGGGTGAACAGGACCCGAATTACCGGCTCAAGATCGCCGAGAGCAAGGTGACGCTGCCGCCGCAGGCCAAGAAGAAGGGCCCGCGCTATACCCCGGTTTCGCGCCGTCACGAGCGGCCGAGCGCGATCCTCTGGCTGGTGCGCAACCACCCGGAATTAAAGGACGCGCAGATCATGCGCCTGGTCGGTACCACCAAGACCACGATCGCCAGCGTCCGCGACCGCACCCATTGGAATGCCTCGACGCTGACCCCAATGGACCCGGTGACGCTCGGCCTGTGCTCGCAGATTGAGCTCGATTTCGAGGTGCAGCGCGCGGCCAAGGAAAAGCCGACCGACATCTCTCACGGCGGCCCGACGCTGCTGCCGGCCTCCGAGACCACCCGCAAGGAAGCGGAACTCGAGGTTACGGAGAAGGAACGCGACGACCTCAACGTCGACGCCGTCTTTGCCAAGTTGAAGACCATCGGCGGCAAGAAGCCGGACCAGGAATAGCTTTTCGAAAACGGCTTTCGGAAGTAGCGCGCCGCGTTCGTCTTGCGAGGCTTTGCGCGCCCAGCGCCGGCCGCCCTCCGTCAGGGGTGAACCGGATTATTCAGCATGTATTCGCCGAGGTCGCGCTGCTTCTTGTCAGCGCGGTCGATGGCGTTGCCGCGTTGGGTATCGCGATCCCTGACGCAGGCGACATATTGCGGCGAGCCGGGCGCGACCTTGCCGCCGGCGCGACAGAAGGTGTCGTCGTCCTCGGTAAAGGCAGAGTTCGCCGGCAACTCGCCGCGATGGGTGCAGGAAACGAGCGCCAGCGACGTCAGCGCCAGCGTGATCGGAAACCTCAGAGCAAAAAGCCGCATGCAAAATCCCGTGATGTCGGGCGGTAGGTGTAGCCCGAATTGTGGGATTTGTAAGCCTTAGGCCCTCCCCTTCAGCGCCTCGGCGATCTCATCCAGCACCTTGGGGTCCTCGATGGTGGCCGGCATCGACCACTGCTCGCCATCGGCGATCTTCTTGATGGTGCCGCGCAGGATTTTCCCCGACCGGGTTTTTGGCAGCCGCGCTACCGTGATCGCTAGCTTGAACGCGGCGACCGGACCGAGCTTCTCGCGCACCAGCGCCACGATTTCCTTTTCGATTTCGTCCGCCTTGCGCGCAACGCCGGCCTTCAGCACCAGGAAGCCGCAGGGCACCTCGCCCTTGATCGCATCCTTGATGCCGAGCACGGCGCATTCGGCGACGTCCGGATGCGACGCCAGGATCTCTTCCATGCCGCCGGTGGAGAGACGATGACCGGCGACGTTGATGATGTCGTCGGTGCGGCCCATCACGAAGACATAGCCGTCTTCGTCGATGTAGCCGGCATCGGACGTTTTGTAATAGCCGGGAAACTCGCTGAAGTAGGCTTCGTTGCAGCGCTCGTCCTGCTGCCACAGCGTCGGCAGCGATCCCGGCGGTAGCGGCAGCTTGATCACGATCGAGCCCATGGCGCCGGCAGGGACCGGCTTTGAGGCTTCATCCACCACCGCGAGGCGATACCCCGGCATCGGCACCGTCGGCGAGCCGTGCTTGACCGGCAGCAGGCCTAAGCCCACCGGGTTGCCGGCGATGCACCAGCCGGTTTCGGTCTGCCACCAGTGGTCGATCACCGGCACCTTCAACTGCTTCTCCGCCCATTCGACCGTCGGCGGGTCGGCGCGTTCGCCGGCCAGAAACAGCGTGCGGAATTTCGACAGGTCGTATTGCCGGATGAACTTGCCTTCAGGGTCTTCCTTGCGGATGGCGCGGAAAGCGGTCGGTGCGGTGAACAGCGCGACCGCGCCGTGCTCGGCGATCACGCGCCAGAACGCGCCGGCGTCGGGAGTGCCGATCGGCTTGCCCTCATACATGATCGAGGTGGCGCCATGGATGAGCGGGCCGTAGACGATATAGCTGTGGCCAACGACCCAGCCGATGTCCGAGGCGCACCACCACACCTCGCCCGGCTTGATGCCGTAGAGGTGGTACATCGACCATTCCACCGCAACCAGATGCCCGCCATTGTCGCGCACGACCCCCTTGGGTATGCCGGTCGTGCCTGACGTATAGAGGATATAGAGCGGATCGGTCGCCAGCACCGGCACGCAGTCGGCGGACTTTTTCGCTTCTATTGCGGCCCCGCGCAAAGCCGCCCAATCGTGATCGCGTCCGGCCGTCAGTTCACAGGTCTGTTGCGACCGTTGCAGGATGATGCAGGCTTGCGGCTTGAACTGCGCGAGCTTGATCGCTTCATCCAGTAGCGGCTTGTAGGCGACGATGCGGCCGGGCTCGATGCCGCAGCTGGCCGAAAAGATCAGTTTCGGTGCGGCATCATCGATCCGCGTCGCGAGCTCCTTGGGCGCGAAACCGCCGAACACCACCGAATGCACCGCGCCGATCCGTGCGCAGGCGAGCATCGCCACCACCGCTTCGGCGACCATCGGCATGTAGATGATGACGCGGTCGCCTTTGGCAATGCCGAAATCGACCATGACCGCAGCCAGTGTCTTCACTTCGTTGAGCAGCTCGGCATAGGTGAATTTGGTGACGCGGCCGGCGAGCGGCGAATCATGAATCAGCGCCAGCTGATCGGCGCGCCCGCGCTCGACATGGCGATCGAGTGCGTTGTAGCAGGTGTTGACGACGGCGCCGGCAAACCAGCGGCCGTAAAGACCCTGGCTGGGATCGAATATTTTTTCCGCCGGCTTGATCCAGTCGATCTCGCGTGCGGCTTCGCCCCAAAAGCCTTCGGGATCGCGGAGCGAGCACGCATGGGCCTCTTGATACCGGCTTTTTCCGTGAATGTTCATGGCACCTCTCCCGAGGCCTGTCCTACTTATCGTCATGGCCGGGCATAACGATGCGGAGCGGCCGCTGATTGTTTAACGGCCATTGTCATCCGAAGCGGCACAAGATCAAGCCGGAACAGATCAGCCCTTCGGATAAAGGCTATCGCCTGGAGATGGCGCTGAGCTGATCGACCCGCTCGGCCATCGCCTGACGCAGGTCATAGCCGGGGCGGCCATAGGAGGCGTTGCGTCTCTCGATGAATTCGCGCTGCTGCCGCGTCAGGTTCAGCGCAGCACGATGACTATTGTTCTCCGCAGCCGCGATCGCCTTCAGGAAGGCATCGCTCATGTTGCGGTCGAGCCGGGCGAGTTCGGGATCGGCACAAATCGCCTTCTCCACCGGACGCCTGACGACTGCACAATTGAAGCTCGGCAAGGCACCTTCGTCCTTCAGCTCGCCCAAACGTCCGATTTCGAGCGAGACTTTCCTGTAATTGTCGGCGGCCTTGGCGTCGGAGGGATTGAGCCGAACAGCTTCCGCATAATCCTGCGACGCGCGCTCGCGGTCACCCTTGCGCTGCCACGCCGCGCCGCGATTGTTGAACGCGCGCTGGAATTTGCCATCGAGCTTCACGGCGGCATCATAATCGGCGATAGCGCGGTCGTAGTCGTTCATCGCCTGGTAGGCATCGCCGCGGTTGGTGAGGAAGTTCGCCTGCGGACGGATCTTGATCGCCTGATCGAAGTCGGCGATCGCACCGGTGTAATCGCCGTTGCCGTAGAGATCGAGCCCGCGATTGTCGAAGAACTCGGGGTTTGACGGATCGATCCGGATCGCGGACGTTTCGTCGTCGAGCGCGTGCTGGATGTTGCCGAGCTTGCGATAGGCTGCGCCGCGGTTGGTGTAGGTTTGCGCCCGGTTCGGATCGAGCTTGATGGCCTGATCGTCGTCGCCAATCGCCTTCTGATACTCGCCCTTGAAATACCAGGCGGCAGCGCGATCGGCATGGGCCAGCGCGAATTCAGGCTTCAGCCGCAGCGCCTCGTCGTAGTCCTCGATGGCGCGGTCATATTTACCGGCATTGTTGAAAATATTGGCGCGGGTTTCATAGCCCTGGGCGTTACCGGGTTCGAGCCGGATCGCCTGGTTCAGCGCGTCGAACGCTTCGACGGTCTTGCGTTGCTGGCGCAGGATTTCGCCGCGAGCCCGGTAAGCGTGGGCGGGATTGGGGTCGTCGGCGATGACGCGACCAAGCTCGTCCAGCGCCTTGTCGCTCTCGCCAGCCTTGTGACGCGCCATCGCCCGCACGACCATGGCCTGGAAGCGATCGGCGGCCGGTGTTGCGGGATTGTCGATCAGCGCGGTACAGCTGTCGATCAGTCTGGCCGCCGCGGCATCCGAATGCGGGGCGCAGACGACGGCCGGCTCGGCCTCCGTTTCGGCATGAGCGGCGGCCAAAGGCAAGGTAGCGGCGGCCAAAATGGCGACGGCAAACGGCGAGGCAAAGGGTCGCATGACCGGCTCTTGATCGTCGGGGTAATCGGCATCGCTGCCGATTTGAGCCATTTGTCGCTTTAGCCGCCCACGAGGTTCACGGGCCGGAAAGGCTCAGGGCCGCTGCACCGCCAGCAAATGGTCGAGCCGGCCCCGCATCATCTTTTGCAGGTCGAAACCGGGCCGCCCGAATTCGGCCTTGCGGCGGCTGAGGAATTCGTCCTGCTCGCGCTGCATGGCGCGGCCCGAACGCGGACTGGCCTGGCTCGCTTCGCGCACAACCCTGGTGTTCACGGCGTTAATCTCCCGATCGAGATTGGCGAGTTCGGGATTGGCGCAGATCGCCTTTTCGACCGGGCGTCTCGCGGAGGCGCAATTGAAACTCGGCTTGTCGTTGACCGCCATCATCGCGCCGATGCGCTCGATCTCCAGCGACAACGATTTGTAATTGGCTTTCGCGGCGGCGTTGCGGGGATTGAGCTTGAACGCAGTGCCGAAGTCCGAAAGCGCGTGAACTCGGTCACCCTTTCGGCGATAAAGTTCGCCGCGCGCATTGAATGCGTCGGCCAGCGTCGGATCGAGCCTGAGCGCAATGTCGTCATCGCCGATCGCGCGATCGATCTCGCCGTTGCGGTCATAGGCTGAGGCGCGCGCGACGGCGGCCTTGACGCGATCGGCCTTCGGCGCCTTGTCGTTGCCGATCAACGCGGCACACGAGGCGATGATCTTCTCATCATCGGCCGCCGTGACCGCCGCCATGCAGGGCGCGGAATCGATCTGTTCGGTGGTGGGCTCGACCGGTGCCGCGGACGCCATCTGCGGCACCAGCGCCAGCCACAAAACGGCGGCCGTCAGTACCGCCGATCTCAAGTCCCTGCACCACAAGCGGCGAATTCGATCAGGGACTTCAGATCGATAAAGCGGTACTGGAATCAGTAGCTTTGCTAGTGCCCACAACTTTCCGAAGTTCGTGAAAGTGCGTGCTGCGATAGAGCACGAACTTCGGAAAGTGGGCACTAGTACCGCCGATCTGAAGTCCCTGCACCACAAGCGGCGAATTCGATCAGGGACTTCAGATCGATAAAGCGGTACTGGAATCAGTCGCTTTGCTAGTGCCCACAACTTTCCGAAGTTCGTGAAAGTGCGTGCTGCGATAGAGCACGAACTTCGGAAAGTGGGCACTAGTTTGCGGATCGGCATCGCAAATGAAAAATGCATCTGGCTTTCACGTCACTTTCAGCGTGATGCCGCCGTCGACAACGAGTTCGATGCCGGTGACGTATTTCGATTCGTCGGAAGCCAGAAACAAGGCGGCGTTGGCGACGTCCCAGGCATCGCCCATATGTCCCATCGGCACCTGCGCGTCACGCGCCCGCCACATCGCCTCCACGTCGCCTTTGGCATAGCTCGCCGCAAGGCCCACCGAGTGCGCCACCATCGGCGTTTTCATCAGGCCCGGCAGGACGCCATTGACGCGAACTTTCTGGGCGGCGAACTCGACGGCCGTGGTGCGCGTCATCTGGTTCATCGCCGCCTTCGTGGCCGCATAGGTGACATAGGAAATGCCGAGGTGCCGGATCGAAGCAATCGAGGAGATGTTGATGATGGACCCGCCGCCTTGCGCTACCATGACAGGGATGACGTGCTTCATGGCGAGATAGGCGCTCTTGAGATTGACGGCGAAGACGCGGTCCCAGTCGGCCTCGGCCACATCGACCACGCTGCCGGTCTCGGCGATGCCGACATTGTTGTCGAGCACATCGATGCGACCGTAAGTCTTTCGGCATGCCGCTACCATTGCCGCGATGTCCTCAGACCGCGACGCGTCGGCGGCAAAAGCGGTCGCCTTGCCGCCTTCGCCCGTGATGATCCCGGCGGTCTCGGAGGCGCCCGCAGCGTTGCGATCGACGCAAAACACCTGTGCGCCCTCGCGTGCAAAGGTCACGGCCGTCGCCTTGCCGTTGCCCCAGCCCGGCCCGATCGAACCGGCGCCAACCACGATCGCCGTCTTGCCTTGCAGTCGTCCCAAAGGACCTCTCCCATTTTTGTTGCAGCTTTGGCTGGGCAAAGCCTCGCGGTCAACCGTTGAGTGGCGCGCCGAGGGAACCACTGGCTGACCCTGCTTGTTGAAAATCGTCGAACGAAGTGGGGTTGAGCTTGCCGCAGGCGGGAAACAGCGTGGAGCGCAAGCTGGATGCGCGCCGATATCCGCGACGGTCCTGGGCCCGCCTCGCGATCTATCTGCTGACCGAACGGAGATGGGATACGAATGTTAGAATCGGACCACTAGCAAGGACAGGCCTCCCCGCGTAATGTCCGCCCGTAAACCTGCCCGACAGAGAGGCCGGTTTCGGGGAGGACGCGAATATGCCTGTTTTTCGAAAGCTTGGATTTGCGCTGGCGACGACGATGCTGTGCGGCGTTGGTGTTAACTGTGTTTCTGCCAAGCCCTTCATGATCGTCGGCCTCGACGAGAAGCTCACCTGGGACGATGCAGGCAAGGGCGTACTTGCCGCGCCGGGCAAGGATGCCGTTCTGATCGTCGATCTCGCCAATCCGGAGGCGCCCAAGATCGTAGCCACCCTGCCGCTTGAAAACTCGGTGATCGGACCGCCGGTCAATGTCGACATCGATCCGACCGGTTCGGTCGCGCTCGTTGCCGACTCCGTGGACGTCGTCAAGGACGGCGATGCGCTCAAGCAGGTGCCGGATAACAAGATCTTCGTGATCGACATGAAAGCCAACCCGCCGAAGCTGGCAGCGACCCTCACCGGCGGCAAGCAGCCGTCGGGCTTGAACTTCAGCCCGGACGGCAAGATGGCGCTGGTCGCCAACCGCGGCGACAATTCGATCAGCGTGCTTTCGGTCAACGGCACCGACGTCAAGATCACCGACACCATCACTTTCCCCGACAGCGTCGCCCATGTGATGTTCACGCCCGACGGCAAGCATGCGCTGGCCGTGAGATTCCCGGCGCACAAGGTATCGGTGCTCGACGTTAACGGCGGCAAGGTGACCTACAGCAAGATCGATCTGCCGACCGGCCAGTGGCCCTATAACGTGGTGATCGCGCCGAACAGCAAACTTGCGCTGACTTCGGATAACGGCAATTCCGGCGCTTCCGACGGCAGTGTCGACACTACGAGCGTGATCGACCTCGAGGCGAATCCGCCGCGGATCATCGACCGCGTCGTGGTCGGCGACGGACCGGAAGGACTTGCGATGTCGCCGAAGGGCGATGTCGCGGTCGCGGCGATCCTGCGCGGCTCCAACAACAAGAAGGCATTTTACTATCAGAAGAACGGCAGCCTCTCGATCCTGAAGATCGACGGCAAGAAGGTAACCAAGACCCAGGATATCGAGGTCGGCGGCTTGCCTGAGGCGGTCGCGTTCACGCCGGACGGCAAATATCTTCTGGCCGGCAACTTTCTGGACCAGGATTTTTCGATCCTGAAGGTCGATGGCACCAAGGTCACTGACACCGGCAAGCGCTTCAAGGTGCCGGGTCATCCAGCCTCGGCGCGGATGGGGCACTGAGGCGATCGCCATCCGCAACGGCGGCGTTTGACCCCCACCCCAACCCTCTCCTTTTCAGGGGGAGGGAGCGCTGCGTAATTCGGCGAACTCAATCGCCCAGCTCAAATTCCTGCATCGCCTCGTGACGGGCGAGCAGGCGTTTGGCGGTGGCATAGGCCGGCAGTTCGACCAGCGCGCCATCGAGTTCGACGCGGCCCTGCCCGGCAGCGCGCGCGGACTCGAACACCGTGACAAGGCGGCGCGCGCGACGAACTTCGTCCTCGTCAGGCGAAAGAATGCCGTTGACGATCTGCGCATGGGCGAGGTCGACGGCGCTTTTGGCGACATAACCGAGCCGCCGCGCCCAGCGCGTGTCACGCGTAAGGCCGTCGATATCGCTGAACGTATAGGGGCAATCGACCGCGACCGTGCCGGCGGCGACGCATTCGACCAGGAAGCGCTGGCGGCAGTAGGCGATTTCGAGACCGTCTTGCCCGCGCTCGGCGCCGAGATCGGCGGCCATATCTTCGGAAGCCATCAGGCAGGCGACCGTCCTGGGACTGGCTTTGGCGATCGCCGCCGTCTGCACGAGACCGCGGGCGAATTCGATGTTCGGCAACAGCGCGGTCGAGCCTTCGGGGATGCGATACTGCCGTTCGAAACGCCTCACCGCCTCGTCCAGCCGCGTCACATGGTGCGGCTCGGCGACTTTCGGCAGCGCCACG
Organism: Bradyrhizobium sp.; assembly: GCF_027307225.1. GTDB lineage: Bacteria > Pseudomonadota > Alphaproteobacteria > Rhizobiales > Xanthobacteraceae > Bradyrhizobium. The sequence goes on along the minus strand of NZ_DAHUXJ010000122.1, from coordinate 4,546 downwards.
ATATCGGGCGCCCCGCGCATCACGGCCGCCAGATCATCCATGCCGTCCTGATCGAGCGGATTGACGCGCACGGCGACCATCTGGCCGGCGGCGCGCCAGGACGCATAAAGGTCGGGGGCAAGCGCCCGCGCTGCGGCACGCAATTCGGGCGGCGTGAAATCCTCGAGCTCCTGGATCAGGACGTCTGCGCCGCTCGTGGGCGCACGGGACAGCGCTGTTTCATTGGCGCCTTCGACGAAGAGCCAGGAGCGGCAAAATCGCGCAGGCCGCAGGCGACGCATGGACCGTCACTGGAACGTCATGTCGAGGCATTTGGAAATGTCCGAGCCGAGGCCCGAAGAGATGGTGATGCAGCCTCGGACGCGCTGCTTGGCATTGTCGCTGACCCAGATCGAGTAGCCGCCGGGCCCGAAGAACGAGTTGGTGTTCGGCGGCTCGGTTTCGGTGGCATCGAAGGAGTATTCGGAATCGGTCTCGAAAACGCGCTGCTTCCTGGTGCAGCCGCCATCGGCCTGAACGTTGATCACTTCCTTGTTGTCACGCGTCAGCGCCAGCGACACCTGGCAGCGAAAATATTCCGACGTCCTGGCGTTGAAGAGATAGGCGTACGACTTGCAGGTGGCCGTATTGAGCTTGCCAGCCATCAGCCCCCGGCTACAGGCAATGCGCTGATTGCTGCTGAGCTTGAACTCATCCGCGCTGGCCGCATTCGCCAGCGGCAGCAACAACGCAACGGCAAAGCCGATTTTCACAATTTGATTCATCCTGATTGTCCCCGGTGCGGCGGTAGGCACGTTTTCTGCCGGCTCACGCGTCGTTCAGCCAAGATAGTCGCGAAGGCGCGGAATGACAAAGTCATTCGCCGAAACTGACGATATGCGCCAGCATGTTGACGGGCTGACATCGTTCGTGATTTGTTCAAAACGGGACGGCCGCACGCGCATGCGGTCACGATTGGGAGGATGATGAGGACATGACGCGTTTTTCGATCAGGCCATTGATCGCCGCAGCGGCACTCGCCGCGCTGACAGTGCCGGCCTTTGCGGAAGCTGGGACGCCGTGGGACTTGAAGGCCGACATGGGCTACGCCTACGGCAAGGACGGCAAAACCCACGCCTACAAGATGGGGACCAGCAATGCCGCCCTGCTGCTCAAGGGCGCCAAGAAGGTGCCGAAGGGCACGCTGTTCTTCCTCGGACAGAACGGACAGCTTTATATGCGCAAGGGCCCCTATCTCAACGATGACGGCAGCTTCGTGTTCGGGCCGGAATAACGGCCCAATTCCATCATCGCGCGGACGTCGCCTGGGCAGACAACGGAGCGGCCTGATAGAGCGCCGCCGCAAGCTCCTTCGCGCCCGGCTGGCCAGAGTTCGCGTCCATCCGGTTGTCGGTGATCGCTAGCAGCTTGGCGACGGTGTTGTGGCGGATCGCCACCGGGTTGCGCTCATAGCCGCCGCGCTGGAAGAAATTCGAGGTCGGCACCTGCTCGCGCATCGCCTGCGGCATCGTCACCATATCGAGCCCGGTGCCGTCGCCGGTGAGATTCATCATTTCGAGTTCAGCGGCGGTGAGCGGACGGTTATAGCCCTTGGCGCGTGCGAAGATCACCGAGGTCAGGAGCTTGTGCGTTTGCAGAAGCGGGCCGACGTCGATGTCGAGCACCATCGCATGCAGCGCCCAGCCCTGCGGCGTATCGGCAAGTTTCTCATGCGCCGACCATTCGTCCGGTACCGAGCGCGCATAGGCCACCATCTTCTTCAGTACCGCGATCTTGCGGTCCAGGATTTGACGGGGTTGTCCCGAAAGAATGGCCGCCTTTTGCGTCAGCGCTCGCACGAATTCAGGCCCCTGCTCGGCGAGCAGTTCGATGCTGTTGGTGGTGAGCAGCTGGTTGTAGCCCATCGCGGTCGAAATCGCGCGCTTGCCGCCATGCTCTATTCCCGCCTGCACATCGTAATTTCCGGTGCCGCCGGTCTCGAACGAGTAGACCCGCACCGCCTGCTCGCGTGTCAGCCCTGCGGCCAGCGCGACGCGCGCATAGGCGCGCTTGAATTCGATCTCGCTCGACGGCTTTTGCGGTGTCCACTGAAACTGTTCGCTCGCCGCCTGCATGAGATCGCCGACCACCGGGATCGCCTTGTGCTGGCGCGGCGGCCGCGCTTCGGGCGCCTCCGGTTCAGGATTCACCGGCCGCCTCGGTCCGCGATAGCTAGGGGGCTGCGTCAACACATAGTCGTCGAGCGCGATGGCAAGATGCTCGCGCCGCTTGGCGTTGCGGCCGCGCCGCTTCTCGACGATCGCACTCCAGTAGGCGCCGGCCTCCTGTTCGAACGCCGCGCGCGCTTTCTGATATTCAGCGAGCCGCCTGCGATATTCTGCGATCGCATAAGGCGAAGCGGCCTGCGCCATGGTGTTCGCAACCGGCGGCGCAACGCTGTCTTCGGCCTCAACCGGCGCGCTCAGCAACAGCGCGAGCGCAAAACATCCGGCGCTAGTACCCACTTTCCGAAGTTCGTGCACCATCTCAGCACCCACCTTTCACGAACTTCGGAAAGTCACGGGTACTAGCAAAATAATGATTCTAGTACCGCTTTTCGATCTGACGTCCCTTAAACGAACTCGCCGCTCACGGTGTAGGGACTTCAGATCGGCGGTACTAGAGCGAATCATTTGATCGAACATGGCCGACTTTAGAACATAGGAAGACCGGGAGGGAACGGCTTTTGCGCGAAACGCCGTATTACTCCGGCTCGACGCCGCTTGCCTTCACGAGTTCCGACCACTTCTTTTCGTCCTTGTCGATAAAGTCGGCATATTGTTGCGGCGTGCTGGGCGTGATCTCCGTGCCGTCCAATTCGAGCTGCTTTTTCACCGCATCTGAGGCAAGCGCGTCCCGCAAAGCCTTGTTGAGCCGGTCGATCACCCCAGGCGGCGTACCCGCAGGCGCGACAAGCCCATAGACCAGCACCGCATCGAAACCGGTCACGCCTGCTTCGATCATGGTCGGCACTTCAGGCAATAATTTGTTGCGGCGAGCCGAGGTCACGGCGAGCGCCCGCAGCAGCCCGCCCTTGACGTTGCCCGCCGTGGTCGCGATCGGCGAAAACGACATCGGAATATGCCCACCCAACAGGTCGCTGATGGCGGGCCCCGTTCCCTTGTAGGGAATGTGAACAATCTTGACGCCGGTCGCCTGGGCAAAATATTCGCCCGTGATGTGGCCGACGGTGCCGATCCCGGCGGAGCCGAAATTGACCTTGCCCGGATTGGCCTTGGCATAGGCGACGAGCTCGGCCACGGTTTTCGCCGGGAATGAGGGATGCACCACCAGCGAAGACGGCGAGCTGCCGATCATGCCGTTGGGTTTGAAATCCTTGCGCGGATCGTAGCCGGCATTGCGGTAGAGCGAGGGCGCAATCGCAAGCGTGCCGGTGTAGCCGAGCAGAAGCGTGTAGCCGTCGGGCTCGCTTTTCGCCACCGACTTGCTGCCGACCGTGCCGCCTGCCCCGCCCCTGTTGTCGACGACGATGCTCTCGCCGAGCAACTCGCTCATCTTGTCGGCGATGATACGCCCGACGATCGACGTCGAGCCGCCCGGCGGGAACGGGACCACCATCGTAATGGTGCGGTTCGGATAGTTTTGTGCGCGCGCCGCGCCGAGGCTGCCGCATATACCGAGCGCCAAAAGCATCGCAAACAACGCGCGCGAATGGCGCATGATGAACCTCCCGGAGAACCCTGTTTTCTCCATCGTCCTAGAAAGAACAGGCCTTCGCAAGGCGACCATTCGGGCCAGTGTCCCGGTTTTGACATTCGTGTCATGTCGCGGCGGGCACTTTTACGAATGTCAAAACCGAAAGGACACTGGCAAATATCGGCTTCTAGTCGGTCGCTTCAATTAATTTGAACAGGCGGTCTTTTTGTGATTCGATTCCGTCGCGACGCGGGCGACGGAGGCGATGATGGCTGCCAGGGAGATTTCGGTAAAGAAGTATGTTGTGCGGCTGAGCGGCGAGGAACGCGAACGGCTAGAAGCGCTGATACGCAAAGGCAGGAGCCCGGCGCAGCGGCTGCTGAAGGCGCGGATATTGTTGAAGGCCGATGTCTCGCAAGCCGGTGCAGGCTGGAGCGACAGCCGGATCATCAAGGCTTTGGAGACCAGCGTTTCGATGGTTTACCGGGTCCGAAAGCAACTGGTGGAAGAAGGCTTCGAGGCGGTGTTGAGTCGCAAGCAACGGGCGACACCGGGGGTTGCGCGGATTTTTGACGGCGAGAAGGAAGCCAAACTGATTGCCCTGGCTTGTTCCAAGCCGCCCAAGGGACGCGCGCGCTGGACCCTGCGGCTGTTGGAGAAAAAGGTCGTGGAACTGAAGATTGTCGATCGTGCCAGCGACTCAACGATCGGGAATGTCAGAAGTTTTGTGTAAGAGGCCCCCGTGATGGTGGTTGCGGTCAGCGAACTGACCCTCGATAGTCAGTTCGCTGACCGAGGAAATCGGTCACCGAACTGGATGGCAAATTGCCCCATGGCGTTGGTCCATTCA
>NZ_DAHUXJ010000121.1 GCF_027307225.1 Bradyrhizobium sp. | reverse complement strand
GACCTTCTCACCACCCTGATGGACGAGAACGCCAAGTCCGCCAATCCGAAGGACATGGGCGCGGTGACCCGCGAAGCCATGCTGCAGTCGGCGCTGCTGTCGGCGGCGCGCGCGGAGGAGATGGGTCTCGGCAAGGATCGTATCATCCTGTCGGCAAAAGTCTCCGCCGTGCAGCAGCTCGTCGCGGTCTACAAGATGCTGGCGGCGCGCAGCAGCTACGCCATCCACCTCGGCCTGACCGAAGCCGGCATGGGGTCGAAGGGCATCGTGGCCTCGGCGGCGGCGCTCGGCGTTCTGCTTCAGGAAGGTATCGGCGACACCATCCGCGTGTCCCTGACGCCTGAGCCGAACGGCGACCGCACGATCGAGGTCAAGGTCGCGCAGGAAATCCTGCAGACCATGGGATTCCGCACCTTCGTGCCGCTCGTCGCCGCGTGCCCCGGTTGCGGGCGCACGACGTCGACGGTGTTCCAGGAACTGGCGCGCGACATCCAGGACCATATCCGCGACGAGATGCCGAACTGGAAGACGCAGTATCCGGGCGTTGAAGAACTCAACGTCGCGGTGATGGGCTGCATCGTCAACGGCCCCGGCGAGTCGAAGCATGCCAATATCGGCATCTCGCTGCCCGGTACCGGCGAAGCACCGGCGGCGCCGGTGTTCGTCGACGGCAAGAAATTCCGCACCCTGCGCGGGCCGACGATCGCCACCGAATTCAAGGCGCTGGTGATCGACTATATCGACCAGCGCTATGGCAAAGGCGCCAAGCTGCCGGAGACGACGGCCGCGGAGTAACGCTCCCCGCGCGCTAACCCTACTGCTTCAGACCCTCATGGTGAGGAGGCACGTTAGCGCCGTCTTGAACCATGAGACCGCTCGCAAGGGCCACATCCTTCGAGACGCGCGCAAGCGCGCTCCTCAGGATGAGGGTCAGCACCGTTCGTGCGCAGCGAGCTAACCCATCCGGCGCCTCAATGTCGCCGAGGGCAACTCGCCGAATTTGGCGCGATACGCGCCTGCCATGCGGCTCAAATGCGTGAAGCCGAGATCGAACGCGATATCGGTGATGGACGCATCGCCCCGAGCTCGCCAGAGCTGCGCATGGAGATTGGCGAGCCTGATGTCGAGCAGCATCTCGGAGATCGACACGCCGAAATGACGGCGGAAGCCGAGCTGAAGCGCGCGAATGCCGATGCCTGCAGATGAAGCGAGCTGCGCCAGATCGAGCGGCTCGGAGGCAGCGGCCTCAAGATAGTCCCGCGCCAGGTGCAACGCGCGCGGCAGGCATTCCGCCCGGCCGGAGAACGTCTGGATCGATTCCGTCAGTCCATGCCGCTGCCCATCGAGCACACGGTCGAGCAGCGTCTCCCGCCAGTCCGCGCTGGCGGTCGCCGATATCAGGCCACCCGGGCCGAGGCGTTCGGCGAGTTGCATCAACTCCTCAAGCTTTGCGCACAGGCTGCGCGCGGCCGGCGTCTCGAGATCGATAACGGGATCGAATTCGATGGCGCCAATCGCGCGGCCGGCGAGTGCGGCCGCACGCTGTTCGACCATGCGGCGATCGAGCAGCAGGATCACTTGCGCGCAGTCGTTCCACACCATCTGGCTCGGCACCGTCGGCGACAGCAGGGAAGCCGCCAATGACGGTGACGTTTCGAACTCGCAGGCGCCCGCGCGGATTTTAGCCGAGCCCTTCAGCGGGATCTGCAGCAGGAAGAAGCGCTCCAGACAGCCCGGATCGATTTCGACCGATCCGCCATAGGCCACGTAGTTGATGGAAAAGCCGTCAAAGGCCGCGCAATTGTGCCTGGCGAAAAAACCTGTCGCCCTGGCATGCAGCGGCTCAAGATCGTGCGGGCAGAAGATGCGGCCGATCTGCTCGGCCGCCTCGTCGACATCGGAGGTGCTGACGCGGGCGAAACCATCAAGCCTTGCGGCCTGCGGCCGACGCGCGCTCGTTTCCAGCCCGGCTGCCGACATGATCCACCATGCTTGGCGCTAGTGGTCCGATTCTAACATTTGCATCCCGTCGTGGCAGGCACTTTTGCAAATGTTAGAATCAAGGGACCACTAGCAAATATAGGGTGCTAGTGGAGTTTTGGATTTGACATTCGCATTGAGGTGCTCGGCTACGGGTGGCGAATGTCAAATCCACTCCACTAGGGGATCCTGTTGTCTATTGTTTTAAGCCTATAATATCCCGGCCTTACCGAAAAGAGCCGCAAACCGAAAAACTTCGTGCTGCAGGGCACCACGTGGGCGAGATTCGTTTATCGGATAGACAGCGCTTTGCGCCTGCCCGATCCTCATTTTGCCGAAATCTATCATGGAGGCAAGCAATGACTGCACTCGAGAAGGGCATTACTCCGGGCGGCACCGGTTACGCCGGCAAGAGCTGGAACATTCTGGGCCAGCTCTATTTTCCCAAGGCGATCTGCGACTCCACTTTCGCGTTCGAAACCAACAGCGAGCCGGGCCAGTTCGTGCCGGTTCACGTCCACCCCACGCAGGAGGAGTTCATCCTCGTGCAGGACGGCGTGCTCGACCTCAAGCTCGACGGCCAGTGGGTCAAGGCAAAGGCCGGCGATCTCGTGCGCATGCCGCGCGGCATTCCCCACGGCTATTTCAACAAATCGGACAAGCCGGCGCGGGCGATGTTCTGGGTCTCACCGATGCAGAAGCTCGAAGCGCTGTTCAACATGCTGCACAACCTCTCCGATCCCGCCGAGGTCGTGCGCATCTCGGCACAGCACGAGGTGAATTTCCTGCCGCCTGAAGCCAACGACTAAGCCAGTGTCCCGATTCCGAAGTTCGTAGCATTTTTCGGAGCCACGTTTCGAACTTCGGAATCGAAAGGACACTAGCGAACTTATGATTCTAGTGTGGCTTAGGTTCAGAAGGCCGCATGACGAACCGGCGGCACAAATGATGCGGACTTCTGGACCGCCACACTAGCAAGCCGGACGTCACGTCGTACCACCGCGGGATCGAGCGGCCGCGCGCTTTGCGGCCGAATGCGGTCTGTCGCGTTCAACACAGATGATTGCGAGCGAAACCATGGCCAGCCGTCAGATAGTCAGCTCCAAAAATGTGTGCGTGATCGGCGCCGGAGTCTCCGGACTAGTTGCAGCCAAGGCCTTCTCCACGCGCGGTCACAACGTCACCATTATCGAGAAGAGCGCCGACCTTGGCGGTGTCTGGGAGCCGGCGCGCTCCTATCCCGAGGTGCAGACCCAGAGCCCGAAGGATCTCTATCGCTACACGGATCGCGCGATGCCGGCCTCTTATCCGGAATGGCCGACCGGGCCGCAGGTCCATGCCTATCTCAGCGACTACGCGAAGAGTTTTGGGCTGGAGCGCATGCTGCGCTTCAACACCAAAGTCGAAAACATGGCGCGACGCGGCGACGGTAAGCCCGGCTGGATGCTGACGCTGTCCGACAGGAGCGGGGCGACATCGAAAGAGGATTTCGATTTTGTCGCGGTTTGCACCGGCCAGTTCAGCGATCCGCTGGAGCTGCATTGTCCCGGCGAAAGCGATTTCAAGGCCCAGGGCGGCCGGATCCTGCATTCCTCCGGATATAACGACGCCTCCCTCGTCAGCGGTCGCCGTGTGGTTGTGCTCGGCGGATCGAAGTCGGCAACCGACATCGCCGTGAATGCGGTGAAGTCGGGCGCGCGCAAGGTGACGATCGTGTTCCGCGAGCCGGTCTGGCGTATTCCTTATTTCATCGGCGGTCTCATCAACTTCAAACGCATTCTCTACATCCGCGCCCAGGAACAGATGTTCCCGGGCTGGGGTGCGGGCATGGCCTCACGCCTCGCGCTCCGCCTCGCCGCGCCAATGATCTGGGCCAACTGGCGCGGGCTGGAGAGCCTGCTGAAAGCCCAGCTCAAGCTGAAGAAATGCAACATGGTGCCGAATGGCAGGATCGAAGACGGCATCAATTGCTCGGTGCCGATCGCAACGCCGAACTTCCATCCGATGGTCGCCGACGGCCGCATCAAGGCGATCCGCGGCACGTTCGATCATTACGAGAGCGGCACCATCGTGATGAGCGGCGGCGAGCGCGTGCAGGCCGACCTCGCCGTACTTGCGATCGGCTACAAGCTCGGCGTTCCGTTCTTGCCCGAAGCCTGGCGCGCCAAACTGGTCGATGCCGACGGACAGTACCGGCTCTACCGCTTGATCGCCAATCCGGACCTGCCGGACATGGGTTTCGTCGGCTTCAATTCCTCGTTCTGCACGGTGCTGTGCGCCGACCTCGCCGCCAACTGGCTGGTGCGCTATGCCGATGGCCGGCTGGCGCGGCAACCGACGGCGCAAGCGATGCGCGACAACATCGAGATGATGCTGCATTTCAAGCGCGTCGAGCGGCCGGCCGCCGGCGTCTATGGCGGCCTGTGCGTTGCGCCCTATCATTATCGCCATTTCGACGAGCTGATCGCCGATATCGGCGCCAAACAGACCCGACGTAACGGATTGGCCGAGCGTTTTCTTCCGCCGGATGCGGAGGCCTATGCGAAGTACCTCGCCTCGGCGCCGGATTACCACGCGGCCTGACGACGCCTTCTGCGCGGACGGGCTGCCAATGTCAGCCGGTCAAGCGGAAACAGCTGATGGCCCCGGCGCGTTCCCAGTGTGGCGACCCTGACGTTCCTTCCGGTGCCGCCGCGAGTTCTTCGAAGGAACGTCGGAGTCAAAGCCACACTAGAATGATAGAATCGCTAGTGTCCCTTTGGTTCTGACATTCGTAAACGTGCCCGCCGCGATATCATACGAATGTCAGAACCGGGACACTAGTGCATGAGCCTGAGAGCGGAACTCCTGCGACTGGCCTTGCGCCTGTTCAAGCCGAGCGGCAAGCACCGCGAGCTCGATCTTGAAACGGCCCGCCGCCGTTTGCGGCGGCTCGAGCCCCTCGTGCCCGGCCCATCGAGGGGAACACGCACCGAGACGCTCGATGCCGGCGGCGTCAACGCCGTGCGGATCATTGCCCCGCAAGCGCGCGAGGATGCTTGTGTTCTGCATTTTCATGGCGGCGGCTACGTGATCGGCACCGCGCCGCTCTACCGCGACTTCACCTGGCGGCTTGGCGCCGTGGCTCGCGCGTCGGTGCTGTACTTCGATTACCGGCTGGCTCCGGAGCATCCGTTTCCGGCCGCGCTCGACGATGCAGTCACGGTGTATCGTTGGCTTGCGAAACGTATCGATCCAAAACGAATCGCTGTCGTCGGCGACTCCGCCGGCGGCGGTCTCGCGCTCGCCACGCTCTACCGGATGCGCGATGAAGGCCTGCCGCTGCCAGCCGCCGCGGTCGCCATCTCGCCCTGGACCGATCTCGCTTTGACCGGGCCATCGCTACAGAGCAATGCTGCGGCCGATCCGATGATGGATGCCGCGCGGCTTCCCGCGCTCGTCGATTGTTACCTGGCTGGCGCCGACGCACGCCATCCTTACGCCTCGCCGCTTTATGGGGATGCGGCCGGCTTGCCGCCGACGCTCATTCAAGTCGGCGGCGACGAGATCCTGCGCGACGACTCGTTGCGAATGGCTGAACGATTGAAAGCAACGGGGTGCGATGCAGAGATCGAGGTCTGGCCCCGCATGCCGCACGCCTGGCATCTCTATGCCCGCATCCTGCCCGAGGGCCGCGAGGCGATCGCGCGCGCCGGGCAATTCGTGCAGAATTGGCTGGCGCGGTGAGCCGGAGTAGACCTGCGCGGAACGTTGCGGCCGGTAGCGACGTAACGTCGCGTCCGCCAGCATTTCTTCCGTAAAATCACGGATGTCTTTTCACCCGGTGACGCAGGAGGCGTTCAACGCCACAGCAAGCGGCCGCCAATCAGCCGAACGCGGGTCGCGTTACACAAATGTTCACCATATCTCAACCGTTGCGATGCAAGGCTGTTGGCCAACTTGGTTCGCCTTTCAACGAGACAAGCCAACGTTCGGACAAATTTTTCGATTTTTCAAAGGATGGCATCGTGACGCTTCCTCATCTTCGAATCAGTGGCCGGCTTTATGCAGGGTTCGGCATCCTTGTCGCCGCGACTGCGGTCCTTGCTGCGATCGGCTTCTTGCAGCTCGGCAGCATCAGAGATTCCGTCGAGCTGATGACACAGCAGTCGAAAATCTCCGTTCGGGTCGGCGAAATGACGACGCATCTGCAAGCCATTCGCCGCGGGCTTCTGCGCTATTCGTTCGATCAGGACGAGGCCTCGCTGGCGGACGCCGACAAACGGATGGGCGCTGTCGTCGCGTTGCTCGAGGATGCCTCTGCAACGACGCGTTTCGAAGAACGGAAAGCCGAATACGAGCGCGTGATCGGCGATATCAACCAGCTGAAAGCCAATCGCGCGAAGCTTGCTGACGCCGTCAAGCATATGCAGGCGGGACGCGCGCTGCTGTTTACCGATGGCGACAAGATGGCGGAAGACGTCGCCATATTCGTCGCTGGCGCCACCGGGACGCCGTTCGCGTCCGACGCAATCGCGCTTGAAACCAAGGTTCTGCTCGTGCGCATCGCCAACTGGCGGATGCTCGCAACCCGCAACGCCAAAGGCATCGAGACGTTCAAGATCAGTCTCGCCAAGGCGCAACAGGATGTCGCCCGCATCGAAAAATCGGAGCTGCCGGCTAATCTCGCCGCCCTGCTTGCCGCGGTGAAGACCGGCCTGACCAAATACGGCGAGGCCTTCGAGAAGACCGGCCCCAATATCGTTCGAGCCGACGAGCTCTATTACAAGGCCATTACTCCGGCGATCGTTGGCGCGATCGAGAGCATGGGGAAGATAAAGTCCGAGACCGACACCCGCTTCGTCTCAACCGTCGCCGAGACCGACGGCCGCATCGCCGGCACGATCTCGGCCCAGGAAATCGTCGCCGGCGCCGCCGTGCTGCTCGGATTGGTGATCGCCTTCTTCATCGCGCGTGGCATCATTCGGCCGCTGGCCGGGCTCACTTCGGGCATGAAGGAGCTCGCCGCTGGCAATTTCGACGTGGTGCTGCCCGGACTGGACCGCCGCGACGAGATCGCCGACATGGCGCACGCTGTCTCGGATTTCAAGGTCAAGGCCGAGCAGAAAGCCCACGACGAAGCCGAAGCCAAGATCAGGCAGGACGAAGTCGTCGCGCGCCAGCGCAAGGAAGACATGCAGAAGCTCGCCAACGGCTTCGAGGAAGCCGTCGGCGCGATCGTCCACACCGTCTCGGCTGCGTCGAGCCAGCTCGAGGCGTCCGCCCGCACCATGACTTCGCAGGCAGACCACGCCCAGGAGCTCGCGACCACCGTGGCCGGAGCTTCCGAGGAAGCGTCCGCTAACGTGCAGTCCGTCGCCAGCGCGACGGAAGAGCTTTCCTCGTCGATCAGCGAGATCAGCCGGCAGGTGCTGGAATCCACGAAAATGGCCGGCGCGGCGGTCGACCAGGCGCACAATACGACGGCGCGGGTCGGTGAGCTCTCCAAGGCCGCAACCCGTATCGGCGACGTCGTCGAGTTGATCAACACCATCGCGGGGCAGACCAACCTGCTCGCGCTCAACGCCACCATTGAAGCGGCCCGTGCCGGCGAAGCCGGTCGCGGTTTTGCCGTCGTGGCATCGGAAGTGAAGGCGCTCGCCGAACAAACGTCGAAGGCAACCGGCGAAATCAGCCAGCAGATCAGCGGCATTCAGGCCGCAACGGAGGACTCCGTCGGAGCCATCCGGGAAATCAGCGGCACGATCGAGAAGCTTTCCGAAATCTCTTCGGCCATCGCGGCGGCCGTGGAGGAGCAAGGCGCGGCCACCCAGGAGATCGCCCGCAACGTGCAGCAGGCGGCGACGGGCACGCAGCAAGTGTCTTCCAACATCGCGGACGTTCAGCGCGGCGCGGCGGAAACCGGTTCGGCATCGTCGCAGGTGCTGTCGGCCGCGCAGACATTGTCGACCGATTCCGGCCGGCTCAGGTCCGAAGTCTCGAAATTCCTTGCGTCGGTCCGCGCAGCCTGACGGCTCGCAACAAGGCGAGGCGGTCACGGAAATGACCGCCTCGAAGCAGATCGGGGAGCCGCCTCTACTACCCCGGCAACGCATCGGCTATGATGGAATGGGCAAACGAGGAGCCACCATCATGAGCAAACGCATCATCAGCCGAACCGCGATTGCGGTAGCATTTGGATGTTCGCTGCTATTGGCGCTGGCAACGTCGGCGACCGGTGCGCGCGCCGCCGAGGTGAAGGTCATGAGCACGGTCGCGCTCACGCCGACGCTCGACCAGCTTGCCCCGAAAAATGAGGCCGGCGGCAACCATCTCACCATCGTCTACAGCACGATTGCCAACCTGAAGAAGAAGATCGATGCGGGTGAAACCGCCGACGTGATGATCCTGTCGCGCCCGGTTCTCAACGACCTGGAAGGCCAGGGCAAGGTTGCCAAGGAGAGCGTCGTCGACCTCGGGACCTCCTATGTCGCCGTCGGCGTCCGCGCCGGTGCGGCCCTACCCGACATCTCTACGCCGGAAAAGCTCAAAGCGGCGCTGCTCGCCACCAAGTCGATTTCCTACGCCGATCCGGCCAAGGGCGGCGCCAGCGGCGTCCATATGGCCAGGGTCATTGATCGCTTAGGTCTTACTGAGCAGATGAAGCAAAAAACCATCCTGGTGCCGGGTGCGGAATCCGGCGAACTCGTCGCCAAGGGCGAGGCCGAAATGGCCGTAGCGCAGGCCTCGGAGATCGCGGCGGTACCGGGAACGCGTGTGGTCGGTCCGTTGCCCGGCGAATTCAACAGCCAGATCACTTTCGCGGCAGGGATCGGATCCTCAGCCAAGGATCCGGCGGCCGCCAAGGCGCTGATCGAGCTTCTGACCGGTCCGAGTGGCAAAGCCGTGCTCAAGTCCAAGGGCATGGATCCGGCGTAAGACTGTCATTGAGGGGAGCGGATGCGGCGAACCAATTCCATCTTTCGTCATTCCGGGATGCGCCGTTAGGCGCAGGCCCGGAATCCATCGTTGCACGTCAATACTGGGAGAAATGGATTCCGGGCTCGCTCGTTGCACTCGCGCCCCGGAATGACGGCGTCGGGGGCACGCGCCGTCATTGACAGTGGCGATCTGACGATTCTTGCGCCACACCTGATTTGCCCGTCGTGCCAATCTGTCGCAGATCGTTTTCCTTGCGACGTCGGGCAAATCACTGGCACTTCTTCGCGCGTCTTCCGCCCGAGATGAGGGGCGTTTCGCGATCGTCACTAAACGTTGGGCGGAAGATGCGGTGGACGCGGCGGCGCAACAGACGAATGCGCATCGTCGCGGACGGCGAAGCCACGTGGTCCTGATATCTCGACGCTGGTATCAACTCGCGACAATGCTTTGCATTGCGCGGGGACGGTGACAACAAGCCCGATCGCCGGGGAGAGCGTGGAATAAGCCGTAAAACCAGCCGCGCGGGGAATGCCGGACGATTTTGGCGGACCTGCGGTGACTAACTCGTACGCTTTTCTACTTTGCGTGCGAGGCTGTGGGTGCGGCCAGCACCCGGCATTCCCGCGCGCCCTCTGATTTTTCCGAGGGACAAAATTTTGCAAGAACTCGGGTGCTAATGTGCCGCGGGAGCGCAAAGATGTGTCTGAGCTGTCGATGCGGACGCAGTCCGTCATGCCCGGACTTGATCGGTCAAGCCCGGCCATGACGAGAGTGGATTGCCTCGTCGCTTTCACCCTCGCAACGACTGCTGAGAGATGACACCGCGGGAACGACAAGTTGCGTTGACGGCCCGCTTGCGCTGAGCCAAGCTTGGCCAAAAGACCCTAAACCTCGGAGGCGCGCCATGCTCCGTGCGGAGGACAACCGCTTTCTCACCCAAAGCGACGCCGGCACACCGATGGGCGACCTGCTCCGGCGTTTCTGGCTTCCTGTGCTGTTGTCTAAGGAATTGCCGGAAGCCGACGGACCACCAAAGAAGATCGTGGTGATGGGCGAGGAACTGCTCGCGTTCCGCGACACCAGAGGCGTGGTCGGCGTCATCGACCAGTATTGTCCGCATCGCGGCGCCAATCTCTGGCTCGGCCGCGTCGAGGAATGCGGCATCCGCTGCGTCTATCACGGCTGGAAGTTCGACACCGACGGCCAGTGCATGGACATGCCGACCTCCTATCCGGACCTTAGCGCCAAGGACCTGATCCGAATCAAGTCATATCCCGTGCGCGAATGGGGCGAGATGATCTGGGCCTATATGGGACCCGCGGGCGAGGTGCCGGAACTGCCCGCGCTGGAAATGGCGCTGGTGCCTGCATCGCATCGCTTCGTCAGCAAGAAATGGCAGGACTGCAACTGGGTGCAGGCGCTGGAAGGTTCGATCGATACCGCGCATTTCACCTTCGCGCATCTGGCGTTCGACAAGGACGAAGACGAAATCCTCGACATCAAGAAGCATTTCATCAATCCGATCTCGCGCGTGAGCACCGACCACATGCGCTGGATCGCGCAAGACCCGCGGCCCGTGATCAAGATCAACCCGCATGAGGCCGGGTTGACGATCGCCGGCGGCCGCATCGCCAGTGACGACAATATCTATTGGCGGATCGCGCAATTTCTGATGCCGGTGCACAGCTACGCGCCGAGCGCGATGCCGGGCGACAGCATCTTCGGCCAGAGCTTTGTGCCGGTGACCGACACCAGTTGCTGGATCTACACCTATGCGTGGAATCCAGAGCGCCCGCTGACATCGGCCGAACGCGAGGCCTATTCGCATGGCCATGGCGTGATCGCCGACGTCGACGAGAATTATGTGCCGCTGCGCAACAAGTCGAACGACTACCTGATCGACCGCAAGCTTCAGAAGACCAAAAGCTATACCGGCATCAAGGGCGTCTCCGAGCAGGATGCGGCCGTCCAGGATAGCCAGGGTCCGATCGCCGATCGGACCCGTGAGCATCTCGGCCCCACCGATCTCGGCATCATGCACTTCCGCAAGCTGATCATGGAGACGGCGCGTGAACTCCTGGAAGGCACCGCGCCGCCGCATCTTGCGCATCAGGCGCGCTATGCGGTGCGCTCGGGTGGATGCGTGACGCACAAGGAAAAGGACCTGCCTGCGGTGATGATCGAACGGTTCGGCGATCCCGCTGGTTATGTCGGACAGCAATACATCGCCGCGGCGGAGTGAACGGAGAAGGAAATGAGCTGGCAACCCTCGAACGATCCGGTCCTTGGCGATTCCCACTCGTGCGATGCGCTGGAACTGGTCATCGTGCCGCGCACCCGCGACCTCGGCGACGGCTTTGAGGTCCGCCGCGCGCTGCCTCACGGCAAACGGCAGATGGTCGGCCCGTTCATTTTCTTCGATCATTTCGGCCCGGTGCAGTTCCTGTCCGGCAAGGGCATGGACGTGCGCCCGCATCCCCATATCGGGCTTGCCACCGTCAGCTACCTGTTCGACGGCAGCATCATGCACCGCGATAGCGAGGGCAACGTCCGGGAGATCCAGCCCGGCGCCATGAACCTGATGACGGCGGGCCGCGGCATCGCCCATTCCGAGCGCACGCCGGACCTTCAGCGCCAGAACGGCCAGAAGATGCTGGGCCTGCAGAGCTGGATCGCGCTGCCTGCGGCCAAGGAGGAGATCGCGCCGACCTTCCAGCATTATGCGGCAACGGATCTTCCGACCGTGACCGATCGCGGTATTTCGACGCGGGTCATCGCCGGCAGCGCCTTCGGCGCGACCTCGCCGGTCGCAATGGTCTCGCCGTGGTTCTATGTCGAGGTGACAGCGGACACCGGCGTCAACGTACCGCTCGATCCCAACCAGGAGGAACGGGCGATCTATGTGGTGGACGGCGAGATCGAGATCGCGGGCGACCGCTATGAGGGTCCGCGGCTACTGGTGTTCCGGCCCGGCGACCGCATCACGGTCAAAACGCTCAGGCCGACGCGGATGATGTTTCTCGGTGGAGATGCGCTCGAAGGTCCGCGTCATATCTGGTGGAACTTCGTTTCATCCAGTAAAGAGCGGATCGAGCAGGCCAAGCAGGACTGGAAGTCCGGTCGCTTTGCGCCTGTCCCCAACGAACACGAGTTCATTCCGCTGCCGGAGTGACCTTCTCTCATCCCGGCGCACGTCCGTTTTTGAAAGTAGTGTCCATGACCACCATGCTGGCGAGCGACTTGCCTCTTCCGCGGATCGGGCGCGGCAAGGTTCGCGACATCTACAGCGTCGGCGACGACCGCGTGCTGCTTTTGACCACCGACCGCATCTCCGCCTTCGACATCGTGATGGCCGAGACCATCCCGATGAAGGGCGCGGTGCTGACGCAGATCAGCGCCTGGTGGTTCAAGCAACTGGAAGGCGTGGTGCCGCATCACATGATCAGCGCCGATGCCGACACCATCATCCGCGAGGTGCCTGCGCTGAAAGACCATCGCGCTTCGCTTCTGGGACGCGCGATGTTGTCCAAGCGGACGAAAGTATTTCCGATCGAATGCGTGATCCGCGGCTATCTCTCCGGCTCGGCCTGGAGGGAATATGTCGGACAGGGCACGCTGGCCGGCGAGAAACTCGCGCCTGGTCTTCTCGAAAGTGGCAAGCTGACGCCCGCGATCTTCAGCCCCGCCACCAAGGCCGAGAGCGGCCATGACGAAAACATCACGGTCAAGCGGATGCGCGAGATTGTCGGCAGTGACGTCACTGAGGCGCTGGAAAGCATGACGCGTGCCGTCTACACGCGCGGCGAAAAAATCAGCCGCGTGCACGGCATCATCATCGCCGACACCAAGTTCGAGTTCGGACGCGACGCCGACGGCCGAATCATCCTGATCGACGAGGTGATGACGCCGGACAGTTCGCGTTTCTGGGCCGCCGACGTCTACAAAGCCGGCCAGCCGCAACCGAGTTTCGACAAGCAGCCGTTGCGCGATTATCTCGATGTCGAGCGCCATGCCCGCCGCTGGAACGGCGAGGCGCCGCCGCCACCGCTGCCGGCCAGTGTCGTGGATGCGACCAGCAGGCGTTATCTCGAAGCCTATCGTCGCGTCACCGGACACGATCTCAAATTATAAACCGACCCCCGGGGGACGCGCAGGTGAGCACTCCGTCGGCGGCTCTTCCATCGAGGCTGTCGCCTCGCGCGATGCTAAAGGATATTCTCGGCGGCAGCGCCGCCGGCGTGCTCGCCGTCACGTTCGGGCTGTCCTACGCGCTGCTGATCTTTGGCGGTCCTCTCGCGCCCTATTTGTCCTACGGCGTTGCCACGACCTTCATCTCGTCCGCTATCCTCGCCGCCGTGATCGCGCTCGGCAGTTCGCTGCCTTTTGCGGTTTCGGGGCCCGACAGCTCCACCGCGGCCATGACCGGCATTCTGGCCTCGTCCATGGTGGAGCGTATCGTCGCGGCCAACCCCTCCGCGCCGCTGCTGGCGCCCGTCTTGATCACGCTGGCGTTGACGACGGTGCTCACGGGCGCCGTGCTGTGCGGCTTCGGCATGACGCGCATGGGCCGTGCGATCCGCTACGTGCCATATCCAGTGGTCGGCGGCTTTCTCGGTGCGACGGGCTGCCTGATCCTGCTCGGCGCGGTCCGCGTCATCACTGGCCAGCGCCTGCAATTCGCAATGCTCGGTCATTTCGCCGATCTCGTGACGCTGTCGAAGCTCGCAGCCGCCTGTGTGATGGCGCTGGTGCTCTATATGACGTGGCACCGCTCGCGCACGTCATTCGGATTGCCTGCCATTCTCGTCGGCGGCGTCGTTGCAGCGCATGTCCTGTTCTGGCTGGCCGGCATCTCCGTGGCGGAGGCCCAGGCCGCGGGCTGGACCTTCGAGCCGCCGCCCAGCGTCACCTTCATGCTGCCGTGGAGCAGCGAAGCTCTCAGTCATTATCCCTGGCAGCTTCTGGCGGATCTTTCCGGCAACCTGGTCGCCGTCATCTTCGTGACCGCTTCCTCCACGCTGTTCAATACCACCGGCATCGAAGTCGCGACCAACCGCGAGGCCAATCTGGAGCGCGAACTCAATGTCACCGGACTTGCCAACATGCTCACCGGCGCTTTCGGCGGCTATCCCGGCTGCATCTCCATCAGCCGCTCGGTGCTGAACTTCAACAGCGGTGGCACCAGCCCGCTGTCCGGACTGACGGTTGCCGTCATTTCGCTATTGATGCTGGCGTTCGTGCCCACGCTGCTCGGCTATATGCCGAAATTCGTACTCGGCGGCCTGCTGATCTATCTCGGCGCCGACGGGCTTCACAAATGGATCGTGCAGTCGCGGCGGCGGCTTTCCTTCATCGAATATCTGTCGCTGCTCGCCATCATCGTCATCATCGTGCAATGGGGCTTCATTGCCGGCATCCTGATCGGCGTCGTCATCGGTTGCGCGACCTTCGCCCTGAGCGCCTCGCGCATCGATTCCATCAAGTTCGCCTTCGACGGATCGGAATATCGAAGCTCGCTCGATCGCTCTCGCGAGCAGCTCGGAGTGCTTGCTGCCCACGGCCGAAGCATTCAGGGTCTGAATCTGCAGAGCTACCTGTTCTTCGGCTCGGCCAATCGCCTCTATCAGCACGTCAAGGCGCTGCTGGCGCGCCATCCGGAATGCCGCTTTCTTCTTTTCGACTTCAAGCTCGTGACCGGCATCGACTCTTCCGCCGCCTACAGCTTTGCCCAGATCAAGCGCGTGGCTCACGACCGCGGCATCCGACTGGTTCTGGTGAACATGCAGGCGGCCGCGGAGAAAGCGCTGCGATCGAGCGAGTTCATCTCGAACGAGGTCAGCATCATGCCGGAGCTCGATCATGCCCTGGAGTGGTGCGAGAACGAAATCATCGCTCAGCATGAGGGCAACGGCGGCGAGGAAGCCTCGTTGCGGGACTGGTTCACCCGCATCCTCGGCACTGAACAGGATGCGACGGAACTGGTGCATCGCTGCGAGCGGCTGGAGGTTCGTGCCGGCGACATCATCGTGCGCGCCGGTGACGCCGCCGATTCCATGCACTTTATTCTCGACGGACGCGTCGGGGTGATGATTTCGACCGGCGACGGCGCCCTGACGCGAGTGCGAAGCCTCGGCCGCTATACGACCATCGGCGAGATGGGCCTTGTGGCGGGCGCGCCGCGCAACGCCACCATCCAGGCCGAGATCGCCAGCATTCTCTATGGCCTGAGCATCCAGCAGTTCGAAGCGATCAAGACGGAGAACCCCAGGCTCAGCCAGAAACTGCTGACGTTTTTCGTGCTTGTCATGGCCGAGCGATTGACTTTCGCCAATCGCCTGATCGGCGTGCTGCGGCGGTAAGTGACTGGATCGCGCCGTTATGACCGGAATCGCTCAACCGGCGCGTTGAGAAGCCTGTCATGCCGGCCTATGATCGCCGGACGCATCGGGTTTCAATTCCAGCTCTCTCAAGGTGAACGGGAGAATATCATGCGCGCGTTTCTGGTTGCTTCGACTTTGGCGGCCGCAACGATCGTTGCAGCCTGCTCGATCGCTGGGGCGCAGGATCAAGCCGATCAAAAGCTCGGCAAGGTGCACTTTGCGACGACCTGCAACGAGGTCGCGCAGCGGCGGTTCGACCGCGCCATGCGCTACCAGCATTCGTTCTGGTATGCCCAATCGAAAGAGATCTACGAGGAGGCCCTCAAGGCCGACCCCACCTGTGCCATCGCCTATTGGGGCATGGCGCTGTCGCTCTTGGGCAATCCGCACAGTGCGATCCCCGCCCCCAACCTGCCGCTTGGGCTGGCCGCAATCCAGAAGGCAAAGGAAACGGATGCCAAGAGCGAACGCGAACGCGATTACATCGACGCGCTGTCGGTGATGTATGTCGACTACGACAAGGTTCCCCAGCAAGCGCGTGTGCAGACTTATCTGAAAAAGATGGAAGCGCTCGCCGCGAAATACCCCGATGACGACGAAGCGCAGATATTCTATGCGATCACGCTGAATGTCGCGGCTTCGCCCGCCGACAAGACCTACGCCAACCAGCTCAAGGGCGCCGCGATCCTCGAACCGATCTGGCAGCGTCAGCCCCAGCATCCCGGCATCGCTCACTACCTGATCCATCTCTATGACTATCCGGCGATCGCAGCCAAGGGCCTGCCGGCGGCGCTGCGTTACGCCAAGATCGCCCCGAACGCGCCGCATGCGCAGCACATGCCGTCGCATATTTTCACCCGCGTCGGCTATTGGAAGGAATCGATTGCCGCCAATCTTGCCTCGGTGGCGGCGGCTCGCGCCGCCGAGGAAACGGGCGAACAGCTGCATGGCGGGGACTACATGGTCTACGCCTATCTGCAGCTTGCGCAGGACGACAAGGCGCGCCAAGCCATCGACGCCATCGAAGCGATAACACCCGATGCCAATTCCTTCGCCGGCGCGTTTGCGCGCGCCGCTGCGCCCGCCCGCTACGTGGTCGAGCGCGGCGACTGGAGCGCTGCCGCCAAGCTTGACGTCAAGCCGAACAAGTTTCCGCAAGCGATGGCCATTTCGTATTTCGCCCGCGCGCTGGGCGAGGCACGCTCGGGAGGCGTCGCCGCAGCCAAGGCTGACGCTGCCAAGCTGGTCGAACTACGCGATCGCCTTCGCTCGGCCAAGAGCGATTATTGGGCGACGCAGGTCGATGTCGAGCAACAGATTGCAAATGCCTGGATTCTCTATGCCGACGGCAAGCATGACGACGGGCTGAAGGCGATGTCTGCGGCCGCGAATACCGAAGACAACAAGACCGAGAAGGCGCCGGTCACGCCTGGACCGCTCGCGCCGGCGCGCGAGCTCTATGGCTTCATGCTGCTCGATCACGGCATGGCCAGGGAAGCGCTGGCGGCGTTCGAGGCGACAAAAGCGAAGGAGCCGAACCGCTTCAACGGCTATTCCGGCGCGGCTCAAGCCGCGCAGCAATTGGGCGAGACGGCAACCGCGAAATCCAATTACGAAAAGCTGATCGCGCTCGCCGCCGACTCGAAATCCGATCGGCCAGCGCTCGCCAAGGCGCGGACCTTCGTCGCGAGCAATTAGCATGACAGGAAGAAGACGAGGCGCCGTCATTGCCGTGGTGCTGGGCCTTGGGCTCGGGGCGCTTGCCGGCTTGTCGGGGTTTTTCGCCTGGCCGATGCGCGTGCAAAGCCAGGCTCTGATGGCGCCGAGCCATCCCAGATTTACCGAGGCCAAATGGCCGTTTCCGACCGACGAGTGGGGAGAAGGCAAGGCATTTCGTTGCGCGCGGGCGGATTGCGGCGTCGAGGTCAACGTCTACATCCGCGCCAAGATCGGCTTTTGCAATTGCCTGACCGGCGTCTCCGACGACAACGAGCTCGACCGCCTCAGCGATTTTAATTTGATGGGCGGCAAGCCGCAGGTTTTGGGCGCGGGCCACGAGATCAAGATCGCCTGGATGAAAGGCCGCAGCCGCGCCTATGCTGTATCAGAGCCCTATCACGCGCCGGGTTCGGTGCTCGCGATCGCCTTCAACGACCGTTGCGATGCGATTGTCGCCACCACAACCGTCGCGCACGATGCGCCGAAAGAACTCGAGCCCAGCGTCATCGCGTTCCTCAACAGCGAGGTCGTCGTGCACTGGGCCGAAGTGACGCTCGGACTTTAGGCCCATCTCAAATCTCGATGTCAGACACCCGCCATCACAAACGATCCCGCAGCTTCGGGGCGGATTGCGAAGCGCGTGTGGCGGCGGTCTGGACGGCGCGGCTGTCCGGGGAGTCGCGATCAGGCTGCGCCGCTCAGATAGGTTTCGCGCCGCCCGATCATGCGCTCGGCGGCAGCCTTGGCGTCCGCCTTCGTGGTCGTAGCGCAGGTGCGATATTCGAGATCGGGCGTCTGCGCGGGCCCGCGGCGGCTGAACCAGGATTTGGAAGCCGTCGACAGCAGCGCCAGTGCCTGGGCGACATTGTCGACCGCGCCGAACGAATGCAGCGCTCCGGTTGCAGCAAAGCGAACTTCGTAGATACCGGGCGAGATCGGCGCCTCAAGGTTCTCACCCCGTCCGGTCCGCGGGTACCGCTTCCATTCGCTCCAGGTCGTGATCATCCAACGTTCCTCTTGCCTTGCCCACGCCACACTTCATTTGATCCAAACGCGGACCAAATGCAACGCGCATGCTGCATTTCCGCTGTGATGTGAACGCATTACTGGAGATGCGACATGGAATCTGTCCCACAACGACCCCGGAGATCGATCGAATCCGGCCGGCAATTCGGTCCGATTGACTGGAAATTGTGGCATTTGCGGCGGGACCTACCGCGCATCGTCCCGTCTGGCTCCTGTCGTTCACGAGATCGCGACCGGAAAGTACTGCGCTTGCGGCAGAAAACACCGGGGAGGAAGATCGCGCGCTTCAAAAAACTTTCCGGAGGTACCCCATGCAAAGCAAAGCCCAGATCGACAAGATTCTGCGTCAGAACAGCGATGCCGTGGAAATCCCTGGCATCGTCGCCATGGCCGCCAGCGGCAGTGAGGTGATCTACCAGGGCGCGTTCGGCAAGCGCGATCTGTCCAAGCAAGATGCCATGACGGCAGACAGTGTGTTCTGGATCGCCTCGATGACCAAGGCGATCACAACCGCGGCGGCGATGCAGCTGGTCGAACAGGGCAAGCTCGCACTCGATGCGCCGATCGGCAAGCTGTTGCCCGATCTCGCGGCGCCGCAGGTGCTGGATGGGTTCGATGCCAAGGGCGAAGCGAAGCTGCGGCCGGCGAAGTCTCCGATCACGCTACGCCAGCTCATGACGCACACTGCGGGCTTCTGCTACGACATGTGGAACGGCGACATGGGGACTTACCTGACCAAGGCTGGTATCCCAGGCATCATCACCTGCCAGAATGCCGCGTTGAAAACACCGATCGCTTCGGACCCTGGTACCCGCTGGGAATACGGCACCAATATCGATTTTGTCGGCAAGGCGGTGGAAGCGGTCAGCGGCAAAAAGCTCGACGCCTATCTGCGCGACCACCTGTTTGCGCCGCTCGGCATGAACGACACCGGCTTCAAGCTCACGGACTCGATGCGCAAGCGGCTTGTCGGCATGCATACGCGCGGAGCGGATGGTTCGCTGGCGACGTTCGAGTTCGAACTCGAGCAGAACCCGGAATTCCACATGGGTGGCGGCGGGCTCTACGGCACGGCCGGCGACTACATCAAGTTCACCCAGATGATCCTCAACAAGGGGCGCGGCAACGGCAATCAGGTACTCAAGGCTGAGACCGTGGCCGCGATGAGCCAGAACAATATCGGCGACCTCGTCGTGACCAAGATGGTTTCGGCCGCGCCGCCTTACACCAACGATGTCGATCTCTATCCGGGCATGGTCAAAAAATGGGGGCTTTCCTTCCTGATCAATACCGGCAAGACGCCGGAAGGCCGCAGCCCCGGCAGCCTCGCCTGGGCCGGTCTTGCCAATACCTACTTCTGGATCGATCCGGCCCGCGACGTGGCCGGCGTGATCCTGATGCAGGTATTGCCGTTTGCCGACGGAAAGTGTTTGGAGGCCTTCGCGGGCTTCGAACGCGGCGTCTATGACGGGCTCGACGCAGCCGGCGGCCGCAAGGCGGCGTGACCTTTGAGAGCCTCTCTCCGCTCACGGCGGGGAGAGGCAGCAAGCCGGGGCTAGACCGGCAATCCGTTTTGCCGGGCCAACTCTTTCAGCGAGACCTGCGGCCGCGCGCCGATGTGCTGGATCACTTCCGCCGCGGCGAGCGCGCCGAGGCGGCCGGCATTCTCATGACCGGCGCCGCGCGAAAGGCCGAACAGAAAGCCTGCCGCGAAAAGATCGCCCGCGCCTGTCGTGTCGACGAGCCGCTTGATCGGAAACGCCGGCACCGCCGTCACCCCATCCTTTGAAGCGACGACGCATCCCTTCTCGCTTCGCGTCACCGCGGCAAGACCTACATCGCCGCGCAATTGCTTCAGTGCGGTGTCGAAATCCGACGTCTGGTAGAGCGAATGCAGTTCGGCCTCATTGGCGAAAACGAGATCGACGGTGCCCTTGCGCATCAATTCGAGAAATTCGCCGCGATAGCGGTCGACGCAAAACGCATCCGACAAGGTCAACGCGACCTGGCGGCCCTCTTTGTGGGCAATCGCCGCCGCTTTCACAAAGGCTTCCTTGGCGCTCTTGGGGTCCCACAAATAACCTTCGAGATAAAGGATCGCGGCGGCCGAGACCTGGTCGGCGTCGATATCGGCCGGCATCAATTCCTGCGCCGCGCCGAGATAGGTGTTCATCGTGCGCTCGCCATCGCCCGTCACCAGAATATAGGAGCATCCGGTGGCCGGACCGCCAATGGCCGGTCTGGTCTCAAAGGCGACGCCGGCAGCGCGGATATCGTTCGTGTACAGACGACCGACCTCATCATCCCTGACCTTGCCGACATAGGCAGCGCGGGCGCCGAGGCTGGCGATGCCGACGATGGTGTTGGCCGCCGACCCACCCGACATCTTGGTCGCCGGCCCCATGTCGCGATAGATTGCGGACGCGCGAGCCTCATCGATCAGCGACATGCCGCCTTTGGTCATGCCGTGACGGCTCAAAAAACCCTCGTCGGTCTGCACCAATACGTCGAAAATGGCATTGCCGATCCCGAGCACGTCGTATTTCGCGGCGGTCATGTGTCTGTCCTGACGAGATATCCGATTGATAGGTGGTAGCCGCCTATCACGATCCCCGCGACCGACGCAAACTCAAATCCGCACGTCTGCTATAGAAGAACCGATGATTCGCTCACTTCTCACGGTATCGACGGGAACGCTGGCCTCGCGGCTGCTCGGCTTTGCGCGCGATGCCATGGTCGCGGCGCTGCTCGGCGCGGGCCCGGTCGCCGACGCCTTTCTGCTGGCGTTTCAGCTCGTCAATGTGGTGCGGCGACTGCTGACGGAAGGCGCGCTGAACAACGCGCTGGTGCCGATCTGGCTTTCCGTGAACGAGACGAAAGGCCCCGTCGCGGCCGGAGCCTTCGCAGGCCGCGTGCTCGGCACCGTCAGCACGGCACTGATCGCACTAACCGTCGCAGCGGGCCTGTTGATGCCTTTGATCATCGCGGCGTTGGCACCCGGCTTTGCCGCAACAACCCTGCATCCTGCAGTGACCGATGCTCGTCTGATGCTGCCGTATCTCGCGTTTGCCGGACCGGCGACGGTGACCATGGCGCTGTTGAATGCACAAGGCCGCTTCGCGCTGACGGCATTTGCACCGCTGCTGTTCAATAGCGCCTTGATCGCGGTCATGATCGTCCTGTTCTTGCGGCGATGGGATGAATCGGACGCAGCATTTGCGGTCGCCACGACCGTCGGCATCGCCGGACTGTTGCAGTTGCTGATCCTGATCTTGCGATCGCGCGGCAGCCATTTCGCCACCCCCCTGCGCGTAACCTTCGATTCCGAGATGCGTGGCTTTTTAGCCAAGGCAATTCCCGGCATGGTCGCCGGCGCCGGACCGCAACTCTTGATCGTCGCCGGCGCCATCGTTGCGTCGAGCTCGCCGTCGGCGGTGTCGTGGCTTTATTTCGCCAACCGTCTGATCGAGCTGCCACTCGGCATCGTCGGCGTCGCCGTCGGCGCCGTGCTGGTGCCGGAGCTGGCGCGCACCGTGCACGCCGACGATCACAACGCAACGACACACGCCCAGTCGCGCGGACTTGAACTTGCAACCGGACTTGCGCTTCCGGCCACGCTTGGATTGATCGCGTTGAGCGATCCGGTGGTACGGCTCCTGTTCCAGCATGGCGCATTTGTCGCGGCCGATACCACCGGCACCGCGCAAGCGTTGGCATGGCTGGCGCTCGCTCTCCCGGCGCAGGTGTTGATCAAGGCGCTGTCGCCTGCCTTTTTCGCCCGCGGCGATACCATGACCCCACTGTGGGCAACGCTCAAGGGCCTCGCGGTCACGATCGTTCTGGCCATCGTGCTCGGCCGGCTGTTCGGCGTCCCGGGCATCGCGGTCGCCATCGCGTTCGGCGCCTGGAGCGGGGCGCTGTCTTTGATCCGCCGCGGCGCCAATACTTTCGGCTTCTCGATCGACGCCGCGGCGCGACGCCGCCTGCTTCGGATCGTCGTGGCCGCGCTCGCGATGGGGGGCTTGCTGTGGCTAACCGCGCCGTTTGTGCTGACTTCGGCCGATGCACCCGTGCCGATGCATCTACTCCTGACGGCGGTGCTGATTGCGGGCGGAATCGCGGTCTATGGCCTGTTTCTGGTCTTGCTGGGCGTGATCAGATGGAATGAGGCGATCAGCGCCTTCCGTCAAAGCAGCGTCTGAAAGCTTGCGCAAGCCGGACTTGCATGGCAATGGACGGCGCAAAGCGCCATGCCACGTAATAAATGGCGCGATACCAGGCCCCTCGGAAACTGACCATGGCGAATGTTGAACGGGTTTTTTCAGGCGTGCAGCCGACCGGTAATCTGCATCTCGGCAATTACCTCGGCGCGATCGTCAATTTCGTGAAGTTGCAAGAGACCTATAATTGTCTCTATTGCGTCGTCGATCTGCACGCGATCACGCAAGGCGTCGATGTATGGGGCGGTCCGTCGCAGCTTGCGCGCACCACGCGTGAAGTGACCGCGGCGTTCATCGCCGCCGGCATCGATCCAAAAAAGCACATCGTGTTCAACCAGAGCCAGGTCAGCGGCCACACCGAGCTCACCTGGATCTTCAACTGCGTCGCCCGCGTCGGCTGGCTGAGCCGCATGACCCAGTTCAAGGAAAAGGCCGGCAAGGACCGCGAGAACGCATCCGTGGGTCTCTACGACTATCCGGTGCTGATGGCGGCGGACATCCTGCTCTATCGCGCCACGCATGTTCCGGTCGGCGAGGACCAGAAGCAGCACCTCGAATTGTCGCGCGATATTGCGCAAAAGTTCAATAACGACTTCGGCGATTCGATCCGCGGCCACGGCTTCAATGAAGGCTTGTTCTTCCCGCAGCCGGAGCCCTTGATCACGGGTCCGGCGACACGGGTGATGAGCTTGCGCGATGGCACCAAGAAGATGTCGAAATCCGATCCCTCCGATTACTCGCGGATCAACCTGACGGACGACGCCGACACGATCGCGCAGAAGGTCCGCAAGGCCAAGACCGACCCCGAACCTTTGCCGTCGGAAGAAAAGGGCCTGGAGATCCGCCCCGAGGCCGACAATCTGGTCGGAATCTTTGCCGCGCTATCGGGCCGCAACAAGGCTGACGTGCTGCGCGAATTCGGCGGCGGGCAGTTCTCCAACTTCAAGAATTCGCTGGTAGAGCTTTGCGTCACAAAGCTGTCGCCGATCGCATCCGAAATGAAGCGGCTGGTGGCAGATCCCGGCTATGTCGACGCCGTTCTGGTCGATGGCGCCGACCGGGCGCGGGCCATCGCCGATGAAACCATGAAGCTGACGCGGGACATCGTCGGCTTTATCCGAAAGCGTTAGTTCCATCCTTCAAAATGCCGCGGCGCACCCAAAAAGCGCCGCGCCCCGAAACATTTCAGATTTTACGCACCCCCCGTCACCCTCCCCGCTTGTCGGGGATGGCTGCGCCATGGCAGCATACCGGTGGAGTGGATTTGAAATTCGCACCCCATCGAATTCGCCGCTTTTGGTGCAGGAACTTCAAATAGGCGGCACTGGCCGCGGCTGGTGTGGCGAGGCTGACGTTCCTTTTGGGTATTGCCGCGGGTTCTTCGAAGCAACGTCAGAGACAAAACCACTCCACTAATACTGGCTGCGATCCATCACCGGTACAGGCGCGCCTTCGGCCGCGACCGCAGCCGCGCGGCGGCTCGCCTCGATCTCGGTCCGCTTCTCCTTGGCGTTCAAAAGCGCCTTGCGGACATTGCGATCCTCGGCAGTGCCGTCGAAGGTGATCAGGCGGTTGCAATGAGGGCAGTTGGTCTGGAATCCGTTGCGCACGCGCTGCGCGCGCTCGCGAAACATCTGCGAGCATTTCGTGCATTTGATCTTGATCTTTTCATCAAGCATGAGCGTCCCCGCAGGAATATGTCTTTCGTGCAGTCTGCACGCCGCCGCTTAAGAGCCCCTTGGACCCTTCGCTAAAACTTGAACGAGAATGTTGTGCGATGCAGGGTCTCGCAGGCAGCGCCGCGGGGCGTGTACGCCATCCGTTTTGATTCAAATTGCGTTCGCTAAGGATGTCGCCGCCGTCCGCGGCGCCGCTTAAGGATACCGTAACCTGGGATGGCGGAGCATGTGTGGCATGATGACGCCCGAACCCAAACCGCAGCGCCTTTATCAGCGCGTTCGGCCCAGCACCGCGATCGCGGCCCAGGCGCAGATCATCGTGGGCGCAAAGCAGCCGGTGATCACCTGCCGGCTGATCGACTATTCGCGGGGCGGGGCGTGCCTTGAGATCTTTCCGATGGTGCAGCTGCCGGATCGCTTCGAGGTGCTGCACGGCGGCGTGAAAAAGAAAAGCCGCCTGGTCTGGCGGCGCGGCATCCGGATCGGCGTAGCGTTCTAACTGGCTTTCGTGAGCGGTGAGCCTTCGCGAATTGGCCGTTTCGGAACGGCGCTTTCAACCAAGGCGAGAGCAGTAGAGGCCGTCGACTTAGAACGTCCGATCGGCGTCTCTCAGAAGCCGAGCAGCGCGAGGCCAACCCAGCTGAAGGCGAACAGGCCGCACGCGACGGCGGTGACTGAAGCAAGCGTTGCGAGAGCTTTGGTAACAGGCATAACCACACCTTCTGCGTGACAGCGATATTGTGCTCCGCGATCGCTGCGCAAAAGTGGCAAGAACATGCGCGTGGCAAATAACCCGCAGTTGTGGCCGCGCTGCAACATGATCCTGTTCTTGCCTGCAAAAACCCGCAATCGCGCCGCCTAGTCAGCGAATCGGGACTAGTGCGGCGAATCTGAAGTTCCTATCGGTCTGGCCGCGAGTTCGCCGCCGGGGAGCCGAACTCAGGACGTCACGGGCGCTGGAGAATGATGGGGTTTTAGTACCGCTTTCGGCTCGAGGTCCCTGGCAGCATTCGCCGCGTTGGCTGGCTTGCCAGCGGCCTTCTCAACTGCTTTCTCTGCTGCCTTCTCAGCTGCTTTGGGGATTTCGGAACGGCGGGACTAAAGGGGAATTGCGGGGAATGTTTCATTTCGGGAATAGCGTAGCAGCGTGGTTGCTTGCGGTCGCCGCGTCCGCCGCCGTTGCGCTGGCCTTTGTGTGGCTTGAATTCGGCGGCGCGTCGTCGCCGGACTACGCCCGCGACTACGAAGACTGCGTCGGGCGGATGCAGGCGCAAGGCGCGCAGGGCGAGGAGCTCAACGGCGGGCTTACCGGCTGCGGCGCGCGCTTTGCCGGCCGGCGCAAGGCCGACGGCTCCGGCTATACCTATTACGACTTCATGCAGGACAAGAAGTTCGACATCGCCGGTCCGAATCCGACGGCGGAAGAGCGCAAGAAGATCGATCGCGATTATCTCACCTATCTCGAGGGGCAGCGGCGCGAGGCGGTCTCGGCGGCGCTCGCCAGGGAGCAGGATGTCAAGCTGCGCGCCGATCTCGAGAGCGCGCGTCAGGGCGCGGCTGGGCCGCTGTCGCTCGCGCCGGCCGCCGCCAACGTGCCGCTGCCGGTGCCGCGGCGCCTCGCCGAACAGCGGGGAAGGGTGCACTGTGCCGAAGATTCGCTGGCCTGCACGCTGTCAAAACTGTCGAGCGCCGTGAAGGACGCGTTTGCCTCGGCGACCCGCACCAAGAATTGACAAGTTTCTGTCCCTCCCCCGCGGAACGCGTGGGGAGGGTGGCCGGCCGAAGGCCGGTCGGGTGGGGGCGCCTGCTGCCACAGATCTCTTCGAGACGATCTCGATCGAACGTCCCCACCCCGATGCTCGTTTCACTCGCGTCGACGCTCCCCGAAAGCGGGGAGAGGTGAAAAGGGAGATCTGAGCTCCAAGAAGGCAGCCGCAAGCTCCAAGAAGGTGATCGCTCAATGCCTGCGGCCGGGGCTGACCTCGCGGATCAGTTCGACCGGGTAAAACGGCTTGGCGAAGAAGGTCACGCCATCCGGCAACGCATGCGCCGGCGGCTGTCCGGACATCACGATGACGCGAAGCGACGGATTGACCCTGCGCGCGCACTCGACGAGGTCGAGGCCGGTCATCTCGCCGACCAGCGAGACGTCGGTGACGAGAAGCGCCGGGTGGCGGTTCTTCAACGCGAGTTCGGCCGTTTCCGCATCCTCGCATTGAATGACGTCATAGTTGGTTTCCTCCAGCAGCAGCGCGATCATCTCACGCTGGATCGGGTCGTCCTCGACGACCAGGGCGATCGGGCGAAACGGCTTTGATTGTCCCATGGTCGGCTCCTCCCATTTTCTAACTTATGTTAATGCGGAAAAGTCGGAGTGGTTTCGCGCAGTCGTTGCTGAAAATGAAACCGGTTCCACGCGCGGAACTAGTGTCCTGGTTCTGATATTCGTATCGTATCTCGGCGAACACTTTTACGAATGTCAGAACCGAGGGGACACTAGAGCTCCGATTCCGAAGTTCGCAAGCTATTGCGGCCGCACCGATGCGAACTTCGGAATCAAAGGAGCTCTAGCAACTTATTGTTTCTAGTGCGGCTTTGAATTTGAAGTTCCCATAACGAACTCACCTCGAAACTGATAGGAACTTCAAATTCGCCGCACTAGCAAATATATGATTCTAGTGTGGCTTTGCGAAACTGAAAGGAACGTCAGTGTCGCCACACTAGTGGAGTGGATTTGACATTCGCGACCCACCCGGCCGCGAATTCGCAAAGCGAATGTCAAATCCTAAGCTCCACTAGAATCATATATTTGGTAGTGGTCCTTTGATTCTAACATTCGCAAAAGTGCACGCTGAGAAGGGATGCGAATGTTAGAATCGGACCACTAGCATTACATCGCATCGCGTCTCGCAATGCGAAGCATCGTCCCGTGCGAAGCCGTTCAGCGCTATTGCGGTTTGGTGCAGATAATGACGGCTAGCGGCGGCTCGCTCTCGCCCGGCTTGGAATCGCAACTGGCTGCGTTGTTGCCGATCGTCCGCGGCGTCTGCGCAATGTCTCCGGCTTTCACGATGCAGGTTGCGCTCACCATGACTTCGTCGGTAGCGCATGTTGCAGGCTTGGAAATTCCACCCTCGACCGGTCAAAACCACTGTGACGAGGTACTAGTTCACGCTACCGCTGGGCGAATGGAAGGTGTCGTTGCTCGCGTTACCTTTTGCGTAAGGCGGGTCACGCGGCGGGATCGGCGCCGAATTGGAAGCATTTGCGGTCGGCGCCTGGCCTGGCAGATGGAAGGTGTCGTTGCTTGCGTTGCCTTTGGCGAACGGAGGATCTCGCGGCACGAGGTCGGCGTTCGCCTGGTGCGTGGTTTCTGCGACCGAGCATGCGGCCAGCAACGAGCCAAGCGCCGCGATCAAGAAAAGCTTCTTCACCGGCTCCTCCGGGTCTGTCGCTGGCTCCGGTTTCGGGCCAAGCGGCGGGATGTGAGTTCCTAGCATCATTCACAGCCAATGCCACCTGTTTTGCGCGGAGTTGCTGGTGTTGCGCGTTCTTGTCCGCTCCTTGGCGTAGCCTTCCCCTCGCCTCTCCCCGCAAGCGCCGCTTGCGGGAGAGATGAAGTGCTCTACGAAACGAAGGTTATCAAAACGGCGAGGCCGTGAAGCCGAGCGGCTGCATCACGTCGTAGGACGCCTTGGTGATCGGCACGGCATAAGTGACGTTGAGCGGGCCGAAGGGCGAGGCCCAGGTCATGCCGACGCCAACGGAAGAACGCACCACGTTGGCATTGGCGAGTTGCAGCGATTGCGTCGAGCCGGGAAACGTCGTCGGCCCGCTATAGCGAAACACGCTGCCGGAATCGACAAACGCAATCGCCTTCAATCCGTACTCCGACGGCAGGCCGGGAACGTTGCTCTGCAACTCGGCTGATGTCGCCCAGTACATGCTGCCGCCGACATTATCCATGGTGGTGCCGGGCGTGAGATCGCGCGGCCCGAATCCATTGGGCGCAAAGCCGCGCACCAGCGACGGTCCGCCGAAGAAGTTGTCGATCAGCGGCACCTGGCTGCCGCCCCAGCCGGTGATGTAGCCGCCTTGCGCGCGGGCGAGCGCGACGACGTCGTCATTGAGCGCGTGATAATAGTGGAAGTCTTCGGTCGTGCGCAGGAAGCGTACGTCGCCGCCAAGCCCGGCGAGGTCTTGCCGAAGCTGCGAAGTGAATCCATCCGTCGGCGCCTTCGGATTGTCGACCGTCGAATAGGTCGCGGTATCGCCCACGGACGAGACCCATTGCGGGCCGCTCGCGGCCGCCTGCTGCACCACGATCGAGGGCGGTACGGCGAGCGAAGCGGGATCGAGGGTGACGTCCTGGCGTGCGATCGAATAGCGGAACTGCATGCCGAGCTCTTCGGAGATTGGCGTGCCGACCAGCATGGTCGCGCCGTAATTCAGCGTGCCGTAGGACTGGTAGGGGCTGAAGTCCGTCTGTTTCGCGGAGAGGTCGATGCCGGCCGAAGCGCGGTTGCCGAAGAAGCCGGGATCGGTAGCTGATACATCGAAGCCGCGGCCATACTGGCCGTAGGAGAAGGCGGAGTTGAGCGCGAGCCCCGTGCCGCCAAAATTCCTGTCGCCGAGCTTGAGTTCGGCAAGCCAGCCGTCGGTGGTCGAATAGCCGCCGGCGATGCTGAAATCTCCGGTGTCCTTTTCCTGCAAGTCGACATCGAGAATGACACGGTCCGGCGTCGAGCCTTGTCTGGTCGTGATTTTCACGGTCTTGAAGTAATCGAGGTTCTTCAGCCGCCGCTCGGCCCGGTCGATCAATCCCTTGTTGAAGGCGTCGCCTTCGCGGACATCGAATTCGCGGCGGATCACGTAATCGCGGGTTTTGATATTGCCGTGAATGTCGAGACGCTCGATATAGGCGCGCGGCCCCTGATCGATGGTAAACGCAATGTCGATCCGTTTGCCGTCCCCATTGCGCGTCGTGCGCGCCTGCACGCGCGAGAAGGGATAGCCGAGTTTGGCGAGCTCGGTCGAGATCTTCTCGTTGTTGCGGTCGAGCGCCGAACCATCGAAGGTCGCGCCCGACTGCACCGTGAGCAGGCGACGCAATTTCCGGGCATCGAGACCCTCGATATGGGAATCGACCGAGACGTCGCCGAAGCGATAGGCCTGGCCTTCCTCGATCGTATAGGTCAGGGCAAAGCCCTTGGCGGCCGGATCGTACTCGGCCTTGACGGCCGGCACCTCGGCATCGGCATAGCCCTTGCTGCGGTAGTACTTGCGCAGGAGCTCGCGATCGTTGTTGACGATATCCGGATCGTAGACGTCGCCGCCGGTGATGAAACTCAGAAAGTTGTTCTGCGACGTCTTGATCACGGCGCGGAGCTGCCGCTTGCCGAAGGCGGTGTTGCCGACGAAGTTGATCTCTTTGACCGGCGTCTTGGCGCCTTCAGTCACCTCGAACACGAGGTCGACGCGGTCGTTGCCGCGATCGATGGTGACGGGCTTCACGCTGACGTCGTCGCGGCCGAGATGCTTGTAGGCCTCGACGATCTTGTTGACGTCGGATTGCACGACGGCGGGTTGCAGGCTGCCGCGCGGCTTGGATTCGATGACCGGCGTCAGATCCGTGTCCTTGACGCGCTTGTTGCCCTCGAATGCGACCTTGCCCAGGATCGGCGCCTCGTGCAGATGCACGATCAGTTTTTCGCCGGACCGATCGACGGAAACCCTGTCGAACAGGCGGGTCTCGATCAGCGCCTTCAGGCCCGCATCGCGCGCGGCTTCGTCGTAGCGGCCGTTGGCGTCGCTACGGAAATACGAGCGCACGGTGGCGGCTTCGACGCGCTTGTTGCCTTCGACGACGATGGTCGCGTTCGGCTTGTTGTCGGTTGCGGCTGGCTTCATGTCGTCGGCGAAGGCCGGTACGGATAAAAACAACAGCGCGGCGAGGCTCAGAACGCCTGTCTTCGCCCGCCGGTCGCTCCGGCTTCGCGCCTGCAATAAGCTCATTTACGCAGTACCTGTTGGCTCACCTCCATGGAAATGGCTGCGAGGGGCGAAACAATGTCTGCGGCGGGGAGAGATGGTGCCTTAAACCTCAGGGTTCGCCACAATTTCGACGCGAGCGGCGCGAGGCCATCCAGAAAATGTCCTTTTGCCGCTCAAAATGATTTTTAGACTGTTGCTCAAATGGCGCTCCGCGGGTCGAAAGATGCAGGCCTTCGCCAGCGCTACAGGAGCATCACATGCGTTGCGTAGCGTTCTGCCTCGCCATCCTGCTTTTCGTCGAGCCCGCTTTCGCCGTCACGTCACCGCAGGAAATCGACCCGCGCGCCTCGCTCGGCGTGGTGCAGCAGTGGATCTACAACTACCGCGCCAAGCCGGATTACGGGCACATTCCCGCTGCCGTGCGCGTGCTGTTTCATGCGCAGACTTTCAAGGAGCCGGAAAATGCCGGCATCTATCTCGGCTTCATTGCAGGCGCGATCGCATCGAACCCTGCGAAGGCCGAGCAACTCGTCAACAGCTTCTTCCCGGTGCCGGCGGAAGACGAATGGGTGATCGTGCGCGCGATCGCGTTTTCCGGTGTGCCCGACTGGCGCAATCTCTTGCGCAAGATCGCGCCGAAAATGCCCGGCCGCCAGGTGATGATCAATGCGTATCTGGCCGGCACCCTGCCGACGCTGACCGAGATTCCGCTCGAAGCAACAGAGCCCGGCGCGATGGACAAGTTCAAGGGCTTTTTTACCAAGAACCCCTTCGCCAAGGACGACAAGAAGATCAAGATGCAGCAGACCTTCGCGGGCAACCAGGACCTGCTCGATACGCTGTGGGGCTATTACTTCGCGACCGGCTCGTTCCGCCCCATCCTGCGCATCATGGCCATGCTGCCCTGGAGCAAGAGCCGCGATACCGTGGATAAACTCACCGTTGGCAGCATGGCGCGCTATACGCTCGCCAGCTACGCGGTGCGCGATACGTCTTTGCGCGAATATTTGCGCAGCGAGATCAAGGTACAACCCGAAAACGTGAAGGTGCCGCTCACCGAAGTGGTCGAGGCGGCCGATACGGTGCAGCTTGGCGCGGTTCGCAAGGATGCGCTCGCCGCGGTCGAGGAGATGAAGGCGAAGGGATCGGACTCGCGGCGCAATCTCGATTTCTGGGGCCAGGTTGGCGTCGGCGCGGTGGCGCTCGGCTGCGTCTCGGCCGCAGCGCTTGGCGCGGTCGCCATCGGCATTCCCTGCGTGATTGGCGGCTCCGCCGGCCAAGGCTTGCTGTCGTTCTGGGAGAAGCAGCAGGAGTAGGGGCGGGCGCTCTATCCGTTGTCATTCCGGGATGCGCAGTAAGGCGCAGGCCCGGAATCCATAGTGCCGCTGGAATGTGGGGAAACATGGATTCCGGGCTCGCTCGTTTCACTCGCGCCCCGGAATGACGGCTAGAAAGGGAGGCTCGCGGCGACGACGAAAGAACCTACGCCGTTTCCGTCATCAGCTTTTTCGCGGCCTGCGCCAGTAGACCGGATCGTGTGAAGCCGTGGGCTTGCGCATATTTGTCGATTTGATTCAGCACATCTTCCGGCAAGGTGACGTTGACGCGGATGGCTTTCGGCTGATCCGTTTTGACGGAAACGAGAATGGCAACGCCCGAACGGTTGTCCGGATCGGCCATGACGTCTTCAAGCGCGGAAGGCTCGGGGATCGCCTCGCCATCTTCGATCAAGCCCTCGATATGAAGGGCGAGCGCCTCTTCCGCCATCGCGCGCGCGTCGTCGAGGCTGGTGCCTGCGGTGATAATACCCGGAAGATCCGGAAACGAGACGCCGAAGTCGCTGTCGGCGTCCTTATGGATGAGACCAATGAAGTTGCGCATCGCGCTTACCTCAGTTTCAGGTCGGCCTGCTTTTCGATGCTCCTCAGTGTCCCGATCGGGATGTCCCGTTTGGGATGAGGAACCGTGACACGGCCAGGTTTTCGGGGGTGTTTGAATTGCACGTGGCTGCCCTTTTGCGCCACTTGAACCCAACCATCTCCTTGAAAGGCCGAGATTATTTCTCGGCTCTTCATGGTGTGTATTTATACACATTGGGCGAGTTTGTCAATGCCTCGTTGCGTATGAGCATCACGGTGTCTCCTCGTCATGCCCGGCCCTCTGCGGCCTTCTGCCGGGCATCCACGTCTTGTATCCGCGAAAGCAAAACGTGGATGACCGGGTCAAGCCTGGTCAAGCCCGGCCATGACGAAGGAGAGAGTGGCGCAAGCCCTACGCCGGCGAGGCCAGCGGCTTGCCCTTCTCGACGATGTAGGTCGAGACGATGTGGCTCTTCTTGTCGCCGTTCTTGCCGCCGGCATGCGGCGTGTTGGGCGGGATCACCACGCCATCGCCGGGCTTGAATGTCCTGGTCGGCTGGCCCTCGATCGGCAGATCGAAACCGCCTTCGAGCATGTAGGCGCTCTCGATGCCGGGATGGGTGTGGCGGCCGATGAAGACGCCGGGTTCGATCTCGATATCGACCACCAGGGTGGTGTACCCCGGCGTCGGACCATCGGTCTGTGACAGGATTTTCCGTTTCACGCCCGGCGTACCGTTGGTCGCCGGCGGCGGCGTCTGGGCGGAAGCGTCGGTGGCGATAAACCCTGACAGCGAGCAGAGCGCGCAGGATGCGACGGTCGCAAAATCTCGGCGTGAGAGCATGGTGACCTCCCGTGTGATGACCGGCGTTTTCGCTGGGCCGGTTCGGGGCGAAAAATTGCCCGAGCAGGGGAGGCTTGGCAAGCGGCAAGCGAGCCGAAAGGGTGACGGGAAGGCCTTGTAGCTTTGGCTTCATCAACCCTACATAGAATGCGATGGTCCGGCTCAGGGATTAAAACGAGGAGAGCGACATGGGCTTTTCTTTCTTGATTGTGCTCGTCGTCATTTATGCCTTCGGCGCGATCCGCGTGATCAAGCAATATGAACGCGGCGTGGTGTTCTTTCTCGGCAAGTTCGAGGGCGTGCGCGGTCCCGGGCTGACGTTCATCTTCGTGCCGCTACAGACCATGACGCGGGTATCCCTGCGCACGGTCACCATGCAGATCCCCTCCCAGAAGATCATCACCAAGGACAACGTCTCGATCGATATCGCGGCGGTGGCCTACTATCACCTCACCGATCCCGAGAAGGCGGTTATTGCGATCGAAAACGTCTACAATGCGATCAACCAGATCAGCCAGACCACGGTGCGCAACGTCGTCGGGCGCTTCAGCCTCGATCAGCTCTTGTCGGATACGGCCGGTATCAACGAGCAGATCAAGGACGTCATCGACACGCATACCGAGCCATGGGGCGCGCAGGTGACGGCGGTCGAGATCAAGGACATCATGCTGCCGGACAACATGCAGCGGGCGATGGCGCGCGAAGCCGAGGCCGAACGCGAGCGCCGCGCCAAGATCGTCGCGGCCGAGGGCGAATACCAGGCCGCGGTGAAGCTCGGCGAAGCCGCCGACATCATCACCCAGCATCCGGTCGCGCTCCAGCTCCGCACCTTGCAGACGATGGCGGAAATCTCGGTCGAGAAGAACTCGACCATCATCTTCCCGGCGCAGTTCATGACCACGGTGCAGGAGGCGCTCGCGGTACTGAAACAGGATTCGACGGTGAAGTAGGGCGGGCCCGCAAGGGGGAGGGATCAAGATCTCGCATGCGGCTTGCCCCAAAACCAAACCAGCGTCAGCGCCACCAGCGCGACGGCCGACAGCAATGCCCAGGCTTCGTTGACCGACATCGCAAACGCCGCGCGCTCGACCATCGGGCGGACGTAGGCCTCGATCGTGGCCTGCGTCACGTCGGGTGGCGGATGCAGGAACAACTGCACATCGAGGCCGATCGCCTTTGCCGCCGACACGTCGCCCGCGATCAGCCGGTCACGCAGCGCCTCGCCATGGCCGACCGTGCGGCCGTAAAGAATGGTGTCGATCACGGCAATGCCGATCGCGCCGCCGAGGTTGCGCATCAGGTTGAAGAGCCCGCTGGCGTCCGGCACCTGCGCTGCCGTCAGCGCGCCGAGCGCCAGTTGCGTCGGCGGCAGCAGGCAGAACATGATGGCGACGCCGCGCAGCACTTGCGGCAAGAGCATCTCGTTGAAGTCGGCGGTCCGGCTCTGGAATGCGCTCATGCCCAGGCCGATCGCAAACAGCGCAAAGCCGAACGCCGACAGCTTGCGCGGATCGCGCCGGCTTTCGAGATAGCCCGCGACGGGCGCCGCGACGAGTTGCGCCACGCCCGTGACCAGCATGATGGTGCCGATCTCGAAGGCGTCGTGGCGGCGGACATAGGCGAGAAACACCGGCATCAGATAGACCGAGCCGTACAGGGCGACGCCGAGGCAGAAGCTCAAGCCGCAGCCGACGGCAAAAGCCCGCGCGCGGAGCGTGGTGAGTTCGACGACGGGATACACCGCCTTGAGCGTTCGTTTCGCGAAAATCCAGCCGCTCGCCAAACTCGCTGCGAACAAGAGCAGCGGCCTCGGTGCGAGCCAGCCATCGAGCGGCGCCTGCTTGAGGCCGAGTTCGAGCGTGGCGAGCGCGATCGCCATCAAGACAAGCGACAGCCGATCGAGGATCTTGAACTCGGCGAGGTTCACTTTCTCCTGTGGCAGCAGGAACGGCGTGGCCGCGGTCGCCAATATTCCCGGCGCGATATTGATCAGAAACAGCCAGTGCCACGACCAACTGTCGGTGATCCATCCGCCGACGACGGGGCCGATGGTTGGCGCCAGCACCGCGACGATGCCGGCGAGTGTCGTGGCCGCCGGATGCAGACGCAGCGGAAACAGCAGGAACACGGCGGAGAACACCGCCGGGATCAGCGCGCCGCCGGCGAAGCCCTGCAAGACGCGAAAGCAAATCAGCGTCGCGAAACTGCCGCTTGCCGCGCAGCCGACCGAGGCGAGAGTAAAGAGACTGATCGCCGCGACGAACAGCCAGCGCAGCGAGAGCAGCCGCGTCAGCCAGCCGGTCAGGGGGATAGCCGTGATCTCGGCGATCAGATAGGCGGTCTGGATCCAGCTCATCGCATCGCGCGAGATGCCGAGCGCTTGCTGGATGGCGGGCAGCGAAGTCGCGACCACCTGGATGTCGAGGATCGCCATGAACATGCCAAGGCACATCAGGATGAAGCCGAGCCAGGTCTTCGCGCTCGCGTCTTCCGGCAGGGCCAGCGCCTCGCTCGTGATGGCGTCTCCGTTCACGGCGTTGTCGCTCTTGGTGCTTCTTGCAGCGCATGGCGGCGCGAGAGATCGAGCGCGCGGTCCTCGGCGCGGATGCGAATGAAAAGCACAATCGCATTGAGCGTCGTGAACAGCACGGCGAGTTCGGGAAGATGCAGCATCAACGGCAGAACGGCGATCTCGCCGGCCACAACGGCATAGTTGGGGTGGCGGAGATAGCGATAGGGACCGCCCGCGACCAGCGGCGCGTTCGGCAGCACGACGATGCGCGTGGTCCAGCGCGGGCCGAGCGTCATCATCACCCAGGCGCGCAAGACCTGAAGCGCAAGATAGGCGGCAAGTGCGGCAAGATTGACCGACTGGTCGTGTCCGAAGACCCAGAGCGCGGCAAGCCAGGCGCCATGCACGGCGACCATCAGGGGGTAGTGCTGCGGCGCCACTTCGATGGCGCCCTGCGCCACCAACTTTCTCGTGTTGTGCCGGGAAAGGATCAACTCGGCGCCGCGCTGGGCGGTCACCAGAGCAAGGAGGATCGCAGTCGCCGTCACGCCGCGCGCCGCAGCGAGACACAGCTCGCGGTAAAGCCGGGGCCGAGCGCTGTCAGTAGCGAGCGGTGGGCTAAGCCTTTCGCGAGGTTGCGTTCGAGGATGAACAGCAAGGTCGGCGCCGACATGTTGCCGTAGTCGGCGATCACGGCCCGCTCATGCTCCAGCGTGCCCTGGTGGAGCGACAGCGCCGTTTCGATCGCGTCGATCACCTTGGCGCCACCGGGATGAAAGATGAGTTTGTCGTAGTCGGCGATCTTGCGATCCATGCGCGCCAGGATCTGCGTCAGCGCCGGCTTCAGTTCGGACGTGACGAACTCGGGTATGGTGCGGCGAAGGATCACGCCAAAGCCCAGGGGATCGATGTTCCATCCCATGACGTCCAGCGTATCCGGCCAAAGATGCTCGCCGACCGCCTCGATCAGCGTCTCGCCGCCGTCGCCTGCGCGCAGCACGATCGCCGCCGCGCCGTCGCCGAACAGGCTGGTGGCGATGATGTTGGCCTTGGAGAGTTCGTCGAGCCGAAGCGCCAGCGTGCAGAGCTCGACCGTCACCATCAACACGTTGGTGCCGGGGCGCGACTGCGCCAGGCGGGAGGCAATCGACAGGCCGGAGGCGCCACCGGCGCAGCCGAGCCCGAACACCGGCACACGCGAGACGTCCGAACGGAAGCCCATGCGTTTTGCGATCCGCGCATCGAGGCTTGGCGTCGCAATGCCGGTCGAACAGACCGTGACCACGGTGTCGACGTCGGCGGCCGCGAGGTGGGCCTTGGCCAACGCGCCGGTTGCGGCTTCGATGAACAGCGCTTCCGCGCCCTCGAAGAAGGCCTCCGTCCGCTCTGGCCAGCCGCGCTGGGTCAGGTACCAGTCGAACGGCTTGACGCCATGGCGCTTGATGATTCCGGTGTTGGCAAAAATGCTGGCGAAGCGGCCGTAGTCGGGAAAGCGGCTGCCGAAGACCTCCCAGGCGGCGTCGAGAATATCCTTCTGCGGGAAGATGTGGGGAGGGACCGAGGTCGAAAGCGAGAGCAGCGCGGCCTCGGGCGGCACCTTGGGCATGGACAGGTCTTCCGTGTGGTTTTACGTAATGGTGGAAACAGCGGCGGCGACGGTTTATTTCGGAGCTTTCGGTACAAGGCGTCACATAAAAGTGAGTTTTTCATGGGCGTTCGACCATTGAGGCCGACATCGACGGAAGCGGCCTCAACGATGGGAACGTGCG
Organism: Bradyrhizobium sp.; assembly: GCF_027307225.1. Lineage (GTDB taxonomy): Bacteria > Pseudomonadota > Alphaproteobacteria > Rhizobiales > Xanthobacteraceae > Bradyrhizobium. The sequence continues at coordinate 17,112 of NZ_DAHUXJ010000121.1, read as the reverse complement.
CCGGGCGCATGTGTTGTGAAGCGTGTCTGCTCGATTGCTGATTGTTGCCGCAACGCGACGTGGGGTTTCAATGCCGGAATCCTTCTGCCCGCTTCGACGCTTGCACGCGCTTCAAGCGTTTTGCCGCAGGAAAAAGCTGCAATTCGGCCATTGCGTCTGTCGCCGGTATCCAAGCAGCCTTGCCCGAGGGGTTGTTCCTTGGCATACTTTCCACCCGGGCGAGGCGTGTTTGGCTCCCATTGCCGACATCATCTTGCCCACATCACCGCTAAAGGCGCGAGATGAAAAACCGCACATCTGTATTGGAAGTCAGCGCCACGCTCGGTTACCCATCGAACGAGACCGTCCAAGGTTTGAGGCTATGGAAGGCTTTCGTCAAGCTTTCGCCGGCGCAGCGCGCAGAGGTGCTCAACTGGGTTGAGCATCTGGCCACTGACCCCGCGCCGCTTCCCGGCGGCATGGACGGCGGCTTCAACTCGCGCTGAGCCCATTTTGCGGAGCCACGTTTCGAACTTCGGAATCAAAGGAGCACTAGCCAATTATATGATTCTAGTGCGGTTTAGAATTTGAAGCTCCTATGACGAGATTACCGCGAAACTGATAGGAACTTCAAATTCACCGCACTAGCCAGCGTTTGCCGTAGGGTTGGACCTGTGCAGCCGCATTGACCGGCCTGTGGGCGCAACCCACATTGCGCCGGCAGGAGCAGGCCATGTCCGGTGATCCCCGCAACCCGAAGTCCGACAAGCCAATCGCGCGCGACCGCGCAGGCAATCCGTTGCCGGAGCGGCCACCGTCGACGTCCGAGGACATTGCCGCCTTTGTCGCCAGGGCAAAGGCGATGTCGCCCTTCGCACCGGGCAACAAGGGCCGGCTCATCTTCGCGCTCGACGCTACGATGAGCCGCCAGCCGACGTGGGACATGGCGTGCGCCCTGCAAGCCGACATGTTTCGCGAAGCTGCCTTGCTCGGCAGCCTCGATATTCGGCTGGTCTACTATCGCGGCTTCGATGAATGCCGCGCTTCGGGCTGGATTTCCGACAGCGCCACATTGGCGCGGCTGATGGGCAAGATCGATTGCCGCGGCGGCAACACCCAGATCGGCAAGGTGTTGTCGGAGGCACGGCGAGAGGCCGTCGCTTCCGGGGTGCGGGCCGTTGTGTTCGTCGGCGATGCCATGGAGGAAGGCGTCGATGACCTCTGCGTAAAAGCCGGTGAGCTCGGTTTGCTCAAGGTGCCGGTCTTCATGTTTCAGGAAGGGCACGACGCCGCGGTCGAGCGGGCGTTTCGCGAAATCGCGCGGCTCACCGGAGGGGCGTGGTCGCGATTCGATCCGGGCGCAGCCGCCCAGTTGCGGGAGCTTTTGCGCGCGGCCGCCGCCTATGCCGCGGGAGGACGCGAGGCACTGCTCAAGCTTTCACGAAACGACCGCGGTGCGGCCAATCTGCTCGGTCAGATGAAGTGACTCTCCTCACGCCGCCGTTGCCGTCTTGGCCAGCTCTTCGAGGAGTGCTGCCAGCTTGCCGACTACGGCTTCCACGCCGCTCAGGCCGTGCCGTGCGGCGAGCCACGCCGGATCGTTCCACGAAAGCCAGGTTTCACCCGACGCGTCCTGCCAGACCAGCGCCTTGAGGGGCAGGTCGATTCCAACGGTTTGGACGGCCTGCATCAGCGGCGTTCCGCCCTTGGCATTTCCAAAGATCAGGACTTCCGTCGGCCGCAACGAAAGGCCGGCTGCGGACGCACCGCCGGCATGATCGATCCGGGCGAAGACCGTCAACCCCTTGGCTTTCACGGCGCTTTCAAGCCGCGCCATGGTCTCGTTCGGTCCATGACTGCTTTTGATGGTCGTCAAACCCTGGACCGTCATGTTGCCCTCCCGCAGAAATTCCAGCACGCTGAAAATGATAATTTCAGGGAAGCGCAGCGCCAAAGCGTTTTTTGACGATCCGATGGCCGGTCGGACTCGTCACGCTTTTTTCGCGCGGTGCAATTGCTATATGGAGAACCATGCCCACCCTGGTCGCAGGCGCCGTCGCCGTCATCATACTTTATTTGCTGCTGCAGATGTTTCGCGCGGCCAATCCGGCCGTGCTGGCGCGCGCCGTCAAGATCGGCGGCGGCATACTTGCGCTTGCGGTTGCGGCTTTCACCGGGCTCAAGGGCGAACTCGCGGTCGCCGTACCGCTTGGCATCTTTGGCGCCGGGTTACTCGGATGGGCGCCGCTCGGCTCGCAAGGGTTTGGGCCAATTGGCGGACTTTTTGGCGTCGGAGGCGGGCAGCGGTCACGCGGCCAGGCCTCGCGCGTCCGCTCCCGGTTTTTCGAGATGGCGTTAGATCACGATACCGGGGCGCTGACGGGGACGATCGTTTCCGGCCGGAATGCCGGACGCTCGCTGGAGGATTTCGACCTTCCGGCGTTGCTTGCAATGTTCGGTGAGTTGGACGCCGAGAGCGTGCCGTTACTTGAAAGCTATCTGGACCGCCGGTTTCCCGCCTGGCGTCAGAACGCGCAAGGCGATGCGGCAGGGCGGCAACGCCGTGCGGCGGCGAGCAGCAAAATGACGGACGAGGAGGCCTATCAGATCCTTGGCCTGAAGCCGGGGGCGGGACGCGAGGAGATCGGCCGTGCCCACCGTATGCTCATGAAGAAACTTCATCCCGACCAGGGGGGGTCGACGTACCTCGCGGCCCGTGTAAACGAGGCCAAAGAGGTTTTGCTTCGCACGCATCGCAACTAACTCCGGAACGCCATCAAACGCTGAACGCCTTTGAGCCGCCACCTTCCATCCATCAGACGCCGTTACCGCCCGCCGTTACCCGGCGTGACCGATTTTGCTTAAGGTCTAACCGCAAAATCTTGACGAGAGGTTGCAAACGAAACGGGCGGCCCCTTAAGGCGGCCGCCCGTTTGCAGGGAATTGGCTGTCTGCTGTCTTAGTTGTGAACCGTCATGCAGGAGATGTCGCTGCGCTTGAGCGTGCGACAGACGGCTTCCGCCTGGTCGCGGTCAAGGCCGGCAAAACGGGCCCGAACCAGGGTACGATCGCCTTTGGCGACGACCGTCTCAGTGAAAGGATCGGCCTTGTTGAGCAGGCCATGGGCATGGTCGCGGGCCGCCTCGATCCGCTTTTGCGCCTCGCTCTCGCTTTCAAGCGCGCCGACCTGAACAATCCATCCGGTATGGACGGTTTCGGGCTTGGCAGACGGCTGCTGGGCAGGTTCGGCGTGGGCCAATGTCTGCGAGGGCGATGGGGAAGCGACGCTGGAGGCCGGCAGCACGCCCAAGATACCGTTGCCGGTGCCGTGGCCGAGGGGCTGCGGGGGCAGTTCTGCCTTTGCGACCACCGCTTTGGAGGTTTCCGCAACGTCGGATCGTGCCGGGATCGTGCTGGTGATGGGCGGGGCGGGCTGGGCAGGACCGGCGGAGGCCAGTCTGACCTGACCAGCCTTGATCTGAACCGTCTTCACCCTGACCGGCTTCATCGGTTCGGACGAACCGGGGATCGCGGCGATCGGCTGGGTCTGGATAACGCCGCTGGTCAAGGGGGCAGGCTCGGTCCGGGCCTGTTCTGCCCTGGACCCAGACTTTAGCGACGATGCGTCGGCTGTCGCCCTCGACATCAGGGAAGCTGCAGCCGCAGGCCGCGGCGCCGCAGGCGTGATCGAAACCGAAGCCGGCTGGCTAGGTGCAGGCGCAAGCGCCGCGGTCGGGGCGTCCGACGCGGAGGCCGCATCCTCGTCGTCGCTGTTCGCAACTTGAACGTTGGGCCCGGACGGATTGTGCTCGGTGATCGCGGCGACCGTGCGGTGGGTCGCGCCCTTATCAAGATTTTCGGCGAGAAGATTGCGCATTATGGCATCGCGAGAGCCGGCGCTGTGGCCGCCCATTACCACGCCAACCAGATGGCGATTGCCTCTGCGGATCGAAGTGACGAGATTGAAGCCGGAAGAGCGCGTGTAGCCGGTCTTGATACCGTCGACGCCTTCAACCGAACCCAACAGATGGTTGTGGTTGGCGATCGAATGGCCGCGGAAGGTGAACGATACGGTCGAGAAATAGCGATAGTAGCGCGGGAAGCGATCCTGAATGGCGCGGCCGAGCGTTGCCTGATCGCGCGCGGTCGTTACCTGCGCGTCATCGGGAAGCCCTGAGGCATTGACGTAGGTGGTATGGGTCATACCGAGCGCATGGGCCTTGCGCGTCATCAACTTGCAGAAATCTTCCTCGCTGCCGCCGAGTGCCTCGGCGATCACCACAGCGGCATCGTTGGCGGAACGCGTCACCAGTCCCTTGATCGCATCCTCGACGCGGATGGTCTGGCCCGGCAGCAATCCAAGCTTGGTCGGGTCCTGTTCGGACGCACGTCTGGAAACGGGCAGTTCAGTGTCGAGCTTGATCTTGCCGGCGTCGAGGCGCTCGAACAGCAGATAAAGCGTCATGATTTTGGTGAGCGACGCGGGATGGCGGCTCGCATCCGGATTGGTAGACGAAAGCGTCGCGCCGGAATTGGCGTCTACGATCATCTCCGAGAAGGGCGGGCCATAGCTGTCCTCCGACGCTTCCGCGTGGTGATTGCGGACGGCGTGGTGGTAGTGTCGGTAATGGCGTGCTTCGGCGATATCGGTGGTGAAGGCGACTGCGGCGGTGACCGCGACAAACCCGAAGAAGTAAACCCGCAACCCGCGCGAGGTAACCAAGTTGGTCCGAAGCATGAACTTTCCCGTCCTATTTTCTGTCTTGATCACCGCTTCGTGAGGCCAAATTATGCCCAACCGTCCGATGACCTTTCCCTGTTCAGAAGCCGACAGCGCGGTTCATTCCGCCGCTTCGGCTGACAGTCCGCCATTCTAGCTAAGACGCTGTTCATAAACAGATTTCCGAGCCGGTCCCTTACCGGACAAGCCCTAGGAATCAGGGTAGGGGGCGGGGGTTTCCAAATGATTAAGGAAGCCTTGCGGGAAAGCACCGGATTGGAAGTTTTCCAGGGGGCAATACGGGCTCTTATGCGACGCACATGCCCTTTGGATCGGCTGGCCGCGCCAGGCGAGCTGACGGGCTTGGTCGCCTGGGCCAGGTCGCCTGGTTTCGGGAACGCTGGGCCAAATCCGGGCGGGAGAACGCCGGTCGAAGCAAGGGGGTCGGGCAGTTCTGGCCGACCGTCGCGCCCGAAAATAGCCAGCTTGGAAAAGCAGCGTGAATCTCCAGAGGCCAAGCTTTGTCAAGACAGGTCTAATTGATAAACTTTGGGAACGCCGTTCGGAGAATCGGGTTTGCAGCAAGCCGAGCGGTCGCCTGGAGACTGTCAGCTGGGCGATCGCAAATATTTTCCGAGCTTGCAGGCGGATGCAGCTCGACCCATATTCTTGTTCGCGCCGCGGGCCTGGATGGGTCATGTCGGCAAGGGGCGGACGGTCAGGAGGAGTTTTCCGAATTTGGCCGAAGGCTCGTGCCGCCGGTAGAACCTCGCCCTGTCGCGTTATTCGGCTTTCGCAAGAGGACTCCAGACACCGCTGCCATGTTACGCTCGATTACCAGCCCGGATCCGCAACCGTTGTCGATCGCCTCGTTCTCTCCTCGAATGGCCAGCGATGAAAGCCGCCCTGGCGGAACCGGGGGCCCGGCAACGTCGGTTATCACCAAGGTCAAGCCGAAAACCAAGCGGCCGAACCTCTATCGTGTGCTGATTCTGAACGACGACTACACGCCGATGGAGTTTGTCGTTCACGTGCTGGAAAAATTCTTCCAGAAGGATGTCGAGGCCGCAACCAAGATTATGTTGCACGTCCATCACAACGGCATTGGCGAGTGTGGCATCTTCACCTACGAAATCGCCGAGACGAAAGTAACGCAGGTGATGGATTTTGCGCGCAAGCACCAGCATCCTCTGCAATGCGTGATGGAAAAGAAATGACGTCGCGCCAGTGGAGTGGATTTTACATTCGCTGCCCATCCCGCCGCGGATTCATCAAGCGAATGTCAAATCCAGAACTCCACTGGAAGCTTATGTTTGCTAGAGGTCCTTTAATTCTAACATTCGCGAAAGTGCCCGCCGAAAAAGGGATGCGAATGTTAGAATTGGACCACTAGCCATATCGGGAGCTGACGTATTTCAGCGTTTCATGCCCGAAAATCGGAATCGTTAACCCGCAAAATCACGGGTAAATCGGCACCTTCATGTCAGCGTGCGGGAGAACCGTGCAAGCCGGCCTTTCGCCATGATCGGGCGCAACTATATATGACAAAGGTTGTCGTTGCCTGACCAGCCAACGACGATCATGATGGCCGGGGGCCACAGAGGACGCGAATGCCGACTTTTTCCCAAAGCCTAGAACAATCCCTGCATCGTGCGCTGGCGATTGCAAACGAGCGTCATCATCAATACGCGACGCTCGAACATCTATTGCTGTCGCTGATCGATGACTCAGATGCTGCCGCCGTGATGCGCGCATGCAGCGTCGATCTCGACAAGCTGCGCACGAGCCTTGTCAATTATCTCGAGACCGAGTTTGAAAATCTGGTAACCGACGGCGCCGATGACGCCAAGCCGACCGCCGGATTCCAGCGCGTGATCCAGCGCGCCGTGATTCACGTGCAGTCTTCAGGGCGCGAAGAGGTGACCGGCGCCAACGTGCTGATCGCGATCTTCGCCGAGCGCGAAAGCCATGCAGCCTATTTCCTGCAAGAGCAGGACATGACGCGCTACGACGCGGTCAACTACATCAGCCACGGCATCGCCAAGCGGCCGGGTGTCTCGGAAGCGCGTCCCGTTCGTGGCGTCGACGAGGAGACCGAGACCAAGGGCAACGAGGACGCCAAGAAGAAGGGCGAGGCGCTCGAGACCTATTGCGTCAATCTCAACAAGAAGGCGCGCGACGGCAAGATCGATCCGGTGATCGGACGCAACGCCGAAATCAACCGCGCGATCCAGGTGCTTTGCCGCCGTCAGAAGAACAATCCGCTGTTCGTGGGCGAGGCCGGCGTCGGCAAGACCGCCATTGCGGAGGGGCTCGCCAAGCGCATTGTCGATAGCGAAGTTCCGGAAGTTTTGTCCGCGGCGACCGTGTTTTCGCTCGACATGGGCACGCTGCTCGCCGGTACGCGCTATCGCGGCGACTTCGAGGAGCGGCTGAAGCAGGTGCTCAAGGAGCTCGAGGCGCATCCGAATGCGATCCTGTTCATCGACGAAATTCACACCGTGATCGGCGCCGGCGCCACCTCGGGCGGTGCGATGGATGCGTCCAATCTGCTGAAGCCGGCGTTGGCTTCGGGCACCATCCGTTGCATGGGATCGACGACTTATAAGGAATACCGTCAGCACTTCGAGAAGGACCGTGCGCTGGTGCGCCGCTTCCAGAAGATCGATATCAATGAACCGACGGTGGAAGACGCAATTGCGATCCTCAAGGGTTTGAAGCCTTATTTCGAGGATTATCACCGGCTGAAATACACCAACGAGGCCATCGAGGCCGCGGTGCAGCTGTCGTCGCGCTACATCCATGACCGCAAGCTGCCGGACAAGGCGATCGACGTGATCGACGAATCCGGCGCGGCGCAGATGCTGGTGTCCGAGAACAAGCGCAAGAAGACGATCGGCATCAAGGAAATCGAGACGACGATCGCCACGATGGCGCGGATTCCGCCCAAGAGCGTTTCCAAGGACGATGCCGAGGTGCTCAAGCACCTCGAGCAGACCTTGAAGCGGGTGGTGTTCGGCCAGGACAGGGCGATCGAGTCCCTGTCGGCCTCGATCAAGCTGGCGCGTGCAGGCCTGCGCGAGCCGGAGAAGCCGATCGGCTGCTACCTGTTCTCGGGTCCGACCGGCGTCGGCAAAACGGAAGTGGCCAAGCAGCTGGCGGCGAGCCTCGGCGTCGAGTTGCTGCGCTTTGACATGTCCGAATATATGGAGCGGCACACCGTGTCGCGCCTGATCGGCGCGCCTCCCGGCTATGTCGGCTTCGACCAGGGAGGCTTGCTTACCGATGGCGTCGATCAGCATCCGCATTGCGTGGTGCTGCTCGACGAAATCGAGAAGGCGCATCCCGATCTCTACAACGTGCTGCTCCAGATCATGGATCACGGCCGGCTCACCGACCACAACGGCAAGCAGGTCAACTTCCGCAATGTGATCCTGATCATGACCACCAATGCAGGCGCGTCGGATCTCGCGCGTCAGGCCTTCGGTTTCACCCGCTCCAGGCGTGAAGGCGACGACCATGAGGCGATCAACCGGCAGTTCGCGCCGGAATTCCGCAACCGTCTCGATGCCATCATTTCGTTCGCGCACCTCAATGCGGATGTGATCGGCATGGTGGTGGAGAAGTTCGTGCTTCAGCTCGAAGCGCAGCTTGCCGATCGCGATGTCACGATCGAACTGTCCGAGCCCGCCAAGGCCTGGCTGATTCAGAATGGCTATGACGAGCAAATGGGTGCGCGGCCGATGGCGCGCGTGATCCAGGAGCATATCAAGAAGCCGCTGGCCGACGAGGTTCTGTTCGGCAAGCTCAAGGGCGGCGGCCATGTGCGTGTCGTGCTGGTCAAGGACGAGGCGACGTCCCAGGACAAGATCGGCTTCGAGTTTGTCGATGGACCGGTCACGCCGAAGCCCGAGAAACTGCCCGGCGCGCGCAAGCGCACCGTGCTGCGTAAGCCAAAGCCGAGTGGTCCCGGGGGGGGCGGCGGCGGGTCGAAGGGCCCGGCCTCGCGAGGCCCGCTGGTGAAAGCTTAGGGCAGGCGACATGAAGATAGAGAAAGGCCGGCGCATCGCGCCGGCCTTTTTGCTAGAAACAAGGCCAGCCGGAAAGCGGCGCGGGGAGGCCGATATGATCATCGAAAATCAAGCCATGGTGACAAAGGCGGTCGAACAGGCCATGTCCCGCGTCGAGGATCCGCGCTCACGCGAAATCCTGTTGGCGCTGGTGCGGCATCTCCACGGATTTGTACGTGAGGTGCGTTTGACCGAACGCGAGTTTGGCGATGCAGTTCGGCTGATTGCGGCGATGGGGCAGAAGACGACCGCCTCGCACAACGAGGTGATGCTGATGGCGGGTTCGCTCGGCGTGTCGCCATTGGTCTGCCTGCTCAACAACGGCAATCAGGGACAGACGGAAACCCAGGCCAACATGCTGGGGCCGTTCTGGCGCGACGATCAGCCGATGGCTGCGAGCGGCTCCTCGCTTGTGCGCTCGCCAACGCCGGGCGAGGGCCTGTGCGTTGCGGTTTCGCTCGTGGACACCAGCGGCAATCCGGTTGCAGGCGCCGAAATCGATGTCTGGCATTCCTCGCCAGAGGGACTTTATGAGAACCAGGACGCCAAGCAGGCCGAGATGAACCTGCGCGGCCGCTTCGTTTCCGACCAAAGCGGCCGGTTCACCTTCACGAGCGTCAAGCCGGCCGGCTATCCAATTCCGGTCGACGGACCGGTTGGCAATCTGGTGCGTGCCACGCGCCGCCACAACTTTCGTCCGGCGCATCTGCACTTCATGGTCTTCAAGCCCGGCTTCAAGACGTTGATCTCGCAGGTCTACTCACCGGACGATCCGAACATCGACTCGGATGTCCAGTTCGGTGTGACGCGGGCGCTGATCGGGAACTACGTTCGCCACGACAAGCCCACCGACGAGTTCGGCTTCGCGGCGCCCTGGTATTCGCTCGATCAGCACTTCGTGCTGGAAGCAGGCGAGGCGCGGCGGCCGATCGCGCCAATCCACGGCAAGGTTGAGGCGTCTGACCTCAGCCTTCGCCGATCAATTCCTTGATGCGCCGCTGCAGCTGGCGCTTCTTCTTCTCGCTCTTGCGCAAGCGTTCAGCGAGGTCGGAGCCGGGCAGCTCGAAGGAGTGCTCGGTGTTGAACGCCACGCCGGCGAAATTGTCGCGCAGCCAGATGACCCGCGCCATGAACGAGCGGCCTTTGCGCGCGATGGTCAGGTGCAACGAGTTCTTGGGAAGACGGACGGTATTGCCGAATTCGAGGTGTGCGCCGTTTTCCGAGATGTCGCGGATCACACAATCCCGGGACGCGCCATTTTCGGCAATCTCGGCGGTGCCGCCGTAAATCACCTTGTCGCGTGGGGCCTGGCGTCGCTCAACCATCAAAAAGCTCCTAAAAAACGGGCAGACTTTTACGCGGCTTTGGCGGTAGCGGAAGGCCATCGCGGCCAAAAAGCCGCGTTAACGTAAATCAATATTGCGAAGATTGAGCCCTCACCGCGGGTATGCAGGCAATTTAGGCAGCGGTGTCCCGCAATGTCCGCGCGATTTGCTTCTGGGCGTCGAATTCGCGTCGGCGCCGGGCGAGCTCCTCGGCGCTCAAGGCCGCCACGTTGTTGTAGTCGCGTTTCCAGGAGGGGTCCGCACTCCAGCGCAGCGGCGACTGCACCGTGGTCTGGGCCGACGGTGCCGTCTCCAGAACGCGCAGGGCGAGTTCGAGCGTGAAGGCCTGCGACGCGACGTCGTGCGGCTTTCCGGCAGAGTTGCCAAGCGGGAAATCCGAGAACAGGAAGCGGGGTACCGCCGCGTGCTCGACGATATCCTTGGCGCATCCCATCACGACGGTCGGGATACCGTTCGCTTCGAGATGCCGGGCGACCAGGCTGACGGTCTGGTGGCAGACCGGACAGTTCGGTACCAGCACCGCTGCATCGACGCGATCGGCCTGGCAGCGGACGAGAATTTCCGGCGCGTCGGTCTCGATCGTCGCGCGCTGGCTGCGGTTGGTCGGCGCGCCGAAAAAGCGCGGAGCCACTTCGCCGATCCGCTTTTCGGAGGCCAGGCGTAGCAGCTGCGGCAGCGGAAACCAGCTGCCGCTATCCTCGGCCGAGGTGTGCACGCGGTCATAGGCGATGTGCGAGATCCGCAAATCATGCGTCCGGGAAGTATCGCCGTCGTAGACGGAATAGAACTTCGCGCCACTGTTGTATTTGGCGCCAGGACCCTGGTCGCCTTTCGCGGGATCGAACGGTGCCGCGGTCGTTATGACGGTGATGCGTGACTGCGCGAGGGGCTTGCGCAGCGGTTGAAACGGCGCACCGACATAATGCGCCCAGCGATAGGGCGTGGTGTAGCCGATTGCGGCGTAATATTCCCGCGTGCGCGCCATATAGGGGATCGGCGCATCGTCGTCGGGCGCGAAGCCAGTACGGTCGTCGGAAACGGTCGTCATCGGGAACGCTCTCTTCAAGCCGCCATCTTGGAACGATAGCTAAACGGCGGGCGTAAGGTGTCAAGGCGCTTTACTTCCAAGGCAGGACTGCAATGCACGGGTTCAACGGCTCCTCTATTTGGGTCTCCGTCGCTACCGCGATGCTCTTCTGCGGCATCGGCGCCGCAGTCGCGCAGGAGACTCAATCCGAGAACGATCGCTTCGGAATAGCGATCCCGAGCGTCGAAGAACTCGCGATCCCGCCGGCGCCGGAAAAGCCGGCCGATCCCAACACGCGGGAAGCCATGTGTCTGATGATCGAGGCGGCGGCGAGGGCCAATAACCTGCCGCTCGAGTTCTTTGCCCGCGTCATCTGGCAAGAAAGCCGCTTTCAGCCCGACGCCATCGGACCGATGACCCGCGGCGGTGAGCGCGCGCAGGGCATCGCGCAGTTCATGCCGGGAACGGCAAGCGAGCGCCGCTTGCTCGATCCGTTCGATCCCGTGCAGGCGCTGCCGAAGTCGGCCGAATTCCTTAGCCAGTTGCGTAGTCAGTTTGGCAATCTCGGGCTCGCGGCGGCCGCCTACAATGCGGGGCCGCGGCGGGTGCAGGAATGGCTAGCCGGCGGCGGATCGATGCCACAGGAGACGCGGCATTATGTTTCGGTGATTACCGGCGCCACGGTCGAGGAATGGCAATCGGCCGGCCGGGGCGGGCAAGTGTCTGACCGTGGGGCCGCGCATACCACCTGCCGGGACCTGATGGCGCTGCTCAAGCGCGCTCCGAATTATTTCGTCAGCCGGCTGGAAGAGAACGTTCAGTTCGGTGCAGCCAAGCCGTGGGGCGTGCAGCTAGCCGGAGGATTCAATCGTGATCTGGCGATGGCGATGTATTCGCGCGCGATGGCGAAATTACGCGGCGTGATCGGCGACCAGTCGCCGAGCTTGCTCAGTTCGCAGAATCACAGCCGCGGCATGCGGACGTTCTACCAGGTGCGCATCGGCGCCGAGACGCGGCCGGAGGCTGACAACCTCTGTAACCGCATCCGCCGCGCCGGCGGCGCATGTTTCGTGCTGAGGAACGTGGGGATGCGGGGGTAAGCGGCGCATGACAGCCTTGAACTTCGGCGAGGTTGACGGCCACACGGTTCGTCCGCGTTATGGCCAGCGCCGATTCACCTTAACGCCAATCTTTCATGTCATTTCCGCCGCTCGATTCACCCCAATGGCACCGGCCATTACGTGCGTTTGCGTTGGGGATGGCCGCGGTTCGCTTCACCATTCTGTCGCTGGTGCTTTTCGTCACCTATGTCGGCATCGGCGCGCTCGCCCACGACACGCATTTCTCGCTGGCCTGGGCCATACTGGCGACCCTTCTGGTCTGGGCCGGACCTGCGCAGATCATCCTGATCTCGACGCTTTCCTCCGGCGCGTCCATCGTGCAAGCGGCGATCGCGGTGACCGTGAGCGCGGTCCGGCTGTTTCCGATGGTGGTCGCAGTGCTGCCCATGATGCGCACGCCGCAAACCAGGCAGCGTCAGCTCGCGCTGGTCGCGCATTTTACGGCGGTGACGCTCTGGGTCGAGTGCTACCGCTTCCTGCCGCATGTGCCGCGCGACCGCCGCATGGCCTTTGTGCAGGGGCTTGGCAGCGGGCTCGCGCTGATCGGTCTGGTGGCGACCGCGATCGGTTATGAGCTGGCGGCAAACCTGACCCAGACATTTGCTTCCGCGATCTTGCTGCTGACGCCGCTATCGTTTCTGTTTTCGACCGCCCGCAACTCCCGGGGGCTTGCGGACGTGCTGGCGCTGGGCCTCGGGCTTGCGTTTTATCCATTGGCTTCGCTGCTCAACAGCGGCATCGATATCCTGATCAGCGGAGTTGCCGCCGGCACGATCGCCTTTGGCGTCCACAAATGGCGGGAGAGGTCATGAGCGACTTCCTGCTCAATTTTGTCGGCGACTGGCACGCACTCGTGGTGTTGTTGCTGGCGGGCGTATTCCCCAACCAGATCTGGCGCATGCTCGGCCTGTGGCTCGGCAGCGGAATCGACGAGGGTTCCGATCTCCTGATGTGGATCAAGGCAGTGGCTACAGCGATCCTCGCAGGCGTTATCGCGGAGATTTTGGTGCGGCCGCCGGGCGCGCTCGCAAGCGTCCCGGACGTCCTGCGCTATGGCGCGGTGGTGGTGGGCTTTGTCGTGTTCGCGCTGACGCGGCGGTCGATCTTCGCGGGCGTCGTATCCGGTGAACTTGTGATGCTGGCCGGCAAATGGTGGCTTGGCTGACCCCGACATTGCTGGTTTGATGATCCCGCTAGTGGAGCGGATTTGACATTCGCTACCCATCTAGCCGCCAGTTCGGAAAGCGAATGTCAAATCCTAAACTCCACTAGAAACATATATTTGCTAGTGGTCCTTTGATTCTAACATTCGCAAAAATGTCCGCTGAGAAGGGATGCGAATGTTAGAATCGGACCACTAGCACCATGACGCTTGCGGAGGAAACGAGAATGGGCCCACCTCTCAAGTCGGCCTTGATCGCTGGACTTGTCGGTATGGCGGCCCTCTTCGCAGCAACGCGCGGCGAGACGGCCGAGTTTCCGACGCGGCCCATTCGCCTCGTGGTTCCCTATTCTGCCGGCGGTCCGACCGACGTCGTCGGGCGGGCGGTTGCGGATTATCTCGCCAGGGACCTCAAGCAGGCAACGTTCGTCGAGAACAAGGGCGGCGCCCAGGGCGCGATCGGTGCCGAAGCGGTCGCGCGCGGCGATGCCGACGGGTACACGCTCCTGGTCGTGTCGGGCTCGATGTTTGTGCTTAATCCCATGCTCTACAAGAAGCTCGCCTACGATCCCGATCGGGATTTTCGGACGCTGGCGATTGTCACGGAGGATCCGCTCGTCATGGAGATCCATTCCTCCGTGCCGGCCAAGTCCGTTGCGGAGTTTGTGGCTTACGCCAAACAGCATCCGGGGAAGCTCTCTTTCAGCTCGGCTGGAACCGGGGGCGTGATTCATCTCGCGGGCGAGATGTTCAAGCAGATGACCGGCATCGAGATGACCCATGTGCCGTACAAGGGCGCGGGCCCTGCGCTGGTCGATCTGCTGGCTGGCAACGTCCAGCTGATGTTCGATTCCTTCGGCACGGCTTTGCCCTCGGTCAAGGCTGGATCGTTGCGAGCACTCGGTGTGACGTCAGTGAAACGGCGCTCCGAACTGCCTGATGTCCCGACCATTGCGGAGAGCGGCTATCCCGACTACCTCGTCAGTGTCTGGTTCTCGATTGCCGTGCCTGCGAAGGTGCCGGAGAATGTCGCAGCCATTCTGAAAGGGAGCCTCGACCGGGCCCTCAATGATGAGGCGTTTCGTGCGACGCTTCAGAAAATCGGCTATTCGGTGAAGCGCCCGCAAAGCGCGGCCGGGATTACCGCCTTCATCGAGGCCGATCGTGCCCGGTGGTCGGCGGTGGTCAAGGCGCGGAACATTTCATTGGACTGAAATAATGACTGTGAAAGCGCAACTACGGGAAGGCGAAGTCGCCGTCGAAATGCCAGCGGCTCATGATGCCGGTCTTGTTTTTATCGGCCGCATCCGCACGCCCTGGAAATCGCACGAGCAAACGCCGCGGCAAGGCGGCCATGAGGGTCCGGTCTGCCGGCTCGAGATCTTCGAACCGTGGGTGCCGGCGCTCCACGGCGTCGATTTCTACCAGCACCTCGAAGTGATCTATTGGCTGCACCGATCGCCGCGCAATCTCGTGCTGCAGAGCCCGAAGAAAAACGGAAAGACGCGCGGCACATTCTCGTTACGCTCGCCGGTGCGGCCGAACCCAATCGGCACCTCGATCGTCAAATTCGTCGGCATCGAAGGTTCGAGCGTGTTGGTGCGAGGGCTCGATTGTCTCGATGAGACGCCGTTGATCGACCTCAAGCCCGATCGTTGCGAGTTCTCGCCGCTCGCTGCGCAACGGGGAGAGCCGGGGTATTGAGGGACCCCTTCTAAATTCAATTTCCCTTCAACGCCGCCATGAGCTTGGCGGCATTGGCCTCCAGCACCTTGCCATCTTCCTTGCGGCTGGCCGGCGGCAACAGCGCCACGCCCATCTGCCGCGGCATGACATGCATATGCAGGTGAAACACGACCTGTCCGCCGGCCGCTTCCGAAAATTGCTGGACCGTGATGCCTTGGGCATTGAACGCGGTCATCGAAGCCTTCGCGATTTTTTGCGCGACGCGCGTCACATGCGCAAGGTCATCCGGGTCGATGTCGAGGATGTTGCGGGCGGCCGCCTTCGGGATCACCAGCGTATGGCCCGGAGAGCGCGGCATGATGTCGAGAAAGGCCAGCGTGTGCTCGTCCTCATGGATCTTGTAGCAGGGGAATTCGCCGCGCAGGATCTTGGCAAACGGATTTTGCGGGTCATAGGCGGACATGAAAATCTCCTGATCTAATCGTTGTCCACAATGCCGCTGTCTTTGCGGAACGGTCCGGTCTCGGCAAGTTCGCGCCCCATCTCGGCGACATAGGCGCGCTCGCGCTTGAGATAATCGTTGATTGCATAACGCAGGCCCGGGTCGGCGATAAAGTGCGCTGAATACGTGGTCTGAGGCAGGTATCCGCGGGCGATCTTGTGCTCGCCCTGCGCGCCGGCTTCAACCGTTTTCAGGCCGTGCGCAATGGCGTAGTCGATGGCCTGATAATAGCACACCTCGAAATGCAGGAACGGATGATGTTCGACCGCGCCCCAGTTGCGGCCGAACAGCGTGTCCGAGCCGATGAAGTTGATGGCGCCCGCAATCCAGCGGCTGTCGCGCTTCGCCATGATCAGCAGCACGTCGTTCGACATGCTCTCGCCGACCAGCGAGAAGAACGAACGGGTCAAATAAGGCCGGCCCCATTTGCGCGAGCCGGTTTCCATGTAGAACGCGAAGAACGCATCCCACGCGTCCTCGGTGATGTCGCTGCCGCTCAGCGCGTGAATCGTAATTCCGCTGGCGACCGCCTCGCGCCGCTCGCGCTTGATCGCTTTCCGATGACGCGAATTCAGCGTAGCAAGGAAATCATCGAAGCTGCGGTAGTCCTGATTGCGCCAGTGGAATTGCTGGTCGGTCCGTTGCAGGAAGCCGTGCCCGGCCAAAAATTTGCACTCCGCCTCGCGCGCAAACGTCACGTGCACGGATGACGCTTCGGTGGCCTGGCACAGCCCAATCAGACCGCGCGCCAGCGCCGAGCGGATTTCGTCCTGGTTCTCATCGCCGCGGATCAGGAGGCGAGGGCCGCTTGCCGGTGTAAAGGGGACCGAGGCCTGAAGCTTCGGGTAATAACTTCCGCCCGCGCGCTCATACGCATCGGCCCAGCCACGGTCGAACACGTATTCGCCCCTCGAATGCGATTTCAGATAGCAGGGGACGATGCCGACGATTTCGCCCTCTCGCCGGGCGAGCAAATGACGCGCCCCCCAGCCGGTCCGGGCCGTCGCCGATCCGGACGCCTCGGCGGCCGCGAAAAACGCATGCGAGACAAAGGGGTTGTAGGGGTTCTTGAAGTTCTCCGGCAGTCCATCAGGGCAAGCAACTGGATTCGCGCAGGCATTCCACTCGTCAGCCGCAATCTGGCTGACGGAAGAAACCGCTTCGAGGGTGATTTCAGATGAATCCATGAACGGATTTGGCAGGCCCAAAAATCATTCCGATCAGCC
Organism: Bradyrhizobium sp.; assembly: GCF_027307225.1. GTDB lineage: Bacteria > Pseudomonadota > Alphaproteobacteria > Rhizobiales > Xanthobacteraceae > Bradyrhizobium. Next base: position 273 of record NZ_DAHUXJ010000121.1, on the reverse strand, counting down.
ATCGCCGTGGCCGTGGTGGCCATAAGATCATGCAGCGCGAGCCGGACTTCAAGGTGGCTAGTGGAGCGGATTTGACATTCGCTGCCCATCCGGCCCCGGGTTCGCCGAGCGAATATCAAATCCGAAGCTCCACTAGATGTGGGCTTTCAGGAGGTTGTCCATTCGGCCCTGACCGGGAACTCTGAAGTCGCCAAACCACCAGCGATTCGCGGAGAACCGAATGGACACCCACAAGAATGCCCCCCTGACGCCCAAAGGTCGAGAGGCCATGGT